>NZ_CP071448.1:4265000-4865000 GCF_017352115.1 Flavobacterium endoglycinae
CTTGTCTCTGGTTCCTACTGTAAATGAAACTTTTACTCGTATTCCTATTGGTCATCCTTTAGCTAAGGATATTACTGATCCTGTAATTGGTAAAACGCTTTTAATTCTGCTTTTGCTTTTTATAGCAGGTTCATTTTATCAATTTATCAAGCAAAAAAGAATCAATAAATCAGTTGTAATTTCATAAAGTTATAATACTGCAATTTTACCAGTTTGTACTTCACCTGAATTTGTAACTATTTTATAGATATAAATTCCGGTGGCAGTATTTTTAAGTCTGATGCTGCTGTTTTTTAATAACAATGGAGAAGTAAAAACAGTTTGCCCATTCATATCATACAGATAGAATTTTGCTTCGTGCTCTTTTTGGGTTTCAATATTTAATTCTTCATTTTTGGTTAATATTGTAGGGTATACAAAAAACAAATCATCAGCTAAGTAATTAGTATCAAAAACTAAGGAGCTTATTATATGGTTGTTTTTTAAAATGATGTTTATTTTATATTTGTTCGTGCCTTTTATTGGTGTGGTATCTAGAAAAGAAAGTGTTTTGGAATCGATGTCGTCTATTGTACCAATAACTTCTTCGGAAGTAGTAAGCATTTTTATTATTTCGATTTTGCTGATATTGTACAAGCTGAAAAGACTAGTACTAACCTTTATTTTGTTTTCCTCAAAAACTTCAGCTAAAGCGGTTTCAAAATAACAATTTGAATTATCAGAATATTGTAATGTTGATTCACTTTTTATTCCTTCAGTATTGTTAAAAACAGGAACAACGGTATAGATATTTCCATCGGTGTATACGTAATCAGCGTTTGTTATTTGTTCTTTAAATTCTAAATGATCTCCGACAAGCTGATAAATGTTAAACGCAGTAACATCCGAAGGTTTATACCAATTAATTTCAGTTGTGCCATCGCAAACTAAGGCAGTTGTGATGTCTAAATCATAAGAAACTGTAAAGTCATCAGAAATATAATCAGTGTTATCGATGGTCATTTTCAATTTTGCTTTTGAGAATTTCTTTTCTGACGGTGTGTAAGCAAATTGGCCACTGTTGAGATTTACATTATTCGAGAGAATTTCCCAGTTTTGCCCGTTATCGTAAGTTATTGACAATTTTCCAAGATTTTCGGAAAATGAAGAATTCCATTTGAAAGGCGAAATTGTTTTACCGTCGTATGGGAAATTATCATGGCTTACAGGATAATTCCATTCAAATTGATTTTCTAGTTCGTATTCGTAAACAATACTATAATCCTGAGATGCATTTGCAATGTATGATCCAATAATTGAAATCGTATAAAGTCCAGAGGAAGGATTTTCTACAGTTATTTGTTCAATATTATTAATCTTGTCTTTTCCTTTTGTTGCTTGTTGTTCTGGGGAGTCAGGATTTAAAATCCATGGAAAAAAAACGTGATTTTCAGGCGATATAACTTCTAAATCTAAATCATTCACTAAACTAATATTACTGTTAATAGGAGCTGGTAAATCATTCCATACCAGCGTGATTTTTAAATTTTTTGCATTTGACGGAAGTGTGATATTATGAGAATTCGTTTGACCAGATGCTAGATTATCAGATATAATTCTATTGTCAGTAATCGTCTTGAGACATTTATCTGCATTAATATTTCCATAACCATACTTAAAATCGGGACCAATATTACCTAAGTCTTTTGCACTATTGATTAAAATGGCTTTTACTTGTGAGTTGGTTAAAGCTGTATTGTTTAGATTTTTGTAATGTTGTTTCATTAATGTTATAATTCCTGTAACTAAAGCTGTAGAATTTGAAGTTCCTTGTGTGCTAAATGCTACTAGTTCAGGTTTTATTCTGCCATCATACGCTGGACCTTTTGATGAAAAGGGCATAATTATTTCATTTTGATCAATGCAGCCTATTGTAATGCTGTTTTTGGACTGCTTGAAATTACCTGTAAGTGATTTATAACCTTCGACTCCTAAATTTCCAGAAGAAAAGCAATGTGTCAAATTAGGATTTAAGTGCAATTGTTCATCGTACGCATTAGCTAGCGAACCGTAAAAATTTTCAATTACTGTTCCGTAAGAGTGATTTTGAGTGACAGCACCTTCTAAAGTGGTTATTTCATCAGGATAGATATTCAAAAAATCAGATGATTGCAATTTTGCTCTTGGGGCGACTCCTTTCCCTAAGGCAGAACTATTTCCTAATCCAGAAGCAATTGTAGCCATATCTGTTGCGTGACTTGATACAATAGAAGATTGTGTTGACGAAGAAACGTGCTTATTTACGAGATCAATATCATTTACATTAAAAAGATCATCTTTGATCGAAATTATTTGATTGTCGCCTGTTAAAAGAGGAAAATTAGCATTTGCTTTGTTGATATAGTTGATGGTAAAATTTTGGTCTATTATTTTGGATTCTGCTTTTGGAAGCAATGATTCTAGTGAAATCGAAGAAACACTATTCAAAACTATTACTTTATCTGTAATTTTTTGAGAATCACTTTTTAAGAGTACAAGATTATTATCCAGTATTTTAATATCAGAAATGTTTACTGATTTTAGATCTGCAATTAAAGTCGTAATGCTATCAGAAGCAATTACATATGTGTTTTCTTTTTTGCTATTGGAGAAATTTGAGGGTAATTTCCATAGATTATTTACTTCAAGTAGTTCTGTACTAATGCGTTTCGATTTAAGATTTTCATTTTCAACAATGCAAAAAACAGTATCAAGTTTTTTTATAATCTTGTATTTGTTGTCGTATGCAATTTTTAAAGTGGTTAAATAGTATTTTTCAGATTTTGTTTCACTTTCCTTTTTTAGATACTGTTGCCATTTCTCAGAATTTTGTGAAAAACAGATTGTGCATATCATAAAAAAAAGAAATATAATTCGTGTTTTCATTTATCTGTTTTTACTATTTATAATTTGTGGCTAAATCAAATTTATTAAATTATTTGTAAAAAAAATATGATTTTTCATTTGGCATAGAAGTTGAGTTTTTTTATTGTTCAATTTTAAAGGAAATTTAAAATTTTAAGGTAAATTTTAGAAGTCATTAGACGAAAATCACCTTTTAAATGAAATTTTAACATATAATACAGTTTTTTACGTGAGTTCTTGATTCTAGAGGCTTCATAAGAATTATCGCATAATTATTTAAAAATATTAACACGATTAAATTTAATAAAATGTGTTAAAAATGTTAAATTATTTATTTTGTAAGTATTTTAATATCAAAAATAATATAAATTTGATGTTAAATATTACTAAATATTTTGTAAAGACCCCTATTTATCAAATTACATTTTTAACAATCAAAAAAATTATTATGGAAAAATTTAAATCAATTTTAGCGTTCGTATTTACAGCGCTAGTACTAATGTCATGCAATAAAGAAGATGAGGCAGTTCAGTCAAATGATGCGTCTCTAAAAGTAACACAAGATGTGTTAGATAAAATAAGTTCACTATCACTAAACAACAAAGATGTGCAGGTGATCAAAAATACAAATCTGGATGGTACTACAGAAGATGCATTCTTGATTGAAGGGTGCATTGTTATGACAAAAGATCAATTAAATAAAATGGATCTTCATGGAGGTATTACAACAGAACAATACCGGACCACGAATTTAGTTTCTGCTCCAAGAACGATTAAAGTTGTTGGATTAACAGGAACTGGTACATCAGCATTGAGTACCAATATGCGTGCAGGACTTCAGGCTGCTATTAATAGATACAATAATTTAGGATTGTCTATTAATTTTACGTTGACTTTTAGCTCAAGCACTTCTGGTGCTAATATTGTTGTAAGAAGACAAACCGGTTCTGCCGGTGGAGTAGCCGGATTCCCTTCTGGTGGAGCGCCTTACAATTCAGTTACTTTATATTCTGGTTTAGATACTTATTCAACTGGTGTAAATGCACACGTTGCGGCTCACGAAATTGGTCACTGTATTGGTTTACGTCATACAGACTGGTTCAGCCGTCAAAGCTGTGGACAAAATTCAAATGAAGGAACAGCTGGTGTTGGCGCTGTTCATATTCCAGGTACGCCTACAGGGTATGATTCAACATCTTATATGAGAGCGTGCTTTGGCTCAAATGAGACAGGAGCTTTCAATTCTAACGATGTTACTGCTCTGAATTATTTATATTAAAAAAAACTGAATTGGAGTGCTCTTTACAAAATATAAAAGTGGCTGCTTCATAATTGTGAAGCAGCCTCCTTTTATTGAACATTTGCATTCTTTTTGGTTTCAAGTTGTATTTTAAATTTCCCCCAATATGGATTTTCTGCCATTTGAGAATGCCCAATTACCAAAATGTAAGTGCCTTTCTGCTTAACGTCTATTTTTAATTCCGATCCAAAAGGTCCATCTGAAGTTTTATCAGGAAAAATGATTTGATTAAAACGGATGTTGGCTTTTTCAGTTTCAGGAATAATTTTTCCGTTTAATTCACCATCATATTCATTCTTGAATTTAACATATAGTCTTGGATGGATGGAATCTAATGATGCTTCGGCTTCAAATACCTCTTTATCATTCTTAGAATTCATAAAAATAGTATCACCGTTTTGTGTATTTTCTTCTTTAACTTCCTTTACAACGTTGGGTTCAGTTGTTTTGACAGGAATGCTGGTTTTCTCTTTTTGCTGACATGAAAAAAGAAAAAGTGATGTCAATAATATTACAAGCTTTTTCATAATTAATACTTTTTGTCTAATCCAAATTTACTTTCTATATTCTCTTTTTTGTTATATAATCATTTCAAAAAGTTATCAGTTTATTATTTTAAGAAACAGCTGATAAGGCTAGAAAAATGAAGTAAGGAGATCTTAAGTAATTTAAAAATGAAATTTCTAGTCGCGATTGGCGCTGTTCGCTTGTCTGATTACTTTTGGATCTGTTAGATTAAAACGATACACAAAACTTAAACGATATCTTGCTGCATTTGGAATGCTGTTTTCTTTAATAACATAATCATCTCCGGTGGTAATGCTTTTATTCTGACGAAGATTAAAAGCATTTGTAACGTCAAAAACAATAGTTGCTTTGTCTTTCAGCAATAATTTACTTAATCCAAAATCAATCGATTGTAAAGCTTGGTTTGTAGTTTGTGCATTACGTTTTGCACTGCGGAAGTTATAACGCCCCTGAAAACTAAATTTAGAAGGCAGTTTGATTTGCGAGCTTAAACGTCCTGTAAAATTTTCACTGCTGTAATCGAGGTTTTCTCCCATATAATTTCCTTTTTGTTTGAAATGATAGTAATTTATTTCAGCATTAATCTGAAGCCATTTATACGGATTGTATAACGTCGATAATTCAACACCGCTTCGTATTTCGTAATCAATATTGATAGGTGTTGTTAAGAAGATATCATCTTGACGATACGTAAAATCTTGAATATAACCTTTTTCATATTGATAGTAAACCGAAGGATTCAAAGTAAATGTTTGCCAAGTTTTAAGAAACGCCATTTCAAACGCATCTGTATAAGAAGGATTCAGATCTGGATTTCCAATGTATTGTGCATTTAAATCCGTGATTTCATTAAAGGGATATAAAGCATATAATGAAGGACGTCTTATACGTTTGCTGTAATTTAACTGCAAAGTCGAAGCATCAAACTTATAGCTCAAATTAACTGTTGGAAATAGCTTATTATAATTTTTCTCATCATTATAGGTGTTTTTGAGATCTTTAATGGATATATCAGTAAACTCCGTTCTTAAACCCAGCATATAATTAAATGCGTTGATTTTGTCGCTGAATTGTGCATAAGCTCCTGTTATGGTTTCATTGTAATTTAAGTCATTATCAATATTCTGGTAAATAATCCAGTCATTATTTTGTTGTTCTTCGGCTAAATAATCGCTGGAAACTTTTCGGATTTCAGTCTTAATTCCAAATTCTAAAATAGCAGTGCTGTCAATTGGCTGAATGAAATCACTCTTGGCAAGAAAATCTTTGCTGTTTCCTGTTGATCTGGTTCGTATGCTTGGATAAATGAAGGCCTCTGGGAGCAAACGTTGTGTAGAAAGATTCCATTTTTTATCGCTGTTCCACCAATCATATTGAACATCAATAGTCCATTTTTTTGCTTTATGTATAAACGTTCGGGTATAATTAAATTCAAACTGGCTGTAATCGCGTTTTTCTAATGATTTTCCGTGTCGTGTCAAAAGACTATCTGGTTCAGTATTGTTTGGATTGCTTCTGTAATTGTAAAACAAATCAGTTTTATCATTATCATGTGTAGCATTCTTTAAAAAAGCTGCCGTAATAGTTTGATGTTCATTAATAAAATAATCAGCTCCAAAATAAAGTAATTTGCCATCATCGTGACGATCTTCATTTTGTTTGCGATCCATATAATTTGGAGAACTATTGGTGTTGGTTGACTGATTGGTGGTATACATACCTTCATAATCACTGGAACGAATGCTGAAATTAGAAAAAATATTGATTTTGTTTGATTTGTAGTTAATACTCGGATTCAGCCGGCTATCGTTTGGCGAACCTGCCACTAATCGAACCTGACCGCTAAAACCGCTTTTTTTGTTTTTTTTCAATATAATATTAATGATACCGGCAGAACCTGCAGCATCATATCTCGATGAAGGATTGGTAATCACTTCTATTCGTTCAATTTGGTCAGCGGCAATCTGATCGAGTGCATTGTTTTGGGTAAGACCAGATTGTCTTCCGTTAATTAATACCAAAACATTGCTATTACCTCTTAGACTTATGGCTCCAGCTGGACTTACAGCAACAGAAGGAACTCCGTTTAGGACATCGTGTGCAGAACCATTTTGCGAAAGCACATCTTTACCAACTTCAAAAACCTTTTTATCGAGTTTTAAACTAATGTTCGATTTTTGGCCATTAACTTCGACTGTTTTTAATTGCACGGCATCGGTAATTAAATTAATAGTTCCTAATTCAATTTTAGATTTTCCGGCGATGATTTCCAAAGGTTGAGCATAATTTTGATATCCTGTATAACTAAAAGAGATTGTTGCGGGATGCGTTAAAATCCCTTCCAGATTGAAAACACCGTGATCGTCTGTAACACCTGCAGTGATTGTTTTTGAGGTGTTGTCTTGAACTGTTATCGTTACATATGCCAATGCTTCTTGGGTTGCATGGTCTTGAACTTTACCAGAAATGGAGGTTTGCTGTCCTATTCCCCAAAGAGGAATACATAAAATTAAAAAACTGATGATTGACTGTTTCATTTTTTGATTGATTTGATACTACAAGATTAGCAGATAAAAGAAAGGGCAGTTTCTGAAAACATGCAAACGGCTCTATAGACTTCTCAAATGCATTTTTCAATTGGATATTTATTTTATCTTTATCTTATGTATAAATCTTACTTTTTCAGCGTTTTACTTCTTCTGATTTTTAGCTCGTGTACGTATTACAAGGACTACGTTACATCCGATGTGACCTATGAAGTGGACTACGATCACCAACAGATGGATTGGGGAAAACCTGAGCGTTCCAGCTTTAAATTCCAAACAAATGTGGAGATACAAAAGCGTAAAAAAAATTCTGAATATTTAGGGCTTCAGATTAACGCTTTCGGTGCTTTTGATGTGTATTGGGATGGTGTTTTAGTGGGGAGAAATGGTCAAATGGCAAAATCAGGACATGCAGAAGTGCCCGGAACAGAAACAACCTATTATCAGATACCAAAAAAGTTATCTAATCTGGGAATGCACACTGTTTCTTTAATGGGTACACAAGTTTACAATAGAGAGGCTGAACGTCGTATAGATGTAAAACTTAAGGATTATTTGCTCCTTCATCGTTCACCGCTAGTTGTGGTTTCCTTTATGAATATTATGGCTGGTGGTTTTCTCATTGCCGCTATTTATTATTTTTTTCTGTATGTAAATAGTACTCGAAAAGAATTGGCAGTTTTGCTTTTCGGAATTATTTGTCTGCTCTTCTTCTGTTTGTTAATCATCGAATATGTTAAGTATTATTTAGACATTCCGTATAACCAATTTTATACCCGTTTAAAAATCATCGGCTGGCTCACTTTTTCCATTTCAATGCTTGTGCCGTGGTATTTTATGCTGCAATTTGAATTTAAAAGAAAGAAGCTGATTTTAGGTCTTTTATTTCTTACTCTTTTAGCAGTTTATATTGGTTATTATGGTCATTATGATGTTTCTGCGGCATATTTTACCATTACTGCCCGATTTTTTTCTATTGTAATTGCTTTTGATGCGGCAATTAAAAGGAAAAAAGGCGGGTTAATTGTTGTTGCGGGCTTATTGGCGGGTGTTATGGTAAATTATTTTATGTTTTACGATTTCGGATTGTTTATTGCTTTTACCATTTTAGTGCTTTGCATGCTTTATCTGCACACGATACGTGCAAAGGCGATAGAAGAAGCTCATAATGCATCGTTGCTGCTTTCTTCAAGATTGCAATTAGAATTGGTGAAGAAAAATATCCAGCCTCATTTTCTTCGGAATACTTTAACCTCGTTAATTGACTGGATTGAAGAATCGCCAAAAGAAGGGGTAGTTTTTATTCGTGCTCTTTCAGAAGAATTTGATATTATGAATGATATAGCCGAAGATACCCTTATACCCATTAGGCAAGAAATTGATTTATGCCGAAGACATTTGGAAATAATGTCTTTTCGCAAAGAAATTTGTTACGAATGGCAGGAAGAAGGAATTAATGAAAACGAAACTATTCCGCCAGCTGTTTTTCATACGATTATTGAAAATGGAATCACCCACAGTCTTCCCCCAAAGCAAGGCTGTATTGTATTCTGTTTAAAATTTAGCAAAGAGAAACATTTTAAACAATATACTTTATTGACTTTTGCCCAAAATCGACAGACTAAAAAAAATAAGCAAACGGGAACAGGTTTTAAATATATTAAAGCCAGATTGACTGAAAGTTATGGCGAAAATTGGTCTTTTGAATCTTATGCTGTAGAAAAAGGCTGGGAAACTATCATTAAAATTTTTGATATCAAATGAAGATTCTAATAATTGAAGATGAAGCACGCATTGCGAAAAGAATTGAAAGAATGACACGTGATTTTTTTGATAAAAACGTGCAGATTCTGCTTTCCGATTCTCTTGAAAATGGACTTTCGATTATTGAGCAAAATTCAATTGATCTGCTCTTGTTAGATTTAAATTTGAATGGGGAAGATGGTTTTGAAATTCTGCAGACATTTGTTGCCGGCCCATTTCAAACCATTATTATTTCGGCTTATACAGATAAAGCGATTACTGCTTTTAATTATGGTGTTTTGGATTTTGTACCGAAACCTTTTGATCAAAACAGATTGGCGCAAGCTTTTACACGTTATACTGTTCAAGGAAAACAATCCAGCGGTAATGCGCGTTTTTTAGCCGTAAGAAAAGCAAAGACTTTCAAACTTATTCCTATTTCTGAAATCGTATACATAAAAGGAGCCGGAATTTATACCGAATTGCATTTGGCAAATACTAAAATTGAACTGCATGATAAATCACTTGAAGCGTTAGAAAAACTACTTCCTGAAACCTTTGAAAGAATACATAAATCTTATATACTCTGCTGGGAACAAGCCGAGAAAATTGTAGTAGAAGCAGGCGGGAAGTACAGTATGCAATTGAAGAACGGAGAATTACTGCCAATTGGCCGTTCTAAGTATAAAGAAATTAAAAATAAGTTGGTTTGATGGGGTGATCGTGTTTAAAAGAATCGTAATGCAAAAAACGCATTAACTAATAAAAAAATAGCATTTTTAGACATCAGCTTTTTGCCTAGTTTTATCCCTAGAAAAAAATCAAACTACAACACTGCAAATGATAACAACCCAAAATCTTCTAATAAGACCTTATAAACTCGAAGATTCAGAATACTTTTTTAAAAGCATAACTAATAATCGTGAATATTTGTATGATTACTTTGCCAACATGATAAAAATTAATGACAGTTTGGAGTCAGCAAAAAGATATATGGAGCAGAAAGTTATAGATTGGAAAGAAAACAAAAATTACGCTTGTGGTATATTTTTAAAAGAAAACAACGAATTTATAGGTCATATATCAGTGAGAGAGATTGATTGGAGGATACCCAAAGGTGAACTGGCTTATTTTATTTTTGAAAAACATAGTGGCAATAATTATGGAGCCGAAGCATTAATTGCGTTTAAAAATTGGTGTTTTGCAAAGAAAAAGTTTAACAGACTTTTTATGAAAATTGCCGAAGAAAACATTGCCAGTATTAAAGTTGCTGAACGTTCAGGATTTGTATATGAAGGACTTTTAAAAAAAGACTACAGAAAAAGAGAAGAGAACTTAACAGATATGAAAATATATGGATATACAGAAGATCTTAAACTTATAAGAACGACTTCCCAAAATACAGATTTCGCAAATTTAATTGTAAAATTAGATGAGAACTTAGCAAGCCGAAATGGTGATATGCAGGAGTACTTTAATCAATTTAATAAGGTTGATGCTATAAAGCACGTCATTATTGCTTATATAAACGGTGTTGCAGTAGGTTGCGGGGCAATAAAACAGTTTGACAGCGAATCTGTTGAAGTAAAGCGTATGTTTGTTTCTGACGAATATAGAGGAAGAGGAGTAGCCTATACAATTTTAAAAGAACTCGAAACTTGGGCTAAAGAATTACATTATACATCTGCCGTTTTAGAAACCAGCAATGTGCAGACTGAAGCAGTAGCCTTATACACTAAAAGTGCCTATCGTGTTACGGAAAATTACGGACAATATGCTGGAATAGAAACTAGTATTTGTTTTAAAAAAGAATTATAAGAAAGTTTTAAATTAATCAGAACTTCGATGCTTTTATGAACTATACAGCATCGAAGTTTTGATTATATTGATCTTAAATCTCTAAATGCTATTGTGCATCCCAAGAAGCACTTGGATAATAAATAGAGCTTGTTACAGGAGCTGTCCAGTAACTTTGGCTTCCACCGCGGAAAGTATGAAGGCTTACTGCATTTACATTTCGTTTAGAATCGTTGGTTACCCAGCGAATTTTTTGATTTAATATTTCGGTGCCATTTACATAATATTTTACATATCCATCTGTATTTGAACCCGTATTTAATTTAACCGATATCTGGCAGTTATAAGTAACACCTTCTTGTATGTAGTATTTTTTTCCAAAATCATTTCCATACTGTCCAGGCTGATCTCTATAATACACATAAGGCTGAAGATAAGCGCCGCTTCCTTTAGCAGTATTTGAGCCATTTGGGCAGTACCACATAAATCTCGCACTACCGCCATTACCATCCCATCCCGGATCACCACCCGTATTTTGGTCACCAATTAAAATACCATATCCGCATTTACCGCCTCGGCTCCAGTAAAATCCATTGTTAAATTTCATTTGAAACCAAACGGTGTAAACACCTGTAGACCAAACGCCGTAAGAAGTACATAATCCACCAGGACATGACAATGTATTTGTTTGTAAGGTAATTGTTCTGGCGCCGGCGCTGCCGGCCAAAGCGGCACTAGCCTCAGCGGCTTTGTTGGCGAGTTGTGGTGCTTCTTTTTGAGCAGCACCAGATTGTGGCTCATTTAAATCTTGTTCCTTTTCACAGGAATTAAACACTAATGCTGTAATAAATAGCAAACTTGATAATTTTAAGAATTTCTTCATTTTTAAAATTTTAAAGGTTAGTAAATAATTAATAATTAGTAAATAATAGATATGCAAATAAAATCAGTGGTTTGATTTTAGATGTTCTTACAATTTGACAGAACGTAAGGTTGTGGTTATTTTGTTGTTTATTAATGCTTTAAGTTATGATTGCAGCGATCAATAATTAACGTTACAAAGTTGATTATTAATAGTTTGTAAGAGGAGTAATAAAGTCCGTTTTTACGTACACAAAAATCCTGAGTATGCATTTTACATGGATTTTTAAGACTTTCAAAAAGATATTTGCACAAAAATGTATTGACAAATTAAAGCGTGTTTAAAAAAGATTTAAAGTATTGATCCTTAAATAGAAGTAGTTATTTGCAGAATTGGTCTCATAAAAAAAAGCGAGTTAAACTTACTTAACTCGCTTTTACTTTTTGAATGTCTTAATCTCTTGATTTAATTAACATAAATATTAAATTTTACTCTCGTCCTCAACAGCATCCTGCCATTTATCCCAAACTTTAACGCTTTCATTATAACCATCATAACCAAAGTTTTGGCTTAACTGGCCTTTAATATTAGCCGTTATTGCATAGTTTGGAATTGGCCAGTAATTATTACGTTTGTCCATACTGTAAAACTTTACACCAGGAGCAATAGAAATACCTGATGGATATTTGTTATAAAGGGTGTAGTGAACAATACGCTGCCACCAGTAACTTCCTCCAGCTGCATCTTTTCCAGATTGTTTATCCCAATTGTTTACGCTGTAAGTATGTCCCCATTCATCAGGTTTACCGCTTAGAGCCAGACAGTGCGAAATACGTTTTAATTCTACATTTCTCCATTCTTCTGTATAAAGCTCTCGTCCTCTTTCTGCACAAATATCACCAATAGTTACCGTGCTGTACATTTGCGATGCTTTTGCTCTGGCTCTAACCACATTTACATCTTGAGCCGCTCCAGAAACATTACCTTGATAAAAACGTGCCTCTGCTCGCAATAAATAGGTTTCTGCCAAACGATAAATGTACATGTGTGCACTTGCTCCAGCTGTTGCTCCTTGAAAATCATTTGCTGCTGGATTTCCTTCGGCTACCACATCATGATAAAAGATTTTATAATGAGGAAAATCAAACCAATCCCTAATTGAATCTTTTGCTAATAATGAACCGTTTGCGGCTTTCATTCTAAAATTGGTATTGTAGAATGCAGATGTTTTATCATTGTATTTAAGATCTTCCATATTTACCCAGTTTCCCACTGTGCTGTTATGTCTAAGGTCTATTTTATCCTCAACATTGTTTACCACCCACATAGGAGTCTGTGAATAGTAAGAACCGCTGATAGTACCAATACCACGTCCAAGCGCTCTTTGATAATCAAATCTGGCTTCATATTTAGCATTGTTTAAAGGATAACGTTCTGCTGCTTTTTTACCATCAGGAGTAACTAAATTCGCATCGTTCCAGTTAGGACCATAAATTCGCATAGAAGCAAATGCCAAAAATGATTGTGCTCCGCCATTTGGCGCTACCAATATTGCTTCGGTATTAGCAGCAATAACTTTGTTTTCAGGTCGGTGTAAATCCCATACAACATTTCGGGTAATAGGCCATGCAGTAGGGTTTCCTCCCGGATCAAAAATTCCAAAATTATTCTGCATTAAAGCATAACCTGACTGGTTAATTAAAATATTAGCTTGCGCTTCTGCATCAGCAAATCTGCCAGATGCCAAATAACATTTAATTAAAAGCTGACGACAGGCGCCTTTGCTAATCATACCCACATAACCTAGTTTTGACTGCTCTGGAACCCATTCTACCGCTTTTTCCATATCGGCTGTAATCATTTCTATAATTGCTTCTTTTTTTGTGGAAGAATAATTTTGCTTTGGAACTGATAAAACTTTAGTAATTAATGGAATGTCTCCAAATTGATAAACTAAATGAAGATAACGGAATGCTCTATGAAAATAAGCCTGCCCAATATATTTGTTTTTAACTTCTTCAGATAATCCTTTTACATTGCCAATGTATGTTAATACCGTATTGGCAGATTTAATTCCAGAATATCCTTCATCCCAGAAAAAACCAAGATAAATGGATTCACCGCCTGCATCTCTTCTAAAATCTCCAGTTGGAACAATAGTATTAGCATAATCAGCAATTGTTGGACTCGTATCTGTTTTTCCATATTGTGCCATATCAGAAAAAATATATTCTGTACCCATAGGCACGCTCACGCCTGAAAATCCAAAGTGAACGTAATAATTACGCAGCTGTTTGTCGCACTGTGCTAAAGTTGCCTGAAGTCCAGATTCTGTAGAAAATGTTGTTTCAGGTTCGTAAAATGAAAGCGGATCTTGTTCGAGAAAATCTTTTGAACAAGCACTAAATAAAGCTGTCAATGCAAGTAAAGGCAGCAGTTTTTTATACTTATTTTTTATACTTATTTTCATAATTGATATTTTTTAAAGTGATACGTTAAGTCCTAAATTAAACATTCTGGTAGCCAGTCCACCTGTTTCAGGATCACCAAAATATTTCCATTCTTTAGAAGCAGACCATGTTGCTGCGTTTTGAACCGAAGCATAAATTTTTAGATTTCTGATGTGTATGCGTTCTATTAAATCTTTTGGTAAAGAATACGCCAATGAAATATTGGCAACACGAATAAAACTGCGGTCATACAATCTTTGCGTTCCAGCTCCGGCTGGTCCTTTTGCATCAAGACGAGCCCAATCGTTAGTAGGATTATCTACTGTCCAATACGGATTTACAAATGAATTGAAATTGAATTTATACAAACTGCTTGCGTTAAAATTGTTCATATACGTATTACTAAGCGATTTGTGTCCAAGGTTAGCGTAGGTATCAATCGCTAAATCCCAGTTTTTATAAATCTTAAATTCATTACGTAGCGATGCATTAATAGGAGGAGTTCTTACCCCTAAAAACTGTTTGTCTTTTTCGTTATAAACGGGTGTGCCATCGGCTTTGTCATCTCCCGTATAACTGTTTTCCACTTTTGGATCACCAGGACGCTGTCCATATTTTAAAGCTTCCTGCCATTCATCTTTCTGCCAGATTCCAATTACCTTATAATCCCAGATTTGAGAGATCGGTCTGCCAATAAACCATCCATTAGTTTTGTCATCAGATTCCTTTCTGCCTACTACATTGCCATTAGCATCTTTAACATCTTCCATATTGCCATACAATGACTTAATAGTGTTTTTGTTGTAAGCAAAACCAGCTGTAGTACGCCATTCAAAATTCGGGCGCTTCATGTTTAGAGTGCTAAGACTAATTTCAATACCTTGATTTTGTACTTCTCCAAGATTTGTGGTGATAGATGAAAATCCAGAAAAACCGGGTAAACGCTGATTCATAATCATATCATGAGTAAGCATTTTGTAAACGTCTATGGTACCTGTAATACGATCATTTAAGAAACCAAAATCAAGTCCAATATTCGTTGCTTCGGTTTTTTCCCATTCCAGATTTGGATTTGCCATACGGTCAAGGGCTAAATATTTCACTTCCCAAGGCGTTCCGGTAGTACTTATATATCCCATCGTCGCACCACTTCCTGATCCTAAGTTTGCCAAAGACAGGTATGGGTTTTCAAGTGATCTATTTCCGTTTGTTCCCCACGATAATCGTAACTTTCCAGTACTTAAAGGTTCCCAATTGAGCCATTTTTCATTTTTAAAACTCCATGCAAATGCCAGAGAAGGGAATATCGCATAAGGATTTGAAGCCCCAAATGCTGAATATCCATCACGACGAATACTTGCTGTTAGCATATAACGATTGTCATACGAATAGAAAAGTCTCGCCATTAATGCATCTGCCGTTTCATGAGTATCATTGGCTCTAAGCGAACTATTCGCCATGGTTGCATTTGCGACATTGTGGAATCCTAAAGCATCTGAAGGCTGAATATTGTTTGCAGTCATTCCATCTGACCAATAACGACGTTCTTCGGCTTCCTGAACAAAAGTTGCTACAATATGATGTTTGGCAGCAATTGTATAATCCCACGCTAATGTATTATTTAAGTTGTAATCAAATCGTGTAGAACTATTTCTGTTTACGCCATGCGTAGCTGCCGCCCAGTTTGGATTGGCAGTCGATTCAAAATAACGGTCATGGAAAAATTGATAACGAGGCGCTATATTAAATGAATACGTGATGCCAAGCGGAAGAGTTACCTTTGTAGTAAAAATGGTATTGAAAGTAGTATAACCAGTTTCTTTCTCCATAAACTGGCGATCGTAATAATAGTTATAATTCTGCCCTGAAATATTTTTACCCATTGGCTGCCTCTCATAGTTGCCATTTTCATCTCTAAAATTTCCAAATGGACTCGTTCTCATCATATTATTTTGTCCAGATTCAGTACCTAAAGAAGGCATGATATTTCCATCGGTACGATCTTGAAAATTAATATTGGCTCCAATGTCAAGCCAGCTCGCAATTTTACTATCCACTTTCATATTGGCGCGGACTTGTGAAAAATCATCTCCCACAATAGCTCCTTGTGCATCTAAATATCCAACAGATAAATAATAATTTACGTTGTCGCCAGCTCCAGAAACACTCATATTGCTATCACGATTTATTCCGGTTCTAAAAGTACTGTTACTCCAATCGTGTGTTTTATTATCTAGAAAGTTCGGCATAAGCGCAGTGTCGATACCTAAGCGAAGTCCCCACACTTCTTTTAAACTTTTGCCTTGAGTTAAATTAGCCGGCTGATATGCCAACCATTGTTCTTGCGTAATGCCATATTTTCCTAAATCTTCAGGGTTTGAAAAATAGCCAACTTTACCCACCTGACCTACCATATAAGGTCCGTATTCGCCCGTTGCAGTATTTCCGCCATACGTTGCGGCAGTTTCCCAATCTTCACGAAATTTCAAATATCCTTCAGGAGAATATACGTTGCGGTAAGCACTTTTAGTATTAATCGTAGTGTTAATGCTCACATTGATAACAGGTTTACCTTTCTTTCCTTTTTTGGTTGAAATAACAATAACTCCCGCAGCTGCTTTAGAACCATATACTGATGTTGCCGATGCATCTTTTAAAATATCGATCTGTCCGATATCGTCTGGATTAATTTCTGAAAGTTCACCATAAAACTGCATTCCATCTAAAATAATAAGGGGCGAATTATGATTTGCACCATCAGGATTATAAACAGAAGTCTGCCCGCGGATTTGTAAACTTCCTCCGCCTTTCGCACTCGGATCATAACCAACCCTTACACCCGGAACACCTCTTAAGATATCCTGAACCGTCTGCGGATTTTGATTTGCGAGTTTATCGGGCGTAACCTGAACGATAGATCCTGTTAGGTCTTTTTTCTTCATTTTACCATATCCTACAACCACTACCTCGTCTAGTGAAGCTGTAGCTCTTTGCATTTTTACAGTAATGGAAGATTCTCCTTTTAACGTAATCTCTTTTGTTTCATACCCTAAAAAAGAGATTACAAGTACCGCATTTTCTTGCGCTACTTTTAAAGTAAATTTTCCGTCAAAATCTGTTAAGGCAGCATTTTTACTTCCTTTTTCTAAAATAGTTACACCTGGCAGCGGCATACCATTTTCATCATTAACCTGCCCGTTGATGGTTTTTTGTTCTAGTACATTTTTTGGGCTGGTTGAGCTCTCTGAACTAATTGCATAGACATCAGCCTGAGATAAAGAAAACAATACACAAAGTATGGTTATTTTCTTTTTCAAATTGAAGCGGGATTTGCAATCAGGATCTTTTTTAATCCTAATAAGATTTGTCATTTTTGGTTTTCATTTTTGGTTAAATAATTAGTTAGTGGTGAAAATCACGGCAATTGTGGATAAAATAGATTAGTGATTAACGTCTGCAAAAATGATTAATAATGAGTCTTATAAGGAGTAATAAAATACGATTTATGGGTACCAAAAGTATTGGATGTGAGATTTATTTGTTTTAAATCTTAAAAATTTATATTTTAAAAAATAGAAATCTTAAAAAGATAAATAACCTGTATAATTACTATTGAAGATTAAAAGAGAACTTCAAAACCAAAAAAACTCGCGTACTACAATTAAAAATCAGCAACACATTTATAATTATAAAGAAGCAGTAATTATAGAAATAGAAAGATTCTTTTTATTAAATTTATACGATTAAAATTCCACAATATGAGATTGTTACTTGTTTTTATAGTCTTTCTTTTGTTGTGGCGTAATTATAAATAATTTATGTTGTAAAAAGTTCTTGGTATAGATTTTATCTATTCTGTAAGAAATATTTATGATTCAGATCGTATATCTTCATTTTCATTAGTTTGTAATTTAGTAAAAAATAAAAATTTTCAACTATGGATAATCAATCAAATGACATCAGCAAATGCCCTTTTCATAATGGGAGCATGGACAAGCAAGCAGCTTCAGGCACAAAAAATCGTGACTGGTGGCCTAAACAATTAAAAGTAAATATCCTGAGACAAAATTCGTCATTGTCAAACCCGTTGAATAAGGATTTTGATTATGCAGAAGCTTTCAAAAGTCTAGATCTTGAAGCAGTAAAGAAAGATTTACATGCTCTTATGACTGATTCGCAAGATTGGTGGCCTGCTGATTTTGGTCACTACGGAGGACTTTTTATAAGAATGGCTTGGCATAGTGCCGGTACTTATAGAGTGCACGACGGGCGAGGCGGAGCAGGAGCGGGGCAGCAGCGATTTGCACCTCTTAATAGCTGGCCTGATAATGTCAGTTTGGATAAAGCCAGAAGATTACTTTGGCCAATAAAACAAAAGTATGGACAAAAAATTTCTTGGGCAGATCTAATGATTTTAACTGGAAATGTTGCTTTAGAATCAATGGGTTTTAAAACATTTGGTTTTGCTGGAGGACGTGCCGATGTTTGGGAAGCTGACGAATCTGTATACTGGGGATCTGAAACAACATGGTTAGGAGGCGACGAACGTTATAAAGATGGTTCTGAAGGAGTACCAAAAGATCATGGAGTGGTTTCTTCAGATGATGATGCAGATGGAGATATTCACAGTAGAAATCTTGAAAAACCACTTGCAGCAGTGCAGATGGGACTTATATATGTAAATCCAGAAGGACCAGATGGAAATCCAGATCCTATTGCTGCCGCAAGAGATATTAGAGATACTTTTGGACGAATGGCAATGAATGATGAAGAAACAGTCGCCTTAATTGCTGGAGGGCATACATTTGGTAAAACACACGGAGCAGCTTCTTCTGATCACGTAGATGCAGAGCCTGAAGCAGCTGGATTAGAATTACAAGGATTCGGATGGAAAAATAGTTACGGTTCTGGAAAAGGTCCAGATGCTATTACCAGCGGACTTGAAGTTACTTGGACCAAAACACCAACGCAGTGGAGTAATAACTTTTTTGAAAACTTATTTGGTTTTGAATGGGAACTTTCTAAAAGTCCTGCGGGTGCGCATCAATGGGTCGCAAAAAATGCTGAAGCAATTATTCCAGATGCTTTTGATGCCAACAAAAAACACCTGCCAACAATGCTTACTACGGATTTATCATTACGATTAGATCCAGCTTACGAGAAAATATCCCGTCGCTTTTTAGAAAATCCAGACCAGTTTGCAGATGCCTTTGCTAGAGCATGGTTTAAATTGACACATCGTGATATGGGACCTCGCGCTCTATATTTAGGGCCTGAAGTACCAGCAGAAGAACTATTGTGGCAAGACCCTATTCCAGAAGTAAATCATATACTAGTAGATGCTCAAGATGTTGCTCAATTGAAAGAAAAAATACTAAATACAGGATTAACGATTTCTCAGTTAGTTGCTACAGCATGGGCTTCAGCTTCAACCTTTAGAGGATCTGATAAACGAGGCGGTGCCAATGGAGGACGTATTAGACTTGCGCCTCAGAAAGATTGGGAAGTAAATAATCCTGCTTCATTAAAAATAGTTTTAGATAAGTTAGAAGCAATTCAGAATGAATTTAATGCTTCACAGAGTGGTGGAAAAAAAGTTTCTTTGGCCGACTTGATAGTTCTAGCAGGTTCAGCTGCTGTTGAAAAAGCGGCTAAAGATGCAGGAGCTTCAGTTGAAGTGCCGTTTTCACCTGGACGTATGGATGCATCTCAAGAACAAACAGATGTTGAATCGTTTGGATATTTGGAACCAAAAGTAGATGGTTTCAGAAATTACAGAAAAACAAAATCACCAGTTTTAACCGAAGAACTGCTTATTGACAAAGCTAATTTATTAAAGCTTACTGCACCAGAATTAACCGTGCTTTTAGGAGGACTTCGTGTTTTAGATATTAATGCAGATGGAAGTAAAAATGGTGTATTTACCAATAGACCGGGTCGTTTAACAAATGATTTCTTTATTAATCTTTTGGATATGAACACTCAGTGGCAATCAGTTTCTAATGATAAAGAGCTTTATACAGGAAACGATAGAAACACTGGACAGCCAAAATGGATAGGAACCCGTGCCGATCTAGTTTTTGGTTCAAATTCAGAATTAAGAGCAATAGCAGAAGTATATGCTTCAGCAGATGCACATGAAAAATTTGTAACTGACTTTATTGCCGTATGGACTAAAGTTATGAATCTTGACAGATTTGACTTGAAAGCATAATACGATAACAATTTCATTTTAAAAAAGACGCCATATTGGCGTCTTTTTTTATTATACCGTTTTAACAGCTTGTATGTAATTATAGTATTAATCTTAAATGTGTTCAAGCACATTTTGAAATAATTGAGTCTATATATAAAAACTGTAAGTAAAGTATTTCAAATATCTAAAAATCATGTGTTCGAACACATTTTTTGTTTTTTAAACTTGTTTTTTTGAAAACATTATTTACTTTAGTTTCAAATAAGTTTTCAAAAGCATTTTTTATACCTCGAAAAAAGCAGATTGGAACTTATTCTACATATGTAAATATTGCAATATTTTATATAATTTTTTTTAATGTTAACCCAAAATTTAAAATTATGAAAATTGAAAAAATTACTTTTTTTATTTTGTTTTGCTTTTTACAAGGATTTTCCCAAACCTACGTTTCAACAACCGGAAACGATACAACTGGAACTGGAACAGCTGCTCTTCCGTATAAAACTATTGTAAAAGGAGTTCAGGCTGCGCCATCAGGCGGAACTGTTTTGGTACTTTCGGGAACTTATCCTGTAACAGGGCCAATTTATGTTGGGAAACCATTAACGATCCAAAAAAGCGGATCTGGAGCTGTAACCATCAATGCTTCGGGATGGACAAGTACTGATACCTATGTTTTAGGAATTGTAAATACAAGCGATGTTACCATCGACGGTTTGACTATTATAAATAAAATAGGAAACGGAAGTAAAGGAATCTGGATTTTAGCCAACTCAGGCGCAACGTCTAATTTGAATAATATTACCGTTAAAAACTCTGTAGTTAAGAATATCGGGTGGATCAGTAATAATCTTTCTTCAATCCCAGCCAACAGCGGCATTGTAGCAAATGCAATTAAAGTAGACGGAGGAAACGGAACTTACGCCATTACCAATGTGAAAATTGAGAATAATGAAGTGGCAAATTGTGCCACAGGCTGGGGAGAAGCTGTAACTGTTACCGGGAATGTAAATGGATTTTCAGTTTCAAAAAATACAGTTTACGATATTGCAAACATTGGTATTGTTGCCGCAGGAAATTATTTGTCAACAGGAGCTTCGGCTAACAATCAGGCTAGAAATGGTGTAATTGCATCAAATGAAGTTTTTGATTGCATGAGCGCTGTTGCCAATAGTGCCGGAATTTATATTGATGGTGCTCTTAACTGTACAGTGGAAAGAAATGAGGTTTACAACTGCGGTGTTGGACTTGCAGTTGGTGCCGAGCAGAATACTTCTACAGGAAATGGTGGAGTTTCTACAGGTCATATTATAAACAATAACTCAGTTTACAATAATGTTGTAACAGGAGCCATTTTTGGAGGAGTTATAGGAAGCGGTTATACGACAAGTGTAGCCAATACGAAAATCTACAACAATACTTTTTATAAAAACAGAACTGGAGCCGTTATAAATGGCGTTACGACCATTAATGGCGTTGCAGTAGGAACAATTGCAGATATTTATGGAGGAGAAGTACATTTTCAAAATAGCTCAGGAATAACCTTCAAGAATAATATTCTTTATGCGACAACTGGTAAGAAAGCACTTTTAGCTTCTTACGGATATACAATTTCGAGCTTTGTTTCAGATTACAACTTATTTTACAGAGAAGGAAATACAGACTTTATCATCGATCTAACGGGCACAAGTTTTAACGGAAGCTCAACAACCGGATCGTATAATCCAGCGCAGTTTGCAACAGCAACCGGACAAGATGTAAACTCGGTTGTGGGATTGCCAGGTTTTGTTAATGCATCAATTTTTGATTTTACATTGACTACAGGTGCTTTTGCTGCTGATAAAGGAGATCCTACATACAATTCAACGTATTCTGGAACTTTAGATTTTGATGATGATATTCGAAAAAGAAATGGCCGTATCGATATTGGATGCTCAGAACTTCAGACAGGTTCAACAGCCAAAAAAGCAGCAACTGCTGTAACAGCGGAAGAAAGTGTTACTACTTTCTCAGTTTATCCAAACCCAGCATCTGAAGAGATAAATATCAATTTTGGAAAAGTAGTTAACTATGCAAGTTATTCAATATCAGATTTGAACGGAATTGTTTTGGCAAGAGGACAATTCAATTCGGTTGACAATGCAAAAATTAATATATCAGATTTGAAGGCAAATTCACAATTGGTTATTCTTCAAATTAATGCTGATAATGAAATCAGTAACAATAAAATATACTTTAAATAAAAACTTTAAGAGCAGGAGGTTTATAGTCTTCTGCTCTTTTTAATAAAATATGTTTCCAGAATGAAGAATTACAATGTGAATTTTGTTGATAAAAATACTTTGCAAATCAATGGTTTAGGAGATGATCCGCTTTGGGAAAAAGCAAATGTATTAACTGATTTTATTTCGCCTTGGGATAATCAGGAAATCAAGAAAATAGAGCTTCGTTCAATATGGGATTCCGAAAGGATCTTTTTTTGTTATAAAGTATATGATAATGAAGTGCATATCGAAAGAAAAAAAGATACAATTGACAGTATAAATAATTCGGATCGTGTTGAGATTTTTTTCAGAGAAAATGCCTCACTCAATCCATATTATTGTTTAGAAATCGATCCTGATCCCAGAATTATGGATTTCATTGCTTATGCTGAAAAGAAATTTGATTTCGGATGGAATTGGCCTGAAAACCATTTAATGGTGAAATCGAATATAAATGAACATTATTTTACAGTCGAAATCGCCATAACTATTCAATCTTTAAAAGAATTGAACCTGCTGAACAACAGCGTAATTGAAACTGGATTTTACAGAGCAAAATACATAAAACAAGAAGATGAAACGTACGAACCTATTTGGATTTCTTGGGTAAACCCTAATACCGAAACTCCAAATTTTCACATCGCAAGTTCTTTTGGAACTTTAACATTACTTGAGCCTTAATTATAGAATGTAATCTTTTGCGTTTTCAGTATTGATAATGTCAATGGGAAGCAGTTTTTCCGCACTAATTTCTTTCTCAAAAATAAAATGTTCAATCAAATTGGTAACTCCCAGATAAGCCTGTCTTTTTGGATTTTGATGAATTAAAAAATCAATCGTTTTATTGTTCAAGTATTCAAGATTGTTTTCTAACAAATCATAACCTACAAGTGCGATTTTATTTTCGGGTTTCTTGGCAATAATTTTAGCGACCTGATACGCTTTTGAAGTCGTCACAAAAAGCCCTTTAATAGCAGGGTTTTCTTCCAAGAACTCTTTTAAAGTGCTTTTAAATTGCGGATGTTTTACTTTAAAAGTCTTGATTTCAAACTTTCCTTTTTCAATCGTATCAAAATAATTTCTAAAACCTCTTTCTTTTTCCTGCATGTGAATGGCATTCTCGTAATCTTCATCAATATGAACAATTGCGATTGTACCTTTTTGAATCAGCAAATCCAGTAATCTCGCAGCGATTCTTCCGCTTTGAAACAAATCCTGTCCCACAAAGCTTTTTATAGCGCTGGACTTAAGCTGGTTATTAAAAATACTCGAAATAATACCTTTAGAATTATAAGTTTCGATAGCATCGATAGCTTCTTTATGAAATAGCGGAACCAATAAAACAGCATCTGGAGCACTGTTTAGCACATTTTGGTTCGTTTCTACAAACGAAGAAGTACTTGTGGGATCAAAAAGAAAAATCTCAACTTTTACATTAAAAGATTTAAACTCTTTTTTGGCTTCATTTATACCATCAATACAAGGCTGCCAATATGGGTCGTTAGCAGAATCAGGAAGCAAAACACAAATCGAGTAAATCTGGGTTTTCTTTAAACTACGTGCCAATACATTAGGCTGATAGTCAATCTTATCCAACACTTCATTTACTCTTTTTAAGGCATCTTCAGATACTTTTCCTCTTTTGTGCAAAACGCGGTCTACAGTTCCTTTTGAAACACCTGCAAGTTCTGCTATATCCTTAATTGTATAAATCTTTTCCATATAAAAACAAATATATATAAAAATCGAATATCAGAAAATAATAAATGATATGTGTTCGAAAACATTTTTATTGTGTTCGAGCACATTTTAACAGTTTTTTCTTTTTTTATATGATATTAATATATACTTTAGCCGAATATTAATCATATAGTCTATTATATTAACTTAAAAATTGTCAGATTAATATTTATTTTTCGATTTATAAGAGAAATTTCTAAAATATTAAGTTTTGAAATTTTTAGAGTTTTTTTCAGAGGTCGGAAAAAAAGAAAAATAACCAAAAACAAAAAATAATAATCAATTTAATATACAATTTAAATGAGCAAAAGTAAACCTACACTCGTGATCTTGGCGGCAGGTATTGGAAGTCGATATGGTGGATTAAAACAATTAGATACATTTACCCCAGAAGGAGATACAATTATGGATTTTTCGATATATGATGCATTGCAGGCAGGTTTTGGAAAATTTGTATTTATCATCAGTAAAAATATAGAAGAAGAATGCAAAGAGATTTTTAATAAAAAATTAGAAGGCAAAGCCGAAGTGGGTTATGTTTTTCAGGAAATAGAAAATGTGCCGCCTCAATACTTAAATCCTGAAAGAAAAAAACCTTGGGGAACTGGCCACGCACTTTTGATGGCAAAAGATGAGGTAACCGAAAATTTCGCCATCATCAACGCCGATGATTTTTACGGAAAAGAAGCCTTTGAAATCATGGCAAAAGCCTTAACGGAAATGGACAAAGAATCATACAACTTTAATATGATGGCATATCTGCTTAAAAACACCGTTTCAGATCACGGTTTTGTTTCAAGAGGAGAATGTCAGGTGGATGAAAACAATTATCTGACCGATGTTACGGAACGCACCCATATCGAAAAAATTGACGGAAGATTGATGCGTAAAGACGATAAAGGAGAATTTATTCCAATTGATGAAAATACAATTGTTTCAATGAACTTCTGGGGCTTTACTCCAAAATGTTTTGAGTTTGGAGGTGCTCTTTTTGAAGAATTTTTAAAAGAAAATGAAAACGATTTAAAAGCGGAATTCTTTATTACATCTGTCGTAAATGAAATTTTAAAATCAGATAATGCCTCTGTAGAAGTACTTCAGTCCAATGCAAAATGGTTTGGAGTAACGTATAAAGAAGACAAAGAAATAGTAAAAAAAGAAATTGAAAAGTTAAGAGCTCAAAACGTTTATCCAACTAATCTTTGGTAATATGACAGCGGAACAATTACAATTTATTTTCGAAAAGTTTGACCATATAGAGGTCTTTAGAACTTTTGAAGAACTGTCTTCCGGTCATATTAATGACACGTATCTCGTAACCACCGAAAGTGATAGACAGTTCATTTTACAGCGAATTAACGACGGCGTTTTTAAAGATGTTCCAGGTCTTATCGCGAATAAAGTAAGTGTAAGTAAACATTTGCTTCGAAAATTAAAAGATTTACCCGAAGACGAACTCAAACGTCGTGTTTTAACCTTTGTTGGAACCAAAAAAGGTATTTTTTATTATCAGGATCAAGAAGGGAATTTCTGGAACGTAATGGTTTATATTGAAGGAAGTTTGACTTTTGAAACCGTAAACAATGAAGAAATTGCATACGAAGGCGGAAAATTATTTGGCGAATTTCTAAATCTTACCAGTGATTTTGATGCCAGAAAACTAACAGAAGTAATTCCTAATTTTCATAACATGGCTTTTCGTTATTCTCAGTTTGATACCGCAATGAAAGAAGCTTCTGGACAAAGAATTGAGCAGGCAAAAGACCTCATTAAACTCGTAGTAGATTTAAAAGAAGAAATGCATATTTTACAAAACTTAAAAGATGCCAAAAAAATCAAACTGAGAGTTACGCATAATGACACCAAAATTTCAAACGCACTTTTTGACACTAACAAAAAAGGACTTTGTGTAATTGATACTGATACGGTTATGCCGGGAATTATTCATTATGATTTTGGTGATGCCATCAGAACCATTTGTAACACAGCGGCAGAAGATGAAAAAAATCTAGAAAAGGTAAATTTCAACCTGCAATTTTACAAAGCCTATGTAAAAGGATTTTTGGAGAAAACGAATTCTTCACTTTCTACGCTCGAAATTAAATATTTACCACTTGGCGCCAAAACAATGACTTTTATAATGGCACTTCGTTTTCTAACAGATTTCTTAAACGACGATGTGTATTATAAAACAGAATATCCAGAACACAATCTGGATCGTTCAAAAAATCAGTTTAAGCTAATTGAAAGTCTTTCGGAACAATTTACAGAAATGGAAGATTACAATTTGAATTTCATTGGAACATTAAAATAAAAAGAATGAAAAAATATGTAATTACCGGAGGTGCCGGTTTTATAGGAAGTCATATTGCAGAACATTTATCAAATCAAGGACATCAGGTTATGGTATATGATAGCCTTAGAACGGGATTTGAACATAATCTCGAAAATTTGAATGTAGAATTTGTAAAAGGAGACATCCGCGATGAGAATTTAGTCAATGAAGTAATCAGTGGAGCAAGTGGTGTTTTTCATCTTGCAGCTTTGGTAAGTGTTCCAGAATCGTTATTGAAAATTAAAGAATGTATCGAAATCAATACAATTGGAACCATTAATATTTTGGAAGCAGCAAAAAACAATCCACACTGTAAAGTTGTGCTTTCTACTTCGGCGGCGAATTATGGCAATAATCCTGTTTTACCAAAAGTGGAAACCATGTTTCCAGAACCTATGACGCCTTATGCGATTACAAAACTGGACGGCGAATATTATTTAAAAATGTATCTCGATCAATATCAGCTTCAAACCGCCTCTTTGCGATATTTTAATGTCTTTGGTCCGCGTCAGAATCCAGAATCAGCTTATGCGGCGGCAGTGCCTATTTTTATTAATAAAGCACTTCAAAACGAACCCATTACCATTTATGGAGACGGTTCGCAAACCAGAGATTTTATTTATGTGAAAGATGTTGTAAAAGCAAATATTCTGGCTTCGCAAAAAGGAAATGAAACCTACAATGTCGCTTTAGGACACAGTACATCGGTTTTAGAATTAGCCGAAAAAATCATAAAAATTACCAATTCAAAATCTCAGATAAAATTTCTAGAGGAAAGACCCGGAGATATCAAACACTCTAAAGCAGATCCTGAAAAATTCAATCAATTAGGTTTTAAACCCGATTACTCGATTGATGCTGCTTTAGAAGAAACCATCACCTTTTATCATCAGCAATTAATCAGCAAATAAAATTCAACAGTAACCAAAAACCAACCAGATTATGTCACAAATAGATTTTACATTAAAAAAAGAGCAAAACAGCACTTTGATTCCGATGGTTATTTTAACCTCATTGTTTTTTATTTTTGGATTCGTAACCTGGTTAAACGGACCGCTGATTCCATTTTTTAAATTAGCCTGCGAACTAACCGAATCGCAATCTTACTTTGTAACTTTTGCTTTTTACATTGCTTATTTTGTAATGGCAATTCCATCTTCATTTTTAATTGAAAAAGTAGGATACAAAAACGGTATTTCGTTAGGTTTATTAGTAATTGCAGCAGGAGCATTGCTTTTTTATCCTGCAGCCGCAGCAAGAACTTTTCCACTGTTTTTAGCCGCTTTATTTGTTATGGGAACCGGTTTAGCTGTTTTACAAACCGCTTCAAATCCGTATGTAGTGGTTATTGGTCCTCGCGAAAGTGCAGCCGCCAGAATCAGTGTTTTAGGAATTGCAAATAAATTGGCAGGATTTCTGGCTCCGTTATTATTAACCTCTTTGGTTTTATCCAATATCGGCGATTATTCAGCAGATAAAATTGCTGTAATGACTTCTGTAGAAAAAGAAACCGCTTTAGATTCGCTGGCTTTACAATTACAGACGCCTTATATTTATATGGCAGCAATTATGCTCTTTCTGGCAGTTTTGGTAAAATATTCACCACTTCCTGAAATTAATTTAGATGATGAAGGTCAGGCAGAACATTTGAGTATTTTCAAACAAATCAAAAAAGCATTCCAGCATCCGCAGTTGGTTTTTGGAGTAATTACTTTGATGGTCTATATCGCGGCTGAGGTTTTAGCTGGAGATTCTATTGGAGGTTTCGGAAAACAATTGGGAGTTTATGGTGAAAGCGGATCTTTTTATTTAAAACTGACTTCGTTTACAATGACTTTTATGGTTATTGGTTATATATTGGGAATTACTCTGATTCCAAAATACGTTTCACAGGTTTTTGCTTTAAAAGTTTCGGGATTTTTAGGACTCATTTTGGTGGGCTTAATCGTTATTCTCTCTCCAAAAATTATGATCGAACTGCCGGGACTTCCGCAATTACCACTAGTGATTATTTTAGTGGCCTTACTCGGATTAGCAAATGCACTTTGCTGGCCTGCAATCTGGCCGATGGCACTTCAGGATTTGGGTGGATTTACAAAAATTGGAGGCGCAATTCTAATTATGGGAATCATTGGCGGAGCTGTTTTTCCTTTATTATACGGAATGCTTGCAGATACTATTAATGCATCAAATGAAGCCTCCGGAATTGTTGAAACAGCAAAAAGCGGTAATCAATTGGCATATTCAATATTAATTCCCGCTTATCTCGTAATTATCTTTTTTGCATTCAAAGGACATAAATACAGAAGCTGGTAAAGCTACAAATTGACAACGTTTATATAAAATAACATTTCATTTATAAAACAATTTTAAAGCATTCAAATCTGGTATTTGAACATGCTCAACTCAACTTATGCCTTTTTCAAACGCATAAAAACATTAAAATAAAAAACTATATCATGTTAAAAAGTAAAATAGACAAAGCGACAGGATTTGAAAAACGCTTCGAAAACATCAATACGGTTGTATTTGAAAATTCGGGTGAGGCTTCAAAAGCTGTTGCGCAGGAAATTGCCGCTTTAATCCAGTCAAAACAAAAAGAAAACAAACCGTGTATTTTAGGTCTGGCAACAGGATCTTCCCCAAAAGGACTCTATGCCGAACTGGTTCGTCTTCATAAAGAAGAAGGCCTTAGTTTCAAAAACGTAATCAGTTTTAATCTGGACGAATACTATCCGATGGAGCCGAACTCAATCAACAGCTACGTCCGTTTTATGAAAGAGCTTCTGTTTGACCATGTCGATATTTTACCTGAAAACTGCCATATCCCGGACGGACTTTTAACCAAAGAACAGATCGCGGATTACTGCCATGAGTACGAAGCCAAAATCGAAGAACTGGGCGGAATCGATCTGCAGATTCTGGGAATCGGAGGAAACGGGCACATTGGTTTTAATGAGTCGGGATCGCTCCAGAACTCAAAAACACGTCTGGTGGCTCTGGACCATATCACAAGAGTGGCGGCAAGCAAAGATTTCTTCGGATTGAACAATACGCCGAGAACGGCAATCACACTCGGCGTGAAAAAAATCATGGAAGCGAAAAGAGTGATTTTACTAGCCTGGGGAGAAGGAAAAGCGAATATTGTTAAAAGATCAGTTGAAGATGAAGTAACGAACAGAGTTCCGGCTTCATTTTTACAGGAACATGATAATGCTGTTTTTATTCTGGATAAAGAAGCTTCTTCAAAACTTACCAGAATCAACAAACCGTGGCTGGTGGAGAAAATTGTCTGGACGGATAAACTGACCAGAAAAGCGGTTTTAGGTCTGGCATTAGACCTTAAAAAACCAATTTTAATGCTTACCGATGCCGATTATATCGAAAACGGAATGAGCGATCTGCTGGCAGATTCAGGTCCGGCTTACGATATCAATATCAAAATATTCAATAAACTGCAGAATACCATTACGGGCTGGCCGGGCGGAAAACCCAATGCAGACGATACCAACCGTCCTGAAAGAGCAGAGCCTGCAAAAAAACGTGTTCTGATTTTCAGTCCGCACCCAGATGATGATATTATCAGCATGGGAGGAACCTTTATGCGTCTGCAGGAGCAGGGGCATGAAGTGCATGTAGCGTACCAGACATCTGGAAATATTGCAGTTGCCGATGATGAAGCGCTCCGTTTTGCCAGATTCGTGATTGACTACAACGAAAAATTCGGGATTAAAAGCGGGGAAGCCGACAATATCTACAAAAAAGCACAGACTTTTTTAGAAAACAAAAAGAACAGCGAGATTGATATTCCTGAAGTCCGCTATATAAAAGGACTGATCAGAAAAGGAGAGGCTAGGGCAACGAGCCATTTTGTGGGGCTTCCTGATGAACAGATCCATTTTATGGAACTTCCTTTTTATGAAACAGGAACCATCGAGAAGAAACCAATCGGGCAGGAAGATATCCAGATTACGATGGATCTGATTGAAAAAATCAAACCGCACCAGATTTATGCGGCAGGAGATTTAGCAGATCCGCACGGCACGCATAAAGTCTGCCTTGATGCGGTTTTTGAGTCGGTTAAAAAACTGAAGCCGAAAGAATTCATGAATGACTGCTGGTTATGGTTATACCGAGGTGCTTGGCAGGAATGGGGGATTGACGAAGTTGAAATGGCAGTTCCGATGAGTCCCGACCAGGTTCTGGCAAAACGCCACGGAATCTTCAAACACCAGTCTCAGAAAGACGGTGTTGTTTTCCAGGGAACTGATTCAAGAGAGTTCTGGCAGAGAGCCGAAGACAGAAACCGCGAAACCGCAATTGTTTACCAGCAAATGGGACTATCGAGCTATGCAGCAATGGAAGCATTTGTGAGATGGCATTACTAAGAAGGTTCTAAGGTTCTGAGATGCTAAGATTCTAAGTTTAATAAAAAGGGGTTAGAGTTTTTGCCACAGATTAAAAGGATTAGATAGATTTTTAAAAACTGTACTTAGCTTACATATCGATTTGCGGACTTTGAATTGAAAATTAAACTAGAAAAAAACTACTTAGCGAGCTTTGCGTAAAGACTTTGCGCACTTTGCGGTTAAATTTTTCACAGCATAAATATTATACAAAAATGGCATTAATAAAATCAATTTCAGGAATACGAGGCACAATTGGCGGGGTTGTCAATGAAAATTTAACTCCGGTAAATGCGGTGAAATTTGCCGCAGCTTATGGAATGTGGCTTAAAAGCGAAAACTCAAATGAATCATTAACCGTAATTATTGGTAGAGATGCCCGAATTTCTGGTGAAATGATCAGCAATCTGGTTGCCAATACACTTACCGGATTAGGAATAAACGTAATCGATATTGGTTTGTCGACAACTCCAACTGTTGAAGTTGCCGTAACTCTTGACAAAGCCGATGGCGGCATTATAATTACAGCAAGTCATAATCCCAAACAATGGAATGCTTTAAAATTATTAAATGAGAAAGGCGAGTTTTTGAACGCAGTTGAAGGTGAGAAAATCCTAAATATTGCCGAAGATGAAAATTTCTTATTTGCTGAAGTTGATGATTTAGGGAAATATGAAAAGAAAGAAGGATATATAAACCGACACATTGATGAAGTTTTAAAACTGCCTTTGGTTGATAACGAAGCCATTAAAAAAGCAGGTTTTAAAGTTGTTGTTGATGCCGTTAATTCAACGGGAGGTATTGCAGTTCCTGCTTTGCTTGAAAAATTGGGAGTAGAATGCATACAATTATATTGTGAACCAAATGGACATTTTCCACATAATCCAGAGCCTTTAAAAGAACATTTAACGGATATTTCAGAATTGGTCGTTACAGAAAAAGCTGATTTTGGAATCGTGGTAGATCCAGATGTAGACCGCTTGGCCATAATTTGCGAAGATGGTTCTATGTTTGGCGAAGAATATACATTGGTTGCCTGCGCTGATTATGTTTTAGGAAAAACAAAAGGAAATACCGTTTCAAATTTATCATCATCGCGCGCTTTACGCGATATTACTCAAAAACATGGCGGAGCTTATGAAGCCAGTGCAGTTGGAGAAGTAAATGTGGTTGAATTAATGAAAACTACCAATGCCATTATTGGAGGAGAAGGAAACGGCGGAATCATTTATCCAGAATCGCATTATGGAAGGGATTCGTTGGTTGGTATTGCCTTATTTTTATCTCATTTAGCGAATCTTAAAATTTCGTGTAAAAAACTTAGAGAAAGTTACCCAGAATATTTTATGAGTAAAAGTAAAATTGAACTGACTCCAGATATAAACGTTGATGAGATCTTGACAAAATTAACTGAGAAATTCAGCAATGAAAAACCAAATTGTATCGATGGCGTTAAGATTGATTTTGAAAACGAATGGGTGCATTTGCGTAAGTCGAATACCGAACCAATCGTGAGGATTTATACCGAAAGTATTTCGCAGAAAAAAGCAGATGATTTAGCCTCAAAATTCATAGTTGAAATAGAAGCATTATTGTAAGATTTGACGAAGAATTTCTATTAAAAATATATTTAAAAATCGAAGCAAAAGATCAATAAAATCTACTAAAAAGGATACTTTGTTGATTTTTATAATTAAATGAATATCAAATATTTTCAATTGATTTTAAAAATATAATTAATTTTTTTTGATAAATGTTTGAATTCTTACAGGTTATAATTTTAAAATAGGTATGAATTTAGTAATACTTTTTTTAAAAAATGTGCTCGAAAACACTTTTTTCATGTGCACGAACACATTTTTTCGGTTTTGCCATTGTTTATTAAAAATTATTATTTAGTTTAGCCATAAGTAAGTAGAAAAAAAGCTTTTTTTTATCCGTTTTCGAAGTACAAAACATGACACTTTAAAAGCCAAAAAACGGAAGTGAGATTTTAAAACAAAAAGAAAATAATCAGTTGATTTTAAGTGAGAAAAAGAAACTGAAAAAAGAATATCAAAAAAAATAACCGAACAAAAACAAAAACCAATGAAAAAAATTATGACATCAAAAAAGACATAAACCGAACTCTTCACTTTGTGAATGAAATAAAAAATCTAACCAATTTTTTAGACACACAAAGTTTGTTTTTCATTAATCATTTAACTAACCAAAATAATATGAAAAAAAATAACAAGTTACTGTACGGTAACTATCAGGAAATAAAATTCAGTTTAAAAGCAATCATAACTATTTTATGTCTGGTAGTTTCTGTTTTCAAAGTAAACGCCGCATCATCGTCAGACAGCAGCGAAAAATCAGAAATTATAAATAAAAAATCAGAAGCCGATATCATTATAAAAGGTGTTGTTTTAGACGAATTAGGACAGCCAATGATTGGAGTAACTATTTTACCAAAAGGTTCTCCAAGAGGTACAACAACAGATTTTGACGGAACTTTTACCATTGTGGTTCCTTCTACAACAGAAGCTTTAGTGTTTTCATATGTAGGATATGACAATAAAGAAGTTTTGATTGCCAATCAAACCAATATTAAAGTTTCGATGGTTCCAGCATCAAAAACGTTGAATGAGGTGGTAATAGTAGGTTATGGAACTCAGAAAAAGAAAAACGTATTAGGAGCTATTTCTTCTGTAAAAGGAGAAACACTTACTTTATCTTCGGCACCATCTGTTTTAACGGGACTTCAAGGTAAAGTTGCCGGTTTGCAGATAGCCCAAAATAGTGCACAGCCAGGAGGTGGATTTAACATTCAAATTCGTGGTGCAGGTTCTATTAATGCCAGTAATGATCCTTTAATTGTTATTGACGGATTTCCAGTTACCAACTTGCAGCAGCCGGGAACAGGAAATCGTTATACAGGAGGAACCCAAAGTATTTTAAATTCTTTTAACCCTAATGATATCGAATCGATTGAGGTTTTAAAAGATGCCAGTTCTACAGCCATTTATGGAGCTAGAGCAGCAAATGGTGTTATTTTAATTACCACTAAAAAAGGAAAAGAAGGCGATGTGAGAGTAGATTATTCAGGTTCATATTCGTATCAAAAATACAATGACAGCTATGAAGTTTTGGATTTAAAAGAATGGATGCAGCTTAGAAATGATGCTGCCAGAGAAAACTGGGAATTCATTAATAAAGTGTATCCTTATTCGCCAAAAACCTTAGAAGAAGCTAATGCAGCGCCGGTAAACGGAATTCCATACAAAAGAATTTACTCTGACGAGCAGATTAGAAATGCCGGAAAAGGAACTGACTGGCTTGGATTAGTAACAAGAGACGGAATGATTGAGCAAAATAACCTTTCATTGCGCGGAGGAACAAAATCGACAAAATACTTTTTATCAGGAAATTTATTTAACCAAGAAGGAGTTATTCGAAATTCAGGTTTAAAAAGAAGCACCGTTCATTTCAGCATCGATCAAAAATTAACTGATTTTATCAATTTTGGTATGAACATGACCAAAAGCCGAATCAAAAATCAAAACTCACAATTAGGAGGACAATTTGATCCTGTGACAGGACAAGATTTGGCTCAGTTTGAAAATTCAGGAATTATACGAGCAGCTATTCAGCAAGGTCCTCATATTGCTGCAATTGATGAATTTGGAAACTATCCTATAAACCCAGATAGTGCCTTAGAACCTAATCCTTATTCTTTATTGACCATTTCAGATGAAGGTGTTATCGACAGATCGTTAACGAACTTTTACGCAGAAATAAAACCAATTGCAGGACTTACAGCAAGATTTCAGGCTGGATTTGATCAGGGAAATTCTAAAAGAAGTACGTATCTGCCAAGAACAACTTTGTATGGCGCTTTGGAAAACGGAAAAGCCTCCATAAATTCACAAGAAAAAAATGATGATTTGTTCGACTTCACATTAAACTATACCACAAAATTAATGGAAGATAATACTTTCGGTTTAATGGTTGGATATTCTCAGCAGACGTATAGAACAGAAGCGGCTACATTAGGAAACAGTAACTTTATTACAGATGCTTTCCTTTGGAATAATATGAATGCTGGTGCTGGAACTAAAGTTACAGCATCTTCAAAATCCGAAAATAACTTTATCTCTTATTTTACTAGATTTAATTATTCGTACAAAGACAAATACATGCTGACTTCGACAATTCGTCGTGATGGAGCGAGTGTTTTTGCAAAAAATAATAAATACGGTTTATTCCCTTCAATTGCATTGGGTTGGGATGTTTCTCAAGAATCTTTCATGAAATCAATAAACAATTATGTTTCGCAGATGAAAGTTAGATTTGGTTATGGACAAACAGGTAATGCCTCAATTGGAGGAAGCGCATTTGGAGCTTTCTACGCACAGCCAGCGTACTTAAATCCAGATGAATCCATTTTAATTGGTGTTTTTCCTTCAAGACTTGAAAACCCTGATTTAAAATGGGAAACTACTACAGAGAAAAACTTAGGAGTTGATTTTGAGTTGTTTAATAGAAGAGTTTCGGGATCATTCGAAATATACGATAGAGTGGTTTCTGATTTATTAACTTTAAAACCAATTAATAGTTACCAAGAAATAAACACTGTTTGGGCCAATATAGGAAGTACACAAAGTAAAGGTTTAGAGTTGACTGTCAGTACAGTGAACATAAACAATCCTAATCTTACTTGGAAAAGTACATTTACATATTCTAGATTTAGAACCAACTGGAAAGAAAGAGCTCCAGACTGGAAACCATCAGTTTATATGAGCTATAATGATCCAGTACGTGCACAATACAGCCAAATTGCCGATGGCGTAATGCAGATTGGAGAAGTAGTTCCTGCACAACCGGATTTATATCCTGGACAAATAAAAATTAAAGACCTTAATGGTTTTGTGAGAGATGCGGCAGGAAATCCTGTAACAGATGAAAATGGTGTATTCTTGAGAACAGGAGCACCTGATGGTAAAATTGACGATGCCGATTATGTATTACTTGGATCATCTGACCCTGATTTTGTAGCTGGTTTAGGAAATACAATTACTTGGAAAAACTTCCAGCTTAATTTTCAATTCAATGGAATGTTTGGAAGAAAAATTGTCGATCAAACGGATTTCGCTTACGGCGTAACAGCTGTTGGAGTAGCACAAAACGGACGAAATGCACTTAGAAGCATTTACAATAGATGGACACCGGATAATCCAACAAATACTCGTCCGGGTTCGCATTTTGGATATACACAATACGGTTCTGGAGATTTCTTTATGCAGGATGCTTCATTTGTTCGTTTACAAAGCGTTTCGTTGAGTTATAATCTTCCAAAAAAATGGTTTGGAAAATACATGCAGGGTGCTGCGATTCGATTAGACGGACAAAATCTTTTTACCATTACCAAATATGATGGTATAGATCCTGAAACAGACGGATATGCTGCTGCCTATCCAAACGTAAAAACATATACAGTAGGAATTGATCTTAAGTTTTAATAAAGAAGATATGAAAAATTTTAAATATTATACAATAGTTTTACTGCTGCTTGTTTTTTCAGGATGCAGTGATGATTTAGAATCTATCAATTACGATGAGATTAATCCGAGTATATTTCCAAGTTCAGAGGCAGATATTCAAGCTATTGTGGCTTCAGCATACTATCCGCTTAGAGGTTCTTATGGAAACGGAATTCACAGCACATCTGAAAATGGATTGATGTTTATGCTCGATGCTACAACAGAAATCCTTCAAGGACCTTATGGAGTACAGCAAGAAGCATCTTTACACAGTTATAAAGCTACGACAACTGCCGTGACACGTTTTTACGATACTTTTTATAATAAAATCAGCGGAATGACTTTGAGTATCGACAGAATCGAAAAGTCTAAAGTAAATGAGCTGGTTAAAAAACAAGCTATTGCCGAAATTAAATGCGCAAGAGGATTATTGGCGTACGAACTTTTTGATATGTACGGTCCGCTTGTAGTGGCACCTTTGGAAATCCTTCAAAATCCTTTGAAAGAAGAACCTTTGGCAAGACTTTCCAATACTCAAATGGTAAGTTTTATTGAAAACGATCTTAAAGATGCCGCAGCAGATTTAAAATCTCCTTCTGAAACAGCGTATGGAAGATTCAGCAGCGGATTGGCTAGAATGATTTTGATACGATTATACCTTCATGAAAAAAGATGGGCGGAAGTTGAAGAACAAGCCAATGCAATTATCGGTATGAATTATTATGCTCTTGAAGAAGATTACGCTGGAATGTGGGATATTAAAGCGCCAGTTGATAGTAAAGAAGTAATATGGGCAGTTCCAGCAGATTATGCAGGAACAAGCGAAAACCAATGGCAGTTAATGGTTTTACCAGCTAACTTTCCAGGACGCGGCGGTTATGGAACGATTCAGAGTTCATGGACTTTTTATGATTCTTTTGAAGCAACAGATATTCGTAAAGAAGCACTTATTGCCGAATTTACAGGAACCGACGGCGTAACATACAACAGACAAAATCCCGCAAATTACATGCAGTTAGGACCAATTCCGTTAAAAATTGATCCAGATGCAGCCAGAACAACAGCTTTGACAACCGTAGACATAATTGTGTACCGTTATGCAGATGTTTTATTATCGAAAGCAGAAGCTATTGCCAACAAAACAGGAACGCCAACACAAGAAGCCATTGATTTAGTTAATATCGTGAGAAAGAGAGCAAAAATCAGCGAAATTACATTGGCGAACTATGCATCACTAGCTAAGTTTAACGAAATGATTCTTTTAGAAAGATCTCACGAATATTGGTGTGAAAACGGGCAATACCGTTCCGATTTAATCAGACACGGGAAATTTACAGAACACGCACTTGCCTTAAATGGATCAGCAAGCCAAAGCGCGCCTTATAAAGCATTATTTCCTTTTTCATTAGAAAGAATAAGCGAAGGAAAAGGGAAATTTATTCAGAACCAAGGATATAATTAATTTCTTTTTAAGAAAGATTTTAAAAGTATTAATCAGATAATTTAATTATAAAGGATATGAAACATTTATTAATAGCATTTTTTCTTTTTTTAAATTTTGCTTCCAGCTGTCAGAGTGATGGAGGTGATAACAAAGAAGAAACAAGTGGAGACGAAAAAGTAACTTATACAGTTTCTAATGAAGTTTTTACAAATCCAGAACGTGGATTTATGCACACTTGGCAGGTAAATTCTGAAGGATCAGCCATGACAGCGGCGTCTTTGAATAATCTGAAAAAAGAAAATGTAAGCCTCATTCTGCGTTTGTATTATTTAGAAAAATTCAAAACCTCAGCTTTAAGCCAGACTCAGTTAGACCTTATCAAAACCGACTTTACTCGTTTGAGAGAGTCAGGATTAAAATGTGTTTTGCGTTTTGCTTATACAGATGCTCAAGATGGTACAGATGCTTCGGCTGCCGTTATTTCGGGACATTTAGACCAATTAAAACCAATTCTTGAAGATAACAAAGACGTAATTGCCTTTGTACAGGCTGGTTTTGTGGGTGCGTGGGGCGAATGGTATTACACGACCAATCAGCTTACTACACCAGCAAATAAAAAATTGATCTTGGATAAACTTTTGGCTACGTTTCCAAAAGAAATTAAAATTCAAGTAAGAACGCCAAAAATAAAACAAGATTTTGTGGCCACAACAACCGCAATGGATGCCACTGTGGGTTACGGAACGACAAATACAGCACGTTTAGGTTTTCATAACGATTGTTTTATGGCAAGTGTCGATGATTACGGAACGTACGTAAATGTAACTGCCGAAAAAACATACGTAAGCAACGAGGCGCTTTTCGTTCCAACTGGAGGAGAAACCTGTCCGCCAACTGATGTTCCAATTGCAAGCTGCAGCATAGCAGAAAAAGAAATGACACTTTTAAAATGGACGTATTTGAATCTGGATTATTATGGACCAGTTTTACAAGAATGGAGAAATAACAACTGTTTTACAGATTTTGAAAGAAAGCTTGGTTATAGACTAGCATTAGCATCTTCCAGTGTTACAAAACAAGCATCGGTTAACGGAACATTGGCATTAAATGCGATAGTAAATAATACTGGATTTGCGCCAGTGTATAATCCTAAAAATGCCTATCTAATTTTAAGATCGACTGCAAATGGAACAGTTTATAAGAAAAAATTAGACTTTGATGTTCGAAAAGTAGTTCCAAGAGTTTCTTTTAATTTAAAAGAATCGGTGAGTTTGTCCAGTATTCCAGCAGGAACCTACGAATTACTTTTAAAAATTGAAGACAGTTCTTCAAAACTATCCGAAAGACCAGACTATTGCATTCGTTTTGCTAATACAGGGGTTTGGGAAAGTACAACTGGATTCAACAAATTATCACAAACGGTTATCATTAAATAGTTCGTAAAACATTTAAATTAAAAACCATGAAAAAAATACAACTAACCAAGTTTCTAGCAATACTGTCGGCTTTTTTACTGCTTACAGCTTGTTCTAGCGATAATAATGCTTCTGATTCGGCAAATAAACCAGTCGCAGATTTTTCATTTACCAATGACGGAAGTACCTTTACTTTTACGAATCTTTCCACAAATGGAACCAAATACAGATGGGATTTTGGTGATCTGTATTATGTTTCTAATGAAAAAGATCCTGTTTATACCTATAAAATTGGAGGAGAAATCAGAGTTTCTTTAACAGTAACCAATGATGCTGGAGAAGAATCTTTTGTGACAAAAGTGATAAATGCTCCAAAAATTATAATAGTAGATATTAAAATAGATGGAAAATTTGCGGATTGGAATGATGTTCCCGTAACCGATGAAAATACTTCTGGTAACGGTTCTATTCAGAAAATTAAAATCTGGGCAGGCGGTCCAAATGTCAATGTTTATTTAGAAGGAAACAAAAAAATGCTGATGGAACTGGTAGATATGTATATCAATACTGATGGCAATACGCAGACTGGATTTTTACACGGCAATTGGCCTCAAGGTTCTGGAGCAGAATTTTTATTTGAAGGGCCTTTAGTAACGAACGGCTGGGGATCATTTTATAACCATACAGATCCAAATGGAGGCTGGGGCTGGAGCGCCATTGCAGGTTCTGGATCAAGCTTAACAGCTTCTGGAATTGTCAGCTTATCTGCAACTACAAATGCAATTGAATTTAGTATTCCAAAATCACAGTTAGGAACTTTAGGAAGCTCAATTGGTATTGCGATTACAGAAATGACGTCGGGATGGGCGGCAGTTGCTAATTTCCCCGAAGCACCTAAGTTTTCAACTTTAGAATTGTAGTTTGTCATCGATAGCCGGTCAAAATACGCCATTAAGTAAAAGTTTTTTGGAGAGATAATTTTCTGAATTTAATGGCGTAAGCTATCGAGTTACAATATTAAAAATGATCCGCGGTATTTTGACTTTTCAAAAAACAGAAAAATACGCGGATTATTTCTTAAAAAGTTTCAACTGAAAAGAATATAGACAAAATGAATAAAATCATAACCAACAACCGATTAATGTCTGTAGATGTTTTGCGAGGATTTGATCTATTAATGATAATCGTTGCAGACCGATTCTTTTATAATTTAAATGCAGCAGCTAAAATCGATTTTACAAAATCATTGGCAGATCAGTTTGAACATCCGGAATGGCTTGGATTTCATTTTTATGATGTTATAATGCCCTTGTTTTTGTTTGTAGTTGGCGTTGTAATTCCATTTTCATTAGGAAAAAGAAATGCAGCATCAAATCAGAATGTCTATGCTCATATTTTTAGACGATTTATAATTCTGTTTATTTTAGGATGGATCGTTCAAGGAAATTTATTATTTCTTGACATTTCAAAATTTCACATATTTAGCAATACATTACAAGCCATTGCAGTTGGATATTTGTTTTCATGTATTGCCTATCTGAATTTGTCCAAAAAAGGAAGGTATATATTCTTTGCCGTTTGTCTTATTTTATATGCCGTTTTGTTAAGCGTTCCTGATTTTTTTGGACATCATTTTGAGCTTCTTCCCAATAAAAATCTTTCAATTTATATCGATCAACAGGTTTTTGGACGTTTTTATGATCAAACACAATATTCGTGGCTTTTAACCGGACTCGGATTTACAGCAACCACTTTATCAGGATTATTTGCAGGAGAATTACTTTTGTCCTCAATGCCAAGACCCAAAATAGCGTTGTATCTTGCAGTAATCGGAATAATCACTTTTTCTATTTCGTTGCTTATAGGAATCTGGCATCCCATTATCAAAAAAATATGGACAAGTTCCTTTGTATTATTCTCATCAGGAATCAGCTTTGTTTTACTAGCACTTTTTTACTGGATTATCGATGTAAAAGGATATACAAAATGGGCTTATCCTTTTAAAGTTATCGGAGTAAATGCAATTGCAGCTTATGTTGGTTCACATGTTTTTAATTTCTCATTAATTGCCAAACAAGTTTTTTATGGTTTTGAACAATTTACAGGTTCTTATTATGATGCATTTTGCGATTTAGCAGGTTTTGGAATTTTATATTTCATACTCTGGTACATGCATAAAAACAAAACGTATATAAAAGTCTAAAAAAATAAACGATTACAATTAAAACGTCTAACCCTATTATACCATTAAATACATAAAAATGAAAAGTTCAAGTTTAAAAATTTTATTGATAGCATTTATGCTGTTAAAGGTTTGTGATATCTCTGCTCAGCTTATCAAAACGAAAGCTCCTAAAAGAGCCAAAGGCCAGACAGATGTTCTTCGTTTGGCTGCTCCGGCAATTCCTGTGGTACGAGTAGGAATCGTTGGTTTAGGAATGCGCGGAACAGGTGCTGTCGAAAGAATAACACACATACCAGGAGTCGAAATCGTAGCGCTTTGTGATATGCTTGAAGAAAGAACAAAAGGGGCTAACGATACTTTGGTAAAACACGGAAAACCAAAAGCACAAGAATTCTTTGGTGAAGACGGCTGGAAACAAGTGACAAAACTTCCCAACGTAGATTTAGTATATATTGTTACTGATTGGAAGCATCACGCCAGTATTGCCATACAGGCCATGAATGACGGAAAACACGTTGCCGTTGAAGTTCCGGGTGCTTTAACCATGAAAGAAATCTGGGATATTATCGATACTTCCGAAAAAACAAGAAAACATTGTATGATGCTTGAAAACTGTGTTTATGATTTCTTCGAATTAACCACCTTAAATATGGCACAGCAAGGTGTTTTTGGAGAAATTCTGCATGCAGAAGGTTCTTATATACACGGACTTCAGCCCTATTGGGGAGAATATTGGAACAACTGGCGTATGGATTATAACCGTAAACATAGAGGAGATATTTATCCAACACACGGAATGGGGCCAGCTTGTTTAGCCTTAAATATTCACCGTGGTGATAAAATGAATTTCTTGGTTTCGATGGATACAAAAGCAGTAGGAAATCCAGCTTTTATAAAAGAAAAGACAGGCGAAGAAGTAAAAGATTTTAGAAATGGAGATCATACCATGACTATGATTCGTACCGAAATGGGTAAAACAATCCAGATTCAGCATGATGTTACAAGTCCAAGACCTTACAGCAGAATGTATCAATTATCAGGAACAAAAGGTTTTGCAAACAAATATCCAGTTGAAGGTTATGCAATTGATGCGAAAGAAGCCGGAGCCGAAATTGCCAAAAATTATCAAAACCTAAATGCAGAAGAATTTGTTTCTGAAGATGTTAAAAAACTTTTGATGGAAAAATATAAAAACCCAATTGTAAAAGATATAGAAGAGATGGCTAAAAAAGTTGGTGGACACGGCGGTATGGATTTTATTATGGATTATCGTATGTTTTATTGCCTTCAAAAAGGACTTCCTTTAGACATGGATGTTTACGATTTAGCCGAATGGTCTTGCCTAAGTCCATTAACAGAAATTTCTTTGGATAATAATTCAGCACCAGTTGAAATTCCAGATTTTACACGCGGAAGCTGGAAAAAACTAAACAAATTTGAATTTTCAAAATAAGTAATAAGAGTAATTTTTAGTGTTAATAATGTTAGTTATAATTTTGAAAAACCTGTAAATCTTACAGGTTTTTTTTATGTCATTTTTGATTCTTTTTATAACCGAAGGATGGAATAAGCAATTTCATCCTCATTTAGCGGAACCTATTTTGCCTCGTTTAGGTTACAAAATTCCGCATTTTGACTAAAATTTTGAAATTGGTATTCCTCAATTTTGTCTTATTAATTTTTAGTAGAAAAATAGTATGACAAAAGTAAAAATAGACGAACCAAAAGTATGGTTTATAACAGGTACTTCCAGAGGTTTTGGAAGAGTTTGGACAGAAGCGGCACTCGAAAGAGGCGATAAAGTAGCCGCTACAGCAAGGAATGTTGAGAGTATTTCAGATTTTAAAGATAAATATGGTGACAACGTTTTGATTCTGCCTTTAGATGTTACTCAACCAGCACAAGTTGAGAATGCTGTAAAAAACGCACATGAATATTTCGGAAGATTAGATATTGTCATTAACAATGCAGGATATTCATTAGTTGGAACAGTTGAAGAAGCCAAAACAGATGAAATTCGTGCGATGTATGAAACCAATATATTAGGTCCGGTTTCGGTTATTCAAGCCGTTTTGCCCATTATGAGAGAACAAGGTTTTGGACATATTTTAGGAACTTCAAGCAGTTTAGGACATTATGTAGTTCCACTAATTGGATATTATTGTTCTTCTAAATGGGCATTTGAAGCCATCTACGAAAGTTTAGCTGTTGAGGTCAAGTCTTTCGGAATTAATGTTACAATTATTGAACCGGGAGCGTACGCAACAGAATTTGGAAGTGAAAATTCACTTAAATTTTCAGAAAACCTTCCTCAATATGAATCAATACGAAATATGGTTTTCGAAAATCTGAGCAAGCTGGAAAGAGGAAATCCCAATGCTACTGCCGCAGCTGTATTAAAGCTTGTAGACGCAGAACAGCCGCCATTAAGAATGTTTTTGGGAAGCCATAATCTGGATGAAATCCGCCAGGCATATTCAGATCGCATCAAAGTTTGGGAAGAATGGCAGGATATTGCGGCAGCTGCACAAGGCTAAATAAAATTAAATTTAAGCAGCAGAGATTCTGCTGCTTTTTTATTTCCTAAATTGTAACAGAAAAAAAAGCACCATGGCGAAAAAAAATAATGCTCCAAGTAAATTTACTTCACTAGCAGAAGGTCTGAAAGCTTTCGGTGGACCGCCTCCATTGCATCCTTTAATTACGGTACTGAACGGTATTGATTCAAATCTGGGATTTACTCCTCCAACAGAAAGCCATGTTTTAAGCTATTATAAAATATCTTTTCGTCCCAATCTTGGAGGCTCACTTCGTTATGGACAAACCCATTTTGATTTTAATGAAGGAGGTCTTTTTTTTGCAGCTCCTAATCAAATTGTAGCGCAACATGAAAATGAACCAAGAGAATCGGGATGCAGCGGGAGAGAAGCCGCTATTTTAATTCATCCGGATTTTTTATTGAATTCTCCTTTGGCCTTAAAAATCAAAAAATATGAATTTTCTCTTATTCAGTGAACGAAGCTCTTCATTTATCTGAAAAAGAAAAAGAAATTATCTTAAGCCTTTTTAGAAATATCGAAGATGAATTAATGAACAGAATAGATGAATTAAGTCAGGATGTGGTTTTGGCTCAGGTTGAGTTATTATTAAATTATGCCCAACGATTTTATAAGCGACAATTCATTACTCGGAAAACAATAAATAATACTCTTCTTGATAAATTTGAACAATTATTGAATGATCATTTTGATAATGAAAAAAAATCGTATCAAGGAATTCCAACTGTACAAAACTTAGCAGATAGTCTGGCAATATCGTCTGGTTATCTCAGCGATATGCTGCGAACTTTGACAGGACAAAATGCACAACAGCACATTCACGAAAAATTGATTGAAAAAGCAAAGGAAAAGCTTTCAAATACTAATTTATCAGTTTCCGAAATAGCGTATGAATTAGGTTTTGAGCATCTGCAAAGTTTTAGCAAATTGTTTCGAAACAAAACAAATGAAACACCTTTAAAGTTTAGAGCAAGGTTTAATTAAAATCTATTGTAAAACACTTCGATTGCTTATTTTTGCGATACATGCAATAACTAGTTTATTATACAACAAAATGAATACTACATTTTCTACCAGCAATCAAATTGGCATCGTATCTTCTTTTTCTGAGCTTGTGCATACTGATTTTGAGGGTGAACAAAATGCCCTTTGCTGGTATAGAAATTTGGATGGCGATTTTGCAGAGATCACCGCTAAATTATCTTTAAAGGAAAATATCACAGAAGTTTATCCTGAAGATTTAATGGCACTCGAACTCTCAGAAAAGGGAAATGCAGCAAGGGAAATAATCTTAAAGGATTTGCAATTATTAACTGATTTTGGCGCTTCGCCCTCTCTTAATTTATTGAAGTGTTATGAGCGCGATGATGAATTTGATTTCATATCGACTGATGTTTATTCTTTTCATGTGGACCGTTCACCTATTGCGACGGATACTTTTTTATGTACCTATCACGGAGCGGCAAGTGATATTATTCCCAATTCTCAGGCACAGCAAAAAATTCTAATTCCAGAAATCAGGCAGAAACTAAAAGAACTGCATGATGGAACAGAAGAAGAATTCGAAAACTTTTTGAAGGAGAATTATTTTGATCTGCATTACCAGCAGCATGAGGATGCAGTACCTATTAATTTAGGGGTAAAACATCTTTGGCGTTTAGCTGTAGATCATCCAAAACAAAAAGTACTACCTTGTGTTCATAGAGCACCAATAGAAAACGAAGGAGAATATCGGTTGTTGCTAATTTGCTAAAATTGCTGTTTATAAAAAAAAGTCCTAATCAGAGATTAAGACTTTTATACGGATAAAAGGAATTACACTTAATAATACAAAATCCTATTGTATTTGTTATTTTTTTTCTGAACTCGTGGAGATTTTATCTACTATATACCATCTGTCATTTAATTTCATCATGTTAAAATAATCCACAAATAATCTTTCAGGAGTTTCTATCTCACATTTTGCAGATGCAATGTTTTTGGTAATGTTAATATCAATTATTCGGCCTTCAGTATTAGGCAGTTTTGTACGAAGTTTAAATCTGCTTAAATAAGTTTTTCGGTCTATTACTAAGACTTCATTGTCTTTAATAAGTTTTAAATGGCAGGAAGCATGCATTGCTTTTCCAAGTTTAAGCGTATCTCCTGTCATCCAGCCGTCAAAATAGGTTTGAATGGTTTCAGTAACTAAAGCTTTTTCTTCCTTTTGGGCTGTTGCATTAAGAGAAAGAAAAAAAGCCATAATGGGGAATAGAAATTTTATTGTTCTCATTTTATGTTTGTTTATGGATTATACATTATATCAGGCCTAATTTTCGTGCTTTATCTATTAAATCTTTATCACCGCCCCTTCCTTCTAAAAGCTGATCTTTTATATTGGCTTTTCGTTTTTCAATAGCACTCATTGAAAGAGGAATATAATTGGGAAGATTAACAGTTTTTACCCCTTCAGATATTAAAATCAAAATCTGGCTGTCATGATCGTCCCAGTTTATATTTTTTTTAAATAATTCCCTTTGAGATTCTATAATAGTGGGACTTTTAAAATAATCCCCGTTTAAAACTTTTTGACATATCACAGGAAATAACTCAAAATTGATATCACTTTTTGAGATAAAACCTTCTGGATTAATTTGTTTAATTATTTTATCTACAGTTAGTGCTTCACTATGCATAGTGAGCAGAACCACTTTACACATATTGAATTTTTTTCTTATGAGCTGGGCGAGATCTACTCCATTATTTATATTCAATTCTTTATAGGCAGGAATACTTATATCCAATAAAGCAAAATGTATGGGGGTATTCTGTTTCACATACATGTTTATTTTATTGTAAGCTTCCTGACAATTATAACCTTTTATGAAATGCAAATTATGTTTATTTAACTCGCTGTTAGATAGTAGGTTAATGTAGCTGTCGACTGTCATGGGATGATCGTCGACTATCAAAATATTTAAATTCATATATAGACATTCAATTTGAACCAAATCTAATTAAAATTTTACGGAAATACCGTACAATTTAAACAAATCAATGTTTTTTTTTTACAAATAATTCACAGTTAATAAAAAATTAATATTCTATGAAAAATAATTTGTATAAAATCGGACTTGTTTTTATGATTTCTTTATTTACTTCTTTCTTGTTTGTTTCGTGCTCAAACGACGATTTTGAGAATGAAGAAAATGCTATTAGTAAGATTAAAATTCAAGCAGAGTCAGGGACTCAGGTATTAGACTCAACTAAGGTAAAATCAGTATTGAGTACAGAAAGCGATGGTGATCCAAGTAATCCAAAACCACCAAGGCGCTAATTGTTAATTAATAGATGATTATAAAGGATTTGGTTTATTTCAAAGTGTTATATTTGGAATACCAAAACAAATATAATTTTGAATATTTCAAACCAAATTCCTTTTTTAATCCTCTTTTTCCTTTTTTTATCTTGTAAGAAAAGTGATTCAGCTAGCTCTGAAAATGATTCAATCATTTTCTTTGATAAGAATTACGCAGATAATTTAAAAGGAGACAAGAAAGAGAAATATCTGGACTCTACAGTATTGGTATTAAAAGCTCAGAGAAATAATCTGCAGATAAGAAATACTTATTTAAAAGTTGCGTCTGAATATTACTATATCAATAATCCCAAAAAATCTTTAAACGTTAGTTTGAAGGCTTTAAAATTATCTAAAATGGCTCACGATAGTGTTAGAATGGCAAAAGCATCTTATTTTGTAGGTGACTGCTATGAAAATACTAAAAAAGACAGTGCTTATTTTTATTATCTGCAGGCAGAAAAGATTTATTTTAAACTGCATGATGATGATAACGTAGCTAGAATGCTATTTAATAAAGGGTATGTTTTATTTTATGATGGAAATTATATAGAATGTAATGTTGAAATTTCTAAAGCTTTACAATATTTAAAAGGTTCGAAAGATTACGAATTAATTTATACTTGTAATACTTTAATGGGGAACTGTCTTGAAAAGCTGCTTCAATATGAAGAAGCTTTAAAGTATCATAATATGGCTTTGGAAGTTTTAGATAAAATGAAAGGTAATGAGAAGGATCAAATAAATAATTATAATATTACTTCTATTATTAATGTATGCAATCTTTATGATCTGCAGGGAGAATATTCTAAATCTATTGAAAAGCTTAAACCATTACTGACGGATGAACTAAAAGAAGGGTGGCCAAGGCTATATGCCAATGTTCTAAGTAATCTGGCTTATTCTAAAATGAAAAGCAAAGACTATAAATACGTAGGACCTATGTTATTTGAGTCATTAAGGATAGTCGATAGTATTGGACTGGAACCGGATATTATTTATAAAAAAATACATATAGGAGAGTATTATTTGACTCAAAATGATACCGTAAATTCTATTAAAGTTTTAAATGAGGCAAATCATCTAGCTATTAAAATTAAAAGCAGCAATGAAATTTTGACCACTTTAAGGCTTCTTTATAAAGTAGACAAAAAAAATAGTTTGTTTTATACTAGTGAATATATTAAGGTAAGCGATAGTATAAACACAATTCAAAGAAATGCGCATGACAAGTATTCACGAATAGAATATGAAACATCAAGAATTGAGGATGAAAATAAAGTTTTAACCAAGACAAATTTTTATATTTTGATTACATCGTTTGTATTAATTCTGGGGTTATTAATAATTATTGTTTTAAGGTATTTTAAATATAAAAATCAGGAACTGAAGTTTTTTAAAAAAGAACAACAGGCGAATGAAGAAATTTATCAGCTGCTTACAGATCAGCATGAAAAAATTATTAATGCCAAAGAAAATGAAAAAACAAAAATTGCCAAAGAGCTACACGATGGTATTATGAATAAAATTTACAGTGTAAGAATGAATTTAGGTTTTTTTAATGCTAATAATGATGTAGAAATAATCGAAAAAAGAAAAGGGTATATATATGAACTTCAGAATATTGAAAATGAAATACGTACAATATCCCATGGGTTAAGCAATAGTTCGCTATTAGAACAAAGCGATTTTAATATTTTACTGCTCACATTAATTGAAAATCAGAAAGAGATAAGTCAAACTAAGTTTACTTATTTAGATGATGATAATATCGACTGGCGAAATACTCAGATTATCTATAAAATTAATCTTTACAGAATCATTCAGGAAGCGGTTTTGAATGTTAATAAATATGCAAATGCAAAAAAATGTGAAGTAAAAATTTATAGAAAAAAACATAATATATTAAAGCTGACTATTGTAGATGATGGAGTAGGATTTGATGTTAAAAGCAGGAAAGGCGGTATTGGAATTAACAATATGAGAGACAGGGCAATATCATTAAATGGAAAATTCAATATAACATCAAAACCAAATGAAGGAACGAAAATTGAAGTCACCTTAAATCTTTCCTCTTTAAATGAAGTAAATTAAATTTTAGTTGGATTCATTTCTTTGTTTTCTGGTGAATCTGCTTGTGCAAAAAAAACATCTTTTTACATAATTTTAGTAAAACTGACTCTCTATTCTTCGAAAATAGAGAGTCAGTTTTTTATTTCTCTTTCCATGCTTAAATCTTCTTTTTAAGCATTTCTATAACCCGTAATTTTTACTTTAAAAACCCGTAATTTTTACTGCTTCTTTCCTCTTATTTTCGTCATATATATTATAACTGAAAATGTTAAAAAGAAATATTTGTGACAGAAAATATTATAATGCTAATCAAAATATAGATTTAGATAGTGTTTTTTTATGAAGAGTTAATAAAATTATGTCTACATATTAGATAGAATTTGTAGATATAAAAAGCACTTCCAAAATTATTTTAGGCATTCTAATAACTACTGTCTTGTAGATTATCAGTTTTTAAATAAAAATACCACACAATGCATCAAATAAATCAAAAAATTGCCAAAGAGTATTGGCATAAAAAAACAAGTAATATTGTTCCTCAGATAGAAAATTATTCTGATGTTTCTTCTATAAATCACATTAGTATTGATGCACACGATCTTTCCTATTTTTATAAACTCACAGCAGAAAATACAATCGCTGAATATACCGTTCTGATTGCATTATATAATATGCTTCTTCAGCGTTATTTTGAAGATTGCAATACAGTTGGTTCTAATATGATAATAGATTCAAAATCTCTAAATGTGTATTTTGAATTTGAATTAATTGAGAAAAAAACAATAAAAGAATTTCTTCAAGAAACTAGAGAAGAAATTCAGACCGTTTATAAATACGTTAGTTATTCTGAAGATCATTCTATTTTTTTAAATCCAGATGTAAATTATATTCCGTTTCAATTTCATTATGGGATTTACGAGAAACAACATGATATTGCATTTGGAATAATGTTTCATGTTGAAAAAGAGCTAAATAAGAATCTAAAAATATCTCTTGAATATTCTCAGCAAATTACTGATAGTAAAATTGCGACTCATTTTTTAACGAAATTTAAAGAATGGCTGATAAACTTAGAAATCAACATCGATATTCCAATTTTTGAAATTCCAGTTGTTTCAAATCTTGAAAGAGAAAATCTTTTAAATAAGTTCAGTTCTGAAAATTATGAGAATACTATTTCTTTAGCAGAAATAATTGAAAAACAAACCTATAAAACACCGGAAAATATTGCTGTTGTTTATAAAGAAACCGTTTTAACTTACCAAGAGCTTAATGATCAGGTTAATCAGTTTTCAGATTATCTCAGAAAAGAATATTTTATTGTAAAAGGTGATTTCGTTGGAATAAAAGTTGAAAGAACCGAAAAACTGCTTATTTCTATTCTGGCTGTTTTAAAAGCGGGTGGAATATATGTGCCAATTGATATAAATTATCCTGAAGACCGAATAGATTATATTGAGAAAGACAGTAATTGCAAATTAGTAATTGATGCTCAGGTTTATAATCAGTTTCTGGACAATCAAAATTGGTATTCAAAAGAAAACAATACACTCCATAGAGAATCATCTGATCCAGTTTACATCATTTACACTTCAGGAACAACCGGACGTCCTAAAGGAGTGGTAATTACCAATAAAAATGCAGGAACTTTTATCAATTGGGCTTCTCAGGAATTCAATAGCGAATCATTTGATATTGTTTTTGCTGCAACTTCACATTGTTTTGATCTTTCTGTTTATGAAATGTTCTACACCTTGTATGAAGGCAGAACGATAAAAATTTTAAACAATGCTTTAGAGATAGGTTCTGAACTGGAAAAGCATAAAAAGATTTTATTAAATACGGTTCCTTCCAGTATGCGTAGTATTCTGGAAGCCGGATATTCTTTGGAAAATGTAACTGTGATCAATTTGGCAGGTGAACCTTTTCCGGTAGACATCGCTAATAAATTAGTACTGACAAATGCTGAAATCCGAAATTTATATGGTCCTTCAGAAGATACTACGTATAGCACATATTATCAATTATCCAAAGAAAAAAAATATACATCATCAATTCCTATAGGAAAACCAATTACCAATACACAAGCTTATATATTAGATGACAATTTACAATTAGTACCAGAGGGCATTATTGGACGATTATATCTTTCAGGCGATGGTATTGCAGATGGGTACCTTAATCAAGCAGCACTTACTTCTCAAAAATTCATAGACAATCCTTTTTGCCTTGGTCAAAAAATGTACGATACTGGTGACTTGGCTAAATGGCAAGAGGACGGAAATCTAGCATATTTTGGGAGAAAAGACCATCAAGTAAAACTAAGAGGATATCGTATTGAACTAGCAGAAATAGAAAATGCATTATTGTCATTTTCGGATACGATTAAGCAAGCTGTCGCGGCTGTAAAGAAAAATAATGAAGAAGATGTTCTCGCTGTTTATTATATAGAGAGCGAAAAAAACAACAGAGTAGCGCTAAGAGAATATTTGGCAAAACAACTTCCTGCCTATATGGTTCCGTCTTATTTTGTTAAAATAGAGAGCGTTCCTCTAACGCCAAATGGAAAAGTAAATAAAGAAGCGCTTCCAGAAATTACAGACTCACTAATCGTTAAAAGAGATTATAAAGCGCCTGGAGATGAAATCGAAAAAGCACTTACAGAAATCTGGGAACAGGTTCTTGGAGTTGCTCCAATTGGTGTAAACGATCATTTCTTTGAATTGGGCGGACATAGTTTAATGATTTCACAAATCATTAATTTAATGTATAAAAAGCTCAATAAGAGTGTTTCGTATAAAATATTTTATACCAATCCTACAATTGAAGGTTTAAGAAAAGTATTGAAAACGGAAGTGTATTCACCAATTCCATCGGCAGATTTTAGAAACAGTTATCCTTTAACCGCTTCACAGCAGAGATTATGGATATTAAGTCAGTTAGAAGGTGGATCATTGGCCTATAATATGCCGTTTGTTGTGAAATTAACGGGTAATATTGATAAATATAAATTTCAAGAATCATTTCGATTATTAATAGAGAGGCACGAAATATTAAGGACTTATTTTAAAGCTGGTGAATCGGGAGAAATTAATCAGTTTATTAAGTCAGCTGCTTCTTCGTCTGATTTTGTGATTACTGAAGAAGATTTTTCTTCTGTACATAATCAGGAAGAAAAAATTCTGGAATATTTTCAGGAAAGAAATAACATAGCTTTCAATTTAGAAAAGTCTCCACTAATCAGAGCGTCATTAGTAAAATCAAAAGAAAACGAACATTTGTTTTTCCTTTCAATGCACCATATTATTGGCGATGGCTGGTCAATGGAATTATTGGTTTCTGAAATAGTAAAAACGTATAATGCTTTAACAGCAGGAAGTTTAATCGAATTACCAGAGCTCAAAATTCAATATAAAGATTATACTTTATGGCAGATTAATCAGAAACAGAATGAAAAGTATCTGGAATCTGAAAAATTTTGGCTAGAACAATTTCAAGGAGATATACCAATATTAAATCTACCAGGATTTAAGAAACGTCCGTTAATTCAAACTTACAACGGTACTACTATTAATCATAGTTTTTCAAAAGATTTTCTAAATAGATTAAAAATATTTTCTGCCCAGAATGATGTTACTCTTTTTATGACATTAATAACTGGTATAAAGTCTTTATTATATAAATATACAGGACAGCAGGATATTATAATTGGTACTCCAGTGGCAGGCCGAGATCATTATGATCTGGAGAATCAAATAGGATTGTATCTGAACACAATAGCCGTAAGAACATCTTTTTTAGAAAGAAATCCTTTTTTAGAAGCCTTAAATAGAGAAAAAGAAGTTTTGGCTTTGGCTTATGAACATCAGAACTATCCTTTTTTTGATTTGGTAAATAATCTGAGTTTAAGACGCGACCGAAGCAGATCAGCTTTATTTGATGTAATGATCGTTTTGCAAAATCAGAGACAAATTAAAAATCTTGCTCATGAGGAAAAAATAGCAGCATTAAAAGTTGAAAATTATCCGTTTGAAAGTAAAACGGCACAATTTGATATTAGTTATGCCTTTACAGAAAACGAAGAAGGATTGTCACTTAGTATTCAGTACAATACTGATGTTTATGATGAATTTCTGATTCAAAGGATGTTTCCCCATTTTGAAAAATTGATGGTGGAAGCAGTCGAGAATCCTGCCAAAACTATTGAAGAAATAAAATATATAACTCCTGAAGAAAATTACTTAGTAACTGCACAATTTAATGCATCTGATATTGAATATCCACAAGGCAAAACAATAACAGATCTATTTGAAGACCAAGTACTAAAAACACCAAATGCAACAGCTGTAGTATTTGAAAATCAAAATAATACATATTTAGAAGTTAATATTGATTCTAATAAACTAGCTGATTACTTAAGAAAAGAATATGATATTAAGCCAAATGATTTGGTGGGCATTAAGTTAGACAGAAATGAAAGATTGCCGGCTGTTTTATTGGCTGTATTAAAAGCGGGTGGAGCTTATGTGCCAATTGATAAAAATTACCCTAAAGAGCGAATAGAATATATTGAGAAAGATAGTAATAGTAAGGTAATTATCGACAACGATTTTTTACAACGTTATGATCTTGTAAAAGAAAATTTCAGTTCAGAAAATCTGCCAATTGTAAACAAAGAAACAGATTTAGCATACATTATTTACACTTCTGGAACAACGGGAAATCCAAAAGGAGTAATGATAGAGCACAGAAATGCGGTTGAATTAATTAACTGGTCTAAAAGAGAATATGATTTATCAAAATTCGAAATTGTATATGCAGTTACTTCATACTGCTTTGACCTTTCGGTTTATGAATTTTTCTTTACGCTTACAACTGGTAAAACGCTTCGTGTTTTAAAAAATGCATTGGAAATCGAGAACTATCTAAATGTTGATAAAAATGTATTACTAAACACAGTTCCATCTGTAGTTAGAAAATTACTGACAGATAAGGTTTCGCTGGATAATGTAAATGTTATCAATATGGCTGGTGAAGCACTTTCTGTAGATATTGTCAATCAACTTCCTTTAGAATCCATTGAAGTTAGGAATTTATATGGTCCATCTGAAGATACTACTTACAGCACTTGTTATTTAGTAACATCAAAAAAAGATCAGTCAGTTTCTATAGGCCGTCCTATATCCAATACAAAAATATGGATTTTGGATGAATTTTATTCTCCGGTTCCAGTGGGAGTATCTGGAAGTATTTATATATCAGGAAACGGACTTGCAAGAGGATATCTTGATAAACCAGATTTAACTTCGGCTAAATTCATAAACAATCCTTTTGCTGAAGGAGAAAGAATGTATGATACCGGCGATTTAGGGTATTGGCTTCCAGATGGAAATATTGAATTTCTAAAAAGAAAAGACGACCAGGTTAAAATTCGCGGTTACCGAATCGAATTGGGAGAAATTGAAACAGCAATTGCCAATTTTTCAGCATTGATTACTGCCGCTGCAGTTTTGGTAAAGGAAGAAAACAATGAGAAAACTTTAGCAGCTTATTATACAACATCAGGTTTGGTTGATAAAGCCGAAATAAGAAATTATCTAGGCAGCAAACTTCCTGAATATATGATTCCTAATTATTATATAGAATTAGAATCTTTTCCATTAACACCAAATGGAAAATTAAATAAAAATGCCTTTCCGTCTATATCTGGAAATGATGTGATTCACAAACAATATACTGCTCCAAAAAATCAAATCGAACAAGAATTGGTTGAAATCTGGCAGCAAATTCTAGGAGTTAATAACATTGGAACAACCGATGACTTTTTTCAGCTTGGAGGACACAGTTTAAAAGCCATGGAGCTGCTGTCAATCATTCATAAAAAATTTGATTTAACCATTAAGCTTGATACGCTTTTTTCAACACCAACAATTGAAAATCTTGCTGTTACCATTGAGAATACAAAATGGCTTCAAGAAGTAGATGATGATCAATCTGTAAACCACTTAATTATTTAATTTATGGAAACAATTGCATTACTTAAAGAATTAAGAGCAGAAGGAATTGCCGTAAAAATTGTTGATGATCAATTGAAAGTATCTCTTTTAAAAGAAGGGATAGCTAATGATATTGTCGAAAAAGTAAAAAATAATAAGTTCCAGATTATTGATTATTTGAAATCTATTGAGCAAGACAAATTTCAACATATTCCGCAGATACATAGTGCGGAAAACTATTCGGTATCAAATGCCCAATTTAGAATTTGGTTTGAATCACAGTCAAAAAGCGCTTCTCTGGCTTATAATATTCCGTTTGAATTAAAACTAAAAGGAGATTATGACAAAGTAATTTTAGAAAACAGCTTATTGTCTGTAATTAAAAGACATGAAATATTACGAACGGTATTTAAAGTCAACAAAGACAATGAATTAAAGCAGTACGTATTGTCTGCAGATGCAATAAAATTCAATCTGGAGTATAAAGACTTTTCTACTAGCGATAAGTTTTCTGAAGAAATAGAACAATATATCATTGCCTTAAATAATGAAGTTTTCGATCTGGAAAATGGTCCTTTGATTAAAGCTGCTCTTTTAAAATATCAAAGCGATGGTTATTATTTCTATTGTAATATGCACCACATAATTTGTGATGCATGGTCTATTCCTATTCTTAAAAATGAAATAGCAATTACCTATAATGCATTAAAAAATAACAATGAACCTTTATTACCAACATTACGAATTCAGTATAAAGATTACGCATCTTGGAGCATCGAAAACTTAAAACAAGCAGCTTTACTAAAACAGAAAGAGTATTGGCTTGATAAATTTTCAGATACAATTCCTGTTTTAGATTTGCCTCTTAAAAATATTCGTCCTGCTGTAAAAACGCATAATGGAAGTACTTTAAAAACCTATTTCGATAATCATACTGCCGAATTAATACAAGCTTATAAAAAGAATAGTACAGGTTCACTGCATATGATTATTGCAGCATCACTTCATGTAATGCTTTCTAAATATTCTGGAAATAACGATACGGTAATTGGAAGTCCTTTTGCAGCAAGAGAGAATATTGATTTGAATAATCAAATAGGTTTTTATACCAACACATTAGCAGTCAGAAATAATGTAGAAAAACAGGACTCTTTTACTACCTTTTTTAAGAAAGTAAAAAAATCATTGTTAGAAGCACATGCCAATCAACAGTATCCGTTTGAAGAATTGGTAAAGGAATTAAAATTGAAAAAAGATCCTTCTAGAACTCCTCTTTTTGATGTTATGCTGGTTGTTTTGTCTCAAGATAATACCGATGAAGAAATAAATGAGAACGCTTCAGATTATATAACGAAGGGAAAAAACAACACTAGTAAATTTGATTTATTACTATCTGTAGAGGAAATTGGAAATCATTTACAACTTACAATAGAATATAATACAGATCTATTTGAAGAAAAATTTATTAAGCAATTTATCGTAAACTATAAAAAGCTGATTAGTCTTCTTTTACAAAATCCTGACAAAAAAATAAATGAAGTAAATTACCTTGAAGGATATTCAGGAATTCAGAATTATGATATAAATACAGCTCGATACAAAAAGGACACGGTTATTGCATTTTTCGAAAATCAAGTAAAAATAACCCCAGATAAAACGGCTTTACGATATAATGATGTTGTAATTACGTATCGCCAGTTAAATAACTATTCCAATCAGATTGCGGCACATTTACGAGAAAATCATAATGCTGGACCAGGAAAAAACATTGGTGTTTTATTAAACCGTTCTCATTACAATGTTATTGCCATGATTGGTGTTATTAAATCAGGAGCATGTTACGTACCTATTGATAACAAATACCAAGATGACCGTAAAAATTATATTTTAAACGATGCTTCGATTAATCTTATACTTACTAGTTCAGATATTACATTTACTGCAAGTGCTGCTGCTGATTTAATATATCTGGATCAATTTAAATATTCAGAGGATATCGCTGAAAACCTACCCGTTTTAAATACACTAGAAGATGCCTCGTTTATTATATATACTTCAGGATCAACTGGAAACCCAAAAGGCGTAATTCAGACACACAAAATGTTGTCGAATCTAGTCCAGTGGAACATACATAATTCAGGTATTACAACCGGACTAAAACATTTACAATACACTTCATTTAGTTTTGATGTATCGCTTCAAGATGTGTGGTTTGTGCTAAGCGGTGGCGGAATGCTGTATGTTACGCCGGAATCTATGAAATTAGATTTTACCAGCCTTTCAGATTATATTTTAAACAATAAGATAGAAGTTCTTACATTCCCATTTTCAGCATTATCAGGTTTTTTCGATTTTGTTGATCAGAACTTTTTTGATGATCATCATTTAAAACACATCATATCATCTGGAGAGCAATTGATTATAGGAAACTCACTAGAAAAATTTCTTATCCAGTTTCCAGATGTAGTGCTGCACAACCATTATGGTCCTTCAGAAACTCATGTCGTTACCAGTTATTCGGTTTCAGGAAAAGAAGAGAATATATTAAATTATATGCCAATTGGAAAACCGCTGCCTAATACTACAATTCACCTTTTAGATGAGAATCTACAGCCAGTGCCTGAAAAGGTAATAGGCGAAATTTATATTGGTGGTGCGAATTTGGCAAAAGGCTATGTAAATCTGCCAGAATTAACCAAAAACCGATTTATTTCAAATCCATTTAATTCTTCTCAAAAGTTATACAAAACAGGCGATCTCGCTTATTTAGATTATTCAGGAAACATCATTTATCTGGGAAGAAACGATACTCAGGTTAAAATAAGAGGTTACCGAATTGAACTCGAAGCCATCGAACTTACGGTATATATGTTTTCAGATTTATTGGAACATTTAGTGGTAGAATCTAAACCTATAAACAACGAGAATGTACTTGTGGTTTACTACGTATCAAAAGAAGAATTGAATAAAAATGAAATCATGCATTTTTTAAAGTCAAAACTTCCTGATTACATGATTCCGGGATTCTTCGTTAAGCTTGAAAAAATACCATTGACCCTGAATGGAAAAGTAGACAGAAAAGCGCTTCCTGATGTTGATTTAAATATAAGATCATCAGTAGAATATGTCGCGCCAGTTACAGAAACAGAAAAACAATTAGCTGTTATCTGGAAAGAAATTCTGCATGTAGAAAAAGCTGGTGTAACGGATAATTTTTTTGAATTAGGCGGACATTCTCTCAATATCGTAAAAATGATTTACAAGATCAATGAAGTCTTCGGAATCAAATTAAAAATAAAAGATGTCTTTACTTTTCAAAATATACAAGAACTAGCAAAATCAATAGATGATGAAATAATTTTTAATAAAGGCATCGCAAATACGATAACAGTAGAAGTTTCTGCTAACCAAAACACAGAAATATGGGAGATTTAATGCTTAAACAAAGACTAGCCCGCTTAATCCAGAAAAAAGTAAGTTTTGAAGTGTCACAAGACAAACTTTTGGTAAAAGGCGATCTGGCTGTGCTAAACGAAGAAGATAAACAGTTTTTAAAAGAAAATAAACAAGAGATCATTTCCTTAATTGAAAATGCATCCAGTGAAATTTCTTTGGTAAAAAATACCAATAAAGAAGACAGAATACCACTTTCTTTTTCGCAGCAAAGTCTTTGGCTTTTAGATAGAATCAATAACGGAAGTTCTCATTATAACCTTACATCGGCTTTTAAATTAAAAGGCAGATTGGATTACAAGGCCTTAAATAAAGCTTTTACAAGCATTATCGAAAGACACGATACGCTTCGTAGTACCTTTTTTGTAGATAATTCTGGAGAACCTTTTCAAAAAATACAAAATGTAGAGAGCTTTACTATTGTTCCTGAAGAATTTGATACAGCTGACAGCACTATCGAATCCCAGCTTTTTGAAAAAATTGAAGAAGAAACCAATAAAATATTTGATTTAACTCAAGATCTATTAGTAAATGTTAGACTTTTTAAAGTAAATGCCAATGAGCATTTCTTAATTGTAACGATGCATCATATTGCTTCAGATGGATGGTCAATTGGAATCTTCGTTAATGAAATCAGTATTCTTTATAATAGCTATTTAGAAGAAAAAACAAACGCACTGCCAGAATTAACCGTGCAGTATTCTGATTATGCAATTTGGCAGAGAAAAAGATTGCAGGGCAAGATTCTTGAAAAACAAATTGATTATTGGAAAAATCTGCTGGCAGATTTACCAGTAATTCATAATCTTCCTTTAGATAATCCGAGACCATTTGTACAGACTTTTAATGGAAGTACCTATTATTCTAAAATAGAGGCAAAAACTCTAAAATCGCTATACAGTTTATGTAAGGCAGAATCAGCTACTCTTTTTATGGCTATTCACGCTGTGTTTAGTGTTTTATTAGCCCGATACAGTAATGCAAAAGATATTGTTGTAGGCACACCCATTGCTAACAGAGAAAAAGCTGAAATTGCAGGTCTGGTAGGATTTTTTATGAATCTTATAGTACTACGCAGTGATTTGTCGCAAAATCCAAGTTTTATCGATTTACTGAGACAAAGCAAAAAAATGCTGGAAGAATCATATGATTATCAAGAACTTCCTTTCGAAAAATTAGTTGAAGAACTCAAAGTGAAAAGAAATTTAGGGCACAGTCCTTTGTTTCAGGTTTTACTTTCGCTTCAGAATAACGAACAAGAGCAGGTTGCATTAACAGATTTAACTTTAGAAACGGTCACTTATAAAAATACAAGAAGTGCTAAATATGATCTCAGCCTAAATATTATTGAGATTTCAGGAGAACTTTCGCTTTCATGGGAATACAATACAGATCTTTTTAATGAAGAAACCATTGCTCGTATGGCGGGACACTTCGACACATTATTAAATTCTGTATTAGTAAATCCGGACGAAAATGTTTTTAAAATCAACATGATCAGCGATAAAGATGCGGAAGATATATGTAAACATTTAGATGGAGAAGTATTAAATCTCACCGATGTTGAAGAGACGAACAGCCTTTTTGAATATCAGTTAAAAAATAATCCAGATAAAACCGCTGTAATCTGTGGTGGCGTATCATACACTTATAAAGCATTAGGAGAAAAAGTTGATTCGATTGCATCTCATTTAGTACAAAACGGAGTACAAAATAGTGATCGTGTTGGAATTTGTCTGCTTCGCAGTATCGAAATGGTTGCTTCAATTTTTGCATGTTTTAAAATAGGAGCGGCTTATATTCCACTTGATCCTGTTTATTCTTCTATTCGATTGAACCAGATCGTAAAAGATGCTGAGCCCAAGTGCATTATAACACATTCTGCTTTAAGAGAATTATATTTAAAAGAGATGTATGAAGATTTTATATATCTTGATAAACTTGATTTAACTGTAAATGATAAAGTGGTAATAAACTGCCATGATGAAAATACAGCTTACATAATTTTTACATCTGGTACAACAGGAAAACCAAAAGGAATTGAAGTAAGTCATGCCAATTTGAAAAATTTCTTAAAAGCACTCGATATTTCTTTTGGAACAGAAACGAGACAAAACTGGCTTGCACAAACAAGCATGAACTTTGATATTTCTGTTTTAGAATTAATCTGGACGATTTCGAGAGGGCATCAAATTGTTTTACAACAGTCAAATCCTTTCAAGCTGCTTTCTTCAGACAATATCTCACAAACTAAGAATCTGGACTTTAGTATTATGTTTTTTGGCGCAGATAAAGAAAACGATGCCCAGAAATACAATTTACTTCTCGAAACAGCAAAATATGCAGATAAAAATGATTTTACTGCGATTTGGACGCCTGAAAGACATTTTGGCGAGTTTGGAGGCTTATTTCCAAGTCCATCAGTTTTAGGTTCTGCTATATCTGTTTTAACAGAAAAAATAAAAGTACGTTCCGGAAGTGTCGTTCTTCCCCTGCACGACCCAATTAGAGTGGCAGAAGAATGGGCTGTTATTGATAATTTGAGCAATGGACGCACAGGAATTAGTATTGCATCTGGCTGGCATCCAAACGATTTTGTTTTTTCAAATTCAAATTATGAAGCGCGTCATATTGAAATGCGTGAAAAAATTACTGAACTCAAAAAACTTTGGGAAGGACATTCTGTGATAAGAAAAAATGGAACAGGCCAAGATTTTGAAATTACAATCAGACCCGAACCCATACAAAAACAATTGCCACTTTGGATTACCGCAGCCGGAAATCCAGAAACTTTTAAATATGCAGGAGAAATTGGAGCAAATGTACTTACACATATGCTTGGCCAGTCCTTAGAAAAATTAGCAGAAAACATTGCAGTTTATCATAAAGCACTGAAAGAAAATGGTTTTACTGTAGAAGATAAAACAGTTTCATTGATGCTGCATACCTATATCGATGCTGATCAAGAAAAAGCCGCAGAGATTAGTGAAAAGCCATTTAAAGAGTATCTAAGATCGTCCATAAAATTAATGGAACCTCTTGCACACGAATTAAGTCTCAATATCGATACACAAAGTGATGAGATTATTGAATTTGCTTATCGAAAATTCAGCAAAGAAAACACACTTATTGGTAGTGTCGAATCCTGCCAGAAAATGCTGCAAAGTATTCAAAATATAGGAGTTACTGAAGTAGCATGTCTTGTAGATTTTGGTGTTGAAAACGAAAATGTACTTTCAGGGTTGAAAAACATTGCTAAAGCAAAATCACTTTACCACAAACAAAATGAGCTTAGAGATTTGTTAAATATAAACAATCAAAAAAATGAATTAGAACTTATTGATACTTACAAGGTTACTCATGTTCAAATGACACCTTCGCAGTCTAAGTTAATCCTGGATTTATACAATCAAGATAATTCAAGAGACATTTCTTCTGTAGAACATTGGATGATAGGAGGAGAACCTTTAAACCAAAACTTGATCGACGGATTAAGCGAGATTACAAATGCGAAATTATACAATATGTACGGCCCTACAGAAACAACCGTTTGGTCTGCATGGAGAGAAATTCGTAACGGCAATTTTAAAATTGGAAATCCAATCTTAAATACAAAATTATTGCTTCTTAATGAATTCGAACAGCAGGTTCCTCTTGGAGTTGTTGGCGAATTGTATATCGGAGGATCTGGAGTTTCAAAAGGATATTACAACAATTCAGAACTTACTGCGAGTAGTTTTAAAAAACTAAAAAACAAGCAGGCAGATACTATCAAATTCTATAAAACGGGAGATTTAATGCGCTTAAATCCTGACGGAACTTTTGATTATGAAGGAAGAAAAGACAATCAGGTAAAAATTAATGGTTACAGAATTGAACCTGAGGAAATTGAAAATGTAATATGTAAAATCCCCGAAGTAAAGGATTGTAAAGTTGTACCAATTACTGATGGTAATACTACATATTTATCTGCTTACATTGTTAAAGAAGAAATAGTATTCGGAAACTATAAAGAGCTTCCTGTTCAAGAGCAGGCAAAAGCATTTAAATTTCCTGACGGAAGCACCGTTTATCATCAGTCAAACCGACAGCTGGCTATGCTTTACAAAGAAATATTTGAAGATGAAATCTATTTCAAACATAATATTTCCATACCCGAAAATGCGGTAGTAATAGATGCAGGAGCTAATATAGGATCATTTAGTATGCATGTAAATCAAAAGCAGCCAAGTGCCTTTCTAGTCGCTTTTGAACCAATCCCCCAGATTTTTTCAGGATTAAAACAAAACTTTGAACACCGCAATATCAAAGGTCGAATCCTGAACTACGGAGTTTCTAACAAAAAAGAAAATGCGACCTTTTATTACTATCCTGAAATGGCAGGTATGTCAGGAAGGTTTACAGAAAAAGAAACTATTGTAGATGCTGTAGGCGGTTATGTGAAACATGATAAAACAGTTCTTTCACAAAACGCTAATCATTCAAATGAAGATGTTATTGTAAAATCTTTTTATGAAAGTATTGATAGTGAAGGTGAAATGAATGACGAATTCAAAAATTACCTGAATTCTCTATACGAAGCCAAAGAAGTAGACTGTCAGCTTACCACAATCTCTGATGTTATCGATGATCTTAAACTTGAATGTATTGATCTTCTTAAAGTAGACGTAGAAAAAAGCGAATGCCTTGTGTTAGAAGGTATACGAGAAGAACACTGGGCAAGAATTCACCAGCTTGCTATTGAGGTAGATGGAGATTCTAATCTTGACAGTATCGTAAAACTTTTAAAGAAAAACGGTTATCAAATACAAATTGACGAATTGGCAATGAGTGATTCCGATACGATCAAAAATGAAAATACCTATATGCTTTATGCAATAAATGACGATCGTAAAAAAACACATAATAGCATTGAAAGACAATATTCGGCGCCACAAGTCAACGAATCATTTGTTCGAAACTATTTAAAAAATATGCTCCCGGATTATATGAATCCTAAAGACATTGCTTTTGTTTCCTCAATTCCTTTAATGGAAAACGGAAAAGTAAATCTAATAAAACTTAAAGAGCTTAAACCTAAGAAAGCAGTACAAGAGAATACAGTAAAACTAAACAATCAGGTAGAACAGGATATTTATAGTCTTTGGTGCGAGGTTTTAAAAAAGGAAAGTATTCCTTATGAAGTCAGCATTTTTGAAGCTGGAGGAAATTCAATAGAAATAGTACTGCTTCATGAAAAACTTCAGACCAAGTTTAATATAAGCTTTTCATTGGTAGAACTTTTTCGAAACCCAACTATACAGCAGCAAGCAAAACTAATCCAGAATAGTAATCCAATTGAAACTAATTCATCTCAAAAAGTCCTTGACAAAGGAACATTGAGAAGAAATGCCCGCACCAGCAGAATTAATTGATATAATTTTTTAAAAGAATGAGACAAATTTCTGAAAATGATATAGCAATAATAGGAATGGCTGGACGCTTTCCTGATGCAGAAAATCTTAACGAATATTGGCAGAACCTAAAAGACGGTATCAACAGCATAAAGAAAACCGATCTGCAAGGAATTGCTAAACTAGGTATTTCTGAAGATATCCTAAATCATAAAGCCTTTGTAAATGCCAGTTCTAAGCTGGGAAGTGCAAAATATTTTGATGCTGATTTTTTCGGTATATCAAATCATGAAGCTTCGCTTATGGATCCACAGATTAGATTGTTGCTGCAAACAAGCTGGCATGCCATTGAAGATTCAGGCTACGATGTATCACGTTCAGATTTATCAGTGGGTAATTTCTGCGGAATGTCTACAAATTCTTATTTACTAAAACTGTTACATTCCAATTCCTATCTAGAACAGGTTGATCCTCTTTTGTACAGAATTTTAAATGAAAAAGACTTTCTAGCAACCTGGATTTCGCATAAACTAAACTTAACAGGACCTGTAATGACGGTTCAAACAGCTTGTTCAACCTCATTACTTGCTGTACATCTTGCATGTCAAAGTTTATTAAATAGAGAATGTGATATGGCGCTTGCCGGAGGAGCTTCGTTTGATTCAAACGAAAATGCAGGTTATATTCATGCTCCAGAATCTATTTACTCTAGAGATGGAGTCTGTCGTCCTTTTGACAAAGAGGCAAGCGGAACAGTAAGTGGAGACGGTGTTGGGACTATTGTATTGAAAAGAGCCGTTGATGCAGTTAAAGATCAGGATCATATTTACGCTTTAATAAAAGGAACTGCTGTAAACAATGATGGTTCAAATAAACAAAGTTATACATCGCCAAGTATTAATTATCAGAGAGATGTAATTCTTGAAGCTTCTGCAGTAGCCGATGTTAGTCTAGAATCGGTAGGTATGATCGAAGCACACGGTACAGGAACTTTAATTGGTGATCCTATTGAGGTAGCAGCACTAACAGAAGCATTTGGAAGATATTCTGATAAGAAACAATATTGTGCGATTGGTTCAGTAAAAAGTAATATAGGTCATCTCGATGCAGCAGCAGGAATTGCAGCCATTATAAAATCGGTATTATGTGTTAATAAAGGTTTTTTGGTTCCAAGTATTAATTTTTCCGAACCCAATCCAGCATTAAAATTAGATTCTTCACCTTTTTATGTCAATCAAAATTACCAGCCATGGCCGCAGCATTTTGCATTAAGAAGAGCAGGAGTAAGTTCGTTTGGAGTAGGAGGAACTAATGTTCATGTTATCATAGAACAGCCGCCGGTACAAGAAAAAACAGAAAAGACAAACCGTCCGTTTGTAATTTCATTGTCAGCTTTAAACCCGCATAATCTTGAGCTTCAAAAAAAGCAGCTTTCAGAATATATCAGTTTTAATCCAGATGCAAAATTGGCAGATATAGAATTTACCACTTTGTATGGAAGAAAAGTAATGCCGTATCGTTTTAGTCTGGTTTGTAATGATAAAACCGAATTACAGGCTCAATTAGACGGTAGTCAAAAAAACAGTTGCTACGAAGGATACGGAAACACTATATCAGAAAACATATTTATGTTTCCAGGGCAGGGCAGCCAGTATAGTTACATGACATCAGAATTGTATCAGCACAGCATAGCTTTCAGAAATGATATGGATGATTGTTTCGAACATCTGCAGTTATTATCTGGTATTGATTTTAAAGAAATAATTTTTTCAGAAACTGAGTCATTAGATAAAACCGAAAATACACAGGCTGCTTTATTCGTTGTCGAATACTGTTTATCTAAAGAACTGATACGATCAGGAATTAAACCAAACGCTATTATTGGACATAGTTTGGGTGAATTTACAGCGGCCTGCATTGCCGATTGTATTTCGCTGCCAGATGCCTTAAAACTGGTTTACCACCGAGGCAGAATAATGGGCAGCATGCCAAAAGGCGATATGCTTTTGGTGCGTGCCACAGCTGAAGAAATTGAGTCAATATTAATTGCTGATGTCACTATCTGCGCATTTAATGCTGATGAAAATATTGTAATTGGAGGAACAAAAGAAGCGATTGAATATCAAATTAGAATTTTAGAATTCAATACTATAGAATATAAAAAATTAAAAGTATCGCACGCTTATCATACACAAATGATGAACGATGTATTGCAGGAATTTGATACCATACTAGCTGATATAAATTTTAAAAATTTTGACCTAAAAGTGTTCTCAACTTATACAGGAGATTTGATACAAGCCGATGTTTTTTGTTCTAAGGAATATTGGTTACAACAGATAATCAATCCTGTTAAATTTTCTCAGGCGGTAAGAAATGCAGCCTCTTATTTTTCGAATCCGGTTTTTATTGAAGTTGGCCCAGGAAATGGATTGTCATCCTTTGTAAAATCTATTTTCAATCACGAGGTAAACGTAGTAAATCTGCTTTCTAAACAATCTGAAACGGATAATTCTTTTGTCAATTTTTATGAAGCCAAAGCGGTATTGTGTGCAAAAGGAGCAATATACCATTTACCTGAAAATCACGAAGGAAAACGAATTGCACTGCCTGGATATGTTTTTTCAAAAAACAAGTTTTGGAAACCAAAAACGGCAATAAGCATTAAGAATTTTGAACAAATAAAAGATTTACATCAGCATAACAATGATCAATATGCAAATGACCGATTAAGAACATCAGTTGAAATTGATCTTGCGGGTAATAAAGTTTCAGAACAGGTATTGAGCAAGCTGAATGATTTAAATACACAGTATGTAACTGATCTTAAAAATCTTTTTTCAGAAGACCAAAAAATCATTGACCGAGTTGAAATTTTATACCATGAACTTTCACGTGATGTTGAAACAAATACAGCTCAAAATGCAAATCCAAAAAGAAAGGTTAGTGCTGTTTTTGCTGCACCTGAAACCGATACTGAAGAAACTATAATAAAATATTGGAGCACCATTCTAGGATATTCTCCAGTAGGAATTGAAGATAACTATTTTGAAGCAGGCGGAAATTCTTTATTGGCTGTACAGCTTTTAAATCAATTATCGGATGAATTTGAAATCACATTGTCATTTAGAGAATTATCAGAATGTGCTACCATAAAAGGACTTGCATCATTCATCGAATCAAAGAAAAGGACTCTTGAATTACTCGATATTGTTGAAATAGAGAGCGAGAATAACAATAATTATATTGAGATATGAATATAGAATTATTATTGGCAGAACTAAGAAATAACAACGTAAAACTTGCCATAAAAGAAGATAAGCTTATTTGTATACTTCCTGATGCTGGTATCGATCAAGGTCTTTTAAACCTATTAAAAGAGCATAAGGAAGAAATTAAAAAAACGATAGAAGAAAAAACAAATTTTAAAAAATACCAGACTATCGAAAAATCTCCAGAAATGGAGCATTATCCGCTGTCTCCATCTCAAAAAAGATTATGGATGTTAAGCCAGTTCGAAGGAGGTTCGCAGGCGTACAATATGTCGTATGCAATTAAACTTAAAGGGGAACTTCCGGTAATCCTTTTCGAAAAATCATTTAAAGAACTTATTGCACACCATGAAGTTTTAAGAACGGTATTTAAAGTAGATAATGAAACTCAGGAAGTAAGACAATTTATTGTACCCGCAAACGAAGTAGATTTTACCATTTCGCAGATTGATTTTTCTTCAGAATCAGATCACAGCGAAAAACTGAACCATTTTATTAATGAAAAAATCAATGAGGAATTCAATTTAGAAGACGCTCCTCTTGTAAGAGCTTCTCTAATTAAAACAGCTGTGCGAGAACATATATTCCTATTCAGTATACATCATATTATTAGTGATGGATTGTCTATGGAACTATTAATTTCAGAAGTTGTACAACGTTATGATGCTCTTTTAAAAGGGCAGAATAGTACTATTCCAGAACTTAAATTTCAGTATAAAGATTATTCCGTATGGCTTAATGCTGAAATGCAGAAAGAAAAATATAAAAATTCAGAAAAGTACTGGCTCGATAAATTAAAAGGAGAACTTCCAATACTTAATCTTCCAAGTTTTAGACAAAGACCAGGTTTACAGACTTTTAATGGAGATAACTTGAGCCGTACTTTTTCTGAATACTTTTCGAATAAATTAAAAGTATTTTCAGAAGAAAATAAAGCAACCTTATTCATGACTTTTATGGCGGGCGTAAAAGCACTCTTATACCGTTATTCAGGTCAGGACGATATTATAGCGGGAATACCAATTGCAGGTAGAGAACATCCAGATTTGGCAAATCAAATAGGGTTGTATATCAATACTTTGGTAATTAGAACGTTATTTAACGAGACAAATACATTTGCAGAGCTTTTACAAATTGAAAAAGAAAATCTAATTGCCGCAAATGAACATCAAATGTATTCTTTTGACGAATTAGTGAGAAAACTAAATGTTAAAAGAGATTTAAGCCGTTCAGCACTTTTTGATGTATTGGTAAATTTCCAAAATCAATCACAACTTACTTTAAATTTTCAGGAAGAAATAAGCGGACTTACTCTGGAACGATATGATTTTCAAAAAAAGAGTTCTCAATTTGACTTGAGTTTCAATTTTTCTGAATACAACAATCTCATTACCTTAAATATTGAATTCAATACCGATATCTATGACGCTTCATGGATTGAGAATGTTTTTAATCATTTTGAAACTTTCTTATCCAAAGCGATTGAAGCGAAAGATACTTGGATTGAAAAAATCGATTTTTTAAGTCAAGAAGAAAAGAATCAGATTTTAATAGCATATAACGAAACAACTGCTGACTATCCAAGAGAAAAAACAGTAGTAGATTTATTTCGCGAGCAGGCAGAAAGAGCACCTCAAAACATTGCTTTGAGAGATAGCATCACGTCATATTCGTATGCAGAACTGGATGAAATTTCAGAAAAAATAGCTTCTTACATAAATGTTACTGCTATCGAAAATGACAAATCTCCAATTGCAGTCCTTATAAATAGATCGGCAGGAATGCTGGCTGTTTTATTAGGAATATTAAAATCGGGGAGACCTTATATACCGCTTGATCCTGTTTTTCCAGAAGAAAGGTTACGCTATATCATTCAAAACAGCGGTGTTAAAAACATCATCAGTCAAGAAGAATACAGTCATATTGGCAGCGAAACTTCTGTGATATTGTTTGAAGAACTTTTTGAGAAAATAAACGATTTTAAAGAGTTTCTTCCATCACAGGCACTAGCTTCGAATACAGCTTATATTATATACACATCAGGTTCAACCGGAAACCCGAAAGGTGTAGAAATCAGCCATCGTGCATTACTTAATTTCTTAACCAGTATACAACAAAAACCAGGTATTAGCCAATCAGATGTTTTATTCTCTGTAACCACTTATTCATTTGATATTTCAATTTTAGAATTCTTTGTTCCGTTAATTTCCGGAGCAAGTCTTTATATCGCCGAACAGCAGATTTTAGCAAATCCACATTCGGTAATTGAAAAATTAAATGAAATCCAGCCAACTGTTATTCAAGCAACACCAAGTTTCTATCAGATGCTTTTTAATGCTGACTGGCAGGGAAGTAAAATATTGAAAGTATTATGCGGAGGTGATTTGCTAAATGAAGAACTGGCAAAAAAACTTACTGAAACCTGCTCTCAGGTATGGAACATGTATGGACCAACAGAAACTACTATATGGTCTAGTTTAAAACAAATTGAGAAACCTAAAGACGCTTCAAATATTGGTAAACCAATTAACAATACTCAATTTTATCTGCTGGATAAATTTTTACACCCTGTCGCTCCTGGAGTAGTAGGAGCAATCTATATTGGCGGTGACGGATTAGCAAAAGGATATTATAAAAATGAAACCTTAACAAATCAGAAATTTATCAAAAGCCCATTTGTTGAAGGAGCACTTATTTATGAAACTGGTGATGTCGGCAAATGGAATGAAAAAGGAGAAATCCAATTTTTGGGCAGAAATGATAATCAAGTAAAAATAAGAGGCTATAGAATTGAACTTGGTGATATTGAAACCGCATTGTCTCAATATTCAGATGATTTAAAACAAGCAGTTGCGGCTGCAAGAGAATTAAATTCTGAAAAAGTCTTGGTTGTATATTATGTATCAGAAAATGATATAGAGAAAACAACAATTAGAGCCTATCTTCAAGGAAAACTGCCTGAATATATGGTTCCCAATATTTATGTGCAATTGGATGCTCTGCCATTAACTCCAAATGGTAAAATTGACCGCAAAGCACTGCCAGATGTGGACAGCGAGAATATTGCAAGAAAAGAATATATAGCCCCGCAAAGTGAAACCGAAAAGAGCATCGCAGCCATCTGGGAAAATCTTTTAAATCTTGAAATCGTAGGCAGTACAGATGATTTTTTTGAATTAGGAGGACACAGTATTTTATTAACCAGATTATTGAGTGAATATCAGAGAGTATTTAATATCTCCGTAAATTTAAAAACACTTTATACTAATACAAGTTTAAAAGCTCATGCAATACTGGTCGACAATTTAAAACAAGACAATACAGCGGCTGTTTTTGAAATTAAAAAATTAGAAAATCAGCACAACTATGATCTGTCACCTTCACAAGTTCGATATTGGCTGTTGTATAAAATTCAAGGAAAATCACAGGAATTTAATATATACAGCACCCAAGACTTACCTTCAAATTTAAATTTTGCTGTATTTCAGGAAGCTTTCAACATTTTAATTGATCGCCACGAAATTTTAAGAACCGTATTTGTTGAAGATACAGGAATTCCTAAACAAAAAGTACTTACTTATTCTCCCCTTAATATTCCTGCATATCAGTCAGAATCGATTATTAGAAATGAAATTTTTGAATACGAATTTGATCTTGAAGTTTTTCCTCTTTTTAAAGTCGGAGTTCTTGAAAATAATACAGGTCATATTTTGTATTTTAATATTCATCATATTATAAGCGACGGCTGGTCTATCGAAATTATTTCGAGAGATTTAATGCATATTTATAATGCTTTGATTAATGGAAAAAAAGTAGAACTTCCAGAATTATCAGTACAATATAAAGACTACGCCAAATGGCAAAATGATCAGCTTCAATCTTCAGAAATAAATGGTTATGAAAATTATTGGAAAGAAAAACTTTCCGGGTCATTACCTTATCTGCAATTGCCTTCTGATTATGCCTCAAAAATAAAAAGCGGAGATACCAATTCATCTTCGTACACCATTTATTTGGATAGTGTACAAAAACAAAAAATTGAAAAACTATCAAAAAGTAAGGGCTTCAGCACTTTTACCCTTTTTGCCGCCATTCTAAAAATTCTCTTATACAGACTTACTGCAGAAGAAGATATCATTATCGGAATTCCAGCAGCAAACAGAAACCACTTTCAGTTAAAAGATCTGGCAGGTTGTTTTATAAACACACTAGTTTTAAGAGACAAAATAAGTGCTGAAGAATCCTTTTTATCATGGTTTCAACAGGTTAATGAAACTATTATAGACGCGTTAACGTATCAAAATTATCCATTCGAAAAGTTATTAGAACTACTAAAAATTTCGAGTGATGACAACCGTTTTCCACTATGTCCAGTATTTATTAATATGCTGGATTTTGATCTCGAAGAAACACAGGTTATTACTGATTTTGATCCTGTACACAAAATACTAGAAACCTCTCCGAAATTCGATTTAGAATGTTATGTAAAAACATTTTCTAACGGCTGTGTTATAAACTGCGTATACGATCACAATCTTTTCAAAAAAGAAACAATTGAATATTGGATGGAAGCCTATCTGTCTATTATCGATCAAGTTGTATCAAATGAACAAATTGCGGTTAAGGAAATAAAAATCTTCGAAAATTATATGTATCAGGAAGAAGACGCAAAACCGGTCAATGCTTTCGAATATTTTGAATCAGAAGAAATAGAACAAAGTATTCCGCAGCGTTTTGAAAAACAGGTTAAAAGATTTCCTGAAAAAACTGCAGTATATGCTAACGGAGTACGTCTTAGTTATCAAACGCTTAATAACTGTGCGAATCATTTAGCGGTACAGATAAAAGAAAAAACAAACCCTGATACTAAGAGAATTGCATTGCTTTTAGATCATAATGAAACTTGCGTTATAGGTATGCTTGGCGTACTGAAAGCAGGGTATACGTATGTGCCAATAGATGCAAACAGTCCTTTAAACAGAATACAGTTTATAATAGAAGATTCAGGCTGTAAACACATAGTATGCAACAGTTTGACTTTAAGTATAGCTTTGCAGGCAGTAGAAGAAGTTCAGGATTTATCGATTATTAAAATTGATGAAAATTATAATCTTCCAGAAATCACAATTTCGCTTCAAAGTATTGACAGAGAAACAGAAGCGTATGTTTTATATACTTCGGGTTCTACAGGAATGCCAAAAGGAGTTGTACAAACTCAGCGAAATGTACTGCATTACATTAGAGTATATACGAACAACACCCATATTTCTGTTGATGACAATTTGAGCGTTTTTTCTACTTACACCTTTGATGCCTCAGTAAAAGATATTTATGGAGCCATATTGAACGGAGCTGTAGTAAGTATTTATAATATAGTAGATAAAGGATTGCAGGCACTTCCAGACTGGCTTAAAACCCAAAATATTTCAATTATACATATGGTTCCTACCATTTATAGAAATTTTTTAAAAGGTCTTGCCGAAAATGAAATCCTTCCAACCGTACGATTAATCGACTTAGGAGGAGAATCATGCCATCTCTCTGATATTGATTTATTCAAAAAACATTTTGCTGAAGGAGCTTTCTTGGTAAACGATTATGGACCAACAGAAGCAACTATTGTATCTCAAAAATTTGTCAACCATAATTCGCAGATCACCAGAAACAATGTGCCTTTAGGTAAATCAGTAGTAGAAACAAGTGTCTTTCTTTTGGATGAAAATAATAACCGAAAAGGGGTATACCAAACGGGAGAAATTACATTTAAAAGCGATTATCTATCATTAGGATATTTGAACAGAGAAGAACAGACAAACAAAGTTTTCATTAATAATTTCGAATCAGAAAATACAAGAATTTACAAGTCAGGTGATATAGGAAGAATGCTGCCTACAGGCGAAATTGAATTCTTGCAGCGTAAAGATTCTCAGGTAAAACTGAATGGATTAAGAATAGAATTATCAGAAATTGAATATCAGTTAGAAAAACTAGAATCAATAAGCGAAGCCGTAGTTTTAGTTAAAGAAGTGCAAAACAACAATTACATTACCGCTTATCTAAAAGTCAAATCAGCTCAGGGAATAGATGAAATAAAAACACAGTTAGCTGCAATACTGCCTAAATACATGGTGCCTTCTATTTATTTGATTCTGGAAGAATTCCCTCTTACCAGAACAGGTAAAATAGATAGAAATGCATTACCAGCTCCAGTTGTATCTGATTTGAAAAAAGTTGAATACAAAGCGCCAAAAAACGAATTAGAAAAACAACTTACAGCAATCTGGGCAGAAACATTAAACTTAGATTACAAAGAAGTAGGAACAGAAAACAGCTTTTTTGAATTAGGAGGTCATAGTCTTGTAGTGTCGCAGATTATCAATAGAATTCACAAACAGCTTAATAAACACATTACGTTTAAAGATTTCTTTTTGAATCCAACCATTGCGGCGCTTTCTGAAAAATTAAATGAAAGTGATTTCTCGGCTATTCCAAATACTGTTTTAAGTAACAGTTATGCTTTATCTGCTTCTCAAAAAAGATTATGGATCTTAAGCCAGTTTGAAGGCGGATCTCAAGCTTACAATATGTCGTATGCCGTAAAATTAAAAGGAGAATTAAATACAGCTCTTTTTGATGAATCTTTTAAGAGACTTATAGAACGTCATGAAATTTTAAGAACTATTTTTAAATATGATTCTGATACAGATGATGTTAGACAATTTGTTTTACCAATTGAGAGTATAAATTTAGACTTCGAGATCGTTAAATTTAATTCTGATTCAATATTAGAAGAAGAAATTCATATTGATAATTATTTCCAAACCAAATGCAGTGAAGAATTTGACTTAGAAAAAGCACCACTTTTAAAAAGTGCTATTGTACAAACATTAGAAAAACAATATGTTTTCTTTTTGTCGATTCATCATATCATAAGCGATGGCTGGTCAATGGAAGTACTTGTAAAAGAGATTGTAGCAATTTACAATGCTCTCGCGCAAGGTTCAGAAATTAATTTACCCGAATTAAAAATCCAGTACAAAGATTACGCAGCCTGGCTGAACAATGAAACTGAAAAAGAAAAATACAAATCAGCAGCACAATATTGGATGGACCAATTTTCGGGAAGTATTCCAGTATTAGAAATACCTTCATCTAAAAACCGTCCTTTGGTTAAAACCTATAACGGAGATAATATAAGTCATACATTTTCAGTAGAATTTCTTAAAAGGGTAAACACTTTTTCAGCCAAATACGACGCGACACTGTTTATGACTTTAGTGACAGGTATTAATCTACTATTGCATAAATACAGCGGACAAGATGATATTATCATTGGTACACCTATAGCAGGAAGAGATCATGCAGATCTCGAAAACCAGATTGGAATTTATCTCAATACATTGGCATTACGAACCAATGTCAATCAAGAATCTAGTGTTTTAGACCTATTAGATTTTGAGAAAAAGATGATTTTAGCGTCGTATGAACATCAAATTTATCCTTTTGATGAACTTGTAGAAAAACTGGAATTAAAAAGAGATACCAGTAGATCGGCATTGTTTGATGTAATGATTGTTTTTCAAAGCCAGTCTAAATTAAGCAGTTTTAAAAACGAAAATCAAAAACTAGAAAATATCGAAGTAGAAAGATACGATCTTAAACGAGAAGTTTCAAAATTCGATTTAACATTTGAATTTGTTGAAGAAGATGAGTTGCAACTAAGAATTAATTATAATACAGATATTTACGATAGTGCATTCATCTATAGATTACTATCTCATTTTGAAGTTTTGGTTTCTAAAATGGCAGAAAAACCAGAACAGAAAATTAAACATTTGGATTATGTAACGGCTCAGGAAAAAACAAAAGTTTTATACGATTTTAATGCGACTAAAGCCGTTTATCAAAAAGAAACAATCGTAAAATTATTTGAAAATCAAACGGAATTAACACCAAGCGTAGATGCATTGACATTTGACGGAATTTCGCTGAATTATCAAGAACTTAATGAAAAATCAAACCAATTTGCCCGTTATTTAAAACACAAATACAAACTGCAGTCTGAAGATAAAGCAGGAATAAAAATGAACAGAAGCGAAAAACTGGTAATTTCGATTCTGGCAGTTTTAAAATCAGGCGGAGCTTACGTGCCTATAGATTCGGCTTATCCACAGGAAAGAATTGATTTTATAGAAAAAGACAGTAACTGCAAGGTAATTATAGACGAAGCTGAGTGGATTAATTTTGATGCAGAAGCAGCCAATTATTCTTCCGATAATTTAGATGAAAACATCCGTGAAACTGATTCGGCCTATGTAATCTATACTTCAGGTTCAACCGGAAATCCAAAAGGCGTTGAAATTGCACATGCCTCTTTAACGAATTACCTGCTTTGGGGAAAAGAATACTATTCAGCCGGTGGAACGCATTCTCTTGATTTTGGATTATTTACTTCATTGTCTTTCGATTTAACGGTAACGAGTCTGTTTCTGCCTATCATCAGCGGAGGTAAACTGACCGTTTTTGAAACTACAGATGATGTTTCAAAACTGCTGACGTCTTATTTTGAGAGTAACATCAGCAGTATAAAACTGACTCCGGCACACATCAGTATTCTCGAAAGCCTTGATATAAAACAGACAGCTGTAAAACTGGCAATTGTTGGAGGAGAAGCACTTCTGGAAAACCAGGTTAGAATCCTTCAGAACCTGAATCCGGAAATCAGGATTATCAACGAATACGGACCGACAGAAGCCACTGTAGGCTGTATTATCTACGATGTTAAAAATGCAGCAGAAACCGTTCTGATTGGAAAACCAATTGCCAATACCCAGATTTATATTTTAGACGAATCCTTAAACCCATGTGCAGTAGGAGTTACAGGAGAATTATACATTGCCGGAGACGGACTTGCCAGAGGCTACATCAACCGTGCTGAACTTACGGCGGAGAAATTCATACCGAATCCTTTTAAAGAAGGAGCACTGATGTACAAAACAGGCGATTTAGGAAGATGGCTTGCTGACGGCAATATTGATTACACGGGAAGAATCGACGATCAGGTAAAAATCCGCGGATACCGTATTGAACTGGGAGAACTTGAAAACTGTCTTTCAAACATTAACGGAATCAGCCACTCTATAGCTGTAGTAAAAGAAAACGGGAATGAAAAATACCTGACGGCTTATTATGTATCTGATTCGGTATTGGACAAAAATATGATCCAGTCTGAATTAAGCAGAATGCTTCCTGATTATATGCTGCCAAGCTATTACATCCAGCTCGATGCTATTCCGCTGACTACAAATGGTAAAGTTGATAAAAAAGCATTACCAGAAGTTTCTGGAAAAGACAGAATACATACAGAATATATTCCGGCAAGAAATACTATTGAACAGCAAACTGCAGCAATCTGGCAGGATGTTCTTAAAATAGAAAAAATAGGTGTTAAAGATAACTTTTTCGAACTTGGAGGTCATAGCTTGAGCCTTATCAAAGTGGTTAATCAGTTAAATAAACAATTATCTAAGAACATAAGTATTTCTGATTTCTTTCAAACACCAACGATTGAAGGAATTGCTCAAAAACTAACAGGAATTGCGTATCATCCTATACATAAAATTCAGGAAGCAGATCGTTATCCCGTAACCGCATCTCAACTCAGATTCTGGATTTTAAGCCAGTTTAAAGAAGCATCATTGGCCTATAATATTCCAGCAGCGATTGTTTTTAAAGGAGAATTAGATGTTTATAAACTTGAAAAGGCATTTAAACTTTTAATTGACCGTCATGAAATTCTAAGAACTTCTTTCAAAAATGATACAGACGGAAGTGTTTACCAATACATAACACCATCGAATGTATTAGATTTTTCAATCGAAACAGAAGATTTTAGATGGATTTCTAATAAGGAACATGCTGTTAACGAGTACCTTCATAAAAGAAATTCAGAAGTATTCAATTTAGAGAAAGCCCCTCTTTTAAGAAGCAGTATCATTAGAATAGAAGAAGATGAACATCTTTTCTTTTTGTCAATGCATCACATCATAAGCGATGGATGGTCAATGGAACTTATTATAAAAGAAATCACGACAATATACAACGCTTTGATCGCAGGTGGTGAAGCCGATTTACCAGAACTAAATATTCAGTACAAAGATTATACAGCATGGCTAAATCATGAAGTACAGGGAGATAAATATAAAATTGCAGAAAAATACTGGTTGAATCAGTTTTCAGGAACTATTCCTGTACTCGAACTTCCTGCATTCAAAAACCGTCCGTTAATAAAAACATATAACGGAAATTATACAGAATATCATTTTTCTAAAGATTTATCAGAAAAATTAAAAGCCTTTTCTATCCAGCATGATGCTACCTTATTTATCAGTTTAATGACAGCAGTCAACGCTTTACTAAACCGATACAGCGGCCAGCAAGATATTATTGTAGGTACACCTGTTGCGGGAAGAGACCATATTGATTTAGAAAACCAGATTGGACTTTATTTAAACACACTGGCATTAAGAACGATAATTGATACAAATTCTACTCTTTTAGAACTGCTTGATTTTGAAAAAAATATGATTTTAAACGCATATGAAAATCAAAATTATCCATTTGATGAACTAGTAGAAAAACTCAATCTGAAAAGAGACACAGGAAGATCGGCATTGTTTGATGTAATGGTAGTTTTACAAAATCAGACCGAATCATCAGATTATAAAAATGAAAATCAATTCATGGCTGGTCTTCAAGTCAAAAATTATCCGCTTAAGCGAGATATTTCAAAATTTGATTTAACGTTTGAATTCAGGGAAAATGACACTTTATCGCTAAGAGTTATCTATAATACAGATATCTATGATACTGCATTTATAGAAAAAATGACAGCACATTTTGAAATTATGCTTTCAGCACTGATCAATTCACCTGAAGAAAAAATACAAAAGATTAATTATTTAACTCTGCAAGAAAAAGATCAAATCGCAGCAGAATATACTGCAACGAAAACCAATATTTGTAAAGAGAAAAATATTATTGATTTATTTGAAGAACAGGCAGCGAAAACACCAGATACTAAGGCAGTAGTTTTTGATGAGGTTGTTTTAACCTATAGCGAAATCAATGAACTGGCTAATCAATTTGCGCACTATTTAGTCGAAAAGTTCGGTACCAAACCTGAAGATATCATTGGTATTAAATTAGACAGAAGTGAAAAATTAATTATCTGTTTATTAGCAATCTTAAAAACAGGAGCCGCTTATCTTCCATTAGATTCAAATTACCCACAGGAAAGAATCGATTACATCGAAAAAAACAGTAACTGTAAAGCTGTAATTGATGAAGCCGAATTGAAACTTTTTACAGAAGCAACACAATACCCAGTCTCAAATTTAGAGAAAAGAGTAACCGCGACCAATGCAGCTTATGTAATTTATACTTCTGGTTCAACTGGAAACCCAAAAGGAGTTGTAATTGAACACGGCGGTATTCTTAATACAATTTTATCTCAGATAGACGTTTTTGGAGTAAGAGAATGTCAGAACAGTTTGCAATTTGCATCATTTTCATTCGACGCTTCTGTTTCAGAAATCTTTATAACACTATTGGCCGGGAAGACATTATTTGTTTTGAATGAACAAACCCGAAAAGATGTTAAAATGCTCGAGAAATACATTATCGATCATAAAATAGAAATCGCAACCATACCTCCTGCGCTTTTTAAATTGATGGATGTAAGCAGTCTTAAAAATGTAAAATCTCTTGTAACAGCAGGTGAAGCAGCAGTTTATGACAAAGTTTGTGAATATCTGCAATACGGAAACTTCTTTAATGCTTATGGACCAACAGAAACCAGTATTTGTGCCACGATCTTTAAAATAGAAAAAGGAACACAACTAGATTCTCACTTGATCCCGATAGGAAAACCAATTGCAAACACGCAGGTTTACGTTTTAAATGAAGCATTATCGCCATGTACCGCAGGAGTTTCGGGAGAACTTTTTGTCTCAGGATATGGTTTAGCAAGAGGATATCTCCACAATCCAGAAATGACTCAGAGTAAGTTTTTACCAAATCCGTTCAGAAATGGTGAATTGATGTACAGAACTGGCGATTTGGTTAGAAAACTTCCAAACGGCGATATTGATTATTTAGGAAGAATAGACGATCAGGTAAAAATTAGAGGGTACCGAATTGAGCTTGGAGAAATAGAAAATACGATTACGGCTTTTTCAGAAGATATCCTTCAAGCAGCAGTGCAGGCAGTTGAAGTCGATGGAGAGAAAACGTTGGCAGCTTATTACACAGCTAAAAGCACCATCGACAAAACCGAACTCAAAAATTACATCTCGGAGAAACTGCCAGATTATATGGTGCCTAGTTTTTATGTAGCGGTAGATAAAATCAGTTTAACTCCAAACGGAAAAACAGATAAAAAAGCGCTTCCGGCTGTTACCAATCAAGATCTTATTCATCAAGAATATGTTGCTGCCGAAAATGACCTTGAAGCACAGCTCATTCAAATTACAGCTTCTCTGATTAATATAGAAGAAAGTAAAGTTGGAATCAATGATAATTTTTTCGATTTGGGCATGAATTCCCTAAAACTTGTGAGAATGCAGGATATTATAAAATCCCAATTGAAAATTGAAATCAATATCGCAGTTCTTTTCGAGTTTACAACGGTAAAAAAATTAGCAGATAAAATACAAAATATAGAAACTGATATGCAGCCAGTTTCAAACTCCGATCAAGAAAACATACTAGAACAATTTGACGAATTTTTAGAAGAATTAATAGACAAAAATTATGAATAGAGAATCATTAAAAAGAGATATAGCAATAGTTGGTATCTCATGTAAGTTTCCAAAATCAAATGACTCCAAACAATTTTGGGAAAATTTAATTGAAGCAAATGAGATGGTTCAATTTTACACTGATGAGGAAATAGAACAACTTGGAATAGATAAAAAAGTCGTAAATGATGAAAATTTTGTCAAAAGAAATTCGTCTATAGAAAATTCTGAAAGTTTCGACTATCCATTTTTTGGCTACACTAAAGATGAAGCAAATTTAATGGATCCGCAAATCAGAATTCTGCATGAGCAGGTTTGGCTTGCCATAGAAGATGCAGGTTATAATGTATTTGACTACAAAGATAAAGTAGGAATGTATCTCACGGCAGAAGATAACTTCAATTGGATTGCACACAGTTTGATTACTGAAAACAAAAATATTGATCCTTATTTTCTATCACTTATCAGCAATAAAAACTTTATCAGCAGTTTAATTTCATACAAACTAAACTTAAGAGGTCCAAGTATGGCAGTTGATACAGCGTGTTCAAGCTCGCTGGTAACAACACATTTGGCATGTAGAAGCTTATTGTTACGAGAATGTTCAATGGCTGTTGCAGGCGGGGTTAATTTAAAAACCAGCAGTACACCAGGATATTTTTACAGAGAAGGAATGATCAATTCCAAAGACGGTTACTGCCGTCCATTTGACAGTGAGTCTACAGGAACTGTACGTGCAGAAGGTGCAGGAGTAGTAGTTTTAAAAAGATTGGAAGATGCTATCAATGATAGAGATAATATATATGCCATAATTCGTGCTTCGGCCGTAAATAACGACGGTAACATGAAGGTTGGTTATACAGCGCCTAGTATTAAAGGTCAGGTTGAATGCGTTAGTTCGGCTCACAAAATGGCTAAAACCCCTTATAATTCAATTTCTTATGTAGAATGCCACGGAACTGGCACTAAACTAGGAGATCCTGTTGAAATAGACGCGCTAAACCAGGCCTTTAATTATGACAAAGATCACAAATGTGCGATCGGATCTTTAAAATCAAATATTGGACATCTTGGTAATTCGGCTGGAATTGGAGGCTTAATCAAAACAACTTTGTCTTTAAAAAACAAAGCAATTCCGCCATTAAAATACTTTAATACTCCAAACCCAGAAATTAATTTTAAAGGAGGACCTTTTTACGTTACGACACAAAAAGAAAAATGGCAATCTGCAGATCCTTCTTTACCCTTGAGAGCAGGAGTAAGCAGTTTTGGTATTGGTGGAACCAATGCGCATATGATTGTTGAAGAATATCAGGATGAAACAAAATCAGAACCTTCAAGACCTTATAAATTGGTTACCTATTCTGCAAAGAATGAAAAAGCGTTAAGCAGATATGCCGCTAAAATTGAAAATTCGCTTAGAAATGAAAAATCAGAATTAAGTGATTTTGCTTTTACTCTAAATACAGGACGATCAGAATTTAATTATAGAAATTTTGAGGTAGGTCAAGACAATGAGGAAGTTGCATCAAAACTAGCTGAAAACCAAACGGGCTCTTCAAATGTAAACGAAAAACAACAGTTGATCTTTATGTTTCCAGGTCAGGGAAGCCAGTATTTTAAAATGGGGAAATCACTTTATGAGCACGAAACCGATTTTAGAATTGTAATGGATCAAGGTTTTCAAATACTATTTGATTTAACACAGCAGGATTATGCAGAAATTTTAGGGTATAAAACAAGTGATATTGATTCTAATTTAATTAATGAAACCATTTATACACAGCCACTTTTATTTTTAGTAGAATATGCATTGGCTTCCGTATTGGTAAAATGGGGAGTTAAACCGGAAAACATGATTGGCCACAGTTTAGGTGAATATGTTGCGGCTTGTATTGCTGGTGTTTTTTCATTTAAAGATGCTTTGTATTTAATTGTAAACAGAGCACAATTAATGTATAGTGTTGAAAAAGGAAGCATGATTGCTATTGATGCACCACTTGAAAATATACAGCACTTATTAAACGGCACACTTTCAATAGCGGCCATAAATTCTAAAACAACCTGTGTTGTTTCTGGAAAAATAGAAGACATCGAGTCATTTTCTGAAGTACTGACTGTAAATGAACTATCATTTTCGAAACTAAAAACTTCTCACGCTTTTCATTCGGCAATGATGGATGAAATGCTTGACTCGTATAAACAAAAATTTAGTAAAGTCCAGCTGGCAAATCCACAACTGCCATTTGTTTCCAATTTAACAGGAAAACAAATAACCGATCAAGAAGCTCTTTCGCCTGATTATTGGGTAAACCATTTAAGACAAACAGTTAATTTCAGTGATGGGATTGAACTAATTATTAAAAAAGGACAGGGCATTTTTGTTGAGGTTGGGCCTGGAAATACATTATTGTCTTTAAGCAAACAGAATAGTAATTATTCTAAAAAAAATACAGCCATTGAAACTCTGACTCGTTTTAACGATGAAACTAACGACAATTTGAAGTTTACAAATGCAGTTGGAAATCTTTGGAAAAATGGAGTAAAAATAAACTGGACTGAATATTACGCTCATGAAAAAAGAAAAAGAATTTCGGTGCCGTCATACAGTTTTGATGTCTATAAATTAGATTTTAAAGTTGATCCGTTTACTAAAATTGGAAACACAAAAACAGTTTCGTTTGATGACTGGTTCTATGTGCCAAACTGGAAAAAATCAATTTTAAAGAAAGAAGAATCAACAAAACAAGACGAGAATAACTTTTTATTTTTTTCTGAAGAAACCCCATTGGCAGAGGCAGTAATTGGTACATTACGCAAAGACGGAAATAAAGTAATCAAGATTAAAAAAGCTGCCTCGTTTACTGCTGTGAGCGAAAATGAATTTCTGCTTAATCCTGTAAGTGAAGAAGATTATAAGTTATTATTTAAAAAACTAGAAGATCGTAAAGTGTCTGTTAATCAGATTGTTTTTAACTGGAATTTTGACGAAGAAACTCAGGAAAATCTCTTATCTGTATTTTCTATAATCAATAATTTATGTAAAAAAGTTATCGATTATTTACCGGAAACTAATAAGAAAATCACAGTGCTGAATACTTTAAATCATCAAATCACAGGTGATGAAAAAATCAACACAGCAATGACTGCTTCTATAAAACAGCTGCAAGTATTTGCTCAGGAAAATGCAAATGTATTTTTCAGCAGTATTGATGCTGATCAAGATAATCAAGAGCCGCAGTTTGTTTCAAAAATCATTAATGAACTAATTTATAATTATTCAGACCAGACAATAGGATATAGAGGCTTAAACAGATGGCAGGAATTCTATGAGAATATCAAGTATCAGCCAGAAACTAAAAGTTTAGCAAACGACAAAACCTATTTAATTACGGGAGGACTTGGCCAGATTGGAAAAACGCTTACAACCTATTTATGCGATACATACAATGCGACAATTATTTTAATTGGAAGAAAAAATGTACCCGCAGAAAATATATGGGATAATATAAAATCAAATCCTAATTCAGATAAAAAAGTTCTTGAATCAATCGATGAAATAATTGATTTGAGAAATGAAACAAGACAGATTCATTATTACCAGACAGATGTTTCAAATCATAGCCAGTTTACGCAGATAATAGACAAAATAGAATCAGTTCACGGTAAAATTTCAGGAATATTCCATACCGCAGGAAATGTTGATCCTTCAACGTTTAAACCTGTCGAAAAATTGAATGATGAAACCGTCTTAAGCCAGTTTGCACCAAAAGTTCAGGGACTTATTAATATCGAAAATGTATTTAAAAATAGAAACCCTGATTTTATCTGGATTACATCAAGTCTTGCGTCAATTTTAGGCGGACTTACTTACGGCGCTTATGCCGCAGCAAATGCCTTTATAGATTCATACGTTAAGAATAAAGCACTGGAATTTAAAAACTGGTATTGTGTCAATTTAGATGGTATTGGTGAAAATCGAATCACTCATCAAAATCTGATTCAAATTGTCGAAAAAACATTGCGAACAGAATCTTATCCACAGGTGATAGTTTCTCTTAAAGATCCTAATGTTTTAGAAATCAATATAGAAAATACAGATACGGTAGAATCTCCAGAAGACGATTTACTGCTGGAACGTAATGAAACCGGGGTTGAATATGTAGCACCCTCTAATGATGTTGAAATGCAGTTATGTGGGCTTTTCCAATCATTCTTAGGATACAAAGAAATAGGAGTTTTAGACAACTTTTTCGATTTGGGAGCAGATTCCTTAAAAGCAATGACTTTAATGAAACGAATGAATAAACTATTCGGAGTAGAATTAAATATCCTAGACATATTCACAAATCCTACTGTACAGAAACTTGCCGAAAAAATTCAGCTTGATATCATGATGACATCAATGCAGGAAAAAGCAAAAGGGCAAAATACAATAACTATATAGTATTCAAATTCAATGATTTAATTAATTTAAATTTTTATCAATGTTAAGCTTAATAAAAGAATTAGAAGATAACGATGTTGTAATATCATTGAATGGCGACAATCTAGAAATTAATTTTGATGGAGAACTAGACAGTGAAATTATCGGCAAAATAAAACAGAATAAGCAAGAATTAGTTGATTTTCTTAGTAAACGTTCTACTATAGATTCAGGAATAACCAAAGCGGCTGTTCAGGAAAGCTATCCCGTTTCGCACGCCCAAAAACGCATTTGGTTAACAAGCCAGGTTGAAGAAAACTCCAAAGCCCAGCACATACATTCAAGAGTTTACTTAACTGCAGAACATGACATTGTCGTTTTTGAAAAAGCCATCAGAAAAGTAATTGCACGCCATGAAGTACTTCGAACGGTTTTTAAATTAAATGAAAACGGAGAAGTTAGACAATGGATCATAAATGAAGAAGATTTAAATTTTGAAATTAAGTACATCGATTTTAGTAAAGAGGAAAATTCAAGAAAAGCAGCCAATATTTATATGCTCGAAGACAACAAAAAAGTCTTTGATCTAGAAAACGGCCCTTTGTTTAGATGTGCTTTTTTACAGCTTACAGAAGATACGTATGTTTTCTATTATAACATGCACCACATTATTACAGATGGCTGGTCGCTGGAAGTTTTAGAAAAAGATATTTTTACTTTTTATGAATCAATAAAAGAAGGCGAAAAAAATCAAATTGAAGACATCAGGATTCAATACAAAGATTATGTTTCATGGCAATTGTCTGCTATCGAAAAAGGCGCTTATCAAAAACATGAAGACTACTGGCTTGAAAAACTTTCGGGTGATTTAACGCGAATAAATCTTCCTGCCGTAAAATCAAGACCTAAAATAAAAACATACAGCGGGCGTATGTATTTTTCATACCTATCTCCAGCACTTGCAAGCCAATTAAAAGCATTTTGTAATCAAAATGGCGGAACTTTGTTTGTAGGTTTAATGTCTGTTTTAAAAGTTCTTTTTAACAAGTATACCAGAGAAAATGATATCGTATTAGGAACAGCTGTTGCAGGAAGAGAAGATTCTGATTTAGAAAACCAAATTGGATTTTATGTAAACACGCTGGCCTTAAGAAGCTCTGTAAATGAAGATGATTCTTTCGTAACCTTTTTTGAAAACGAGAAAAAAGCAATTCTCGAAGCATTTTCGCATCAAAAATATCCTTTTGATATGACGGTAGAGAAATTGAACCTGCCTCACGACATCAGTAGAAATTACATTTTTGACATAATGGTCAATCTTTATAATTTTTCTGAAGTAAATAAAGGAATTGTTATAGAAGAAAGTAAATCTGAAGAAATTCTGGATTTCGGACCCGTTAATTTAAATTTTGACCTTGAGTTAGTTTTCCACGAAGTTGGAAATACTATTTCGTTAACACTTTCATACAATAGTGATGTTTATGAAGAAGAATTTATCAAGAGATTTATTCATCATTTCAAACAGTTAATCGAAAACATAGTTGAAAATCCAGAGCAGAAAAACAAAGAAATAAAATATGTTCCCGCAGCAGAACTGTCAAAAGTAGTAACTGAATTTAATCCTGCCGAAACATATTATCCAAAAGAGAAAACCTTTGTTGATTTCTTTGAAGATCAGGTACAAAAAACACCTAACAAAGAAGCCTTAGCATTTGGTGAAACGAAATTGACTTATGCACAATTAAATGCAAAAGCCAATCAATTTGCCTGTTACTTAAAAACAAAATATAGTATTAAGGCTGGAGATAAACTTGGAATAAAATTAGACAGAAGCGAAAAACTGGTGATTTCGATTCTCGCAGTTTTAAAATCTGGCGCAGCTTACGTGCCTATAGATTCGGCTTATCCGCAGGAAAGAATAGATTTTATAGAAAAGGACAGTAACTGCAAAGTTATTATTGATGCTGCTGAATGGAATGCTTTTTATGACAAAGAAGATAAATATCCTATTATTAATTTAGGACAAAAAGTTTCTGCCGATTATTCAGCCTATGTAATCTATACTTCAGGTTCAACCGGAAATCCAAAAGGCGTTGAAATTGCACATGCTTCTTTAACAAATTACCTGCTCTGGGGGAAAGAATACTATTCAGCCGGCGGAGCGCATTCTCTTGATTTTGGATTATTTACTTCACTGTCTTTCGATTTAACGGTAACAAGCCTGTTTCTGCCTATCATCAGCGGAGGAAAACTGACTGTTTTTGAAACTACAGATGATATTTCGAAACTGCTGACGTCTTATTTTGAGAGTAACATCAGCAGTATAAAACTGACTCCGGCACACATCAGTATTCTCGAAAGCCTTGATATAAAACAGACAGCTGTAAAACTGGCAATTGTTGGAGGAGAAGCACTTCTGGAAAACCAGGTGAGAATCCTTCAGAACCTTAATCCTGAAATCAGGATCATTAACGAATACGGACCGACAGAAGCCACTGTAGGCTGTATTATCTACGATGTTAAAAATGCTGAAGAAACCGTTCTGATCGGTAAACCAATTGCCAATACCCAGATTTATATTTTAGACGAATCCTTAAACCCATGCGCAGTAGGAGTTACAGGTGAATTATACATTGCCGGCGACGGACTTGCCAGAGGCTACATCAACCGTCCTGAGCTTACAGCGGAGAAATTCATACCGAATCCTTTTAAAGAAGGAGCCTTAATGTACAAAACGGGCGATTTAGGAAGATGGCTTGCCGACGGTAATATTGATTACACGGGAAGAATCGACGATCAGGTAAAAATCCGCGGATACCGTATTGAACTGGGAGAACTTGAAAACTGTGTTTCAAACATCAACGGAATCAGCCACTCTGTAGCTGTAGTAAAAGAAAACGGGAATGAAAAATATCTGACAGCTTATTATGTATCTGATTCAGTATTAGATAAAAATATGATCCAGTCAGAATTAAGCAGAATGCTTCCAGATTATATGCTGCCAAGCTATTACATCCAGCTGGATGCTATTCCGCTGACTACAAATGGTAAAGTCGATAAAAGACAGCTTCCTGATGTTGGTGAATCAGATTTAATTAAAACAGAATATATAGCACCTCGTTCAATGGAAGAAGTAGTTCTTTCTTTGGCATGGTCGCACGTTTTAAAATATGAAAATATTGGTGTAAAAGACAATTTCTACAATCTGGGCGGAGATTCAATAAAATCCATATTAGTAATTTCACGCTTAAAACAACAGGGCTACACCTTAAAAGTCGAACAAATATTAAAAACACCAATACTGGAAGATTTAGCGAAAATGCTTTCAGTAAATCAAATTACAATAGATCAATCTGTTGTAAAAGGTGATGTTTTACTAACGCCGATTCAACATTACTTTTTAAATGATGAAACTTTTCCTAACAAGAATTATTACAACCAATCAGTATTGCTAAAATGCAATGGCAAAATAGATTCTGAAATTTTAGACAAATGTATTGGTGCATTAACTGCGCATCATGATGCATTACGAATGGTCTATCAATTTGAAAACGATTCATGGAAACAGTCTAATGCAGATATCTCTGGTAAATCATATAAAATTGCTTTTTATGATTTGCAGGGAGAAGCAGATGGGCTGGCTGCAATGAAAACCATTGGAGAAGAACTTCAATCTTCTATCGACATTACTTCAGGAGTTTTATTTCACATTGGTCATTTTAGATTGTCAGATGGCGACAGATTGGCTTTAATCATTCACCATTTAGTTATTGATGGAGTTTCGTGGCGTATTCTTTTGGAAGATTTATCAAACCTTTACGAATCGTATCAAACGAAAACTACATTTAGCCTTCCGCTAAAAACAGATTCATTTCAACATTGGGCTTCTTTACAAAACGAATTTGCAAAAAGTTCTGTAATGCAGCAGGAACGTGTTTATTGGGAACAATATTCAGAAAATCAAATACCTGATTTTCCTGTTGATTTTAAGACAGCAGATTCATCATGGAATTTAGATAAAGAAAATACTTTTTTATTGAATAATGACCTTACAGAACTTCTTAAAACCAAAGTTCACCAAGCTTACAATACTGAAATCAACGATATTCTTTTAACAGGACTGGCACTAGCAGTTCGTGATGTTTTTGATATTGAAAAAAGTGTGATAGCAATGGAAGGGCATGGTCGTGAAGAAATCATTGAAGGGACTGATGTAGGAAGAACAGTAGGATGGTTTACCACAATTTATCCATTTGTTCTTGATCTAACAAATGCTGCAAATCATGAATTGGTTACCACAAAAGAATTACTTCGAAAAGTACCCAACAAAGGTATCGGCTATGGTATTTTAAAATATCTGGATAACTCTTTTCAAAATCAGTTACAACCAGCAATACAATTTAATTATTTAGGAGATTTTAGTGAAAATAATGAAGAAGATACCGAAAATAAATTTTTCAGTTTCTCATCAGAAAGTATTGGATTGCCATTAGCTGTAGAAAATACAAGAAGCAAGATTCTATTAGACATAACAGGAATAATGGTTTCAAATGGATTAAGTATTTCGATACGCTATTCCGCAGATTGTTATGATGCGGAAACTATCAAAAAACTGAATCAATCGTACAAAGAAAATCTGGAAAATCTTATAACGGAGTTAGCTTCAATAAAACAAAAACACCTTACAGCTTCAGATTTAACGTATAAAAAAATAACAAATTCTGTACTGGAAGAATTAAATAAAGATAACAGCATAGAAGATGTTTACGAACTATCTCCTTTACAACAGGGACTGTATTATCACTGGCTTGTAAATCGCGAAAGTCCGTTATATCTAGAACAGTTTTCATACAGTCTTCAATCGAACAAATTGGATATTGAACTAGTTGAAAAAGCGTTTAATAAACTAATCGAAAGATATCCTATTCTTCGTACGTCATTTAGTGATAGTATTGACGATGTTCTTTTGCAGATTGTGCATAAAAAAGCCAATGGTAATTTCTCATATGAAAAGATTTCACCAAGCGAATCTGAACTTACTGCCACGATCGAGAAAATAAAAGAAGAAGACCGAAACAAAGGATTTGATCTTCATACACCTTCTATTATGAGACTGAAAGTGATTGAAACCAACAGAGAAAACGAATGTGTTTTCATCTGGAGTCATCATCATATTCTAATGGATGGATGGTGTGTAAGTATTTTAGTGAATGATTTTTACAGAATTTTGATGGCTTTAAGCAGTGATCAGAATCTTGTTCTGCCAGAGCCTGTAAAATATTCTACTTATATAGAATGGCTTTCAAAAATCGATAAAAATGAATCGCTTTTATATTGGAAAAATTATTTAAATGGTGTAGAAACGTTATCGGAGATTCCGTTTAGAAAAAAGAATTCTAAAAATGAAAAACCGGTTTATGATACGAAAGAACTAGTAGTTGATGGCGAACTTTTTCAGCGTATAAATAAATTTAACCACACTATTGGAATAACTTGGAGCAGCTATATTCAAGGAGTTTGGGGGTATTTATTATCAAGATACAGCGGCACAAACGACGTGTTATTTGGAACCGTAGTTTCAGGAAGGCCAGGAGATTTACCAGGAGTAGAAAATATAGTTGGACTTTTTAGCAACACAATACCAGTAAGAGTAAGCTTTAAAGAAAATGATACACCAGCATCATTTTTAAAACAGCTTCATTCTGAAATGCTCGATAGTACACCTCATCATTACCTGAACTTGTCTGAAGTACAAGCGCAGAGTTCACTTGGTATGGGATTGATCAATAATATTATTGTTTTTGAAAATTTCTTAGTACAAGATGCAGTCGATGATGAAATTGAATCTCTTTACAATGAAGACAGCAGAAAACTGACTATTGGAAAAGTTGATTTCGCGGATCAGACTAATTATGATTTTCATACCACTGTTGCTCCTTCAGACACTTGGTTAAAAATCGAGTTTAGGTTTAATAGCAATGTATTTAATCCTGATTCGATAGAATATTTAAAATCACACTTTTTAAACATTCTGGATCAGTTCAGTAAAAATACCGAAACATTAAATTTAAATACTATTGATTATTTAGACAGTGCCGAAAAGACGAATGTGTTGTATGACTTTAATAATACACAATCAGATTATTCAAAAACAGATACAGTAATCAGTTTGTTTAAAGAACAAGCAGAAAAAACACCGCAAAATATTGCTTTAGAGTTTGAAGGCAAAGGAATTACGTATCAAGAACTTGATTTGTTTTCAGATCGTCTAGCGGCAGTCTTAATCGAAAATTATGATGTTCAAACTGGAGATTTTGTTGGAATTCAGCTTAATAGAAGCGAATGGACTCTTATTTCAATTCTAGGAATATTAAAAGCAGGAGCAACCTACATTCCAATTGATTCTGAATTACCTGACGATAGAAAGGCCTTTATATTTGAAGATGCAGCATTAAAATTACTGATCACAGAAACTGCCTTTATTTTTGATCTGGATTTTGATGGAAATATTTTTTCTATTGATGTTGAATTTGATCCTTCTGTAGAGATTGTTTTTGAAAAACCTGCTGTTTCACCTCAGAATCTGGCCTACGTAATCTATACCTCAGGTTCAACCGGAAATCCAAAAGGTGTTGAAATTGCACATGCTTCTTTAACAAATTATCTGCTCTGGGGGAAAGAATACTATTCAGCCGGCGGAGCGCATCCTCTTGATTTTGGATTATTTACTTCATTGTCTTTCGATTTAACGGTAACGAGCCTGTTTCTGCCTATCATCAGCGGAGGGAAACTGACTGTTTTTGAAACTACAGATGATGTTTCGAAACTGCTGACGTCTTATTTTGAAAGCCGTATAAGCAGTATAAAACTGACTCCGGCGCACATCAGTATTCTCGAAAGTCTGGATATTAAACAGACAGCTGTAAAACTGGCGATTGTTGGAGGAGAAGCACTTCTGGAAAACCAGGTTAGAATCCTTCAGAACCTGAATCCTGAAATCAGGATCATTAACGAATACGGACCGACAGAAGCCACTGTAGGCTGTATTATCTACGATGTTAAAAATGCAGCAGAAACCGTTCTGATCGGTAAACCAATTGCCAATACACAGATTTATATTTTAGACGAATCCTTAAACCCATGCGCAGTAGGAGTTACAGGTGAATTATACATTGCCGGCGACGGACTTGCCAGAGGCTACATCAACCGTCCTGAGCTTACATCGGAGAAATTCATACCGAATCCTTTTAAAGAAGGAGCATTGATGTACAAAACGGGCGATTTAGGAAGATGGCTTGCCGACGGGAATATTGATTACACAGGAAGAATTGACGATCAGGTAAAAATCCGCGGATACCGTATTGAACTGGGAGAAATTGAAAACTGTCTTTCAAACATTAACGGAATCAGCCACTCTGTAGCTGTAGTAAAAGAAAACGGGAATGAAGAATATCTGACAGCTTATTATGTATCTGATTCGGTATTGGACAAAAATATGATCCAGTCGGAATTAAGCAGAATGCTTCCTGATTATATGCTGCCAAGTTATTACATCCAGCTGGATGCTATTCCGCTGACTACAAATGGTAAAGTCGATAAAAGACAGCTTCCTGATGTTGACGAATCAGATTTAATTAAAACAGAATACGAACCGCCTACTGATGAAATCGAATCGGAATTGGTAGAAATCTGGCAGCGTGTGCTGAACCGTGACAAAATAGGAATCAGTGATAACTTTTTCTTTTTGGGCGGACAAAGTATTAAGGCGATTATGGTTATTGCTGAAATTAAAAAAGCATTTGATGTAAAAATGGAATTGGATGTATTGTTTAACAACCCTGAAATTAAATCAATTGCCACCGAAATACGAAACAAAAAATGGTACAGTCAGGAAGTATCAGAAGAAGATATTACAGATAAAATTGTAATCTAAAAAAGAATTGATAACCAACTTAGAAACTATAAAAATGGAATTAAACGAAAATACTTATTACTTAAAGTTAAACGTAGCAATAGAAGCTTTAATAGACAGATGGTATGCATGGTCGCATTTGGTTTCACCTGCAACTGCAGCATTGAATGTACAGGACAGGCATCTTAAAATTATGGAATCCTATATTAAAAATCCTAAAATACACGCCGCAGCAGTTCAGAATCCTAAAATGCTTGGAGGACCTTTTATTGATTATGAGGGAGGAAGAGTCGACGAAATCAAAGGGCTGTATGATGAAACTTTAGATAAAAGAGCTTCATTACTAGAATTTGGAAACGCATTAATGGAATTAAATAGAATGCTTCAAAACGAAGCTAAAGGATATTCATTAAATACTTTATATGAAAAAGTTCCGCCAATTTTAAGAGGATATGTAGAATTAATCTACGATTTGAACAACAATCCTAATTTTAGATTATTTGAATACTTACTTTATAAAAGTGAATATTATGACGAAGCGGCACAGTCTATCTCTTTGCAGTTAGTAGAAGCAGACGATTCAAGATCATTTGTATTGAGTACACCAAGACTTAATGATGATAATTTAATTCACCTGCATATTCCTTTTAAATCAGAAGTAATTGATGAGTTGTTTAAAATGAAGAAAACTCCAGGCGATTATAACACCATCAAGGAAAAATTAGGAATAACTACAGAACAAGAACCTTTGTTCAAACAATTCTTTACCAAAGAAGCTCCGGTAGAATTTAAACACTACACCGGAAGCGGTGTAAGAACAAGATATTTTGGACACGCCTGTGTATTGGTAGAAACGAGTAAAGTATCCTTTTTAGTCGATCCAGTAATCAGTTATGATGGCTATGAAACCGAAGTAAACCGATATACAATCAATGATTTACCAGACGAAATAGATTATGTTTTAATTACCCACAATCATCAGGATCATATTTTATTAGAAACCTTATTACAGCTGCGTCACCGTATAAAAAATATCATTGTTCCAAGCAGTGGTAAAGGAAGCTTGCAAGACCCGAACTTAAAACTAATGTTCAATACAATTGGCTTTAATAATGTGATCGAACTTGATGATATGGAAAGTATTGACTTGCAGGATTGCACCATAACAGGAATTCCATTTTTGGGAGAACATTCGGATTTAGATGTTAGAAGTAAATTATGTTACCATATTGCACTGCACAACGATTTGAAAATATTATTTGCAGCAGATTCCTGCAATATTGAGCCTGCAATTTACCAGCACATTCACCGCGTGCTTGGCGACATAGATGTATTGTTCTTAGGAATGGAATGTGATGGAGCACCACTTACATGGTTATATGGACCTTTAATGCCCGAAAAATTAGAAAGAAATAAAGATCTATCAAGAAGATTAGCCGGATGTGACTTTGAACAAGGTAAATCACTTGTTGATATTTTTAAACCTAAAAATGTATTTGTCTATGCTATGGGATTAGAGCCGTGGCTTGTTTTTATCAGTTCTATAAAATACACAGACGAATCACGACCTATTGTTGAATCAAATCGATTAATCCAAGAATGTATAGAACGCGGAATTGATGCAGAACGTCTGTTTGGAGAAAAAACAATAGAATATAATTAATTAAGTAAAATATTTAGCATGGCACATTCAATCAAAAATTTATTAGGTAAATTAAGAGAGAAAGATATTTTTCTTAAAGTAAACAATAATAAGGAATTAGAGATCACGGTTAAACAGGGAAAAATACCATCTGATCTTGTTGAAGAAATAAAACTGCATAAGAAAGATATAATTACCTATCTGGAATCGTCTGAAAATAAAGTGATAAAAAAAATAGAAAAAGCACCGCTTTCAGACAGTTATGTGACATCGTCAGCACAAAAATCACTATGGATTGTAAGTCAGGATGAAATTGCTTCAGCTGCTTACAATATTCCTTCTTATAAATTATTAGAAGGAATACAAGATATCGTAATTTTAAATAAAGCCGTAAAAGCCGTAATTGACCGACATGAAATTTTACGAACTGTATTTAAAACCAATGAAAATGGAGAAGTAAGACAGTTTGTTTTAGACAGTGCTGCTTTAAATTTAAACATTCAAAATATTGATTTTAGAGGCAGTGAAAACTGGCAGACAGAAGTATTTGAATACATACAAAATGATTCCTATAAACCTTTTGATTTAGAAAAAGGCCCTCTGTTAAGAATTGCAACCCTGCAGACTGCAGATCAAAGCTTTTACTTTTATTATAATCTGCATCACATTATAAGTGATGGCTGGTCGAATGACATTTTAGAAAAAGAAGTGCTTACCATTTACAATTCCTATCTAGAAAACAGGTCGCATAATCTTCCAGAATTGCACAATCAATATAAAGATTACGCTGTTTGGGAAAACGCAATGTTTGAGAATGGCCAAATGGAAAACTATAAAAAGTTCTGGATCGAAAAATTGGCAGGAGATATTCCGCGTATTAACCTTCCTTCCAGCAAGCAAAGACCTAAATTGAAAACCTATAACGGACAACAGTTTCAAGGCTATATTGCTAAAAATGATCTTTCGGCACTGAAAGAAAATCTTCAAAAAGAAGGCGGAACCCTTTTTATGTCGATTATCGCTGTTTTAAAAATACTGCTGTTTAAGTATACTAATGAAAGAGACATCACAATAGGTTTTCCAATTGTAAACCGTGACGATTTTAACCTGCAAAACCAGATAGGGTATTATATTAAGCCATTGGCATTAAGAGATTATATTGATAATGAAGATACCTTTAATCAATTTTATCAAAAATTAAAGGAAAATACTTTTGCCGCATTTAACAATAAAGAATATCCTTTTCAAATGTTGGTTAATGATCTTCAGGTAGATTACGATCCTGCCAGAAGTCCATTGTTTGATATTTCCCTTACTTTTCATAACATTTCTGAAGGTCATAGAAGTGATAACATCGACAGTACGACGATCCAGAATTTGGGAGAAAGTAAATGCAAACAGGATATCGAGTTTCATTTTCAGGAAACCGGAGAATATTTATCGTTTATGGTAAATTTCAACAAAGACGTTTACGAATCAGAAATGATAGTTCGTTTCATGCAGCACTTTAAACAACTTTTGGCTGCTGTAGTAAAAAATCCAAATGTGCTCATTAATGATTTGAATTATTTAACTGATGAAGAAAAATTTGATTTAGTTTACGGATTCAACCAGACCGAAATGGCTTTTGCTAAAGAAAACACTTTAGTTAGTTTGTTTAAAGAGCAGGCTCAAAAAACGCCTGATACGACGGCTTTGGTTTTTGAAGATATAAGCATTAGTTATAAAGAACTAGATCAATTATCGGATCGTCTGGCTTCTAAATTAGTTAAAGAATATAATATCATTACTGGAGATTATGTAGGCATTCAGTTAAACAGAAGCGAATGGTCTATAATTTCAATTTTAGGAGTTTTAAAAGCTGGCGGTGTTTATGTTCCCGTTGATGCTCAGCTTCCAGAAGACCGAAAAGCATTTATTTTTGAAGATGCTGATTTTAAATTATTAATTACAGAAACTTTATTTCTGTTTGATCTAAACTTTTACGACGGGACTGTTTTTTCTATTGATGTAGAATTTGACAGTACTGAAGAAATAGAATACCAACAACCACAATTATCCCCACAAGATACAGCATACGTAATTTATACCTCAGGTTCAACCGGAAATCCAAAAGGAGTTATTATCGAACATGCAGGAATTGTAAACACCATATTATCTCAGATCGATATTTTTGGACTTAAAGATTGTTCAAACAGTCTGCAATTTGCCTCTTTTTCTTTTGATGCTTCAATTTCAGAAATCTTCATCGCACTTTTGTCAGGATGCACCTTGTACGTTATGAATGATGAAACACGTCTAGACGTGAAATTGTTTGAAAAATACATTGTCAATCATAAAATTGATATTGCAACACTAACGCCGGCTTATTTTAAACTGGTAAATATTGAAAGTCTAAAAGATTTAAAATTTCTGATAACCGCAGGAGAATCTGCAGTTTATGATAAAGTACAGGAATATTTAAAATTCGGAACTTTTTATAACGCTTATGGGCCAACAGAAACCAGTATTTGTGCTACTATTCTAAAAGTTGAAAAAGGAAGCCAATTAAAATCTCCTGTGATTTCTATAGGTAAGCCTATCGCAAATACTGCGGTATACATCTTAGATGCATCATTAACTCCATCATTAATTGGAGTTACGGGAGAAATTTACATTGGAGGAGCAGGTTTGGCGAAAGGCTATTTAAACCGTCCAGATTTAACAGCAGATAAATTTATTCCAAATCCTTTTAAAGAAGGAGAATTAATGTACCGTTCTGGTGATTTAGGAAAATGGCTTTCTGACGGAACTGTCGAGTTTGTGGAAAGAATTGACGATCAAGTAAAAATTAGAGGCCACAGAGTTGAATTAGGCGAAATCGAAAATCATATCAATGCAGTTAATGGTGTAAAACATTCTGTAGTTGCTGTGAAAGAAAAAGACGGAGAAAAATCATTAGTTGCTTATTATGTGACTGATTCAGTATTGGATAAAAAGAATATACAATCTTCTTTGGTCAAAGTTTTGCCAGATTATATGCTGCCAGCCTATTATGTCGAATTAAAATCAATTCCGCTTAACATAAATGGAAAAGTCGATAAAAAAGCATTACCAGATGTTAGAGATGCAGATTTAATTAAAACGGAATATGTACCAGCAGAAAGCACAGAAGAAAAAGTGCTTGTCTCAGTTTGGGAGGAAATTTTAAAATGTAACAACATCGGAATAAAAGATAACTTCTACAGTCTTGGAGGAGATTCTATCAAAGCGATATCAATTATCTCACGTCTTAAGCAAAAAGGATATTTACTAAAGATCGAATACATATTGAAGAATCCAGTGATCGAAGATTTGGCAAAATTTATCAATCAAAATCAAAATGAAAATACGGCATTTGAAAATGAGCCTGATATTGTTAAAGAAGAAAAAAAATGGACAGTTGGAGATGCAGTCGAATTATCGCCAAACCAAAAGAGATTTTACAAAATGAAATACTCTGCGGTAACCATAAACTTTAATGTTCCTTACAAAGATGTATCACAATTTGAAAATGAATTTAGAAAATTTCTGTCGCACTTTCCTAATCTTACTGTAAGATACGAAGAAATTAACGGCACTATTTTTCAAAGATACATTACTGCTGAAGAAACTAAAATTAAGGTTTTGGCTAATGAAACGACACTTACTGAAGAACAAGAAATCTACAAAAAAGCGCAGCAGTTTTTGTTAGAACAGCCATTTAATCTGACTTCTGGAGAATTAATCAGAGTTTTTGTCGTGCCAAGCCCTGTTCGTAACGAAACTTTGGCAGCAGTAGCCATTCATCATTCGCTGGCAGATGCTTATACAACAGATACTATTCTGAAAGAAGCGGTTTCCTTTTTTCAAAAAGGCGGAAGTATCGAAGAATACCATCATCCTTTCGAATTTATAACTCAGCAGCAAGAGTATTTAAATACAGAAGAAAGCTTGCAAAAAAGAGCATCATGGACAAATTATCTTCAGAAACAAGTTCTTGTTGACCATATATCAAACACAGCCGAAAAAGAAGATTATGTAGATCAGGAATTGATTATATCAGGAAAAGATTTTAAAAAAGTACAAGAGTTGAGCACAGAATTGAATTTGCCACTCAGCGCACTTTTCAATGCTTTTTTCTTAATGATCCTTAATAAAGCAGGAAACGAAAATAAAAAACTATATCAGGTCTTTATTAATAATAGAGAACAGAAATTTAAGGGACTCGAAACAGCTAAAATACTGGGAGTAATTGACAATGTTTTGATACGAAATTATTTTGATAGTGATTTTAATCTTAGTACAGAATTTATCACGAATAATTATCTGCAATATTTAAATGATAGGATAGAAGAGACAATCCCTTATGAAACAATACGTGAGGATTTTAGAAATGCTTCAGGGATCGATCTGGATACCAATATTATTGGATTTTTAAACTTCTTGGTTTCAGAAACAGAAATAGCCAATATAGATTTTAGAGAAAAATTCCGCAAGTCAAATTCAAAATCAGACGCAATGTGTGATTTAAGCTTGGTTTGTAACCAGTATTTGAATGGAATAATACTAAAGTTAGTTTCTAAAAAAACGTTTTACGAAGAAAATGAAACCGTATTATCTCTTGAAAAATATACCGAAGAATTTTTAGACTTTATTAATGAATGCCAAAGCCTTAAAGTAGGAGGACAGGTATAAAAGATTATAAATAGAATAGAAAAAAATACAATGAGAAAAATCATCCTTTTAGTTTTAATTATAAGCCCATTTTTTTGTATTGCCCAAATAAAAATAAGTGGTGTAATCAAAAGTGACAAAGCCGTATTGCCACATGCAGATGTTGTACTCACGAATGATAAAGCCCAAATTGTTAGTCAAACCGTTACTGGAGCCGATGGTAACTTTGAACTCGAAGCAAAAGCCGGATCATATAATTTAAACGTAAACCATCTTGATTATGTCAGTTTTTCCAAAAAAATTGACTTAAAACAGCCATTAGTAGTAGAGCCAATAGTATTAGTTCAAAAAGAAAATGCTTTGAGCGAAGTGGTTATCAATTCTACACCAACAAAAGTTAGAAGAGAAATCGATAAAACGGTTGTTAACATTGATAGAAGCCCCATTACAAGCACAGGAAATATTTTTGAAGCACTTAGCAAAACACAAGGCTTAGTGGTACGAAATGATCAGATTTCAATGCTTGGAAAAAGCGGCGTTATGATCTCAATAGATGGTCGTATGATACAGCTGACAGGTGAAGATTTAAATAACTTCTTAAAATCACTATCAGCAAGTGATGTGAAAGAAATAGAAATTATAACCAATCCTTCGGCTAAATATGAGGCTCAGGGAAACAGCGGCGTAATTAATATCATTTATAAAAAAATTAAAAAAGATTCTTGGAGCAACAACATGTCGCTGGTAGAAAACCAAGCAAAATATGGTTGGAGAACTTTTAGAAACAGTTTTAGCTACCAGCGCGATAAACTAAGTTTTTTAATTAGCGGAGTTAATAACTCAGGAGCATTTTATAGAGAAGAAAGAACCACAATAGATTTTGAAGACAGTCCTTTAAAGCTAATCAGTAAACAAAAAGAAAAGAAAAATGACTTTTCTACCAGACTGATGCTTGATTACGATTTTACAAAAAATACTAGAGTGGGTGTGCAATACCTGCGTATGATAATCATGCCAACTACAGCCGACAATGTAAAAACAACACTCTTCGATAGTAATAATGAACTAACCAACTATCTGCTTGGAAATGTGGAGACTAAAGACAATAAAAACAATTCTATTTTTAATGTCTACATAGATCAAAAACTGGATACATTAGGCAGAAAGATTGTTTTTAATTTCGATATTCTAGATTACAACAGTAGAAGAGACAGCGAAATATTGTCTAATAATTACGATCCTGAGGGTAACTTTTTAAATGTTGATTTTGCCAATCTAGGGAATTCTTTACAAGATATTACCAATTATAGTGCAAAAATAGATGTAGATTATCCAATAGAATGGGCAAAACTTTCTTATGGAGGAAAAGCAAGTTTTAGTAAAACCAATTATCAGTTATACAACTACAATACTATTACAGGAACTCCAGTGCTTAATCCCCTGCAGTCCAATCAATTTGATTTTGATGAAAACATACAGTCGGTTTATATAAACGGTTCAAAAAAAATAAATGATAAATGGGAAGCTCAGTTTGGACTTCGTGGTGAATTTACACAGACAAAGGGAGTTTCAAAACAAGCAGATCCGCCTGAATATATTAATAAATACGAAAAACTATTCCCAACATTTTACCTTTCATATGCTAAAAATGAAAACAACACTTTTGTTGTAAATTATGGCAGACGTATCAACAGACCTGGTTATAGACAATTAAATCCAGCACGTTATTTTATTAACAGTCAGGTGTCTTCTATAGGAAATCCGTATTTACTGCCTTCCTACAGTGATAATGTAGAGTTATCTCATACTTATAAAAATAATTTGTCAACCAAATTTTCATTCAGTGTTACGAGCAACTCTTATAGTGTAATTCCAGAAGTCGATAAAACCACCAATGAACAAACGATAGTTTTTAGAAACTTTTTTACAGAATACAATTATTCATTAACAGAAAACTATCAGCTGGATATAACCCCATGGTGGAAAACAGACAGTAATTTGTTCATTAACTACAATGATTCAAAAAAAACAGATCCTACGGTGGATGTTGATTTAATGAAAGGTTTTGAATTTCGCTTTTCAATTAATAATGTCATAACATTTAACAAATCAAAATCAATAGTTGGAGAAGTTAATTTCTGGTACGATTCAGCGTACAACAACGTCTTGTTTCATTATTCTGCATCAAACTCACTTGATATGGCAGTTGTTTTTAAATCATTACTTAAGGGAGTTAATTTAACGGCGGGAGTAAACGATGTATTCAATTCAAGCCCAAGTTATGCCTTTTCAAAAGTAAATGGAATTAATCAAAGTTTTATTTCCTATCCAAGCAACCGTTATTTCAGATTGTCACTGTCTTATAATTTAGGAAACGATAAGGTTTCTAAAAAAGATAGAAATTTTGGGAATGAAGAGATAAGAAGAAGAAGTAACTAAATAAGATTATGAAAAGTAAAGAAAACAAATATCAGCTGTTTTTACTCCACTTTGCTGGGGGCAGCTGTTATTCTTTTGATTTTCTTAAAAAGCATTTTGATGCCAATATCGATTTTATTCCTCTTGAACTGCCAGGCAGAGGAAAACGATTTGAAGAAGAACTATTAAAATCAAGAGAAGAAGCTATAAATGATTACTGCAGGCAAATTGTTAGTTTGAATAATGGAGCTCCCTTTATAATCTATGGTCATAGCATGGGAGCTTCATTAGGATTTAATGTAGTCGCAAAGCTTGAAGAACAGGGCTATTTCCCAAAACGGTTTGTTGTTTCTGGAAATCCAGGACCTGGAGTAAAGAAAAAAAGAGACCTAATAAGATATTTATTAGACGATTTCGAATTTAAAGAAGAACTGCGAAGTCTAGGAGGAATTCCAGAAGAAGTACTCACTAATAAACAGTTGTATGAGTTTTTTGCTCCTATAATGCGGGCTGATTTTGAATGTATAGAAAAAAAATACCATCGGCAACACTATACCATCAAAGCACCAATTTATGCCGTAATGGGATCTGAAGAAGAATATTGTGATGATATTAAAAACTGGCATCAATATACCAATGCTGCTTTTGATTACAAAATCTTAAAAGGAAGTCATTTTTTTATTTACGATCATGCGGCCGAAATGGCAGCCATATTAAAAGAGTCGTTTTTGACACAAATGAACCTGCAGGAAGTTTAAAGCAAAATCATCCATATCAAAAACGTAGAGAATCAAATTATACAATCTAACCATTTAATACTATTAAGATGTTAAAAATAAAAAAGAGACAAATTATCTATTTATTGTTGTATGCTGTGCCAAATACGCTGTTAACATTTGCAATAGTATACATTATCAATAATGTAATGGCAGGAAACAAACAGTTTCTTACTGGATATATGGGAATTGTTTTTACAGCAATTCTTGTATACACGTATTTGTTGAACATAATATTTCAGAAGAAATTGAATAAGTTTTCTTTTAATATGTTGTACCAAAATGAAAAGAATATTTTCAGACAAATTTTAAATGTTCCCTTGCTTAGACTAGAACAATATGGCTCACAGCGATTTTATACAGTGGTCGAAGACCTACGAACTTTTTCGTTGCTTCCTTATACTGTAACGCATACCATAAATTCGTTATTAATGCTTGTTTTGTGTCTCATTTATATGTTTACACTCTCTTTTGTTTCCGCATTAATCGTAGTAGCTTTAATTGTTATGGTAGGAGCATGTTACTTTATTGTCATGAATACAATGTCAAAAAGAGTAAACGAATTACGAGAATATAATGATGGCTATTACAAATCTGTTGATGACGTTATAAGAGGATTTAAAGAGCTTAAAATTAATTTTATAAGAAGAGAAAACTTAATGAACAAGTTCATTGTGCCAAACCGAGATGCAGCTATGAACTTAGATTTCAATATCAACTATGTATTTCTTTCTATTAACCTTATCAGCCAGTACGGATTGTATTTTGTGGTTTCGGTTATTTTATTTGTCTTGCCGGCCTTTAATCTCCTTACCAGAGAAGATGTAATCGCTTATGTAGTAATCATACTTTTTATTTCTGGTCCAATTAACAACATCATAAACCTGCAGCAGCTTTATACAAGATTCTTTGTAGCCAATACCCGAATTTCAAAATTCATGAAAGATTTTGAAGTTGATGGAAACGAGGAAATCGTAACCAGCAAAGTCGAAAATGACTTTGAATCCCTGCGTTTTGAAGACATTACGTTTGCCTATCCAAATGCCGACAGTGATTCTTTATTCAAGCTTGGGCCTTTAAATTTAAATATTAATAAAGGAGAAACCATTTTTGTTGTTGGCGGAAACGGATCAGGAAAAAGTACCTTTATTAACGTCCTTACTGGACTTTATCCTCCATCAGATGGTAAAATCATAATCAATGACGAAGAAGATTCTTTATCCTTCCAAGACTTGGTTGCCGCAGTATTTACAGACAACCATTTGTTTTCTAAAAACTATGACAATTATGCTTTAGAAAGCAATCATTCTTATTCAGGACTACTGAAAACAATGGAAATGGATAAAATCATTACAGATGATAAAGATGAAACGGTAAGAAGAAAATTCTCTAAAGGACAAAGCAAACGTATGTCGCTCATATTTGCCTTATTAGAAAAAAGACCAATCTTGGTTTTAGATGAGTGGGCGGCTGATCAAGACCCTCATTTCAGAAAATACTTCTATGAAGAATTGGTGCCTAGATTTAAAGAAGAAGGTAAAACCATTATAGCTGTAACCCACGACGATGCTTACTTTCACTTAGCTGACCGAATCATAAAATTTGATTACGGAACTATTGTAAAAGATATAAAAACGACCTCAAAAGAAGAGCTTGCAGAAAATTTCTGGGTTTAAGTCTTCTTAAAAATCAAATCCTAAAACGATTTGAGTATGTGATTACGCAATTTTCTAATTCTTTAATTACTAAAAAAATGAAACTCACGCTACCACAACAAGATGTATATTTTGAACAGCTTATGTTTCCCGAAGACCCTATTTACAATATTGGGGCAAAAATAATTATTAAAGGAAAAATAGCTTACGATATAATAAATAAGGCTTATCTGGAACTTATAAACCAGCATGACACCTACAGAAGCAGTATGGATTTATCATCAGATGAAGTTATCATGCACACTATAGAAAAATATGTCTCTGAATTAAAATTTCTTGACTTTTCTTCGTCTGAAAATCCAGATAAAGAAGCAAATGAATTCATGCAGCAACAATTCGAAATCCCTTTCGAATTAAAAGCGGATGAATTACTGCACAAGTTTATTTTAATTAAAGTAGATTCAGAATTTCATTATTTGTTTTCTGTATACCACCATATTATTACAGATGGATGGGGAACTTCATTAATGTTCCAAAGACTTGTAAAAAACTATAATGAACTTTCAGAATTTGGAGAAATAAAAACTCAATATCCATTTACCTATCAGGATTTTATTCAAGATGACAAAGCCTATTCAGAATCAAAAAGTTTTGAAGAAGATAAGCAGTATTGGAAAACAAAATTCAGTCATCTTCCTGAAAAGCTTTTTGAAAAAATTAATCAGCACGATAAGACAAATCAAAGTAAAAGAAAAGAAATTATCATATCGCGTTCGATTTATAATGAACTAGAAAGGACAGGAAAAGAATTAGGAGCGACAACATTTCATGTAATCCTTGGAATTTTATATCTCTATTTTGGAAGAAAACACCAAAATAAAGATTTTGCAATTGGGCTTCCAGTTTTAAACAGAGGTAAATCGGTATTTAAAAAAACCGTTGGTTTGTTCATGGGAGTATCTCCGTTACGAATGCAGTTTGATTTGAATGATACTTTTGAAGACCTTGTTAAAAATATCAAACAACAATTAAGACAAGATTACCGTCATCAGAGATTTCCGTTAGGGAAAATTGTGAAAGAACTTGATTTATTTTATGAAAAAGACAGATTGTTTAATATGACATTGTCGTATGAAAAACAAAATTATTCAGATCATTTTATCAATACACAGACAACCGTAATCCCGCTTTCAAATCATTCAGAACGTGTGGCTCTGGCAATTTATATCAGAGAATTTGATGAATCTGAAGATATTAAAATCGATTTTGATTACAATGTAAACTACTTCGACGAAACAGAGATAACCAAAGTAGCAGCACACTTTGAAAATCTGCTTACGACAGTAATTCACACTACTAAAGAAAAACTTTCTCAATACCAATATCTTACAGAAGCAGAGGAACATCAATTACTTTATGATTTCAATAAAACATCATTCGATTATCCGGAAAATGAAACAGTTGTTAGTCTCTTCAATAATCAGGTAAATAAAAATCCTGATAAGACAGCATTAGTAGATGAAAAAGTAAATTATACGTATCGTGATCTTGCACAATTATCAGATAAAATAGCTTTTTGCATTAAACAAAAAACAGGAAAATCAAATACAGCAGTTGCAGTTTTAATGAACCGTTCTGCAGAACTTACAGCGGTTTTGCTTGGAGTATTAAAATCGGGCTGTGCTTATATCCCGCTGGATCCATCTTTTCCTAAAGATCGTTTAGAATATATTATTAAACATAGCGGTGTTAATCAAATTATCGCAACACAAAATTTAAAAGAAAACCTAAACATAGATTGTGAAATTATAGATGCTGATCTTCTTTTAAAACAAGAAATCACAGAACCAATTGTTTTAGATGAAGTTTCCTCTTCGGCAGGAGCCTATATTATTTATACCTCAGGATCGACTGGAAATCCAAAAGGTGTGGCGATAAGTCATAAATCGTTATGCAATTTCTTAATCAGCATCGAAAACCAGCCTAAAATAGACCAAAATGATTACTTGTTTTCAGTAACAACGCAGTCGTTTGATATTTCAATCCTCGAATTTTTTACACCACTTATTGCGGGAGCCAAATTATACATCGCTAATCAGGAACTTTTATCAGATCCGGCACATACAATTCAAAAAATTGAAGACTTAAAAGTTACTGTTATTCAAGCGACACCAAGTTTTTTTCAGATGCTGTATAATGCCGGATGGAATGGAAACAAGAAAGTTAAAATTTTATGCGGAGGAGATTTGTTAAGCGAAGCCCTTGCCCAAAAACTATTGGAAACCAATCATGAATTATGGAATATGTACGGTCCTACCGAAACTACCATATGGTCGAGTTGTAAGCAGGTAACCAATGCAAAAGAAGCTTCAAATATTGGTCAGCCAATTAACAATACCCAGTTTTATATTTTAGATGATGCCATGCAGCTTTTGCCATTACATGTTCCAGGAACTATTTACATAGGCGGAGACGGACTGGCGCTTGGATATTATAAAAATGAAGAACTGACTTTAGAAAAATTCGTTCAAAGCCCTTTTGACAGCAGCAAAAGAATTTATAACACAGGCGATATTGGTAAATGGAACAATAAGGGCGAAATTGAATTTCTAGGCCGCAACGATAATCAAGTAAAAATAAGAGGATATCGTATCGAATTGGGAGAAATCGAGACCAAATTGAATCAGATTGAAAACGTAAAAGATTCAGTTGTAATTGCTCAGAAAAATCAAGAACAAGGAGCCATATTGATTGCTTTTTTAATTATAGAAAAAGAACTATTCGATTATTCTTCTGTTATAGCTGCTTTAAGAGATGAACTACCAGAATATATGATTCCGCATGCCGTAATCCCTCTCAATGAATTTCCGTTAACGCCAAATAAAAAAATTGACAGAAAAGCACTCGCATCATTTAAAATAACAACCGAAAAAACAAATGCAATTCATGAAAAAGCTACTACAGAAATAGAACTTGCACTTTGTAAATATTATCAGGAGATACTGGAAATAAAAGATGAATTAAGTATTACGGATAACTTTTTCATGCTGGGCGGACATTCACTAAATGCCGTAAAACTTATTAATAAAATTGAAGAAAACCTTCATTATAAAATTACATTAAAAGACATTTTTGACTATCCAGTAATACAGGCAATGTCTAAATATTTGGAGAAAAAAGAAAAAAACAAAACGTCTGAAATTAAAGCCTTAGAGCAGCGTCAGTATTATGACATAACAACAGCACAATACAATATTTGGCTGGCTTCACAGCAATTTAAAAAATCGGTATCGTATAACATGCCTGCCGTTTTTAAAATAACAGGACAAATTGACAAAGCAGTTCTGGAAAAAGTATTTCTAGAATTGCAAAAAAAGTATGAAATCCTGAGAACTGGATTTGTTGAGGTCGATGGGAAACCAAGTCAGGTTGTTTCTTATGAAAAAAATGAAATACCAGTTGAAGAGTTTTTTTATGACAAAAAAGAAATTAAAAAAGCCATTAAAATCTTCATAAATAAGGAATTCGATTTAAACAAAGCACCATTATTACGTATAGGATTATTTCATAAAACAGATGGTTCGTCGTATCTGGTATTTTGTACACATCATATTATTATGGACGGCTGGTCGCTGGAAATTTTAATAAACGAGTTTGTAAGTCATTATAAAAAAATAGAAAAAAATGAGATTGTAGATGATTCTAAATTGAATTTTCAGTTTAAAGATTATGCTGCTTGGTACAATAAAGTACAGCAAAAAAACTCGGAAGAGAAAAATCTGAGATTCTGGAAAACCTATCTCGATGGATATTCATGGAAAAATACACTGCCTTATGATCATCAATTTCAAAAAGATAATCATAAAAGTATTGATTATGAATTTGTGCATCATAACATCAATGTGCCAGAGATTAAAAAGTTTGTTCAAAAACACAACATCTCACTGCATACATTATTAACAGGCACATTCAGCATCTTGATGTATAAAATGTATGACAAAGAAGATTTTTCGATAGGAACTGTGAATTCTGGCAGAACAAACTCTGAATTGCAAAATCAGTTAGGAATGTTTGTAAAAACGTTGCCTTTGCGAAATAAAATCGATCAAGAAAAAAGTGCAGCAGACTTTTTAAACGAAACACATCAAAACCTTCTATTGATCGATGAACATCAAGATGTTCCTGAGACTATTTCAAATACATTTAGATTAGACACACTTTTGGTTTTGCAAAATCCGTCCTTTGATTATTCGACCATTAAAGTCAATACCAATTTACAATTGCATCTAACACCTGTAAATACCAGTTATAATAGGCTGCCTTTATTAATCACATTTGAGGTAAGTAAAAATAAACTGTCGGGAAAAATAAATTACAGCACTTCAAAGTACGAAGCAGAAACCATACAGCTAATAAGTTTAAAGTACGAAAAACTGCTAGAAGAAATTTTAAGAAACAGTAGTCAGTCAATTGAATCATTAGACACGGAACTCGATTTTGAAAAGCAGGAAACAATACAAATCGGCTTTAATTTTTAAATCAAATAAAACACATGAAAATAAAATCAATAATCACAGTCACTTTAATACTATTATTTTCAAAGATAAATGCACAAAATGCAACCTTTGAGAAAAGAGATGCTTTTCTTTTTCAGTTTGAAAAAACTAATAACATAGATTGGGGATATCTTAATGTTCCTGAAACATGGGAAAGCAGCAATGGAAAGAAAATCAAAATTGCGGTTGCTATTCTCAAAACTACTTCAAATATTAAAAACACAAATGCAGTTGTCTTTATACAAGGAGGACCAGGAGCAGGAGGTATTGATAATATTTGGTCATGGATAGATCATCCGCTTCGTAAAAATAACGACATCATATTGTTTGATGTTAGAGGAACAGGTTATTCAGAACCTAGACTTTCTAAAAATCTGGGAGAAAAATTTCTGGCAATTCTGGCTAAAAATCAGTCTAGAGCCGAAGATGAAAAACAAAAGACAAGTGCTGTTATGTCAATGAAACAGGAACTTCTTAATAAAAAATATGATATTGATTCGTATAACAGCCTTAGCACTGCACAAGATCTTCATGCATTAAAATCAGTTTTGGGATATAAAAACTGGAATGTTTATGGAGTTTCTTACGGAACTTATATCGCACAAGTGTATGCTGACGCTTATCCACAAGATATAAAAACAGTATTGCTTGATTCTCCGGTGTATGATATTTCGACTTATTATGTAAACAATACATCGAATTATATGAACAGCCTGCATAAAGTTTTTGAGATTTGTAAAAAAGACAAGCAAATTAATGCGCAATATCCAAATCTAGAACAAACTTATTATAACGTTATTGCAGATCTAGAAAAAAGACCATTAACAGTGGATGTCGATAAATCGATAATTCCAACTGGGAAATTTACCTACAATGCAGAAGATTTTAAAGTGGCCATTCAGCAAGCATTATACAATAAACAATTAGTAGAAGTTATTCCATTGCTCATTTATCAATTTCATAAAAGGGAAGAAGCGCCTTTAGGGAATCTCGTAAGTGCTTTATCAAATTTATTAGGAATGGATTATGGCGTCTATTATTGTATGACATGTAACGAAGCCATACCCAATAATGATTATTCAAAATTCAAACAAAATACAGCAGAATATAAACAATTGAAAGGCGGAATTTCTTTTTACGAATCAGATTTTAAAGTCTGCAATGCTTGGAATACCAATCGTGCGGCAAATGCAATTAAACATTATGATCTTTCCAAACTTTCTTCTGCGGATTATCCTGTGCTCGTTTTTTCGGGAGAATTTGATCCGATTACGCCTCTTGATAATGGACAAAAAGTTGCAGCAAGATTTAAAAATGGACATTTTATAGAAGCCAAAACTTATGGACACGTTCCCGCATTTACCAAAATTGGTCGTGAAACAGCAGAAAAATTCATAAATAACCCTGAACAGAAAATCAATGCTAAAGCTTTTGATGAAGCAGCAAAGATTGCGATCGTAACAGGCGTAACCCTTAATAAAGGTGTTTCGGTAACGGGTAAAAGTATCAGCCAGCCTGATCCTGTATTTTTAATTCCGCTCTTAATTGCATTAGTAATCATGCTGGTATTTGCAGCGGTATACATAATTAAATTAATCAAAAACATATATACGACTAAACAAGATAAAATTCTGCGAATAGGTATAATTATTACATCATTAATTGGACTTTCACTCTTAGGATCTTTAATTATGGCTATTCTAGAAGTTTCAAAAAAGAACTTTTTTGTTTTGGCATTTGGTCTGCCGGAAAACTTTAATTATGTATTTTCATTAGTATCTACCTTTTTTATACTACTGGCTTTAACATTTGCCTACTATATTATTACAATTAAAAAAACCAACGACAGAAGTATTGTTTTTACAGTAATTTTTTCAAATGTATTACTGGCTACTTATCTGCTTTACTGGGGGATACTATAATCTTACCAACAACCTCAATTTTAAAATCGAATATTAAGTAATTACATGAATATGGAAACACAGGAAATCACAACACAATACTCAATCATTTCAGAAAAATATACAGAATTCAAGGATAATCAAAATGTTCCGGCAAGAATCAATACAAATGACGAATCAGTTCCTGATTTGTTTAAAGAATACGTGTATGCAGTAACAGGCTGGCCAGTTCTTATTGACAGTCATACTGCCAGAGAATTGTCGACCCTGTCATTGACAATTCCCAAGTTACTACACCAGATACCATCTTTGTATTTTGATAATAATGTAAAAAAAATACGCGATTTTTATTTTGAAGGAGATGAAATGTCGGCAGAATTTGCAATGATGTGTCATAAAAAAAATATTGAAACCGGGTGTCGTTTAGATCTTACGTATACTGAAGATGGATTTAAAATCCTTGAAGCCAATATAGGATCATCAATAGGAGGTTGGCAGATTCATAGCTTTGAAAACTTAATCAGAAAATTTCATTCGGAGCTAACGGAAAATTACGATCAGTATAAATCTAAAAATACCTTAAAGATTTATATGAATTTTTTAATAGAACAAATTTTAAGTAAAGTCCCTTCGATAAAGGATACGATAAATATATTTATAGACAACGGATTTGATGAAAGCGATCTGGATCCTGAATTTGCAGATCAAACCAGTTTGTTGTTTTTTAATGACCTATTTAAACAAGAACTTGCCAAAAGAGCACTTACTGGAGAAGCGTATTCAGGCAATGTTAGTGAGCTGGTTTTAATTGGAGATAACTTATGTTTTAAAGATGTAGTAATACATGGTATCACGGTTTTATCAATGGAAATCAAAGTAAATACATCTGTATTTCGTGCTTTTGTAACAGATAAGGTATATTTTCCCGATCATCTTGGACTTAAAATGATGGGAGATAAAAGAAATCTAGCCGTTCTGCTTGAATTAGCATATGCAGGAAAGTTTCAGCCTGAAGAAAATCAGCTGATAATCAAAAATATCCCTTGGACAGCTTTTATAGAAAACAAAAACATCATATTCAGAGATAAAGAATACAATTTACTAGAATTACTTAAAAATAATAAAGACCAATTTGTAATTAAAGTTGCCAGAGGTTATCAAGGCAAAGATGTTTTTGTTGGAAAATTTCTTAGTGATGACGAATGGCTTGAAGCAATACATACAGCATTGGCAACTAATGCTTTTATTGCTCAGGAATTTAGCGGATCGATTGATTTTCTAGCTCCAAACGCACAAAGCGAATGGACACCACATAAACTTATTTGGGGAGCATTTGGTTTTGGTGATTCTTATGGAGGAGTCTGGGTAAGAATGTCTGAAGTGAAAACAGATGTAGGAGTTATTAATTCTGCAACAGGAGCTGTAGAAGCTATAGTCTTTGAGGTTGCTGATAAATAATATAAAATCTGATGACCCAAATTCTATACGCTTACATATCTGAAGAAAATCATCAATATCTTGTAAAAAAGTATCTTGATGATTTTCCTGAAGATTTTCAAAAAAAAGTATTAGCCTATAAACGCTGGCAGGATGCTCAGCTGTCTCTTTTGGGGAGATTACTGCTTAAAATAGGACTTCATAATAAGAATAAAGAGTATAAAAATAAAACTATTAGCTATACAGGATATCAAAAACCATATTTAGCAGACTGCTCTGTTACGTTTAATATTTCTCATGCAGGCGAAATAGTAGTTTGTGTGCTTTCGGAAAACCTTGATATTGGGGTTGATATTGAAATTTTATCCGATATTTCGATCGAAGATTATGAATCACTTATGACCAAAAGAGAACTTTCTTTTATAAAGAATGAAGTTGATAACAAAGTGGCTTTTTTTGATTATTGGACACAGAAAGAAGCCGTAATAAAAGCAAATGGAAAAGGCCTTTCTATTCCTTTAAAATCTTTTGAAATTATCAATAATAAAACAGTAATTGATAAAGAAAGTTTTTTTCTTAAAAAAGTTCATTTAGACCAGAATTACAGATGTCATATTGCATTTAAAAATGCTTTAGATCCAACAATAGAAAACCCCAGAATTGTTCAATTATGCGATTTGTGACGCTTTTTTCTCATGCAGATTTTATGTTAGCATTTGTGATTGATTACAGATTGGAAAAATATTAAAATTCTTCAGATATTGATTTTGCATAAATCAACTTAAAATAAAAAAGTCCTAATCAGAGATTAAGACTTTCAGCCTAAAATGGCAAATTTAAAGCTGCTTTACTTGAAAAACTTACGAGTCTTTCGCTGCCTATTTGGATTGGAAAACTACATGTGTTTTATCTTTTGATAAATATTGGGATCGTGTTTTTTTACTTTTATTTTCACGTATTTAGAGGCCGGCATATTACTTTCTTTTACCACATTATTTACAGAAACTAAAACATTTGTTTCAGGAAAATAAGTAACGGTATTTCGCTCTGGAATCTGATAAGAAACAATAATAAATAAAGGTGCAATTCTTTCGATACCATCATTATAATTAAATAAATCTACTGTATCGCCAGCTTTAAATCCCGCTTTCTCAATGTCATTTTGATTCATAAAAATAACACGTCGTTCATTTTTTATACCACGATAGCGGTCATCTAGACCATAAATAGTGGTATTAAACTGATCGTGTGTTCGAGTAGTTGCCATCATATATTCATCTGGCTCCAATTCATTATCTGGAATTTCAGTCAAAGTAAAGGCTGCGCGGTCAGCTGCTTCCTTGGCATTGAATTTACCATGTCGCGGAGCATTTGGCAGATAAAAACCACCTTTTTCCCGAACTCTGGTATTGTAATTTTCAAAACCTGGAATACAATTTTCAATAGCTTCTCTCACGGCATCATAACTGTCGTGATAACGCTGCCAATCTATGACTGATTTATTTCCAAGCGTTGCCATAGCCATACGGCAGACAATTTGCATTTCGTTTATCAATTGATCTGATATAGGTTTTAATACTCCTTTTGAGGACTGTACAACGCCCATAGAGTTTTCGGTACTAATAATCTGTACTTCATTGTTTACAATATCCATATCGCTTCTGGAAAGTGTAGGAAGTATAAGAGATTCTTTTCCGTGTACTAAATGACCTCTATTAAGTTTTGTAGACACGCATACCAGTAGTTTCAATTTTCGGAAAGCTTCTGCAGTATACGTTGTATCTGGTGCAGCCGACAAAAAATTGCCACCCATGCAGAACATAAATTTTACTTTTTCTTCGTGAATCGCTTTTATCGTTCCAACAACATCATAGCCATGAGTTCTAGGCGGATTAAATCCAAAATAAGCCTGAAGACGATCTAATTGCTCATTAGTAGGTTTCTCATCAATAAGCATGGTTCTGTTTCCCTGTACATTGCTATGTCCACGAACGGGGCACACCCCAGCACCGGGTTTGCCAATACTTCCTTTAATCAATAAAATATTGACAATTTCTCTAATCATATCAACGCCATTAGGCTGCTGTGTTAATCCCATTCCCCAGCAGATAATAATTCGTTTTTTGAAGGCCAGTATTTCTGCTGCTTCGATAATTAAATTTTTAGGAACGCCAGAGAGAAAAGCAAGATGATCTAAATCTAAATTTTCAAATTGTTTCTGAAAATTCTCAAAACCAGTTGTTTTGTCTTTAATGAATTCATGATCAAAAACTTCACCCGGATTTTTCTTTTCCAATTCAATTAACAAAAGTTCAATAGCTTTTAAAAGCGCCATATCGCCATTTATTTTTATGGGAAGAAAAAGATCCGTAAGTTTTCCACCAGAACCTATTATTCCCTTTATGGCCTGCGGATTATGAAATCCCATTAAACCCGCCTCGGGCAATGGATTAACGGCAATAATTTTTGCTCCGTTTTTTTTGCCTTTTTCTAATGCACTAAGCATTCGCGGAGCATTAGTGCCAGGATTCTGTCCGATGATTACAATTACATCGGTATCATAAAAATCTTCTAAAGTAACAGTTCCTTTCCCAATGCCTATTGTCGTTTTTAAAGCAGTTCCGGATGTTTCGTGGCACATATTGGAACAATCCGGCATGTTGTTAGTTCCGAATTCTTTTGCAAATAGCTGATAGAGAAAAGAAGCCTCATTACTGGTTCTTCCCGAAGTATAGAAAGCAGCTTCATTGGGAGATTCAAGCGCATTTAAATGAGAAGCAATTTTTGCAAAAGCATCTTCCCAGCTAATGGGTTGATAATGTGTACCGCCAATAGGTAAATATACAGGCTCTGTCAGTCTTCCCATTTTTCCAATCTGGTAATCATCTAATTGTGAAAGACTATATACAGAATTTTCTTTAAAGAAGGCAGCGGTAACTTTTTTTGTTGTGGCTTCTTCTGCTAAAGCTTTAGCTCCATTTTCGCAATATTCGCCCAAAGAAGAACGATCGTCATCTGGATCTGGCCATGCACAGCTTGAGCAGTCAAAACCTCCCTTCTGATTCATTTTAAACAAAGCTTTACCACCTCTAAGAATTGCCTTGTCTTCAATTAGATCACTCATGGCAGCCATTACAGCCGGAATACCTGCAGCCCATTTTTCTACTTTTGTTACTTTAAGTTTGGAAAGCTGGTATGGATTTTCCGCTACAGGTACTTTATTGGTTAAATGATCTGTATTTTGTTGTTGATCTTCCTTCATTACATTTAGGTTTAATTGCTATGGCATGATACGGACTAATTTCTTTCAATCAGTGACAATGATTGTTTGATGAGAAGAACTGTATATGTTAAATCTATTTTCTTTGAGAAATCCTAAAAGCGTGATATTAAATTCAGCGGCAAGTTCGACAGCTAGACTAGACGGTGCTCCAATTGCAGCAATAATAGAAATACCTGCCATTGCCGCTTTTTGAATGAGCTCAAAACTAGCTCTTCCGCTCAAGAGTAAAATGTGCTCATTTAATGGCAGTAAACGGTTTGTAAGTGATCTGCCGATTAATTTGTCTAAAGCATTGTGTCTTCCCACATCTTCAGTTAAAAGAATCAAGTCGCCTTGTATATTGAAAAGGCCTGATGCATGAAGTCCTCCAGTTGAATCAAAATCGCTTTGAGCCTTTCTTAATTTTTCAGGCAGTTGATAAAATACCGAAGCCTTAATCATAAATGAAGGTCGTGCTCTATTCATAAAAGGGCTAACGGTTTTTATAGATTCAATAGAACTTTTTCCGCATACACCACAGCTTGAGGTAGTATAGAAATTGCGGTCTGTCTGCATTAGATTTGGAACGAAATTTTCCTTTAAATCCACCTGAACGATATTTTGTTTTTGAGAGACGCAATTCATTTTTACACCATAAGCATTCTCTATGTTTTCAAAAGAAGTAATAATTCCTTCCGTAAATAGAAAACCAACTGCCAGATCAACATCATTACCGGGAGTTCGCATGGTAACCGAAATGTTTTTTTGGATCCTCTCAGCATTGGAAACATACGACAACCTAATTTCAAGAGGTTCTTCAACTGAAAGCGTATCTAAAAAGGACGAGATGGACGTGTTATTTATTTTTTGCACACTCATCTGTTTGATGGAAACTAATTCTGGATACTGTATTTCCATAACATCGAAATTAAGATTGATACGTAAATTTAATTAATATTGGATTAAAAATCGTTTCTGCTTAATTAAATTATTGGTTTTTTAATTTATGAATCTTCATATAATCTATCACTACTTAATTTTAAATATTAACCGATGCTTTTCCTGATGCAATCGTATAGGCTTCCTTTAATACTTCCGAATAGGTAGGATGAGCATAACAAATAGAAGCCATGTCTTGAGCCGTTACTTCATATTCTAAACCAACCACAGCTTGAGCAATTAAATCAGCTGCTCTTGCTCCAATGATATGCACACCTAAAAGTTCTCCGTATTTAGGTTCCGAAAGTACTTTTACAAAACCTTCTGTTTCCATTCCTGCTCTGGCTCTGGCATTAACCGCAAAAGGGAATTTGCCAATGTTGTAAAGAGTTCCTTGTTTCTTTAATTCCTCCTCAGTAGCACCAACCGAAGCAACTTCCGGCCAAGTGTACACAACCGATGGGATTTTGTTATAATGAATGTGCGGTTTTTGACCATCAATTCTTTCTACTACAAATACGGCTTCTTCCTCTGCTTTGTGAGCCAGCATAGCACCTCCAATAACATCACCAATGGCAAAAATATTTGGTGAAGTAGTCTGAAGCAATTCGTTTACCTTAATTGTTCCATTTGCATTTAATTCTATTTTAGTATTTTCTAAACCTAAATTTGTCAAATAAGGTTTTCTGCCCACAGCAACCAAAACGTAATCAGCAGTTAATTCTTGGGCAATGTCTTGTTTATTTTTAAAATATACTTTGGCTTTGTCACCTATATTTTCGGCTTTGTATACACTATGCTGCAGTTTAATTTCTATTCCTTCTTTTGTTAAAATTTTGGTCAAAGTATTTCCTAATTCTCTGTCCATGTTCGCAATCAGGTTATCGGCATACTCTAAAATAGTTACTTTGGTTCCTATTCTATTAAAAATAGAAGCCATTTCTACACCAATAACACCGCCGCCAATGATGACAATGCTTTCTGGTTTTTCTTTCATTGCCAGCGCTTCGGTAGAAGTGATGATTCTTTTTTTGTCGATTACGACACCAGGAATAGTCGCGGGTTTTGACCCTGTAGCAATAATGTATTTCTTTGATTTTATGATCGTTTCCTTCTGATCAGCGTGCGATACTTTTAAAGTTTCAGTATTTAAAAACGAACCAACTCCGTGTAAGACCTTGATTTTATTTTTATTCATCAAATACTCTAAACCTTGAGTGTTTTTACTTACTACATCTGTCTTACGTTTATATAGTTGTTCAAAATTAAGTTGGACATCAGATAGCTCAATGCCATGTGTTTTGAAACTGTGAACAGCTTCTGCATAATGATGTGTGCTGTCTAAAAGAGCTTTTGTAGGAATGCACCCAACATTGGTGCATGTGCCGCCTAACGTACTATATTTTTCAATTAAAACTGTTTTATATCCCAGCTGCACACTTCTTATCGCTGCAACGTATCCGCCAGGACCTGATCCTATAACGGCAATATCAAATTCTTCCATTTATTTTTTTAGTTTTTATATTTATAAAATAAACCAATCGGTCTTTTTTTTGAGCAAAAAAAATTACACTTTAAATTTCATAATCTTTTTTTCTAAGAATGACATGATCTTATATTTTAAAATTTCAACATTTATTTTCTTAGAGATTAGACTGCAAAAATAAGAAAAAAATAAACCGATCGGTATTTTTTTGTTGTAAAAAGAAATCTTATATTCCGTTTTATTTATTGATTGTTGTTTGTTCTTATTTTAGCACAGCTGGCAAAATATAATCTCCGATAATTGTATCGGCTTGAGGATGTCCGTACGCTTTGTTATATGCTTTTGACGTAATGATAATCACAAGCGGAAGTTCTTTAAAGATTATAAACTGATTACCTCCGTTTCCGGCGCAATAGAAATATTCATATTTTTTACCTTCATAAGCAATAGTTTTATTCCAAAACAAATACCCATAAAACTGATTGTCCCTTTCTGGAATTTGTATCTGGCGTGTAAAAGTTTTATGTATCCATTCAGGAGAAAGTATTTGTTTACCGTTCCACACACCATTATTTTTATACAATTGCGCATATTTGGCATATTCCAATGAGGTCATTTGTAAGCTTCCTGCGGTATTGACCACTTTTTGTGGAGTGTATTGCCATTGGTACTGATTGATGTTTAAAGGTTTAAAAAGCCTTTCTGCAGCATATTTTTCCAGCCCTTCAGGAATAGACTTGTCCAGAATGTCGCCAAGTAATACAACTCCTGCAGTAAAATAATCCCATTGGCCGCCGTTAGTTTTGGCTTTATCCATTGGTAAGTTCAATGCAAATTTGACCCAATTTTCGCTTGGATACATATTTTCTTCGTTTCCCGGAGAATCTCCGCGAATGTCTGATCCGTCAAAAGCCGAACTCATGGTTAATAAATCTTTTAATTTTATACTGTCTTTTTTAACCTCATAATTGTCGAACTGTTTTAAATCGTAGAACTTTTTCAAAGTTTGATTTTCATCTTTAATAAATCCATCTTGTATGGCAAGTCCCATCAATGTCGAAGTAAATGATTTTCCTGCTGATCGTGTATCGTGTAGTGTATTTCTATCAGCATTATTAAAATACTCTTCGAGCATAAGTTTGCCTTCACGTATCACCACTATACTTGTTATTTCCTTCAAATTGTAATTGGCAATGGTGACATTTAACAATTCAATTTTCTTTTTATCAAACGGAAAGTTCGAAATTTCCCAATCGCTGTTGGGTTGTATGGGCTGAACTTCGATTTGCTTTGCGGTTAGCTTAGGTGTTTTTATAATCAATTGCACTTGACCTTCGGCAATTAAATTTCCTGTTTTTACAGGTGTATTTTCATCTAATTTTATATAAGGTCTGATTTCAATTTTAAACAAATGTTTTCCATCAGTTAATGCTTTTTTTCCGCCATTTTCCTTAAATCGGTCAAACATATTCATCGCCCACCAATCTTCGCCTTTTGTGCTCGTCAGCGGAACTCTAAAAGTAGTTGAAGTATTCTTGTTTCCGCCTGACCCGAAATTACAGCCATGATGAATATTTTCGGTATAAATTAGTTTGTTATCTACATAAAAAGAAAACTGAAGATTTCCTGATTTTAGCAATTTTTCTGGAGATAAGTCCGGCGCTAATTGATGCAGATAATTGGCAACAGAATTCTGCATAAAAACTCTGATATTTAAATCTGATCTATATTTGAGTTCATAAGATTTTAAAATATCCGATGGTTGGTATTGATCTAATGGAATGTTTCCATTCATAAAGGTAATTTTACCAATATTAGCTTTATGAAGTTCGTTTTTGATTGTGTCTATCTTATAAAGATCACTATTTTGAGCGATTGCAATGCTGTAAAGAGGCAGGAATACTAGTAACAGAATTCGTTTCATAGTTTGTTTTCTAAAGATTAAAAGGCAAAACTACAGTTCTATGTACATTGAAAATTGTATAAAATTAACATCGTAATTTTATTTACTAAAAAGCAATTTTTTATGATCTGAAGGTTTCATGTCGTTTACTTCCTTAAAACAGCGATTGAAATGGCTTTGATCTGAAAAGCCGCATTGATACGCAATTTCGGTAAAAGACTGGTTTTGTAATGCCATTAGAGACAACGCTTTTTCAACCTTTAATTTTCGGATGTATTCTCCTAAAGTGCAATTAAAATATTTAGAAAAATCTCTTGAAAGGTGCATTGGATGTACGTTTATCATTTTTGATAAAACCTCAAGAGTCAGGTTTTCTGCAAATTGTTCTCGGAGAATTTCATCGATTTGAGTTACCCATTTTGGTTTTTTGTGTAAAATACCTTGGCTGTCATTTTTTAACTGAGATAAAATTTCCAATAATAAACTCTGTGTCGAAATAGAAGCATCAGTATCTAGTTTAGACGCCCTGAAAATTTTATACATCAATAACTTAATCAACGGATTTCCAATTTTACTGCTTCCTTCCAAAGTTTCGTTATTCAGCCCCAGCGTATCGAACCATTTTTTCTCAATTTCAAGATGAAAACCTCTTGTAAATCCTTCAGGTTTTATATTATAATGTGCATCCTGCCAATTATGAAATAATAAACTTCCTGGCGAACAATCATAAATCTCTTTTTTATTGCCTTCTATCACATTTCCTTGCAGAATAAAAGTAAAATAAGCATGTTCATGGTAATGCCAATCTACTTTAGGATGCGTGTATACAGTATCAGTCAAAGTAATGCCATCCAAGCAAATGGTTTTATGGGTATCACCATAGAATTCTCCTTTCTGCGAATGTTTCATGACTAATTACGTGCTCTACTTGTGATTTACAATCTCCTATAAGTTAGAATCTACACAAATGTATTGATTTCATGAAGATGATAAATTAATTGTTTTAAAAATAATTTGTACCTTTTATAAAGCTTTTAAAAATGTTATACGTTAAATAATTAGTTATGATAAAGTCTATAAATCCTTATACTCAAGAGATAGTTTTTGAGATTCCAGAATTAGATAAAAAAGATGTCGAAATGGCAATTAATAGAGCAGAGGAGCAGTACAAGCTTTGGAAAGAAGTTTCAATTTCTGAACGCTCAATATTAATGAAAGCAGCCGGAGAGGAGCTGAGAGAAAACGCCCAAGAATATGCCCAGATTATTACCCAAGAGATGGGAAAACCCATCGCGCAGTCATTAGCAGAAGTGGAAAAGTGCGCTAATTTATGTGATTACTATGCAGATAATGCTTCAAAGCATCTTGCCGATAAAATAATTGAAACAGAAGCACATAAAAGTTATGTAAGCTACGAGCCAATAGGAATTATTTTGGCAATTATGCCATGGAACTTTCCGTTTTGGCAGGTCATGCGTTTTGCAGTACCCGCACTGATGGCAGGAAATGTTGGGATCTTAAAACATGCTAGTAATGTGATGAAAAGTGCTGTAAATATTGAAAAAGTATTTGAAAGAGCAGGTTTTCCAAAAGGCTGTTTTACGAATTTACCTATTGGGAGTAAAATGGTAGAGGAAATCATTAAAAATCCCAAAGTGAAAGCGGTTACATTGACCGGAAGTGAAACAGCAGGAAGAGCTGTAGCGGCCGTTGCTGGAAGTCAAATTAAAAAAACCGTGCTTGAGTTAGGAGGAAGTAATGCTTTGGTTGTTTTTGCAGATTGTAATCTGCAAGAAACTGTAAAAACGTGCGTGCAGGCACGTTTTCAAAATGCGGGGCAGAGCTGCATAGCTGGAAAGCGCTTATTGGTTGAATCCGCAATTGCGGAAGAATTTACAAAAGCTTTTTTGGAAGGTGTCAAAGAACTTCAGCCTGGAGATCCATTGAATGAGAAAACGACCATAGGAACAATGGCTCGCATTGACCTTGCTGAAGAACTCGAAAAACAGCTTCAAGATGCTCTGGATAAAGGTGCAGAAGTGTTGCTGGGTGGTAAAAGGGATAAAGCTTATTTTCAGCCAACTGTTGTAGGCAATGTGACAACCGAGATGTCTATTTTTAAAGAAGAAGTTTTTGGCCCTCTAATCGGAATTACAACTTTTAATGATGAAGAGGAAGCTGTTGAGCTGTCAAATAAAAGTTTATTTGGACTTGGAGTCACCATTTTCACAGAGGATTTCGAAAAAGCATCTAGATTAATACCGAAGTTTGATGAAGGTGCAGTGTTTGTAAATGAACTCGTGAAGAGTGACCAGAGACTGCCTTTTGGAGGAACTAAAAATTCAGGATATGGACGTGAACTTTCGCAGGATGGTATTCAGGAATTTGTAAACAAGAAAACGGTTTACATTAATAAGTATTGAAAAAAAATAATGCAATTATTGCTTTAAAAATTCCAGCAGATAATAATGAGGATTTTGTTACTATAGAAGAGAACAGAACTTAAACTGTTGGATTTTAAAAATAAAAAGTCCTAATCTTTGGTTAGGACTTTTGTCGATAGGGCATATTCTGGAAATCATATTATTTCCAAATAATTAGCTGACATGCTCCAGCCCCCATTTATAAAGTTCATTAATAATTGGTTCTAATTTTTCACCTTTTAAGGTCAGGGTATATTCAACTGTAGGCGGCACGGTTGCAAAAACTGTTCTAGTGACAATGCCATTTGCTTCCATATTTTTAAGTTCTTTAACCAGCATTCGTGTATTTATGCCAGGTATTAGCCGCTCCAATTCTCCAAAGCGTTTCTTTCCCGGAAATAAAGCATAAATAATCGACATAGACCATTTTCCTCCTATTACGTCCAAAATTTCCTGAAGTGCGCAACGCTCACTAATTTTTTTTATTTTTTTTTTGTCCATAAGTGTCTGCCTTTGTTTAATCCTTTACTTTTTGTTATTACTGTACATTCGTGTAACTACTTTCAAAAGTAAAGTTTTGTGTCTTACTTTGCAATTCAATTTAAAAAAAAATATATGGATTCTATCTTCAAAGGACAGGTTGCTTTAGTAACCGGCGGAACAAAAGGCATTGGTAAAGCTATTGCTGATACGTTAAAAGATAAAGGAGCTGAGGTAATAGTTACCGCCCGTAATACACCAGAGGCAGGTATAAACGGATATTATTTTATAGCAGCAGATCTCACGCAGCCAGAAAGCGCTGAAATGATTGCTAAAGAAATTATTGAAAAATATGGCAGGATAGATATTATTGTCAATAATGCAGGTGCAAATTTAGGTCCTGGTGGAGGTTATGCGGCACTCTCGGATGAAGACTGGTACAACGACTGGCAATTGAATTTTATGACAGCAGTTCGAATCAACAAAGCTCTACTGCCTACAATGATCAATCAGAATAGTGGATCAATCATCAATATTTCGACAGGAGCGGCAAAACAGCCTATCTGGGATATGACGATGTCTTATTCTTCGGCAAAAGCGGCATTGAATGCTTACAGTAAAGCACTGGCAAGCGAGTTAGGGCCTAAAGGAATACGTGTCAATGTAGTTTCTCCCGGTCTTGTTAAAACCACTTTAATGCTGGATTTTATTGAGAATATTGCGGCGTCTTCAGGAAGTAATTTTGATGATACTTTTAAAGCTATAATGGATAAAGTAGGCGTGCCCTTAAACAGAATGGCAGAACCTCTAGAAGTAGCTTCTCTGGTAGCATTTCTTGCCTCACCAGAGGCAAAATACATCACTGGAACAAATTATTCTGTAGATGGCGGGGCTTCTCCAACTGTCTAAATAAATTAGTTAGAAGTTCAGTAAGCACTTAAATGTGAAAATTTGTGGTCTCAACTTTTTTTATATGGCTCTATCCGTTAAAGATAAGAGCCATAGTTTATTTTCTTATTTGAAGTCGGCCTTTTTATATGTACTTACAATTCAAAAAGTTCTTCTTTAAAAATATCCTCAACAATTTTTAGAGAAGCAGCTTCGCAGAAATCCAAACCAGAATAATCCGGATTAAACCCTCCAATATAAGGTACAGCCATAATATAAATATTTTCATTATAAGACCCATACTGGTCAATGATCTGGAAGTTGTCGTTAATTGCAATTCCAGAAACCTGAAGAGAGTAACTTCCATCGGCATTTTTTTCAACCAGTGTACTTCCATTTTCTAAAATTGTTTCTGCAGCTTCATTTGATTTAAATTTTAATGCGGCTGGACTTACAGCTTTTTGTAAAAGCAGTGTTTTAAAAGGAAAATCTTCATAGGATAAATGCGGCTGGCCGATGCAGTCTACAAATGTATTGTAATAGGTTTCTTTTTGATTTTGATTTTCATCCAGATACTTATAAAGTATGCCTCCGCCATGCTGCGGTTCTACAGTGCTGTCTTGATTTACCGCTGTGATATCCAAAACGCCAGCGTGATGCAAAGCAAGAAGTTCACCGCACGATTTCTGAGGTACAAAAGCAATCACTATAGAAATTAGAGGCATAAGTACTTTTTGTAATCTCTGCATATCCTCTGCCGAAAGATATTTTGCCGGATGGTTCATGGCAAAACTTAAAACAGCAAGCATTTCCTTCCAATAAATAGATTCCTGTCTTTTTATGGATTTTTCAGCTTGTGCGTATTCTGCTTTTAAAAGCTGGAAAGGATCCAAACGCTCTCTAAGTTCCATCATTTCTTCCACAAATTCTTCAATAGAAAGGTCTTTGATACGATTGTAAAAATCAGGATCTTTAGTGCGGAAAATTTCCGTGAAATTTCTTTTAAACACAAAATCAAGAGAAAGAAATCCATTGTTTCCTTTACGATGCTCATCGATCTCTTCTCTCGTAAGCAAAGAATCGTGTGATAAATGAGAATCTTCCAAATGGAACCGAACGGCCGGAAGCATACCGCTTCGTGAATGTATCACCATTTTAAAATCAGGGCAGTCTTCTGCTTTTTCAAAACGTAATTTTCCATCATTTTCCTTTATAAATTTTCCGTTGCAGCGTGCTAAAGTTCGTATGGCATCAATGGCAGTAAGGGAAGATCCTCTTATAGCCACAGCATGATTTAATTTTGTAGTAAGCTTTGAAGGCGGATAAGGAGAGTCAAAATAGCCTTTAACCTTTCCTTCATATTTTTTAGGCCAGTTATGTCCGGTGCAAATTACGGCATAGTCAAATTCTTCCATTCCAGCCGCTGTGGCTACACATACTTTTTGGTCTTCCTGCTTATAAATAATATCCGTAACATTTGTGTCGTAGTGGATAGTGGTAGTAATTCCTTTTACAGCTGCAATTTGCTGTAAAAGTTCAAACTGTGAAGAAAGGTAATGACCAAATAAAATTCTCGGCAGTACTTTATATTCATTAAAATGGCCTGAATTGATATCAAATTTTTCAAGTAAATCACTGGGAGCAGTTTTTATCCATTCTTCTATAGAAGTAACAATGTCGGGTATTTCATTGTCAGAGACATTGGTTACATGCTCATCATTCGCGCCTTCACTGCTGTAAGGCATACCGGCTCCCAGCATACTCTTTTTTTCAAAAATGGTTACCTCAAGGTCCGTACTTCCATATTCGACAAGTCTTTTGTAAAGAAAGAGTCCGCTGGGACCACCTCCTAAAATGGCGATCTTTTTTTTCATTTTATCTTGCTGCATTTTTTACTAATTTTTAAGAAAATTACTTCCTTTTAGAAAAGCAAACGTTATAAAATTTTTCAATTTGTATCTATAATTTTACTATCGTAATCCAAGAATAAAATAAAAGTCACTTTGCAAATTCTATTTAAGACCGTTGGACTTTTGTATAATCAAAGTAGTATATTGCTATAAATAAACGGGATAATATATAAATCTTAATTTTAATGTTGTAACCCAATACACTGTTATGAGGTTAAATTTGTAATAATCGGACAAATAGACCAACATGAAAAAAAATATACAGACAGATCCTGTTCTTTATTCTTATCAGCAGAGGGATATTGATATTATCTTTGAGCAGATGTGGGATGCTTCAAACCTGAAACTTTTATACCAGCTTCCAACAGGAGCAGGAAAAACAATAGTATTCTGTGAAATTGTCCGCAGATTTGCTGCACATTTTGGCACTAAGGCTCTTATATTAACCCATCGTAAAGAGTTGGCAGCACAGACTTCATCAGCATTAAAAAAAATAGGTGTAAAATCTTGTTTGATCAACAGCAGAAGCAGCAATTTTAAAACGGATTACGATTGTTATGTGGCAATGGTTGAAACGCTGCGTAACAGAATCCGGTCAAAAAAAGTAAAAACTGCTGCCGTTGGACTGTTAATTATTGATGAAGCGCATCACAATTCGTTTCGAAAATTATTGAAGAATTTTAAGAACGCCATTGTAATAGGTGTAACTGCGACGCCTTTCAGTTCAGATGTTTCCAAACCGATGAACAGCTTCTACAAGTCATTTTTGGCAGGTGAAAACATTTCAGATCTTATTGCTGGAGGTTTTTTAGCAGAGCCTCGATCACATATTTACGAAGTAGAACTTAATTCGCTTCAAAGAGGAACCCATGGCGACTATACAGTGCGATCTTCCAATGAGCTGTATAGTTCTGCGGCGATGCAGGACCTATTACTAAAAGCCTATGGTGAGCATTCAAAAGGTAAAAAAACACTGATTTTTAATAATGGAATCGCCACTTCGCTTAAAGTACTGGAAACTTTTACCGCTGCTGGTATTCCGATCAGACATCTTGATAATAAAACGGATGACGAGGAGCGAAAGGAAATACTCAAGTGGTTTAAGAAAACAAAGGATGCCGTGCTTACCTCAGTATCTATCCTGACTACTGGATTTGATGAACCCACTGTACAACATGTGATTCTTAACCGTGCCACAACCTCTATAACCCTTTATCATCAGATGATTGGGCGGGCAGCCAGAAGACTTCCGTCCAAGAAAACTTTTTCTATAATTGATCTTGGGAATAATATCCAGCGTTTCGGAGCTTGGGAACAACCGGTAGACTGGAAATTCGTTTTTGAACATCCCGATGATTTTGCCAAACAGCTCCAATATCACTCCGCCAGCGGTTCATCGTTACAATCACATGGATTTTCGGCAGCATTAAGGGCACAGTTTCCCAATACCCTTGAAGTAGCTTTTGATGTCGAGCAGCATTATCAAGAAGCTCTTGATATGGATAAAAAGCCAAAAACGGTGATTCAGGATTCTATCCGACAGCAGGCTGCAATGTGTATGGAAAATGCAGAAACCCTTTCTCAGGCACTTGCTTTAGCAGAAGCCCTTCAGCCTGAAATTGAATGGCGTGTGAAACAGTATGTAAAATGTCTGGATAATGCCAGTGTCAATTATAAAAAATGGCTTATGGAAGATTACCTCAAGCGTTTAAAAGGATTAATAATCAAATTATACCCAAGGGTAAAAGCAGCGTAAGCATAAAAGAGGGGATGCAAGTGTTTCTGATGAGGCAAAATAGGGGTAATTTTACTAATTTCTGAATTATAAATAATTTTAAATACTTATATATGAACAAACATACTGTTATATTTAAAACCGGACAGTTGATACTTCCCGACGAAACGGATCTTCATTTTGTAACTGATCTGTTGCATGCAGGACAGCTCGAATTGGATTACATCGGTGCGTCTGCCGATCGCCAAAATGACCATCCAGAAGAAATTTCACTTTTACTTTTTCATTTTGAAACCCAAGATACATTAGATTATGATATGACTGAATCTCAGTTAAACTATTTGCTGTCTGGGTTGTTGAAAAAAGGAAATCCCACAATCACTACAAAGGGTAATGATATTACAGTTCATTTGTAATAATTATTTCCGTAATTGCAGATATTTTGTCTAGGCTTGTGAAAGAAGCTATAGTGGAATGTAATATTGTATCTATTTAAAAAAAAGAATATGTCTTATAAAAATATATTATTGATTGATGATGACATCGACGATACGCTTTTATTTCTTGAAGCCTTAAAGAAAGTAAATGCAGAAGCAGTGTGCCGCACTTCGATGAATCCTTCCAAAGCACTCGAAGAACTGGCTGGGTCAGATGATCTTCCTGATATTCTGTTTTTGGATTATAACATGCCGGCAGTTAACGGACTCGAATTTATACAACGCATGCAGCAGATTGAGCGTTTAAAAAATATTGAGGTGATTGTCATGTCAACTCCTCCCGAAGAAGTAATGAAGCCTTGGTTTGCCAGAAACAACACTGCAGTGAAATATATCTCAAAACCCTCCAGTATGGAAGAGCTTGAGCAGTTTTTAAGGGAACAACTTTAAGGAAACAATACTTTTTTACAGCATACTAGGGGATTTATTAATTATGCTAAATCTCAGTTTTTAATATTTAAATCATCAAGCGAGCTGGGACCGCTGCCTTGTGTGCGTTTTATGACGCTCATGGTTCCATTCAATTCCATTACTACTGCTTTGACATCTTTAATTTGATCGATGCCGGCAGAACGAATTGCGGCATAAATTTCTTCTTTGGTAATAGCTTCTCTTGCCATTGTCTTCTCGAAGAATTCGTTGTCTGCAAAAACAGGACGGGGAACAGTATTGATAATCCGTTCCATTCTAGAGGACGTGCGTGCCAGCAAAGCGAAAAAATACTGAAGAAAAATAATTAAAAAAAGGACAATCAGCCCTTCCAAAAATGGGATAGTTCCAAGCATAATATCAGAAAGGGTAGAACCCAGTGCTATTGATACAACAAAATCAAATGCATTGAGTTTTGCCAGAGTTCTTTTCCCAGAAATGCGGACAAAAAGAAAAAGGGCTATAAAAGCGGCAATGGTTGTAATGGCAACATGTCCAATACTCTGCCAATCTTTAAAAAAAATTCCGTTCATTTTTTATGGATTTATAAGTGCCTTATGGTGTTTATTTCAATTTATTCAAGTCTTCCTATTGCTCAATCAATATTTCATTATTGATGTTAAAACGTTTATTTGTTGATTATCAAAAGCCTAAAAATACTATATTGATGGTAATTTATGCTTACAAGAAAATTAAAACCATATTTTATAATTTCCATATCAGTATAAAACAGCATTATTCAAATACTCCAAACTCATATATAGAATACAGAGATTATGTTACAAATTCCATTAATTCTGATACTGCTGAGATTTTGATACGTCGGAAATTTGCAGTGTAAAAAGATAACAGTATGAATTGGAAAAAAATATTTTACAAAAGAAAAATAAAATAATACATAGTAATAATAATCAGATATACGGTTTACAGACAGAGATCTGACTTTGCAGTACAATTTAAAAAAATAAAGATATGCAGACGATATTAGGCGCTAATGGGCAGATAGGTGAAGAACTGGCAAGAGAACTGAAAAGAAATTTTACTTCCCAGATCAGGATTGTAAGCCGTAATGCGAAAAAGGTTAATGATACCGATGAAGTTTTTTCTGCAGATTTATCCATCCGCGAAAAAGCCATTGAAGCAGTGAAAGGAAGTGAAATAGCTTATTTTACTTTGGGTTTGCCAATCAGTACAGAATTATGGGAAAAGCAGTTTCCAGTTATTTTAAAAAATGTGATTGAAGCCTGCAAAATAAACAAAACCAAATTGGTTTTCTTTGACAATACGTATATGTATCCTCAGGACGGAAGGGTTCTAACAGAAGATACTATTTTTAATCCAGTAGGCAGAAAAGGAAAAGTACGCCGCGAAATGGCTGAAATGGTATTGAAAGAAATAAGTTCAGGAGAACTGGAAGCAGTGATCTGCCGTGCGCCTGAATTTTACGGTCCCGGTAAAACACAAAGTATTACCAATACCTTAATCTTCAACAATCTTAAACAGCATAAAAAACTGAAAGTGCCGTTAAGCAGTCGCAAAAAGCGCAGTCTGATATGGACACCTGATGCAAGTCATGCTGCGGCTTTAATTGGTAACACACCTGATGCTTTTGGACAGACTTGGCATTTGCCTGTTGATAAAAGCCACCCAACGTATCAGGAGTTTATTGCATTAACTTCGGATATTTATGGTAAGGAACTGAAATATTTCGTTGTTCCAAAAATCTTTTTTACGCTAGGCGCAGTATTTAACAAACCAGTAAAAGAACTGCTGGAATTGCTGCCAAGATATGAGCACGATAATATTTTTGACGATACCAAATTCAGAAAAAGATTCCCTGACTTTAAGGTAACAGATTATAAATATGGAATTGAACAGATTAAGAAAGAACAATCTGGAAGTACTACAATAAATCATTAAATTAGCCATGTATAAATCTGAAAATCAAGTAATGAAAACTCCTTCCAAAGTTTCATCCATCAGTGCGCTGCATCAGTTTCTGGGATTAGCTAAACCCAGTAATCCCCTGATTAGTGTCTTTAATTTTGATGAGGTTAAACTGGAGCCTGAAACCATTTTAAAGGCGATAACCACAGATTTTTATGTAATTGCTATCAAGAAAGACTGTGCTGGAGGAAAATGCAGGTACGGACAGCAGTATTACGATTTTGAAGAAGGAATTATGTACTTCATCGCTCCACATCAGGTATTACAGTTCGATGATGTTTTACTTAATGGTGTACGAGGTTTTGTACTAGTCTTTCATCCCGATTTTCTGCAGGGTTATCCCTTAGCAGCTGCAGTAAGAGAATACGGTTACTTTTCATATTCGGCTAATGAAGCACTGCATCTTTCTGAAAAAGAAGAAAAATCGGTGATGGATATTGTTGAAAACCTATCATCTGAAATGGATAACAACATTGATGCTTTTACACAGGATTTAATAGTGTCTAATATCGATTTGTTATTAAAATACTGCGGCCGCTTTTACAACCGACAGTTTTTGACAAGAAAGAAAGCGAACAGCAATCTGCTGACTAAATTAGAAGCAGTCTTAGATAAATATTTTAAAAATGACATCTTAGCTGAAAAAGGCGCTCCAACTGTTCAGCTTATTGCTGGGGAACTGCATGTAAGCGCTAATTATTTAAGCGATATGCTAAGGGCTCAGACAGGACAGACGACCCAACAGCATATTCAAAATAGATTAATTGAAAAAGCAAAGGAACTTTTATCAACCAGCTCATTTTCTGTATCTGAAATAGCTTTTCAATTGGGCTTTGAACATCCACAGTCTTTTCACCGTTTATTTAAAAACCGTACATCAGTTTCTCCATTAGAATACAGAACGAGTTTTAATTGATGCAATTCCGAATTGAACATTAGAATTTCAAGTTCATTATCACCACGGGTAAAACTTTTAAAGTCGAGAAACTGCAATTTCCATTAGCCCAAAAAAATGCCATAATCCACAGCTGAACCATGGGTTATGGCAAAAAAAGATGTGCCGATAATGCAGGCAGTAATAGAAATAGCATAATACTATCAATACTTGAATTTGATTGATATCTTATGTTTTCAATAAAATTATTTTATTTCAGTAATGAATTCACTTTTAGGAGTTCTTACTTTTTTTAGGTTCACTAACCAATCGTTAGAAGCGTCTCTGTAACCCAAAGGCAGGACTAATACACTTTTAAGACCAAGTTCTTCTAAACCTAATAATTTATCTACCTCAGCAGGAATAAAACCTTCCATTGGTGTCGCATCTACCTCTTGTTCCGCTGCTGCTGCAATAGCTAAACCAAACGAAATGTAAGCCTGTTTTGCGGCATGATTGGTATGCCATTCCTGACTAAGATCTTTATACTTGCCCCACAGTAATTTTTTATAATCATCCATGCTGCTTGCTGGAATCCCGCGTTCAGCTGCCGTTCTGTCAAAAACTTCTGAGATTTTTTCTAAAGAATATCCATCCCAAGCAGCAAAAACCAATACATGAGAAGCATCTACAATCTGGCTTTGTTCAAAACCAACTGTTTTTATCTTTTCCTGTAATTCCTTATTTGTGATTACAAAAATTTTATACGGCTGTAAACCAGATGAAGACGGAGCTAATCTTGCCGCTTCTAGGATATAATCGATTTTTTCTTGCGGCACCACTTGCCCGTTCATTTTCTTGGCTGCATAACGCCATTTAAGTGCATCTATTAATTTCATTTCGTTTGCAAATTAAATTATTATTCAAAAGTAAATACTTTAAATATATTTTTATCATAAAATTCCAAAATATGATGGTAAAATAAAAATAATATGCAGCAGATTATCCACAGCTTAGAATTTCTTAATCGATATAGCAAGTAAGATAATAGTGACAATTGAGTAAAAAGGCAGATTTGTTTTTGTGGAATAGAAAAACATAACTTCCAATATTTATATATCATGGTTTTTCTATGTAAATTTTGCGAAATTCAGTAAAAGTAAAAAAGCCTGCGAATCTTATGATTTACAGGCTTTATCACGTTTTTTTACAGATTTTTTGAAAGCAGAATAAACTATAACTAAAAAGTATCTTTTATCAAGACATTTCATTAAGATTTATATTTCTACCTGTATTTGATATTGATACTGACGATATCAGATGTCAGGTCATTGGATCTAGTATAATGGCCATAACGGATTTCGAGCGTATTCCAGTGCTTAAGCCCAAATATACCATCTGGCGGAGTCAATTTGAGACCCATTCCAACAAAGCTGCTGTTAAATTTTGACAGATCATAATTACTGGTGTAGAATTCATCAGACTGAGAATGTCCTCCATAAGGTTTGAAATATTTAGCAGCGCTCTGGCTGTAATAACGGTAGAAAGGACTCAGAGAGAATGCCTGGGTTATTTTTACAGGAATCTCCAGATCTGCTGTATGAGCCTTTAAATCCCAACTGTCTGTGTAATAACGATAGTATGCTCGTATGATAATATTGTCTCCCATGAAATAGCTTGCTCTAATGCCTATCGGAATTTTAAAGCGGGTGTCGGGCATTTTCTCCTGATGCACTGTTCCATCTGAAAAATACACCCTGTGAAAAGGAAGACTTAAATAACCATTCTGGCTTATTAAATCCCCAACAAGCAGTACTTGAAGCCTCTGATTAATAATTTGAGAGTAGCTCAGAGTTCCTGCAAAAGTATTGCGTCCTGCACTTCCGTAACCTTCTCCTCCTGGTCTAAGTTCATCAGGTTTCACAAGCTTTAACTGGTCAATAAAAGTCTGAAAACGTGCAGAGAATTCTCCGTTCCTGTCTTTTGTCTTCTGCGAAAAACTAATATTTCCTCCAAATGATTGATAATCAAACTCGGTAGAAGAAGAAACGCCTATTCCAAGAGTTTGCCCTTTCAGCTCATTTTCCCTTAGATAGGTAAGTGAAGGATAAAAACGATTGTCTGAAGATGAAGCAGAAGAATTGGCACTAAGATCGATCATATCGGAAGAAGCAGAGGTATAGTGGTCGATTCCGGCTTCGATATCAAAGGTGTGTTTAATTCCCGTTTGTCCATATTTTACCATTTTTACGTCTATGGTATTTGCAATGTCAGTCAGTTTCTGAGTTCCGATTCCTCCCGTAACAGCCGAATGATCACCATTTTGGGTGTAATAGCTTGATACGAGATTTACTTCTTCGACTTTTAATTTTCTGCTTTTATACCCTGTGGAATCAACAGGTATATCCTGCGCTCTTAATTGGAACAAAACCATAAGGGCTGCTCCTGTAAGGAATACTCTTTTCATTTTTTTAAGGCATAAAAATTAATTGCAGCCGCAGCCTCCGCCGCTTTTTCCTGCATTAGCTCCGGAAGCTCCTTCACGGTAGGACTGGAAACTGAGTTCGGTTTTCTCTATTTTGCGATTAGACAGAACCATTTCCGAATCATTGATTTTTCCTTTCTGGTATTCCTTTACCGGAGTGCAGGAAACAGCAAGAATGCTGGCCACTACCACAATTGCTGCGGTAAGCTGACTTCTGGAATTTCGTTTTTTCATTGCAGTCTGATGTTTTTAGAAGTATAGATTTTGTTATTGTCGTCTATGATAATACAGTACAGATCAGGAATCTGGTTTATTAAAAACAATCCTGCGCTTATCCCCATAACTGCTATGGGCGTTGCCATCGCATCTGCAAACTCTGCATTTGTAGTAATGATGGTCACGCTTTTGATTCCGCTTACTGGGAGTCCTGTTTTCGGATCTATGGTATGGGAATATTTTTTCCCATTAATGGTAATGTATTTTTCGTAGTTTCCTGATGTCGCAACCGCCCTGTCTGATATGTCCATATAGGAAAATACAGAACTTGGAGCATCAGGATCGGCCACACCGATTGTCCATTTACGACCGTCGGGCTGCAGGCCCCAGGCGCAGAGATCCCCGCTGGCATTAATAATGCCGCTCTGAACGCCTCTTTTAATCAGGACTTTTTTTGCCATTTCTGCTGCGTACCCTTTTCCAATGCCTCCAAAACCAATACGCATCCCTTTTTCTTTGAGAAAAACGGAACAATTCTCCCTGTCCAGCAAGATGTTGCGGTAGTCAATCAGATGCACCATCTTAAGAGCGGTTTGAGTATCAGGAAGGCTTTTCATTGAGCGGTCAAAATTCCAAAGACTCTTATCGATGCCACCGTAGCTGATGTCAAAGGCACCCTGCGTTATTTTTGAAATCCCAATAGATCTTTCAATCAGATTAAAAACTTCCTCGTCAACTTTCACTGCAGAAATTCCTGCCTGAGTATTGACCTGATTGGTCTGACTCTGGTCGTTATAGGTTGTGAGCAGTCTTTCTATACGTTTGATTTCTTGAACTGCGGCTTCTATATGTTCGTTTGCTGTCTTATGGTCAGAAGCTGTCACAGTGATTGTAAAGCTGTTGCCCATAAGTCTTAAGGATTGGGAATATTTCTGAATGCCGGCCATCTTATTTTTGGCTATCACAGATTGATTTTATCTCTGCTGTCCATTGCTCAGGAGCCGATTCAGGTTTCCCGTGCCAGGATTTGATTACTTTACCTTGTGAATCCAATAGAAGCGTGAGAGGAAAACTACCTTCTTTATTGTATATTTCAGCTAGTGCTTCATTTCTTTTCACTTGTTCCGCTGCCGGCATATTTTTTTTCTTACGTGGAAAATCAGCATTTACAAGTACTAAATTCTTATCGGCCATAGCAATAAAATCTTGATTCTCCAGATAGTCCCTTCTGGTAAGGATGCAGGGACCGCACCAGTCTGATCCGGAAAAATTAAGCAGGATTAATTTGTGCTGCTCTCGAGCAATTTTTTTTGCATTCTCAAAGTCAGGTTCCCAGTTTATTGAGCCGTGAATTATCAGGGAAAATAATAAGAAGGTCATCAGTTTCATGTTAAATGTATTTTTGGTATACCAATATTAACGTAATATCGATGCATATGGTTTTTAATTATACTTAAGATTTAATTAAATTTAAAGTTCTTATCAAATTCTCATCTCTATAATCAAAAGAGGTTTCTTAATATTGTATACGTAAGAATAGATTATTGATATTTTTTGTTTAATTTTTTTTGTAAAAAGTTAAACAATTTGTATTTTTACGAGTACATGAGATTAAGACAGCAGCAAACTAATGCTGGTCTGTTTTTATATAAAAGAATATCTGAACGTAAAATTCGGCAGCACTCTTGGCAGGTAAAATTGCTGATGATTTTGCTTATGAAGCATATTTTCAATTTGTTCCCGCCGCTCATAGAATTCGTAATGTATGCTGCTGTTTTTAAATTTTTAAAAATAGAAACAATGAAGGAGGAAGTTATCAGAAGTATTTGTCTTGTCGATGACGATGATGATGACAGAATGATTTTTGCAGAAGTTTTGTCTGAAATTTATCCTTCGATAGATTTACAACTAGTAGAGAGCGGTGCTGATTTGTCACAAAAGCTCTATGTCGAGAATAATTCGCCAGACATTATTTTTTTGAATGTAAATATGCCGATGAAAAATGGATTTGATTGTTTAAAGGAAATAAGGGAGCGACCTGATAATTTAAAATTTTTAAAAATTATTATGTTTTCTACCTCAAAAAATCCCGATACTATACAACTCTCCATGCAGTTAGGAGCGGATTTTTACGCTGTAAAACCTGTATCGGTAAATGATTTAAAAAATTTAATTACCAAAATTATAATGGACTGGGAAGTATTGCGGCATAATAAAGTTTTTTTACTGAATTGATGATACACGAGGACATTTTATCTTACTTTTAAAGTTAAGCTGTTTTTTTAAGGGAACAGGCATGAGACGGTTTTTACAGATCTAAAAATTTGATTACAGCTTTTTTGAGATCATCTTTAATCATAGACATTGAAAATTGTTTGGTGATAAACATAGCAGCATGGTGTTTTGAGGCAAAATCTTTATCGGATTGATTTGATGAAGTGGTGTAGATAATAACAGGTATATCTTTGAAATTTTCATCTAGTTTGATTTGTGTTAAAAAAGTTTTGCCATTAACTATAGGCATGTTTAAATCAAGAAATATCAAATCTGGAACAACTCTGCCGGATTGCAGCAGTTTAAAACCTTCCATGCCATTTTCTGCCTCGTAATAAGAAATTGATGGATAAAGTGAATGCAGACATTCTGCGAATATTTCGCGGTCATCTGCATCATCATCAATTAAAAATATACTTTTCATATTTATTTTTTGGGATCAATTCCACCTACAATATTATGCATTTGGATGCCTGCATAATTTCCAGTAAGCGCATATAGCCGCTATAGCATTTTTAGCTTCTGTAAAATCATTTTCTTTTTTAAAAAAGCCTTGAACAGTTAGTTCGGTGTAAGCTTCGACAACCTGCTCTTCCCTGATTGAGGTCGAGTAGAAGACAAAAGGAATGCTTTTTAATCTTAAATACGGATTATTATCAATTTCTCTTTTTATTTCCAGACCATTGAGTCCCGGCAGGTTAACATCACATAAAATTACAAATAGCGATTTAGAAGTTTTATTTAGATATTCTAAAGCTTCGGCAGCATTTTTTAAATACACTCTTTCGTTTTCAATTTCGAGTTCTTTAAAAATTTTCTCCATGAAATCACGATCATCATGATCGTCTTCAAGAAGAAGAATGGGACCTGATTTCGACATAATTTAGTTTGTTTTTGTATTCTGTGCAAAAATAGGAAAATATAAATAAAAGGTCGAACCTTTATCAGGTTCACCTTCGCAGGTTATGTAACCGGCGTGAAGTTCCATTATTTTTTTACAGAGTGCCAAACCAATTCCTGTTCCTTCATATTCTTCTTTGCTGTGGAGTCTGAAAAAAGGATCAAAGAGGCGCAGTTTTGCGGTCTGTGGAAATCCAATTCCATTATCCTGTACACTTATCTGTAAGTATGAGTTGCTGCTTCCCGGAGCAGAAATCTTCTCAGCATCATAATCTGACGCCGCAGAGATGGTTATGACTGGAACCTGGTCTTCTTTGCTATATTTTAATGAGTTCGAAATTAAATTAATAAAGACCTGTCGTATTAATGCTGGAATTATTTTTATAATTGGAAAATTTCCAAGATGGATTACAGCATTTTTTTTGGCGATCAAATCGTCGATTTCATCACATGCTTCTCCAATAACCTCAGCGAGATCTGTTTCTATAAAATCTTCCTCATTGACCTTACTCACTTTTGAATACATCAGCAGATCATCAATTAGCTGCTGCATTCTTCCAGCACTAACTAGAATACGTTTAATGTGCAGTAAGGTTTCTTCCGAAAGCACATTGTTGGGATTTTTTAAAATCATTCCCGTAAAAATGCTGATTTTGCGAAGAGGTTCCTGAAGATCATGACTGGCCACAGAAGTAAATGAAGCCAGCTGCTTGTTTTTGTCGGCTAGATCATAATTTGTGGAGGCCAAGATTTTATTGGTAGTGAGCAGATCAGTAATATCTTCAAAGGCCAGCAGGGCAAGGGGTTCTCCCAATTTTATATTACTAATAGGCCTTACATTCATTATCATTATTTTTTCTTCTCCGCTCGGCATTATGATCCTAACCTCAGTATTATCCATTTTACTGTTTTTAGAGACCGAAAGTTCAATTTGTTCGCGATGATCAGAAAGATTTCCTGTGCCGATAAGAGTATCAAAAATAATTTTTCCCTCCACCGATTCTTCAGTGGCCGAAAAATGGGTATAAAAGGAGGCATTTGCACTCTTAACCCGGAGTCCGCCGTCAATAATTACTAATGGTTCTCTAATATTTTCAATAATGGCTTCGGCATAAAGGCGCGAGAAAACTAGCTGCTGCTGTCTGTCAATTAGTTCCTCGTTCATAGCAAGAAGCTCTTCATTATTGGATTGAAGCTGTTCTGCCGAAGTTTCTAATTCTTCATTTAAAGTTTGAAGCTCTTCGCTAGTGCTCAAAAGTTCTTCATTAGCACTCTGGAGTTCTTCATTGGCGAGTTCCTGATCTTCTGTAACTTTTTTAATGTCCTCTCTAAGCTGCTCAATTTCTTTTTCAAGAGTCTTAATTCGTTTTTCTGCTCGACCTTTTACGCCTTCATAATCGGACTGTTCTCCAATGATCTTAGCACTTTTGCGGAAAACAATCAAATAATGTTTTTCTTCAGCGCCGTCATGCAGTGGAACTACTTCTATATCGGCCAGGTAATTACGTCCCTTTAACGGTATTGAAGCTTTTGTGGATTTCTGCTGCATTTTACGGGCTTCTAAAAGTGCCGAACGGACTTCAAAAGCAAGTCCCTCACGCACCATTTCGAGTATGTTGTAATTTGGTTTTCCCTGAGGAGAAAGCAAAAAAGGTCCTGTGTCGCCATGAAAGTGAATGATCTCCTTTTTCTCATTCACAATAACTCCTGCTGGAGTATAGTGATCAAATAAGAAATTTTGAGCTGCTTTTTGAAAATCCGGCTGTGAAAATTCTTTTTTTACTATTTTCGACTTTGCTGTAGAAACAATATCAAATCGTTCTCTGGAAATTGGAATTTTGGAATGAATGCCATTTAGCCGGTTGAAAATTTTGAGATTTTTAACCAGTGGCTCGAATAATCCGGGAGTATAGTTTGTTGATTCAGATTTGCCCAGTAAGAGCATTCCTTCTGGTACAAGTCCGTAGTGAAAAGTTTTAAAGGCTTTTTTCTGAAGATTCGAATCTAGATAAATAAGAACGTTTCGACAGGAAACTAAATCCAGCTTTGCAAAAGGCGGATCTTTGATAAAATTATGAGAGGCAAAGATGCAAAGGTCACGAATTTCCTTATTGATGTGATAAGAATTTTCAATTTTAGTAAAGTATCTCGAAATGCGCTGTTCAGATACCCTTCGGACATCACGTCGTGAGTAAACTCCTGCACGTGCTTTGGCGATAGAATTTTCAGATATATCTGACGCAAAAATCTGCACCTTTAAAGAAATCTGTTTTTCTGTAAGGAATTCGTGAAGTGACATAGCAATCGAATATGCTTCTTCTCCAGTAGAACAACCAGCAACCCAGATTCTTATAGGTTCCTGATTAGTTTTGCGATTTATTATTCTGGGATATACAATCTCAGGCAGCATTTTAAAAACTTGCGCATCTCTGAAAAAGTCAGTAACAGGAATAAGCAGATCGCGGAATAAGAGATCAAGCTCGTGAGGTGTATTTTTTAGAAAGACCAGATAATCCTTGGATGTTTTAATTTTGGCAATCACCATTCTGCGGGCAATTCTTCTTCGAATTGTAGGCTGCCTATAATTAGAAAAATCATTACCGCTTTTTTGATGCAGCAGATGAAGAATAGCTGTATAAGTTTCATTATCGCCCTGAAGTATGTGCATTCCTTTTTCATAGCTGAAGGAATAGTTGGCGTCATAGACTGATTCTAAAAGCTGCAGCTGGGCGGGAATGTCCTGAATGTTTAATACAAAATCAGCAGCTTCAGTAATTGAAGTGCTGTAGTTTCCGCTGTCTGCAGATATAATTTCAGATAAATGAACAAAGGCAGTACCGCCTTGTTCTCTAATATAACCTAGCCCTGTGAGTCCGTCTGTTATATTGTCAAAAATCAGAATTCCACGGGCAAACTCCTTACAAGCCAGTGCAAGTGAAACAAAAAAATGATCTACTTCAGATAATGAATCATTTCCTCTGCGGCGGGCCGCTAAGGTTAGTGTACCATTTTTATGTGACAGCGTTTGATCAGATTTCAAAAGGTATATTGTGTCAGCATCAAGATAACTACCAGGCTCCATGATTTTGGTTTGCAATGTGGTGGATTGGCCTAGCTTATTTATAAGTTCATTTCCAGATTGTTCATTTACAATATAAAGAATAAAAGACATGCCGCTTTTTTCAGGAAGATGCTTTAAGAGTGTCTCAACATCTGTAAGGCTATCAATTGAGGCAGCAACTCCTACAACGGGAAGGCTATGTTTTCGGATGTCGAAAATTTTTTCAGTGAAATTGTCCATATCTCAAAGATAATTATTGAACTTACAGTATCAAAGTAATATTATACTTATTTTATCATTGTAAAGCTGTAAGTCTTATTATTTTGATTTCTGTTGAATTGGATTATTAACACCGAAAAAATATTTTGCTGGGTTTTCATCTGAATGTTGGCATTATTCTAATAACTATAAAATTTATAGCCAAGCTGATCTATCCGATAATGCTCACCAAGTATTTTAAATAGGATCAACATGGAGTGCCGAACCAAGAAATGGATTTTCGTTCAAATCACTAAACAGAAATCATTTTAAAAAGCCTGCAGTTTATTTTTTGCAGGCTTCTATTTTTTAGCTTTAATTAATCCTTTTTTTTCAAAGTATATATTCCGCCTGCCAAAAGTAATACAGCCGCCCCAAGGTAAAGAAAACCCTGAATCTGACCGGATTCGTTTGAAGCATCAATTTTAAGACCTAAAAAGTTAATTTCTTTAGTGCTGTCAGCCACTCTATTTAATCCTACATAACCAGCGGCCAGGCTGAGTATTATAAGTACAATCCCTACTATTTTTGCTAAATTCATTATTTTTAAATTTAATGTTTCTTAAATTTAGGAAAAATAATTTAAGTTTGAAAACGGGTTAGTTGAAAATTTATAAAGAGATTTAGGTAAAAAATTAACTGGACTTTAAAATGTAAGTGGTCATATTTTTTACATTTTCGTGTTTATTGTTGTATGGTTTATCATCAAAAATAAAACCTATCTTTTTTAATAGAGAGACAGAGCCAACGTTATCTGCTGAAGGAAAAGCCGTTATGAGTTTTGCGTTCATTGTATTAAAAGTAAACTCTATGACAGTTTTTAATGCTTCAGACATATAACCCTGGGATTGAAATTCAGAAAGGAGTTCATAACCTATTTCTACAATTTCTTTTTCAGCATCAAAATTCCAAAGACACACTGAACCAAGAAATTTTTGATCCTTTATTGATGTTATTGCCCAGTATAAGCATTCTTTTTGATTTGCCAAATTTTCTATTTTATGGATATAAGCCTTTGCATTTTCCAAAGTTGAAAAATTAGCTCTTCCTACAAACCTATTTACTATAGGATCAGAATGCAGCTGATGAATAGCATGGCAATCTTCTTCCTGCAAACCTCTTAAAAGCAATCTGTCTGTTGTCAAAATAGGAATGCCTGTGAAGTTTAAATTCATGGTTTTGAATTAAATTGAGTAAAAATCTTAACTATTAAGTATTCGATACGGGTATTGTAAAGTTAATGTTTTTTAATTTTTGAGATGTGCTACGCTTTTTTAAAGGATTAAAAAATCACTAAAAACAAAAAGCCTGCGAATCATACGATTTGCAGGAATTAGATCTTTTTGTTATGAATTTGACAGTTGATATACAATCTAGTCTTTGTGTGGTATTACAAAAGCTGTAAGTTCCGCCATTAGGCCATCGCGGAATTTCCAGACATCGCAGTACTCAAAACTGTTTACTTTACCTTGATTATCTTTTAAGCTAATACTTCCAGTAGCGGTAACATAATCACCTTCAGAAATAAGTGTCACAATATCAAATTCAGGCGGGGTGATGTAAGTTTCCATCATGTATTTCCGAATCTTGTCTTTTCCTCTTATTGTCTGTTCTCCTACAAATGTCCAAGTGACATCATCAGTACAGTAATTCAGGAAACCCTCATTATTTCCCTTTATAACCTCTGCATTTGCTTTTAGCAATATTTCTTTATGTTTTTCTGACATCTCTTACTCCTTTTATTATTTTGTTTAATAAAAATAAGAAATAAATCTATGTTTTATGTGGGCAGATGTTCGAAAGAAAGAATAATTAAGAAATAGATCAATTTTAGCTTCGGTTGAAGAACGGCTATCCATTCTAATTATATTTCTTCAATGGGAACTTGATTTTTGGAGTTGTTGTATAAATGTCGAGAGTTAGGTTTTTATTCAAATTGGGTGACCAATCTCCCAAATATGTCCAAAGGGATCCTTCAGCTTTCCAATTTTCCAGTCTTCTTCAGTTGTTAGGGGGCATATTTCTTCAGCGCCCAGTTTTAAGGCATTTTCAAATAGCTCGTCTGCATTTGAAGTTTCTAAAATTATCCTAATCGGCGCATTGGATATCTGGCCAGCAGAAGCAGTGCCATCACACGGTTCTTCATCACTGAGATAAAACTCAGCATCTTCAATTGTTATTACTGACGATATTTTGTTGTCTGGAAGCGAAAATCTTTTTGATTCAACAGCTCCAAAAGCATTGGTGTAAAAATCAACAGCAATTACTGCGTCGCTTACCGTGAGAAAAGGCTTGATGGTGGTTTTGATTTTTATCATTTTAAGTAGAATTTGAACGATTCTCTATTATGTTAGGATAGTTTTTGAAATTTAGTGAAATTTAATTAATAAGGCGTATGTTTAGTTGGAAAATTAAAAAACTAATTGCAGTATATTGTCTTTTACTATTATTGGTAAAATACGACCCGAAATAGTATGCAAACGCAGAAATGATAGAATTAAAAGATCTGAAAACTGCAGTAAACAAAAAAACCTGCGAATCTTACGATTTGCAGGTTTTATCATGTTTTTATGGCTTTTTGAAAAGATTGAAAACTTTAAATTTTCAGGCTTTTTGGCCTTTCCGTGGGGAGAGCAGGATTCGAACTTTATCGCTGAAGTCCTGTCTATACTGGTTTTATAAATATCTTTAACCAAAGTGCACCGATTCTGCACCCAAATTCACTTTTACTATTTCAATATGAATCACACGCAAAAAATCGCATACTAACTAACTACAAGACAGTAGTATTATTCTTTTATTTTACAAATATATTATAAATTTTTAAATTGCATAGTTTCCGCGAATTTTAGCTTTTTTTTTAGAATTTGAAAGCTGCGTTTTAGGCCACCCACGGAGGCCACCATTCGAACCTTTATTTAGCAGCATTTTAACTTTATCAAATGTTTCTGTCACATTATTGACGTACTATTTTCGCATGTTGATAGGTTCCATAACTTTTTATTTTTGCGATGTATATCCCTGTTGCTAAAGAAGCAATATTTAAAGTAATTTCCTGTGTTTTATCTTTAGGATTAACTGTCATCAATACTCTCCCATTTAAGTCAAGAACTGTTATTTCATCTATAGGTTCGGTGTGACTGAAATGGATAGAACCATCAGATGGGATAGGGAATACATTTATGCCAGATTTTTGTTTAAAATCCTCAGTACCCAAAGTCTGACCACTAAACTGTACATTGCTTACCATTGTAAGATCCATTGGCGCATTATTATAGTAATTATTCATATACCTGCCACAATGTTCTAAAGTAACATCTAAAGTTGTACCAGCATATGCTGTTAAATCATAGTTTAATGTTGCATAAGCATCATTATAAGAAGTAGTTGGGTTTCGGCTGTAGCCTTGTTGGATTCCGTTTACCAATACTCTGAACCAAGAAGTATTTTTGCTATAGTAATATTTTTGCTTCATTGTAATTGCCAATTTCAAACTACTTACGTTTGTCGCATCAACTTTAAAAGAAATTCCTGATGTGAAAGCCTTGTTGTCATTCCATGCCTGCTGTTCTGTAGTAGCTGATCCACCAACCCAAGCTGAGCCATTTCCTTGTAGTTTTTGATAGAAGTTTAATGCATTCGAATACAAGAATTGTCTCGAAAAATCTTGTAATTCTGGAGCATAATTAGTTGTAGCGGTTGTGAAAAGCTGTTGATATGGTACTTTTACTGTAGTAGGATTAGTCGATTCTATTATTTTCTTCCATTCACAATAACTGTTTTTATACTTGTTTCTAATATATATATCATAGGATTTGGCAACTGTCAGTCCTGTAATGGTAAAAAACTTGTCTTTTGTGACCGTACCAGAGTTTGGAGCAGTCATATCGTGATCGACCCATGCCACTTCCCATTCGTCGGCAGCAGAAGTCCAATTGAGTGTTATGCTATTTTCTGTCCTTGCGACTATGATCTTTTGCGGAGGATTACAAACTGGCATTTCAATTAGTTTTACATTATCTACAAAGGCAGTATTATACGGAGAAGTTTCGGTGGTATATCTACCAAGATGTTCCATAATCAAATCAAATTTGGTTCCATTTGATTTAGATAAATCAATCGTTATGGTTTTAAATTCGTCGGAATTGTCGGTAGTTGATGTATAAACTCCAGGAATTAGAGCGTAATCTGAGTTCGTTTTTGTCGCGATTCTGAATTTGGAATCTTTTGTCTGCCTCAGATCAAATTGAAGTATCGGATTTCCAGTATAATTGGTTAAATCAATGGTAAAATAAGCTCTTGAAATGAACGACGGATTGTCATTCCAAGAATCTTTGGTAGTTGTTTTCCATTCCCCGGACTTTATCACATCATCTGCTCCTCTGAAAAGTATGCCATTTTCAGAATTTGAAGCCGCAATTGGTGAAATATAAACTCCGACATTTTTACTTGCCATCAGAAAATAGTCGAATGTATTATTACCATCAAAGGTAATGGTTGTAGGAACCTTAAGATTATATGGGCCAGTATTAAACTGCTGAGAGTAATAATTATTTGGTGTAATGTCACAATCCGTTTTGCGGTAGAAAGTATAGCTAGTGGCGGGTTGCAGATTTTCCAACAGCACATTTTTTCCATTAACAACTTTATAGGTAGTTGGCATAGGATCTCCCAACTTTTGAATCATATAGCGGAAAGCAGGCGATATAACTTTACTGGGCCAATTTGCCAATACAGATGTAGCAGTGACGATACTAAACGTACCATTATAGAATGGTTCGCATCGTTCCAAAGATCCTCCAAATTCGGTACACGCATAAGCGTTTTCATATATAGCTGTTCCACCAGACATTGTCATTCGGGTTCTTGTAGGTGGTTTGTTGTAGTTTTTAACCCCTTTGAAAGTTGTCAATTGACTGGCAGTTTTTCCAGGTTCTATTTCCTGTACATCGATCACTAGATTTTGTCGACCATCATAGTAAAAAGGTTTATCGAATGTTAAAATGACAGTATTTCCAGACCCGCTGATTCTACCATTAAAAACTTCGGTAAGTTCACTATCTGGGATATTGGGATCACCTTTAGCGAATTCTGTTTTATTGGTATAACCTATTGCTACACGCCATATAGTGGAGTTTTCAAAAGCAGAAGATGAAAATTCTAGAAAATATTTAAGTGAAGTGATAGTACCTCTAAAACGCATCTCATCAGGGTAATATATTGTTTGTGATCTTGAATATTCGGCCTGCACTGTGATAGGCTCGTAAACCATGTCAAATTTAGTTCCTACAGTTACATTCGACAGTTGTTCTGCTTGAGAAAAAGTATTTGTTGAAATCAATAAGCTTATTAGAAGATAAAATTTAGTTTTCATTGTCTTAATTTTTAAAGATGCACGAATTTACAAATTAAAGTAACTGCGAGGTAGTTTTCATTAAAATGAGTAATATTTTAAAATAAACATTGAATTTATGTGCTGACAAATATAACAAATGATTTTATGTAAGATATGGTAATGAATATGTATCAAATAGAAATAAACCAACAATTAGCCTTAGGAGAACAGCAAGTTAGTAAGTAGTTTTATATGAAGAAAAAAATCTATTCTTGAAATAATTTACACATTTTCAAATTTTAAATAGGGACGCTCTGCCATTCGAACCTAAGATAAATAGAGCCTGATTTTAATGATCTGAAGCACAAGAAAAGTTATGCGCCACGATTATGCCACGAACATATATGGTTAAAAACTTTATAAAAGTCGCCATAGCTTTTTTAGGCACTTTTAAAAGACTATTCCATTATTTTGTTAATGATTTAAAAACAGAAAAAAATTAGGAGATCAGAACTCCTGCATTTTTAAAATGGTATTAGTCCTTCGATTATATTTACTTTAAAACTTAGTGAGACTTAATCATTGGGTTAAAGATTTTGTTAATACTACTTATTTACAAGTAGCAGAATGATTAATAGGAAAGGATCATGCTGTTTTTAACAATAGAGGATTGATAATACTAAGCAAAACACTACAGAGAAATAAGGCTGCTTAACAGAAAATATTGGGTGAATTTTGATAAGTACAGCACCTCATAAATGGGGAAGAGTAAATTTTTGATATCAGTAAAATTACAATGAATTTGCTAGTTAATAACATACTTAATTATCTGCAATTCGCTGATGGATTAGGATTTGCTTCTTTTTATTTCTGCCCGGCCATATCTGATGTAAGTTTACTGATCTGCGCCTGTAATAAAACAAACTGGCCTTTCATAAATAATGAAGTGAGAGAGGAAATTTCATCCCAGCTGCGGGATATAACTTTTAATTCAAGATCTTGGTTTTCACCATAAATAAAAGATAATGTCTGATCTTTTTGAATTTTCAAAACATATTCTTCATCATGGCACCCGATCCAGAAAGCCGCCTGTTGATTATCACTTAGTTTAATTTCATCAAAAGATGCAATAACTTCAGGGACTGCCGCGAGATCTATTGAACCTCCCCAGTTTTTTTCAATCCAGAATTTTATTTCCATATCTAATAACAGTAATTCCCGGCCTTTATACTGCACTGTTTCTGCAGGCAGATTTTTATAAAATAATATTTAAGAAAGATAGTAATTTTTATTGATATGATAATAAAAAGCGGATTACAATTTCTATAAATCTCTTAATTACATAAGCTGGAAAATGTGCATTAGTTAGCGGAGATGAGATTAAGGATAATTATTTTTTTACCCTGGCTGAGAACCCAAGTTTCTCCATATATTTTCTTACTCCGCTGCCTGTGATCTGATATCCTAAATTCTGCATTTCAGCAGCAATCCGTTTACTTCCGTAACGCTGTTTAGAAGCAAAAAATATTGATGTGATTTCTTGTTCAAGCAAAATTTGTCTTTTCTGCGTGTCATTAAGAATGTGGTTTTTCCATCTGCTGTAGGTTACAGTCCCGGCTTGTAAAACGCTGCACATTAATTTGACAGAGAAGCTTTTTTCATTGCTGTAAATGAATTGAAAGAGAGATTCTCTGCCTTTATTTAGGTATGGCCCGGCTTTTTTTAAAATCTCGAATTTTAAATCAGTTTTATTTATTTTTTGCCGCAGCCGGCGTATTCTTAAATCAGTGGATCTTAAATTTAGATAAAAATCACTGGAATAATTTTTACTGCCTGATTTTTCAAAATGCTGTCTCCATCTTGTCAGGGCTCCTGAGAATAAACCGAATTCGTTTTCTAACGTCGTAATACAGTTTCTTTCGTAGCTGGTAATTACTAACTTTTCTTTGAATACGCATTCATATTTTTTTCTTTTTCCTGTCATGTCTAAATAATATCGTCTAAGTACGATCCCTCTGGGAGCAGGCAGTTTGTTCATTAAACTGTTCTATAGTTTTATATTGTAATGACGAATGAATTCTTTTTTGGTTGTACCAGTTTTCAATAAATTCAAATATTTCATTTTTCATTTTCTTTACTGTTATGAGTTCTTTTTCTTGGTACACCAGCTCTCTTTTTAATGAGCTGAAAAAACTTTCGCAGGCAGCATTGTCAAAATGGTCTCCCGTACGGCTCATACTCTGGATGCATTTATGGGAATCCAGTTTTTCAGCGAAGCATTTATTTGCATACTGGACCCCTCTGTCAGAGTGAAATATTAACCCCTCAGGTATAGGGCGGTTATTTACGGCCATTTCCCAGGCTGGGATTATGGTCTTCTGCGCAGAGAGCCTTCTACCGAGGTTCCAGCCTATTATTTTGCGGTCATAAAGGTCCATAATAACGGTAAGATAGATAAAACCTCTTTTGGTCTGGAGGTAGGTAATGTCGGAAACCCATATCTCTGCGTGTCCCTTTGCGTTGAATTTACGGTTCAGAAAGTTTGGAGCAGTATATTGGTTATGATTGGAATCTGTAGTAACTCTAAATTTTCTTTTCTTCTTACGTTTGAGTCCCAGCTGTTTCATATAAAAAGAAACCTGCCTTCGGACAATCTCGTATCCGCCCCGGTTAAGCTCTTCTGCAATTTTAGCTGCTCCTTGATTCTTTTTAAAAGCATAAAATATAGCTGCCAGTTCTTTTTTTAATGAAAGCAGGTACAGCTGTTTTTCTGATATTTCATTTTTTTCCCATCTATGGTAGCTGCTGTAGGGAATATCCAGCGTCCGGCACATCAGCAGAATTGAATACTTTTTTCTGTTTCTTTTTAAGAACTGGTAAATTTTCAATCTTCCCTGGTTAAGACATGGAGAAGCAGTCTTTAAAATTTCAAATAAGAGTTCTGATTCTTTACATTTTTTTTCAAGTTCAACGATTTTCTTCTTCTCAGGATTTACTCTTTCATATCCAGATCCGGGAAAACGCCCTTCCCCAAATTTCTGGTATTCCTGCCTCCATCTGGTCAGAAGGCAGGGCAGTATGCCAAGTTCTGCCGCGTATTGCTTCAGGCTGCTTTTTTCATAACTCAGCGTAACGGCATTGTCTTTAAAGGTGCGGTCGAATTTTTTGTACTTCGCTTTCATTTTTCTGCATTTTCATAATTAGGAGATACTACCATTGTCGTTGTTTGTAAATAATAACTCTATTAAGTCCAAATTCAATGTGTTATGATATTTTTTTGAAAGGTAAAAGGTGTAAAATGGAAGTATTTATCTTCCTTAATTCACGCTAGCTTTATCTGGCAAAAATTGCAGCAGCTCCAAACTTGTTATGTGCATAATTTTACGTCTTGTTTGTCACATCAAGGAAAAAATACTCCAGAAACATAGAATTAGAGATAGGATCAATAATATTCTCGACGTTCTTTCTAAGTACTCTGCTTTGCGGCACTGCAAAAAGAGAAAAGAAGCCAGCGCCGATAAAACTATATCCATTACAGTAAGAAGGTAGGGATCTTGAAGGTAATTTGGAAAAGCAGTGAGATAAGCAGTTTTAGACTGCTCAAATGTCGTATATTGACTGCATAACAGAAACCACCAAGCTCTATTTGCTAATACGGCTGCAAGTATTACAATCCCAATAAAAAAAAATAACAGCTGTGTTTTTTACTTTCATGATAGTGTATATTATAGGTTTGAAACCAATGGTTTATGATAAGCTGAAAAATAGTATCGAAGTAAAGTTACATAAAAATCTTGCTTACATTTCTTTTGCTGAGTTTACTTTGTTAAAAAGGAGATGTATCATGATTCTGCTATAAAACTTAATTTGACGAAGAATAAGTATATTGGATAACAAAAAATGCATTTTTTTACATACTTCCGTTACCTTATGTTGTTTGTACCAACACCTTTACTCCATTAGGATGACGATGAAAGCCGGCCAAATAATAGGTGTTACTAAAATAAACGAGAGCTAATTAAGCAAGATTGAAGTTTTTTAAAATATAGAAATATAGCACTTTTTTTGTTGGATTTCTCGTGGAAATCAATTGAAGATTAGTTTTAAGCCAGGCAGGCGACTTACAGACAATTTATTGGAATGTAAAGAAAGACTAATTTAGATTAATAAATTGTTTAGTAAGTATCTTGTACTGTTACAATGAGTTTGGTTTAAAATAGTGTAGGGCATCCTATTACATCCCATCCATCACAGGCGGAACGCAGAAGCCCAGAAACATTCTCACGATTGAAGAAATCAGACTGGTTTACGAACATGCTGAGAATGAAATGGAAAAAGCCCTGCTTTCGATTGCCTACGGATGCGGACTGAGAAGGTCAGAGATTGCGAGCCTTGATCTAAAAAATGTCAACCTCGTTAAAGGAATGCTGGTTGTCAGACAGGGAAAAGGAAACAAGAGGCGTGAAGTTCCAATGAGTGATACTGTTCTGCAGTACCTGACAAAATATGTCAGGGATGAAAGGCCTGAAAGGCTGACAGGGAGAAACCAGAATGAGGAAGCATTTTTCATCAACAGCAGAGGCAGAAGATCGACAGGAGAAAACCTCAATGAGATTTTAAATAAGATGATTGAGCAGACGGGAAAATTTGAGCTTGTCCAGAAAGAAATCACGCTTCACTGCCTTCGCCACAGCATTGCCTATCATCTGGCAGAGAATAACGCGGGAATCGATTTTATACGCAGTTTTCTGGGGCATACGCAGATCAATACCACCTATATCTATGCGGTGCAGAACAAGAAACGCAAACCAGTTGTAAACTTCTAAAAACGTAACTAATGGAAAACAAGAAACCTGATTTGGAAAATTACCTGCAAGGAATTGTAGCGGAAAAGACAGCGGAGAGCTATCTCTATACAATCAATCATTTTTTAAAGACCAATACAAAGGCAAAAAGATACCAGTACAAAGATATAGTCAAACACATGGATAAAGTAAGCCAGAAGCAGTCCAACGTGCAGTACCGAATCAGGATACTCTCAGCCATTAAAAAATATTACGATTATCTGGTAATGTACGGCTATCGAAATGACCATCCATGCAGAAAGCTTAATATTAAAATCAAGGGCAACCAGACCATTCAGGTGCAGGATCTGTTCAACAGTACGGAACTGCAGCTTTTAATGGAACGGGAGAACCGCTACAAACATCTTGACGTGAGAAACAATGTTCTGATTTCCCTTTTGATCTATCAGGGGCTGGCAAGTGATGAAATAGCAAGGCTGGCTCTAAACGATGTTGATCTGGATAACGGCACAGTTTACATTAAAGGCTCTGCCAATCTTAATAAAAGAACGCTGGAGCTTGTGCCTAAACAGATGATACTGTTTCATAATTACATAAATGAAACGCGACCTGCCTTACTGCGCGGGAGCAGTGATAAATTCATATTGACAAAGCTTGGACAGCCTATTGTAGTGAACAGCATACATGCCATGATTGAGCCGTTAAGAGGATTATTCCCTGACAGAAAACTAAACCCGCAGACAATCAGAATGAGCGTAATCTGCAATTGGCTTAACGAGAAAAACATTCCATTGGAAAGAGTTCAGGAACTGGCAGGGCATAAGTGGCCAGGGACAACTGAGAAATATATCAAAGTGAATAGCACACATCAGAGAGAGCTGATTAATCGATATTTTCCAAGTATTTAGTAAAAGAAAAAGTTACGAATAAGCATATTTAGAAATAATATAAAGAATGTTAAAAGTTAGTGCACGTTAATCCTTATTCTTATATTTGTAAAAAATATACAAATTTTAAATTAAGGGTTATGATCGAAGAATTTAGTTTTGGAAATATGTGCTCATTTAAAGATATTCAAACTTTAAATATGTCAGCAGCTAAAATTAAATCTAATAATTCGCTTTTAGATGAACAAAATGTAATTCAGATTAATGAGAATTTATCTTTGTTAAAGTCGAAAGCTATTTATGGGGCTAATGCTAGCGGAAAAAGTAATGTAATTCGCGGTTTGGTAACTTTTATGAGGATCATAAAAAATTCTGTAAAAGATGAGAGATCTTTGGAATTTATTGATGCTTTTGAATTATCTACTGAAACAATGAATGAACCTACATTTTTTCAAATGATCTTGAGAATCGACAACGTAAGATACAGATATGGTTTTGAAGCAGATGACTCATCCATTAAAAGTGAATGGCTTTTTTCAACACCGAATATTCGAGAACAAAATTTATTTATAAGAGAAAACAGTAAGATTTTAGAAATTAATCAAAAGCATTTTGAAGAAGGATTTAAACTACTTTCCTTAATGGATGACTTTAAAGATTATGATGATGGCGAAATTTTCAGGAAGAACTCATTATTTTTATCTTCTCTGGCTTCTTTCGGATTTGGTAAATTATCTAAAAAAATTATTAAAGCAATCAATTCGATTTCAGTAATTAGTGGTTTAGGTCATCAAGGAATGTATGCTATGGCAGGTGAATCTTTGGAAGATATCGATCAGAAAAAATTTGTTTTAAATTTTTTGAAAAATGCTGATATTGGAATTCAGGATTTAGAGACTATAGATCTTTCCGCTCAGGAATTTTCTGATCATATTGATGAAGATTTCAGAGATAGTAAGCTTATTTTATCACACAGGACTCGTTACAATAAGCAGTTAAAAAAAGATGGTAATGCCTCTTTTTCCTTTTTGTTACAAGAGTCAGAAGGGACAAGAAAAATGTTTGAATTAAGTCCTTTTATCTATAGATCCTTGAAAGAAGGTACGACATTGGTAATTGATGAGTTTGATTCAAGATTTCACCCACTACTAACAAAGAAAATTGTTGAATTATATAACTCAAATCAAAATTCAAAAGCCCAGCTTATCTTCACTACACATGATACTAACTTATTATCTGCAGAGATATTGAGAAGAGATCAAATCGATTTTGTTGAAAAAGATAAATATGGTGCAAGTCATTTATATACTCTTGTAGAAATCAAAGGAATTAGAAATAATGCTTCATTTGAAAAAGACTACATTCAAGGTAAATATGGTGCAATTCCATTTTTAGGTAATTTTTCTAACTTATTAAATTTTGAATAATGCCTAAAGCTACTCGTGCTATAAAAATTACAGATAAGGGAAAAGCTTGGAATAAAAAAGCTACTTCGTCTAGCTATAAAATTGATAGTATTCCTGAAAATAAAACAATATTGATTGTTTGCGAAGGGCAAACTGAAAAATTATACTTTGAGTCTTTTCCTGTGCTTGGATTAAGTGTTACTGCCATAGATTTAAAAGGGCAGTCAAAAACTAAACTTATTGAATCAACACAAGAAATAATTGAAAGATCTGGATATGAATATGATGGTGTTTGGTGTGTTTTCGATATGGATGTTAAGCGTGGAGCTGAAGAATTTTCAGACTTTGACAATGCAATAATTAAAGGAAATCAATTAGGATATAACATTGCTTATTCAAATGATTCTTTTGAATTATGGTTCTATTTACATTATGAATATACAGATGCGGAGCATTTAAGAAGCTTTTACTATGATGAGTTGGGAAAAAGATTTAATCTTAATTATGTTAAGGATGGAAAAAAACATAATTTTTGTTTAAAACTATATGATCTGCTAATGGAAGATGAAAAATCCTCACAAGAAAAAGCTATAGAAAGAGCTAGAAAACTGTTTGAAAAAGTTAAGGATTTGCCATTTTATAAACAGAATCCAGTTACAAAAGTATTTGAATTGGTTGAAGAACTGAATGAAAACTTAAGACGATAAAGATGAATGATATATACCATTATCCGCCAGACCTTTTTGATTTAATAGTTCAAACAATCCCATTGCTAAATAAATCTAAGAAAGCGGTAATGTATCAGATGTGTTGGTGGTCAATTATTGCCTCTAACATTTACAGAAAATCAGATATTTATATTAATATAGCATAAAAATTAAGACAGCCTTCGGGCTGTTTTTTCATTTTATAATGCCTTAAATCGAAAAAAATGGAGTCAGACCAGGCTAGGTGTTGCAGATGTGTTGGTGCTATTCGAAAGATGATAAAGTACGGAAAGACAAAATCGGGTAATCAAAGATATATTTGCAAAGCATGCGGGAAAACTAGAGTTGAAAATTATGCATATCTGGCTTATAAAGGAGATATAAATCAGAATATTATTCAATTAACTAAAGAAGGATTAGGTGTAAGAAGTACGGCAAGAATATTAAAAATATCAACGACAACACTATTGAAAAGAATCATCTTAATTGCCAGAAATATTAGCAAGCCGATTATCAGCAGAGGCAAAACGTATGAAGTTGATGAGCTGTGCACTTACATTAGACACAAGAAAAATTATATCTGGCTGGTTTATGCATTGGAAAAGAATTCTAGAACTGTTGTAAGTTTTAACGTTGGAAAACGAACCAATAAAACTCTGAACCGTGTTTTGGAAACTCTGAAATTATCGGAAGCAAAAAAGATATTTACAGACAGATTGAAAAATTATCGATATCTGCTTGATGAGGAGATACATTCTGTAAAGCGTTTTGGAACAAACCATATTGAAAGAAAGAATTTGACGCTCAGAACCCATCTGAAAAGATTAAATCGACGGACAATTTGCTTCAGTAAAAGTTTAGTAATTTTTACAGCAGTTTTAAAGATTTATTTTTGGATTTGAGCAATAAAACAGTAAGTTTATTCTTCAAAATCATGTTCTTAAAAATATTGTATTTAACAGGTAAAAACTTGTAAAAATAGTCGCAAACACTTATAAGTATAAGTACAACGGTCAGGAGCTTCAAGACGAGCTGGGGCTTAACATGACGGCGATGGATTATCGCCAATATGATAATGCGTTAGGGAGGTTTAATTTTATTGATGTGCTGGCAGAATTATTTCCTGAGGAAAGTCCGTTTAGTTTTTCTTTAAACAATCCAGTTTTCTTTAGTGACCCTACAGGATTATGTCCTGAATGCGAAAAGAATGTCAAAGACCCAAAAGCTGGACAAAGTTATACTTCATCTGGCGGTGCGACATATACGTATAACGATGGAAAATGGACACAACAAGGAGGTGAACTAGCTGAAGTTACTATAACAGCAACACCTAAAAAGAAATCTACTGAAGGTCAAGATGGCAAAGCAGAAGGTAACACACGTCTTTTCGGACTAATTCAAAATGCGGTAATGTATCAGATGTGTTGGTGGTTAATTATTGCATAAAACATTTACAGATTATCAATGATTTATATTAATATAGCATAAAAATTAAAACAGCCTTCGGGCTGTTTTTTTATTTTATAATGCCTTAAATCGAAAAAAATGAGCTCAAACCAGACTAGGTGTTACAGATGTGTTGGTGATATTCGAAAGATGATAAAGTACGGAAAGACAAAGTCTGGTAATCAAAGATATATTTGCAGAGCATGCGGGAAAACTAGAGTTGAAAATTATGCATATCTGGCTTATAAAGGAGATATAAACCAGAATATTATTCAATTAACTAAAGAAGGTTTGGGAATAAGAAGTACTGCAAGAATATTGAAAATATCGACGACAACATTATTGAAAAGAATTGTATCAATTGCTCGAGATATTACCAAACCAATTATCAGCAAAGGCAAAACTTACGAAGTAGATGAACTGTGTACTTATATCCGATATAAGAAAAATTATATTTGGCTTGTTTATGCTTTGGAAAAGAATTCTAAAAATGTTGTAAGTTTTAATGTTGGCAAACGAACCAATAAAACGCTGAATCGTGTTTTGGAAACTCTGAAATTAGCAGAAGCAAAAAAGATATTTACGGACAGACTTAAAAACTACAGATATCTGATTGACGAGAAGCTGCATTCTGTTAAACGTTTCGGAACTAATCATATTGAAAGGAATAATCTGACTCTCAGAACGCATCTGAAAAGACTCAATAGACGTACAATCTGCTTCAGTAAAAGTTTAGTTGTTTTTACTGCTGTTTTGAAGATTTATTTTTGGATTTGAGATTTAATGTGCGAGAATTTATTTAGTTTCTTAAATTTACTTTTGACGGAGACAGAAGCTAAACACTTATTTATACGATGAGATACTATTAAAGTCAGTTAGATATTTTTAAAAACAAGACTTTCTAATAATATTTCTGTATAGTAATCATTTAAAGTAGTTGTGGATTTGTATAGTAATGTTTCGAACTTAAGTCTTCAAGTGATTGCTGAACAGTATTTTAAATTTGTTCGTAAAAGTGATGCACCGATTCTGCACCTAGAATAAAGTAATCTATTAAAATCTTTTACATTCCAAAAAAGCTTTAATATTTTCGAATCTAAAAATTCGGCAACCTTAAATTTTATTGACTTTTAATTTTCTAAGAAACTTTTTTGCATAGCATTTTTTATGCTTAATTTGCCATCTGAACCTAAGATACATAGAGTCTGATTTTAATGATTTAAGAAGCATAGAAAAGTTCTGCGCCACGATTATGCCACGGATATATACAGGGTTAAAACCGTGGAGCAGGTAAATTAGTTGATAGGTATGTAAAGTATTGTTTTTTTTGCTGTTTTTGATTATTTTTGAACGTTGTAAACGGCAAATGGAAATCCGATTTAAGGGTCTCATTCTAAATAAATCAAGGCATAGGACTTAATCATTAATATACTTAACAATACTGCTAATCGTATGAAAACAGTGCAGATACTGATCGCAGGGATTATGTTCCTGCTTGTCACGCCGTCCCGGGCGCAGAATCTAACGAAACAAGAAACGGTAAACTACATTAATAAAAAGATAACCGAGGCCAGAAACAAAATTCATCCTTTTGTAATCGACGATAAAGTGCAGTTTGCAGCACCGCTTTCATTTTCGGATTCTTGGGCTTATATCTATGAAAATAACCTTGCTTCGGGGTCAAATAACAAGATTGTATATACTGGAAGCTTCGCTACTGATCAATATGGCTGCTATAACAGGCAGCACTATAATTTCACTACCCCCGAATATTATAGCGGTGTTTATTCCAGTGTAGAATTCCTGCCTGCCCATATAAGTGCAGTCGAAATAATCCAAACCCAGCCACATCAGGAAGTGGGGCTCTTAAAACTCAGTTTCATTCCCAATGCACTTAAGCAGTTGGCATACCAATATAAAAAGAGGGTGTACTGTACCTATCCTGGCAACGGGGACGCTTTTTGCGACTGTTGGAATTATGACAGCAGGCTGGTTGGATCCATGTATACATCGACATATTTTGATTATGATACCGTAATTTACATTCCATTTCTTAAACTCGATGGAGATGAGAATAGACTGAAAAAAGCTTTTGAATACCTAAAAGATTTATACTTGGCGGAACAAGAGGATGATCCTTTTGGCAAATAAACATTTCAGGATGAAAAATTACATGTATTGCTTAGCGCTTATTGTTTTCTGTACGATGAAATTGCATGCGCAGACTGTAGGAGTCGGAGAAGTATCAGCCATTGAAAGCAAGGCAGGATCTATAGAAGCGGCAAGATTGCGGATTCTACAGATAGAGTCCGAGCTGCCTCAGCTAGAGAAACTATGGCAAGACAAGCTGCAAAAGCTACGATCTGAAATCGAGCAAATTTATAAGGATAGGGATAACCTGATAGCAGATATGAAAGCGGGTGCAAGATGCAGCAAATGCAATGAATGGAAATCTGAATTTGAAAAGAAAGGACAAAGCTTTGAAAAACATTTAGGGGAAGTAAAAGGATATGCCATTCCAGCGACAACATCTGAATTAGAGACTGCTAGAAAAGGATTCTCAGAGAAAATTGCCATTCTTAAGGTGCAGCTTAAGAATTTGGAAAAAGGCGATAATACTATTCTGAAAAAAAATGAGCAGATTCAAAAACTTAAAGATGACAACGATAGGCTGTGCCAGGAAATAACTCTACACAGCAAAAACTACGAAATGATTCTGCTAAACGACTCCAAAGCAAAGCACAAAATGTGGTCAGATGAACTTATGGCTTCTGCTGTAAAAACACTTATATCAGATGACAAGATTACCATTTGCAAAGCTAAAATACCGCAAATTGAGAAGGAATTTCAAAACCTAAGCGAAGAAATCAGGGAGAAATTGAAAAATGACAATGAAAAGTTACAGCAATCAAAAAATAACAGCATCTCGTCCAATGAACAGAAAATCAATAATATACAAACTGTGCATCAAAGCAGTATTTTGCAGCTGCAGGAGCAGCTGCAGAAATTGGAAGCACTGAAAAATGACCTGCAGAAAGAGCTCTCTTCCGACAGCATAGCGGCCAGACTTGAAATGACTGGAAAGCAGCTCGTTGTAATTAGAGACAGTATTACCGAGCTAGAAAAACAGACAAAGGACAGCATAGCATTACTTCAAGCAGAAAATAAAAAATTAAATGCAGAGATATGGTCTCTTAAGACCGATCTGCCAAACGAACAGCAAAAGGCCCTTCTGCCTTTAAAAGAAAAGCGGGATGCAAAGAAAAAAGAAACTGAACTCTTGCATGCTGCGGCCATATCTGAGCTGGCAGAGAATAAAAAATCCTTTGCAGAGAAGACAGCGCAGTGCCAGAAGAATAACGACGTCTACACCACAGAGATATCTATGGAATGCACCCGCATGTACGCAGCAGGACAGAAAGTCGGATGCTCGGTCTACAATAGTATAAAAGGAACAGTGGTGTCAAACTGGAACGAAACTGCTTCCTGCGTGAAGGCAGTCGCATCCTTAGCTAAGCCTTACTCAACAAATGTTTTTAATGCTTACTGCAAAGGACAAGACTCATCGGGATACATGTCTGGTTATAAGAGCTTTTTAGCCTCACTTAGTTCAGAAGATAAACTGGCGGTCAAAGAGGCAAGTAATGCTGACTGGTTTGAATTAATGATGCGCTAGATAATCCTGCTTCCAAGGCGTAGAGTTGGATTTTAATATATTAGAACCTTAATTATTAAATAGTGATTTTGTTCATGTTTTACTTTTTTAAAATATGCTGTGCCACGATTCTGCCATAAACTTAAATAGATTAAACTATAAGTTTACTTTAGTTGTTACTGGCAGAAATGATTTCAAGTGCATTACAGCTGTACGCTGTTATTTTCAGTCTGACATATGATTTTTTTGCCTAGTGGCAGATTGCTCCTGCGGAATATAGATGTGGAATGTTGCTCCCTTACCGAGTTCGCCCTCAGCCATTATGATACCGTTGTGATTTTCGACTATCTTCTTGACGATGGCCAAGCCGATTCCGGTACCCTCGTACTTATCCCTTGTGTGGAGTCTTTGGAATACGCCGAAGATTTTCTCACAGTGCTGGGGCTCAAATCCGATACCGTTGTCCTTAAAGCTTAGATGGCAGTAAGGAGTATCAGGCTGCAGTTTTTCAATTTCCAGTTCTTTGCCCATGACCAGCCGCGTTTTGATCTCAATGAGCATAGGAACATCCTGCCTTGCAAATTTCAGGGCGTTACTGGTAAGATTTTCTAAAAGCTGTCCGAAAAGAAAAGGAATGATTGCGATGGGGCCATGCAGTTCAGTCTGGATAGCGGCCTGCTTTTCCATTATGCTTTCTGACAGCGTTTCTTTTATATTGTCGACGAGCTGCTGGAGGTCTGCGATTTCATATTTGCGATCCATGACATTGGTCTGGGAAAAGGCCAGAAGGTCATTGATGAGATCCCGCATCCTTCCAGTGGCCTGTAATATTCTGTTGAACCTGCTTCTGCCGTCTTCGCTTAAATTCTGGTATTCCTTTTCAAGCAGTATACCTGTAAAGGTCTGGATTTTTCGTAACGGTTCCTGCAGGTCATGGCTTGAGATATGAGTAAAGGCATCAAGCTCGGCATTCTTTCTCTTTAGTTCTTCAGCATATTTCTCCACGGCTTCACACTGGCGGGCAAGCTCCTGGCTTGCCTTAGTGATTGTTGCATTTAGAGCAGAAGTTTCTTCCTCCTTAAGCTGGAGTTCCCTGTTTTTTTTATAAAGTTCGGTAAAGACCAGTACTTTAGCCTTTAAAATTTCTGAAGAAAGCGGTTTGATCATGTAATCAACCGCTCCAGACTGGTATCCTTTGAAGATATAGTCCGCAGAATCCATGTTAGCTGTGAGGAAGATTATGGGGACATGCTTAAGTTTGTCGCTTTCGCGGATAAGTTCGGCCGCTTCAAATCCGTCCATTAGCGGCATCTGGACATCCATAAGGATAATGGCAAAATCCTGATCCTTAAGCAGAATACGCAGGGCATCTTTGCCTGAAGTGGCTTCGATAAAGGAATAGCCCTGATCTGCCAGTATGACCTGAAGCGAAAGCAGGTTTTCTTGTTTATCGTCGACTAATAATATTTTTATAGGATACTTTTCCATGGGGCTTTAAATATTATTTGAGCCAGACTCTCATCAGAGAGGAAAGCTGTTCCACATTTACGGGTTTGGTAATATAATCGGAAGCGCCCGATTCGATACATCGCTGTCTATCGCCTTTCATCGCTTTTGCTGTAACAGCAATTATGGTCAGGTGCTTATGCCGCATGTCCTTGCGGATAATTTTCATTGTCTCGTACCCATCAAGCTCCGGCATCATAATATCCATAAGCACAATATCGGCCGCACTGTCCTGATTGAGGATTTCAATTGCTTCATGCCCGCTTTCCGCGCAGATCACCTCCAGTCCGTACCTTTCCAGAGCTGTGGTCATGGCAAAGAGATTGCGTACGTCATCATCAACCAGCAGCACTTTTTTGCCCGTAAGCACGTCTTCTTTCAGGTAGAACGTTTCAATTCGCTGTTTCATATCTTCAGGAAGATTCTTATGCATGCGGTGCATGAAAAGAGCAGTCTGGTCGGCCAGTTCATCCATTGAAGAGGCGCTTTTGGTAATGATGCTGTGTGCAAAACGGCTGAGCCTGCTGCGCTGTTTTTTATCTGGATCTCCCGCCGAGTGTATAATAATAGCAGTTTCCTGCCCGCTGATGTTATTTTCAAGATCACTGATAAGATCAATTCCATCCGCATCCGGCAGTTTTAAATCCAGGATGATGCATTCAAATGATTTTTTCTTAAGCTGATCCGCTGCCTGCTTTGCGTTGAGTGCAGAGGAGATGAGAATATCTTCTCCCTGCAGTGCGGCGGTTATTCGCTGTAGTTCCTCCGGATTATCGTCAACGAGCAGCAATTTCTTTTTCTTGGTTTTGCCACTGTTTTTTATGTCTTGGAAAAGTGATTCCAGTGCGTCATTGGTAACAGGCTTCACCAGAAAATTTCTGGCGCCGCGTTTCAGGCCTTTGTTTTTTTCATCTTCTCCAGAGATAATATAAACGGGTATATGCCGCAGGTTGAAATCGGTTTTCAGACGATCAAGTATTTTCCATCCACTGGCATCCGGCATATTAAGGTCCATTGTCACCGCATGCGGCTGGAAGTGCTGGATGTAATCCACCACGTCATTGCCTCTGGCAGTTACAACAGCTTTGATTTGATGCTCACGTGCTTTATCCAGCAGGATTCTGGCAAAAGTTTCGTTGTCTTCAGCAATCAGAACCACTTTGTCGCCCGGCTGTATATCATTTCTGTCGTCACCCAGCTCATCGGCGAAATACATTTCAGGATCTGCAGATTTGAAACTAGAGGACGGAAGTGATTTCAAATGGCTCTTGCCGGCATGTATCAAGCTGGTTTCCTCATTGACATCGATGTCTGTTATCTCTGGCATCTGGACAAACTTGAGCGGCAGGAACAGTGTGAACCTGCTCCCGGTATTGGTGTCGCTTTCCAGTTCTATACTTCCGCCGAGAAGATCAGAAAGTCCGCGGCTGATGGAAAGTCCGAGTCCGGTTCCTCCGTATTTGCGGCTTGTAGATCCTTCTGCCTGCTGGAACGCCTCAAAGATGATGTTCTGCTTTTCCTTTGAAATACCGATTCCTGTATCTGATATTTCAAAAGCTACTACAGCTTCTGCATTGTCAAGACTTGTACTTCTGGTTTTCCAGTTGCGGTCTGCTTTGTAAATATGCAGTTTAACGGATCCTTTCTCAGTGAATTTAAACGAATTAGACAATAGATTTTTAAGGATCTGATTCAGACGCTGCGAATCGGTTTCCATCACTTCAGGAAGGCTTTCATCCATTTTGATTTCAAAATGAAGATGTTTGGCTTGTGAGATAGGGTTGAAGGTTGACTCTACAAAACGGCTGATTTCGTCAAAACGGATCGGATTGTAGTCCACTGATATATAGCCTGATTCAATTTTGGAAAGATCCAAAATATCGTTGATAAGCTGTATAAGGTCATCCCCGCAGGCATTGATGGTTTTGGCAAACTGGATCTGTTTGTCCGAAAGGTTGCCGTCACGGTTGGCAATAAGCTCGTTGGCCAGGATCTGTAAACTGTTCAGCGGGGTTCGAAGCTCATGGGACATATTGGCCAGGAACTCGGATTTGTATTTCGAGGTCAGGGTCAGCTGGTCCGCTTTTTCTTCCAGTGCTTTACGGGCCACTTCGACTTCTTGGTTTTTGAGCTCCACTTCCTCTTTCTGGTTGGCCAGCAGTATGGCTTTCTCTTCGAGTTCCTCATTAGTGTTTTTAAGCACTTCCTGCTGGCTTTTAAGCTCATTTGCAAGGGACTGCGACTGTACCAGAAGTTCTTCGGTTCTCGAGTTGGATTCGATGGTGTTAATTACAATACCAATACTTTCAGTAAGACCTTCAAGGAAATCCAGATGTATCTGGCTGAAGGTATCCAGGGAAGCCAGTTCGATCACCGCTTTAAGCCTTCCTTCAAAAAGCACGGGAAGGATAATAACGTCTTTTGGTCTGGCATCCCCAAGACCTGAGTTTATTTTAATATAATCCTTTGGCACGTTGCTAAGAATGATTCTTTCTTTTTCTACGGCAACCTGTCCTATAAGTCCTTCACCCATGCCGTACTGCGTGAGTGAGTTTTTGCGTTTAAGGTAGGCATAAGAGGCAATGAGGTTCAATTTGGAATCCATGAAATCTTCCCCTTCTTCCAGTATATAGAAAAGACCGTGCTGGGCAGTAACCACGGCGGCAAGTTCTGAAAGGATTTTAGTGGTCACGGCTTTCAGTTCTTTCTGCCCTTGAAGCATCTGGGTGAATTTCGCCAGATTGGATTTAAGCCAGTCCTGTTCCTGGTTTCGGAGAGTAGTGGCCTTCAGGTTAAAAATCATCTGGTTGATCGTATCCTTTAAGGCTTCCACTTCTCCTTTGGCTTCCACACCGATAGTTCTGGTTAAATCCCCTTGTGTCACGGCAGATGCCACCTCAGAAATCGCACGTACCTGCGTGGTCAGATTTGCGGCCAGCTGGTTTACGTTTTCTGTTAAGTTTTTCCAGGTTCCTGATGCCCCCGGCACATTGGCCTGTCCGCCAAGTTTCCCTTCAGCACCTACTTCACGGGCTACTGTTGTTACCTGATCCGAGAAGGTTGCCAGGGTGTCGATCATCTCATTGATGGTATCGGTCAGCTGCGCCACTTCACCTTTGGCATCAATTGAAAGTTTTTGCTTTAAGTTTCCTTTGGCTACAGATGTCACGACTTTAGCAATTCCACGTACCTGTCCGGTTAAGTTGGAAGCCATTACGTTAACTGAATCCGTTAAATCTTTCCAAGTTCCCGCGACACCTTTTACTTGGGACTGTCCGCCGAGTTTTCCTTCTGTTCCCACCTCACGTGCCACACGGGTAACCTCAGACGCAAACGAATTCAGCTGTTCCACCATGGTGTTAAAAGTGTTTTTCAGATCCAGGATTTCTCCCTTAACATCTACGGTAATTTGTTTGGAAAGGTCGCCGTTGGCAACGGCTTTGGTCACATCGGCAATATTACGCACCTGATCGGTCAAGTTTGATGCCATCTGATTAACAGAATCGGTCAAATCCTTCCATGTTCCGGCAACACCCGGTACGAACGCCTGTCCGCCAAGTTTTCCATCGGTTCCTACCTCTCGGGCCACGCGGGTTACCTCAGAGGCAAAAGCGCGCAGCTGGTCCACCATCGTATTTACGGTTTCCTTTAACTGGAGAATCTCTCCGCGGACGTCAGCCGTAATTTTTTTTGACATATCTCCGTTAGCCACGGCAATTGTAACTTCGGCAATATTACGCACCTGGGTTGTTAAGTTACCGGCCATCTGGTTCACTGAATCGGTCAAATCCTTCCAGGTTCCGGCGACCCCTGGTACATTGGCCTGTCCTCCGAGTTTTCCTTCTGTTCCCACCTCACGAGCCACACGGGTTACCTCAGAAGCAAACTCACGAAGCTGGTCCACCATGGTATTTAAGGTTTCTTTCAACTGGAGGATCTCTCCGCGGACGTCAACCGTGATTTTACGGGACATATCTCCATTGGCCACGGCTATCGCCACGTCTGCAATATTACGCACCTGGGCGGTAAGGTTACCAGCCATCTGGTTCACAGAGTCTGTTAAGTCTTTCCATGTTCCTGCAACACCGGGAACATTGGCCTGGCCTCCGAGTTTTCCTTCTGTTCCTACTTCCCGCGACACCCTGGTTACCTCCGAGGCAAAACCTCGCAGCTGATCCACCATGGTATTAATGGTATTTTTTAATTCTAAGATTTCTCCTTTTACGTCTACGGTAATCTGAAGCGATAAGTCTCCTTTTGCCACAGCGGTGGTTACTTCGGCAATATTACGCACCTGTCCGGTAAGGTTAGAAGCCATCTGGTTCACCGAATCGGTCAAATCTTTCCAGGTTCCGCCAACACCTTCCACCTGTGCCTGTCCGCCGAGCTTTCCTTCCGTACCCACCTCACGGGCCACACGGGTTACTTCAGATGCAAAGGAGTTCAGCTGCCCCACCATCGTGTTGATTGTATTTTTTAATTCTAAGATTTCTCCTTTTGTATCTACGGTAATCTGGCGTGATAAATCCCCTTTTGCAACGGCTGTGGTCACTTCGGCAATATTACGCACCTGACCTGTTAAGTTCGATGCCATCTGGTTCACCGAATCTGTCAAATCTTTCCAGGTGCCTCCGACACCTTTTACTTTTGCCTGTCCTCCAAGTTTTCCTTCTGTACCCACCTCAAGTGCTACACGTGTCACCTCAGAAGAAAAAGAGTTCAGCTGGTCCACCATTGTATTGATGGTTTTTTTTAACTCCAGAATTTCCCCTTCAGCTACTGCTGTAATTTTTTTGGAAAGATCGCCATTTGCCACGGCAGTTGTTACCTCTGCAATGTTACGCACCTGGCCTGTTAAGTTCGATGCCATCTGGTTCACTGAATCGGTTAAATCTTTCCACGTTCCGCCAACACCTTTTACTTTTGCCTGTCCGCCGAGTTTTCCTTCGGAACCTACCTCACGCGCCACACGTGTCACCTCGGCTCCGAAAGAGTTCAGCTGATCCACCATGGTATTGATGGTGTTTTTCAGCTCTAGGATTTCCCCCTCAACGCTTACGGTAATCTTTTTAGACAAATCGCCTTTTGCCACCGCAGTAGTTACTTCGGCGATATTTCTCACCTGGCCGGTAAGATTAGATGCCATCTGGTTTACCGAATCCGTTAAATCTTTCCACACCCCGCCGACACCCCGAACTCTTGCTTGTCCTCCCAATTTACCTTCAGAACCTACCTCACGTGCCACGCGGGTTACCTCTGAAGAGAATGAGTTCAGCTGATCCACCATGGTGTTGATGGTATCTTTTAATTCTAAAATTTCTCCTTTTACGTCAACAGTAATTTTTTTAGAAAGATCTCCTTTTGCCACGGCTGTTGTTACATCGGCAATATTACGTACCTGGCCGGTAAGATTGGAAGCCATCTGGTTTACCGAGTCTGTTAAATCTTTCCAGGTTCCGCCGACTCCTTTAACCTGTGCCTGGCCGCCCAGTTTTCCTTCTGTACCAACTTCACGGGCCACACGCGTTACTTCCGAAGAGAAGGAGTTCAGCTGATCCACCATTGTGTTGATCGTATTCTTTAACTCTAATATTTCCCCCTTCACGTCAACAGTGATTTTTTTGGAAAGGTCGCCATTGGCTACTGCTGTAGTTACATCTGCAATATTTCTAACCTGCCCGGTAAGGTTCGAGGCCATTTTATTTACAGAATCGGTAAGGTCTTTCCATACACCGCCGACACCCCTTACTTTAGCCTGACCGCCTAATTTTCCATCAGTTCCAACCTCGCGCGCCACGCGGGTAACCTCCATGGAGAACAGGTTAAGCTGTTTTACCATCCCGTTCACCTCCTTGGCAATTCTCAGGAATTCTCCCTGAAGAGGATTTCCTTCTATCGAAAGGGGCATTTCCTGCGATAGATTTCCTTTTGCCACCGATGTGATAACGTGCGCAATTTCGATTGTTGGGTGGACAAGATCTGAAATCAGGGTATTTACCGAATCGACACAGGAACTCCATGAACCCCTCGCGCCGTCCAGCACTACTCGGTTGGTCAGTTTTCCCTGTTTTCCGATGCTTTTTCCGACTTTCTGGAATTCAAATACCATTCGTTCGTTCAGATCAATAATTTCATTCAGGGTCTCGCAGATGGATCTTCTCATTCCGTTCTGGTCAGTAGGGAAACGCTGCGAGAAGTTTCCGTTTTTAACCTTCATCAGGATTTTTAAAAATTCGGCATCAGTCAGCACCTCATCTTGGGCCTGCTTTCTGCTTGCAGTCTGAGAGATACTGTCCGCGGCAGGAACTGCTGCGTTAGTTTTGCTGGCGGCGGTTTCAGGTTTGGGTGTGTTTTTCATAATTGAGGTTATGATTTAATTCTGGTTTGGTATTTAATTCTGGGTCGATCTGTTCATTTTTTAATCACGATGTCCCGTCAAGGAGTATTTTACGCAGGTGAAACTGCACAAACGCATCCATTGAATCGGGCCTTTTCGTGTTGTCGGTGTAGTTAAGGGGTTTTATGATGTAACCCGAAATACCCAAGTCCTCGGCAGCAGTCCTGTCAGTGCCCTCGGAGGAGGTGGTCATAACGAAAACTTTCAGTTCTTTCAGCCTTTCATCACGTCTGAGAATTTTCAAAAATTCTATGCCGTTCATTTTCGGCATATTAATATCAAGCAGTATTACGTCCGGGATGAGAGGATGCTCAATGCCGCGCAGCAGCTGTAAAGCTTCCAATCCGTTGTAGGCGGTGTGAAGCGTGTATTCAATCTCAAGTTTTTTCAGCGAACGTTCTACAGATATAGTATCAAGCTCATCATCTTCAATGAGCAGAATATTTGGGGTTTTCATACTGTTTTATTATTTCTCCAAGTGAAGGAAAACACGGTTCCTTTATTTGGAAGTGATTCTACGTGGATGGTTTCTCCTCGGTCTTCTATGATTTTTTTTACTATGGCCAGTCCCACTCCGGTGCTTTCTTTTTCATTTTTCTCCCGCAGGGTCTGGAAGATCTCGAATATTTTCTGATGGTATTGCGGATCGATGCCGATTCCGTTATCTTCAACTGAAAATTCATAAACGCCATCTTTTTCCCTGCATCCGATTTTAATGGAGCCGTTTTGGGGTTTAGCATACTTTACCGCATTGCTGATAAGGTTGGAAATGACCTGTTCAAACTTCAGCCGTTCGGTGAAGATTTCCGGCAGCGGCTGCACTTCTAGATTAAATTCCCTGGGAACTATGGACTGGGTGATTTCATTAACCAGCACATTGGTATCCACCGTTTCTGGAGCAGTTTTCTGGTTGGTTCTGGCATAATCCAGCAATCCGTTAATAAGCGCCTCCATCCGCCGGGTCCGCTGGGGGATAATATTGAGGTAACGGCGCATGGCAGGAGAGATTTCACCTGGCAGATCTTCTTCTATCCAGGAGATTACATTATATATCCCGCGCAGAGGTGCTTTAAGATCATGGGAGACCACATAGGCGAATTTATTCAGTTCTTCATTTTTATTTTCAAGATCCTGTATGTTTTTCTCCAGCTTTCTTGACATGATATTAAGGGAAGCTGCAAGGGCACTCAGCTCATCGCGTTTGTTGTCACGGATTATAGTAAAGCGGCCTTTGGAAATCCAGTCTGCAAGGCGTACCATGGAATTGATCCTATTGGTAATCATAATTACAATATAGGCCGTGCTGCAGATGCCGACAAAGACCGTAAGGGAGAGAAAGATAAGCGAATAAGTTCTGGTTTTGGACATGGAATGCATCAGCATCTCGCTGTGGTGGCGGCGGGTTTTATATTCCAGCTTGTCAAAGCGCTTGAATTTGGCAGAGATAGAATCATTAATGTTTTTACCTACATGTTTTCTAAGCTTGGTTTCCAGCAGATCACGATAGAGCGCTGGACTTTCCATCCGGGCTTTAATGAGCTGCGCAGTATAGCGCAGCCATTGGTTGTGCAGCACACTTATAGAATCCAGTATAAGCCGCTGGGTCTTGTTATTGTCAGTCAGGGCATGCTGCTCTTTCAGATAAAGGGGCACTTTCTGCAGCCCGGTATAATAGGGCTGCAGGAAGGCGGTGTCACTGGTCAGCAGATAACCTCTCACTGCACTCTGCATTTCGAGCACTGCTCTGTGGGTTTTGTTGGAATTTCGGATTACATCCTCGGATCTTGAAAGAAACTGGGAATTTTTATGTACTTTAAGCGATTGGCGGTAGTTGGTGTAAGAATCCGCCGCAGAAAGCAGAATAATCAACGCAAATGCCAGCAGTATTTGGGTTGACAGCTTCATTTTCTTTCTGTTATCAGTAGTGGATGCCCATTATTTAACACTGAATATAAATGATAAACATTATATTCTGGCAACGCATGTGCTGTATACTTTAAATTGTAAAGCATCAGACGGTAAAATTTTTGAGGATCGTTTTCATCTCATTAAAATCACTGGGTTTGCAGATGTATCCGGCGGCCCCAAAACGTGCGGCCTTATTTTTATTTTCCTGCATTTGGGAAGTGGAGAAGATTATAACGGGAATACTGCTTGTACTGTCCTGCCTTTTCAATTCTGCCAGCAGTTCAAAGCCTGACATAATTGGCATATTCAAGTCCAGAAAAATCAGATCAGGCTGCAATTCCTTTCGGATCAGTTTATGAAGTGCTTCAACCGGATTTCTCTCGGCAGTATAGTCTGCATTTGACACAGCATGAAGGGCTTCCATGAAAAAGTCGCAGTCATCAGCATCGTCGTCAATCTGAAGTATGTTGGTGTATGTCATTTGGTGGAATTAAGGTGAATTTGCGGTAAAATAAGATCTTATTTCAATAAATTATGTCCAGTTTCTGTAACTGTATCAAGCATTAATTCATAATATGCCATCATCGTCATTTTCAATGTGCGGCAGTGAGGGGATGGATCATCGGATTGCATAAAAATACATAATACGTGTACGATGATAATATACCAAATGGCCAAGAGTAGAGCTGCTTCATAAAGATATGTTTTGGTTTCGGATTTAGTTATAATAATAGCTATAAATGTAATATTACTGGATGACCCGGCTTTTATATGATTATGTAAAGACCTTACATAATTAACATGTTATTGCCTTTCTAGATTACCTATACTCATAACAATTTATTTTTTAAAGATTTAAAAACAGAGAAAAAGCAGGAGATCAAAACTCCTGCATTTTTAAAATGGCATTAGTCCTTCGATATATATTTACTTTAAACTTAGTGAAATTATCCTGTGTTTTAAAGATTTTGTTACTACTGCCTTTTCACAATTAACCCAATGATCACGAGAAAAAAGATTATGCTGTTTCTAATAATAGAGAATTGATAATACTAAGCAAAACACTACAGAGAAATAAGGCTGCTTAACAGAAAATATTGGGTGAATTTGATAAGTACAGCACCTCAAAAATGGGAAGAGTAAATTTTTGATATCATTAAAATTACAATGAATTTTCTAGTTAATTATATACTTAATTATCTGCAATTCGCTGCTGGATTTAGGATTTGCTTCTTTTTATTTCTGCCCGGCCGTATCTGATGTAAGTTTACTGATCTGCGCCTGTAATAAAACAAACTGTCCGTTAATAAATAATGAAGTGAGGGAGGAAATTTCATCCCAGCTGCGGGATTTAACTTTTAATTCAAGATCTTGGTTTTCACCATAAATAAAATATAATGTCTGATCTTTTTGAATTTTCAAAACATATTCTTCATCATGGCATCCGATCCAGAAAGCCGCCTGTTGATTATCATTTAGTTTCATTTCCTCAAAAGCTGCAATAACCTCAGGGACTGCCGCCAGATCTATTGAACCTCCCCAGTTTTTTTCAATCCAGAATTTTATTTCCATAGCTAATATAAGTAATTCCCAGTCTCTATACTGCACTGTTTCTGCAGGCAGATTTTTGTAAAATAAAATTTAAGAAAGATAGTAATTTTGATTAATATGATAATGAAAAGCGGATTACAATTTTCTTCTAAATCAATCTTAATTACATAAGCTGGAAAATGTGCATTAATTCGCGGAGAAGAGATTAAGGATAATTATTTTTTTACCCTGGCTGAGAGTCCAAGTTTCTCCATATATTTTCTTACTCCGCTGCCTGTGATCTGATATCCTAAATTCTGCATTTCAGCAGCAATCCGCTTACTTCCGTACCGCTGTTTAGAAGCAAAAAATATTGATGTGATTTCTTGTTCAAGCAAAATTTGTCTTTTCTGCGTGTCAGTAAGAATGTGGTTTTTCCATCTGCTGTAGGTTACAGTCCCGGCTTCTAAAACGCTGCACATTAATTTGACAGAGAAGTTTTTTTCATTGCTGTAAATGAATTGAAAGATAGATTCTCTGCCCTTATTTAGGTATGGCCCTGCTTTTTTTAAAATCTCGAATTTTAAATCAGTTTTATTTATTTTTTGCCTCAGCCGGCGTATTCTTAAAGCAGTGGATTTTAAATTTAGATAAAAATCACTGGAATAATTTTTACTGCCTGATTTTTCAAAATGCTGTCTCCATCTTGTTAAAGCTCCTGAGAATAAACCGAATTCGTTTTCTAACTGCGTAATACAGTTTCTTTGGTAGCTGGTAATCACTATCCTTTCTTTGAATACGCATTCATATTTTTTTCTTTTTCCTTTCATGTCTAAATAATATCGCCTAAGTATGATCCCTCTGGGAGCAGGCAGTTTGTTTATTAAACTGTTCTATAGTTTTATATTGTAATGACGAATGAATTCTTTTTTGGTTGTACCAGTTTTCAATAAATTCAAATATTTCATTTTTCATTTTCTTTACTGTTAGGAGTTCTTTTTCTCGATACACCAGCTCTTTTTTTAATGAGCTGAAAAAACTTTCGCAGGCAGCATTGTCAAAATGGTCTCCCGTACGGCTCATACTCTGGATGCATTTATGGGAATCCAGTTTTTCAGCGAAGCATTTATTTGCATACTGGACTCCTCTGTCAGAGTGAAATATTAACCCCTCGGATATAGGGCGGTTATTTACAGCCATTTCCCAAGCGGGGATTATGGTCTTCTGCGCAGAGAGCCTTCTGCCGAGGTTCCAGCCTATTATTTTGCGGTCATAAAGGTCCATAATGACAGTAAGATAGATAAAACCTTTTTTGGTCTGCAGATAGGTAATATCGGACACCCATATCTCTGCATGTCCCTTTACGTTGAATTTACGGTTCAGAAAGTTTGGAGACGTATAATGGTTATGATTAGAATCTGTGGTAACTCTAAATTTTCTTTTCTTCTTACGTTTGAGCCCCAGCTGTCTCATATAAAAAGAAACCTGCCTGCGGACAATCTTGTATCCTCGCCGGCTAAGTTCTTCTGCAATTTTAGCTGCTCCTTGATTTTTTTTAAATGCATAAAATATAGTTGCCAGTTCTTTTTTTAAGGAAATCAGGTACAGCTGTTTTTCTGATATTTCATTTTTTTCCCATCTATGGTAGCTGCTGTAGGGAACATCCAGCGTCCGGCACATGAGCAGAATTGGATATTTTTTTCTTTTTCTTTTCAAGAACTGGTAAATTTTCAATCTTCCCTGGTTAAGACATGGAGAGGCAGTCTTTAAAATTTCAAATAAGAGTTCTGATTCTTTAGATTTTTTTTCAAGTTGAACGATTTTCTTCTTCTCAGGATTTACTCTTTCATATCCAGATCCGGGAAAACGCCCTTCCCCGAATTTCTGGTATTCCTGCCTCCATCTGGTCAGCAGGCAGGGGAGGATGCCAAGTTCTGCCGCGTATTGCTTCAGGCTGCTTTTTTCATAACTCAGCGTAACGGCATTGTCTTTAAAGGTACGGTCGAATTTTTTGTATTTCGTTTTCATTTTTTTTCTGCATTTTCATCATTAATATACTGACACTGTCGGATCTTCCGAAATTTCTGTTCATGGATCATGATATATTTTCTTTTGAGTAAAGCAGTCGTAAATAAGTTCAATTTTTGTACAATTCTTTTATTAATTAAGCTTTCTTGCTGTCAGGCAAATGGAATCAAGCCGGATTCCCGTTAACCTAATGCATCGGACGGCTCGTCTGCAGTAATTTTTGCTTCTTTATAACTGGAATGCCGCTCTCTCGATTGTCCGGCATGTTATGCTGACTGGGCAATGATCAAGATAACATACCCTATAAACACAGCAAAAAACCGCAGTGTTTTATTTATGCTTTGGTAATTAATGTATTGATAAGCAAGGGGGCGTATATTATTCATAAAAAATAGTATCTTTGAAAAACTGTACATTTTTTACAAGCCTTAAAATGAGTAAGCCTCTTTTAAATTTAGAAGAGGCTTTTTTAAGTAATTCATATTGTAATTCAGTAATTATGCAAGATTCTTAGTCTTTAAGAACTCACTATAATCAGGTGTAATAACAATCAGTAAATAAGCATTTTAATCTCTTAGTCTGCGACTCTGCCCAGCCGTCCGCAATTCCATTAATTATTAATGTATAAAAAAATGAAATTTATTTTAAACCAATCAGTTTAAAATTTATTTAATAAGGCTAAACAGTTAAGGGCGATCAATTTCTGTATTGGCGGCAACAAGGCGGAAAAGGGGCTCGTATTTTTTTATATGGCTGTCCAGATTTTTTTCTGCCTTTACGGGACCTATGCTCCCCTGGATACAGTAGAGTATGCTTTCTTGAATAGCCATGAATTGCAGCATGCGTATCTTCATCCTGCGGCCGCCGTCAGTTATGATTTCTTCTGCTTCAATCATTATTCCCGGCAGTTTGCCAATTTCGAGGGTCTCGCTTCGAAGAAGCCTGCTTTCAAGAGGAAGCATATCTGAAACTGTTTCCCTGCTGAGCACCATTCCGCGCATGGAATCAGGGAGTTCGAAAGCCATGACTATTATTTTTTCATCTCCCGTTCCGCTGCAGCTGGTAAACTGCTGTATCGTCTGGGGATTTTCAGCCTCTTCCGCCAGCCAGCTTTTAGGGATGGGAATTTGGAGGTCAGCCTTATCCGCTTTCGGATGATTTTCGGTCATAAAAATATTCAGGTGCCCGTCGATGATTTCTTGATGCGGGGCGTCATGGTAGATAAAAGATATAATACTTTTCTGCACTGCGGTGGTATTTTGCAGGGCAGCTTTCTGTTTTAAAGAGGCGATAAAATCCCTGGCGTGTTTTTCTTCTATGGGATTTTTGAGCTGCTGTTCCAGCAGGGAATCAATCTGCTTTTCCAAGACTGTTAAATGGCTGGGGCGCAGTTCTTCTTTTAGAAAACGGCTGATGTTGACCGCCGCACGCCCATAGGAAGCCTGAAGGCTTTTCTCTGCAGCTTGTACATCAGCATGAAGCTGCGGGAATTGTCTGGACACTTCCTTGAGGGCGGCATTCTGTCCCCTTAGATAGGCGTACGTCTCACAGGCAAGAGCTGCTTTTGCGCTGTAGGATTGGGTCTGGGCAGGAGCAGAAACGGAAAAAAGGAGAAATAACAATGCAGCTCTCAGATGACGAAGTGCTGTAAATGGCTGAAAAGACATAAGTTGATTCTTTGGGGGTGTTAATCTGTTTATTTCATCTGCAAATCTTATAAAGCTTCTTTAACTCTGCTTATATCATTTATCTCCAGCATTATATAATTCACACTGTAAGGCTTCTAGCTGGGAATCTGTAATTTTTGCCCATGGTTTCCAGTCCACTTCCAAGGGCGGCGGCACAGCATCAAGATTAAAGACAGTGGTAAATCAGGTTAGGAATGCTTCGTCAATCTGGTTAAAAGTTTAAAGCCGGATTTAATTGAAATTCAGTAACTAAGGTAAGAAATCATGTAACGTAATGATTGTTAAAGGTACTAATTTCAATATTCAGTTTTGCATACTGCAAATTTGATTTCCTTAAATCCTTCTGCTATGATTTCTATTACTACCCATCGCATTACTCTGCATATCAACGACAGGTACTGCTCAATATATGTTAAGCCTCCGCTGTCATTTGTGGATGTGCTTCGGGAAAAGTTGGATCCCGCCTGAACGAAAAAAGCTGCGGCCATGGACAATGAGGTGGCTGCGCTGTGCTGGCCGACGGGAAAATAATTTTGAGCTGCCCGACATTAGGTGTAATGAAAACGGGACAGCAATCACTGCCTGCAACACAACTGGGAAAAGTATTACGGATCTTTCCATTCATTTTGACAAACTGCTATAAAGAGAGTTTCATTCATAATAACAGATAAAAAGACTAATAAGCTGCCATATGGAAAAATATAAAATAGGAATAATAGGTTATGGTGGTTTTGGAAAATTCCTGCACCACTGGTGGAATCAGTTAGAGAACGTAACAGTTCAAGCCGTGGCAGATTCAGGACAGCATCACCAGCATGTTGAGAACTGCCGGGTATACCACAATTATAAAGAACTTTTGGAAGATCGGGAAATTGATATTGTCAGTATCGTACCCCCCCCGGAGCTTCATGCCGGGATGGCCTGCGAGGCAATGCTGGCGGGCAAACATGTACTGCTGGAAAAACCTGCCGCTACCAGCAGGGAAGACGCCGAACGAATTCTGGAGGTACAGAAACAGACCGGCAGAAGCATTACCGTAGATCATATGATCCGCTACAATCCGATTATCAGAGCGTTTATGAAAATTGGCGGGAGCGGCGCCCTTGGAGAGCTCCGCCATGCTGTAGTAAACAACTATGCACAGGATGAATCCCTGCCGGCAGAACACTGGTTTTGGGATGAAACTGTGTCAGGCGGCATAATGGTAGAACACGGAGTGCATTTTTTTGATATTATAAACGCTCTGGGAAGACAGCATTATAAGGACGTGAAGGGTGCTTGGCAGTTTCGAAATGATAAGCAGCGCGACCGGGTTGCCGCGCTTGTAACTTATGATCAGGGACTTACGGCAAGTTATTATCATGCTTTTTCAGGCCCCGGCTTTTTCGAGCAGACTACTATTTTACTTGCTTACGACCTGGCGCGTATTGAGATTGAAGGCTGGATGCCTATGAAAGGAAAACTTCATGCCGTAACAGAAAGTAAAAATGCAGAAGCTTTTAAAAGCATTCCTGGATGGAAAGAAACAAAAAGGGAATCCCTTGCAGACGCAGGAGATGATTCAAGACCCGAGGGGTGGGGAGAGGGTTCGGAAGGGCCGGCATCGGATCAAAATACTATAACGGCCGGAGGAACTCAATACGAAGCGGATCAGGTTATTCATGGAACTTTTGAAATACAGCAGACAAAAGGAGAGGTATATGGAAAATGCGTGCAGGAAATACTGCTTGACCTGATTGAGAACATTGAAGATAAAAACCATAAACCTTCCATTACCATCCATGACGCTGTTGAAGCCCTTGAGATAGCACTGCTGGCTTCCAGTGCGACAGCTTAAAAGGATAAAATATACGGGCTGTTCCTAATCATGGGCAGCCTCCAAGGATTCGGGGGTATTGGCTGACAGGGAACTTTATAAGCTGCAGCGGACTAATCTGTCTTTCGGGAGATCCAATCGCCGTACATTCTAATCTTTTGTATTTGATTATTTAATGCCGGCAAGGATTTCTAGTGCCGCAGCTGCCATAAAGCTGAATAAAGGGTAGTTAACTGTGAGAATGGCCTGCTGGTGGTAGAGAAAATACCAGCAGGCATCATAAAAATTATTACAGGCTTAGAATTTCTGGTCCATCCGGCATTCACATCCGTTTATAAGATATTGGGTGATAAAGTAAATCCCCGATAACATAAAAACAAATAAACGGCAGTATTGTACTGCTAATATTCAAGGTGATTCAAAATAAATCCTTCCAGTTCCTTGTCGACCATAGGATCACTCTTCTCGGAGGTGCGTATTTTGCTGTACAGGGTTATGGAGTTATCGTTTAGAAATACCTTCATATTGTCCAGGCATGTAAGAAAATCGTATCCTGAATCCTGCCACATCGGTGCTCCGCTGGCCGAGAGATCCATAAGGGAAATGCTGTATTTACGCAGCTGGCTGGTGGTTCTGCCCTCTTTTATAGTAATTTTGATTTCAAAATCATTGTCCTGGTCTTTAAATGACCCGGTAAGAAAGTATGCTGTGTTCATAATAAATGTTTTTTACAGCCTTAACAGTTGAATCAGGAAGGCCGCGGGTTAATAAAATATGCTCTGCGCTTTGGCCACCGCTTTCTTCATATTGATTCCTTTTTGCAGCGAACCCTTAAAAATATCACCCTCAGCCCTCATGCGGGCGATAGAATTCTCGATCGTAAAATCTTTTATCGCAAGACCTTTTTTTACTTCTTCCCAATGCAGGGGCATTGAAACAGTTGCGCCGCTTTTCGGACGCAGCGAATAGGGGCATGCGATGGTTGCTCCCGGTCTGTTCTGAAGGAAGTCCAGATACATCTTTCCTCCGCGGTTCTTGATCTGCCGCTCAAGACTCGTGAAATCTTCCAATTGTGAATGGACGATAGATACGATCATTTTTCCGAACATCTGGGATTGGTCGTAGCTGTATTTTGCGCCTAGGGGAATGTAGATGTGTATCCCGGTTGACCCCGATGTTTTTACATATCCGGTGATTTGCAGCGCGTCGAGCACATTTTTCACTTCGCCGGCAGCCTGGATCACCTGCTCAAATGTATTTCTGTCCGGATCAAGGTCAATCACGCAGTAATCGGGATTATCAGGATGCTGAATACGGCTGAACCAAGGGTTCATTTCGATACAGCCAAGGGATGCCATGTACAAAAGCGTTTTCTCATCCCCGCCGACAAGGAATTCCTTGCTTTCACCGTCACTGGTCGTGTATGGGAATGTCTTTGCCCACTCTGGCGCTTTCCCTTTGACGTCTTTCTGGTAAAAACTTTTTCCGTGGATGCCTCCCGGGAAGCGGTTCAGCGATAAAGGACGGTCCTTGAGGTAGGGCAGGATAAATTCGGCGGCCTGATAATAGTAGTTGAACATATCGCGTTTGGTAAACCCGTCCTCGGGCCAATAGATTTTGCTTAGGTGGCTGAAGGTAAGGTTATGCCCTTTTATTTTCTTGGTCTGTGTTTCCTCTGAGGGATTCAGCAGTGTCCGGCGTGCAGATTTCTCAGGTGGGGTAAGGGGCGGGGAAGGCGTGTTGTTATGCGCCCCTTTCTTTTCTCTGACAAGTAACTCGGAGGATTCCTCTTTCTCCAGCACTACGTCTGAAGCTTTTTTATCGGAGCGCATCCCCTCAAAGGAAGGATGGCGGAAAACCCCGTCCGAAGTGATCTCGGCGTAGGAGACCTCGCATACCAGGACAGGCTTGAGCCAGACAGCCTGCGCATGGGGCGGATCGGGGCGGAAGCGCGAGGGCTTGTTAATGTCAGGCTCATTTTCAAAAGGCACCGTTTTGGTTATAAGGGGCGTGAACTGGTCCATCATTTCGCGCTGCATCTTGTCGGTGAAGCCTGTTCCCACTTTGCCGGTGTATAGCAGCGTCCCGTTTTGATAAACGCCCAAAAGCAGTGAGCTGAACAGTTTTGAGGATGTGTCGTTCTTGGTGTAGCCGGCAATTACCACTTCCTGTCTCTTCTTTGCTTTGATTTTAAGCCACTGCTTGCTGCGGCTGTCGGGAATATACAGCGAATCTTTTCTTTTAGCCATAATTCCTTCAAGGCCCATTTTGGAGGCCGTCTCAAAAAAGTCCAGACCGCCGTCGAAGGTCTGGCTAAGACGGATCCTGTCGTCGTGAGTCGGAAGCATCTGCTTTAGAATAAGCTGGCGGTCAGAAAGCTCGAGTTCCATCAGATTGATGCCGTTGTACCATAGTATATCGAAGATGTAGAAAACCAGATGGCCATCCGCTTCGCTGCGCCAGTTCTGCAGCGCGCTGAAATCAGCTTTTCCATCTTCTTTTATGACAAGGATCTCCCCATCGAGCACTGCATTGTTTTTCCATTGCTGCAGCGCTGAGGTTAGCGGATAATATTTGTCGGTAAACGATTTGTTGTTACGTGAGGCCAGACTGACATTGCCGCTGCTGATATAAGCAATGCAGCGGTAGCCGTCCCATTTAATTTCGTAGCTCCACAGCGGGTCGTCAAAGGGCGCATTGACAAGGGAGGCCAGCATCGGTTTGATGCCTGAAGGCATGCTTCCGGTCTTACCTGTCTTCAGGAATGCCTTTGGGGTGTGCCCGCTGTTTGTCATATCTTTTTTCTTTGCCATTTCCTTTATGTATTAAATAGATAAAAATTGAAAGCGGAGGATGGGTACAGTTCAGTGTGCCGGTACAAAAGAATGTGCGGCAAAAATCCCCATTACATATTATTAATTGTTTGCTGGGGATTTAGTTTAGAATATATATTGTGCTATTTGGAGCCGAGAGCCTGTGCAACAGCATCAGCAGAATTTCCTGCCTTGTCTACTGCTTTTTGCAGCTCTTCCCTGCTGACCTTGAACTTTTCGGTCCAATATGCTACCTCGTGGTCTTCATTCATATTAATGCGTGACCTGTCCTGGACCCCTTTTTTATTTAAATCGTCGCTCATGATAATCTGCTTTAAAATTAATACGTTTTGTGATCAGCTGTTAGCAGCTGCACTGCCGGTGCTTCCTGCACCCCCTGAGTTGTCGTTTCCTGAATTTTCATTACGCTTTGGACTTGTTCCATCCTCGTCGTTTGGATCTATACCGCCCCAGCCTCCTGTATTTTCATTTTGGATCGGACGGTCATTATCCTTGCCATTCAGCATCTGGTGGTACGGGCACTTCTGAAGTTGTTCTTCACTGAAATTATTTATGTTTTCCATGATTGAAATATTTATGATTAAGCAGCTTAAAATTAAGCCGATGTCTGGAATAATACTTACAGGACTAAGCACAGAGTTTATTAAATTATCATGCGCCGGGAATCTCAAACCGTTTTTTTCCTGATGCTGCAGTGTATCCCGAATGCATGTCAGGACGGTTAGGGCGGAATATCAGCCGCTATTTAACATCTGTTCTGCTGTAACTTATAAATAATGGTTTCATTTTATAATCTGCAGCATGATTGGCTGGCATTAAAGGATATTTTGTCTGCGGAGTGTGTAATTTTATGGGAAATCTTCTATAGACTAATTAATAATCAAACTAAAACATTATGAAAGCAAAATTAAAAGGGTTATCATTTTGTGCCTCTTTTCAAGTCTGCTGTCTGCGCAGAAAGAATCCTCCAAGCGGCTTTAAAGACGATATTAAACTGGATATCTGTGATTGAAAAGGAGACTAGCGGGTATTTTTAGGAGCTAAGGCCCCGAAGGATTCACCAAATGTTTTAATTATATTGTATGATGATACTGGCTTAGCTGCCTGGTGCAGGAATGGTAAAGCAGAATTTTGCTCCCTCACCCTGCCTGCTTTCAACCCATATGCTCCCCCCATGCTGACGCACTATGCCGGCACTTATGAACAAACCAAGTCCTATTCCTGAGAAACCTGCTGCATCTGAGCTTCGGAAAAAGGGCTCAAAGAGATGGTGCTGAACCTGTTCATCTATGCCGATTCCAAAGTCCTGTACACATATCCTCACTTCTTTTGTAAGCGATGCCAGATGTACAATGACTTTTTCGGCTTCTGGTGAATATTTAACGGCATTGGTGATGAGATTGATTAAAACCTGCCTGATACGTTCCTCATCCGCAAATATTCGTATATCCGGCTCGAGTTCCATTCTTATGCTGTGGCTTCCTGCGATACGCTGTATGTTTTCTATAGTATCAATAAGTAATTGATTCAAATCAAATTCTTCTTTTTTTAACGGTAGTCTGCCTTCTGTAACCAAAGAACTGTCAAGCAGGGCATATATCAAAGAGGTAAGCCTGTCTATCTGAATGTCCATCTTCCTCATCAGGCCGGCACTCTGCAGATCACCATTTTCCACAAACTGATCTTCAAGGATTTCCGCATAGGACTTAATACTGGTCACCGGTGTCCGCAGCTCATGGCTGGCAATGCTGATAAACTGCTCCTTCTGCTGTTCTAACAGTTTACGGTGGGTGATATCAAACATCACCCCGACTATTCTTGCCGACCTGTCTTGTTCCCAGGTGACGGTTCTGCCATAGCCGCTCATCCAGCGTATCTTTCCATCAGGGCGGATTATTCGAAAGGCTTCTGCATGGTATTGTCCGGTGTACTGAAAGGCCTGCATTAATTGGTTTTTTACCATTTCCAAATCATCAGCATAGACAAATTGAAGGAAATAATCGGCAGGCTTCAGCAGCTGGTCAGGCTGCAGTCCCAAAAGTAAATAGTGCTGCTCATTCCAAAGAATTTGATCGTCTTTAACGTTCCAGTCCCAAGTGCCCATTTTAGCACTGTCCAGTGCTATTCGATATCGTTCCTCAGCAATACGCAATGATTCATCCGCCTCTGCTCTTTCTAAGGCGGCCCATGTACGTTCGGCAGCTTCTTCTACCAGCCGTATTTCGTTATTTTTCCATCTGCGGGCCTGCGAACTAACTGCGGCCATAGACCAAAGCGGCTTCTCACTGCCCCTGCGTACTGTTGCCGCTATCATGGCACGCATACCTAATTTGCCGCTGTTCTTAATTTCATCTTTTGAGAGGCCCTGCCGCTCGAGTTCATCCTCAATCACCAAAGTTTCGCCGGAAACGGCTTTAAACGCCTCTGGGTAATCAGATAAAACGAAATGATCGGGCAGCGGCGCAACGGTATCATTTCCAAGCTGATAGTTCAGGTAGGCACGGTTTTCATCAAGGCAGTAGGAAGTAATGTAACTGCGGTCCAGCTGCATATGGTCAATCAGTAATTGAAGTGCCCGGTTAGCGACCGCGCCGGCCGTTATTTCTGTCCGCAGGCTGTCTGACAGCTTTAAAAGGAACTCCTGGTCCAGTTCCCTCTGTTTCCGGTCTGTAATGTCATCATAAACCGCAGCAATGAAAGGACTGCCGCTATCCCCAACACGGGAAAGATAACAGGTATACCACCGGCCTAATTGCTGCACTTTATATTCAGTGCGGATAGGTTCGCCGGTGTAATAGACTTGTTCCAGCATTTCATGCCATGCCGGTTCAAGATCGGGCACAAGCTCGCTCATACGTCTGTTGGTGGGGTTCTTGATGCCGGTCATCCGTATAAACGATGGGTTATCATCCCTATGCCAATAATCCACGATCTTACCATCGTCGTTAAAGATCAATTCCAGCAGACTGAATCCTTCATCTATGGAATTGAAAAGCATACGGTATTTTTCTTCTGTCCGCTGCGTAATTTCATCCTTGAGCCTGAGTATTTCTGCTTCGGCATGTTTCCTCTGGGTGACGTCTGCAGCTGAAGCCACCAGACCATCTCCCAGCTTGGCTGCCAAAAGATGGAACCAATAGTTGCTGCCTTTAAGTTTTAGCTCTACTTCAGTATCGAGGCTGGCACCGGTTTCTACGACCTGGCAGTACTTTTCAAATACTAAAGAGTCTCTTATTCCAGGATATGCCTCGGAGCAGCGCTGGCCGGTCCGGTCGTCCAGTGCATGTTCACGAGCTTTCTGGTTTTCGAGCTGGAGTTCAAAATCTATAATTCTTCCTGTGCTGTCCCGCACTGCTTTGTGGTAAGAAATGGGATTGATAATGACATCAAATACGGTCTGAACCAGCTCTTTGGCAGCATTGGCCTCAGTTATGTCTTTCGTGGTTGTGGCCACACCGTCCCCCTGCTTAACCGTAGACTGGAGAAACCAGCCGTCAAACTGCTCATGAACGTAATGCCTTACGCTTTGATCGGCATCGCCTGTTTCCACTACCTTTTTAAATGTTTCGAAAATGCCTTCTTTCACGACACCGGGATTCAGAGCCAGCAGGCTTTTACCAATGACATTGCCGTAGAATTCTTCAGAAGTTTTGTTGTTCAGTATCCAGATAAAATCAATAATCTCATGCTTTTCATTACGTACGGCCTTGAATACCTGTATCATATCCAGACTGCTGTCAATAGTTGCCTGCAGCAGTTCAAGAAGCTCATTATTATTCAGATTTTGCTCGTATTTACCTCCAGCTGGGGTTTGGGAAAATGTGTTCTCTGCCATAGTATATTGTTTATAAGGCCTGCATACGAAAAAGCTTTCCAATGAAAACGTCCGCCCAGGATCATCTGCTGTACGGAGCCCTGGCTTGGCGGAAATTATGATATTGGTTTACTTGATCCTGCCTGCCCCAGCAGCATTGAACAGGAAATAATAAGGGGGCTGGTTTTAATGAATGTAATTTCGAAAGTCCAATAGGCCATCAGTATAACAGCAAAAGGTGGAAACAATTTACGCTTTTTTTTTAGAATTGTAGTATTATTATGTAATAAAAAGATTAATCTACATTTTAAAAAATGGTATCTTTTAATATACAGATAGCTATATTAGTGCCTCCCACAGACAGAATTGAATTTAAAAGCATCAAGAAAATACAGATATAAAGGATTAAAATTTAAAAATAAAGGCTTAAATATACTCTAATCTCCACTAGATAAGTATTGATTTTTATAAAGCAGCAGTTATTTAAAATTTACTGTGCCTGATTCTAACGCGAAAGTCAGTACACTGTGCTTTCTTAGAAAACTGGGCTTAAAATCTCGTTCATAATTTGCAGTGTTTATTTCGGTTAATGAAACATGGTCTGCCGCACATGCTATAGTGCAGGGAAAGGATGCAGATAGATCCTTATGGAGGTCTTGGAATTTTAGGTCTCTTTTGTGCCGGATTTTTCTACGCCATCCATAAAAGGATTTTTAAAATCTTTACAAAGAAAATGTCAGTACTGGGACTTGGAATCTGTTCTTTTATGCACAGGCACGGTCGATATAATGCAGACATTCTAATTCTTAATAAATATTGGGCATAAGCATTATTGTATTCATTTATATGCTACTTTTGAAACAGCAATACCCTTCAAGATGATGAATTCTAAAAACTCAGCAGAGTCCGCTAAAGGATTAAATGAAATCGAGCCGGTAAAAATTATATTGGCTGATGATGACAAAGATGATCAGGAATTATTCAAGGATGCCCTTGACGCAGCGGACATTCCTTCCGATGTTACTGCCGTGGACAACGGCCAGCAGCTCCTTGACAGATTAAAGGATGATGCAGAACCAAATCCTGATATGGTTTTCATTGATGTAAATATGCCGGTTAAAGGCGGCAGACAGGCGCTGAATGAGATAAGGAGTGATGAGAAGCTGAAGGATATCCCAGCGGTTATGCTTTCCACTTCAGGCCATCCGCAGGATATTGAGGATGCATTGAGCCATGGGGCAGACCTTTACATACAGAAGCCAAATTCTTTTACCGGCTTTGTTTTATTGCTGAAAAAAGTATTCTCCCTTCATTGGGCAAAAACGCTGACGAATCCACTTAAAGATTTTTTTTTCCTTTCGGAAAATAATATTTCAAAAAAGGATTAAATATCGTCACTTGCATTGGCTATGGAAGGCTGCCGGGAAACAGTACCGCATTTGTCTGCCTCTGTACTGCCTGCCCAGGAAATTGTCAATTGTGTTTTGGCAGGTACACGTTAAATACCGCGCCGTTTTCACTGCTTTGGCCTGCATCAATCTCACCGTGGTGGTTCTGCACGATTTTCCTGCACATGGCCAGTCCTATTCCTGTGCCCGCAAACTCGCTTTTGCTATGCAGCTTCTGGAATATGTTGAAAATTTTCTCTGTATCTTCAGGCTTCATGCCGATGCCGTTATCAGTGAACTGGATTTTATAGTAGGACAGCCGCTCGTTCAGATGCACGGAGCGGATCTCTTGGACAGATGCTATAGTGCAGTTTATATGGATTTTGGGCTGCAGATCGGGGCGTATGAATTTCAGGGCGTTTCCAATCAGGTTAAAAAAGAGCTGTGACATCTGCAGGGGAATGCCTTCAATGACTGGAAGCTCCTTCCACGTAACTTCCGCACCTGTGCGTTCGATCAGCACATCATAATCTTCCAGCGCCTCCCGGGCAGTATCCTCAAGGTTTACCGGCTCAAACGCTGTCCCATTTTTAGGAAGGGCGGAATAGGCGAGCAGGTCCCGGATGAGTCTGCTCATGCGTGCTGCCGCATCTGTGATTTTGTCTATATAAGCCTGTGATTTTTCGTCAAGGTTCCCTCTTATTCTGTCCTGCAGCAGTTCCATAAAGGTGCTGATTTTGCGGAGCGGTTCCTGCAGATCATGTGAGGCGATATAGGCAAACTGTCCGAGCTCCTTATTGGAATGGGTCAATTGAAGGTTGGTCTGTTCAAGTTCCTCATTTATTGCCCGTAATTCCTCCATTGCGGCCTGGATCTCCGCGGTACGCTGCTGCAGCTGGTTTTCCAGTTCCATCTGCAGTTCCATCTGGATGGTGATGTCCTGCGCTGTCCCGTTCATGCGTACCGGCCTGCCCTCGGGGTCAAAAACAGTTTTTCCCTGGGCATGCAGGATTCGTTTCTTTCCTGTGCCAGGATGAATTACCGTGTAGGTTTCGTCATATAACCCGCCGGACTCAGGGTTCAGTGCCCATGCGACCGCTTCTGCTACTCGTCCGCGGTCATCTTCGGATATGATAGGTATAACTTCATTATAGTCCCTGGCGGCAGGGTCATAACCAAACCATTCTATCAGGCGGTCGGAATAGACAAGGCCGTTTGATGCGGCATCGATGCTCCAAGTTCCCAGCTGGGCCAGCTCGACTGCGCCTCTCATACTCTGCTCGGCTTCCTGCAGTCTGCTGCGGGCTGCCACTTCTTCTGTTACATCGATTGCCGTGCATATAACGCCATAAATTTCCCCTTTGGTATCATATAATGGCTTGTAGGTATAATCATAGTAGCCGTAATAGGGAGAACCATTTTTGACAAACATGATACGCGCGGCGTTTTCGGTATGGATTTCTCCCGTTCCCAGCACATTGCTGTAGGCCTGGAACAGATACGTCTCCCGGAGCTCCGGAACAGCTTCCATTATGGGCCTTCCGATAATGGAATCGCCGCGTCCGAATATTTCAAGCATTTTCTCATTGGCTTCCTTCAATACCATTTTGGCTCCCGTATACACTAATTTTGCGACAGGTGAATTGTAAAAAACGGTACGCGCAAATTTTTCATTTTCCTCAGCCTTCCGCCTTTGTACAACCTGAAGGGTAGTGTCCATTACCCAGATGGCAACTTTTTGCACCTTCCCCGTGCTGTCTTTAAGGGGATTGTAGACAAAAGAAATGTAGATGGTTTCTTCCCTTCCGTTCTTGATCCGTCTGCGCTCGGACTCATCGGCTCGGTAGGGCAGCCCGCTGGCCACCACCTCTGCCATTGCGGATTCGTAGGAGTGCCGCACCTCAGGGAATGTATCCCAGTAAAAATTGCCAAGGATGACATCGCGGGATCTGCCTGCAAGTGCGATAAAGCTGTCATTTACGATTTCAGCCACAAGGGTCTGGGCATTCAGGACGCAGATGCCAACCGGCGCATTCATCACTAAATGGTAAAGTTCCTGTTGGTTTTCGACATTCATAAAATTATAATTGGATAAAGGCGGGCAGTTTTTCCTCTTAATAATGCCTCAGGCATTATAAGAATTTGTGCGACAGCGTCTAAATTAGTTAGATAGTGGGTTAAAGATATACATTCAGAAGCAGCTTTTGCAATAATGTATATAGAAATAAGCATATAATACAAAATTCACCAATTAGAGCAGTATGCTTTTACATAATTTTTAATTTTTATTACAAGATTTAATGACTGCATACAATTCTTGGCAAGATGTCTTTTTAATTTAATAATACCGCAGAGAAAGTTATAGTAAGGACAGCATTCAATTAGTTATCTTGCTGGATGAGCGGTGTTAAAGTATTTTTTTGTAGTACTTTTAAAAAAAAAAAAATAGCCCTATATTTGCTTTTTACCAGCCGATCCACGGATATAATTCGATCGTTTATGGATTTACAAAGGACTATATTAATTTTTTTAGTATAACTCTCTGCAGATTTACAGCGCTTGTCTTGCACTGCACTAAATTTGAAAGTTATGTTAGAAAAGCACAATTCCACTAAAATTATTTACCATGCTGATGACGATGAGGATGACAGAATGCTCTTCACCGATGCCGTCGATGAACTGGCTCTTCCGGTCAGGGTCCAGCAGGCATCCGACGGGCAGCAGCTTCTGGATATCCTTTTGCGAAATACGGAGCGGCTCCCCGATATTGTATTTCTGGATATCAATATGCCCTTCAGAAACGGCTTTGAATGCCTTGAGGAAATCAGGAGGGGAAAAGTGCCATTAAGGGAAGTAAAGGTGGTCATGCTCTCCACCAGCGGCAGCCCGGAGAATATAGCCCGCGCTTTTGAGCTCGGCGCCGACCTATATGCGGTGAAGCCCAGCAGTTATCAGGGGCTTAAAGAGCTGCTCTCTGAGATACTGGGGGTAGGGAAAAAGCAGGACCGCGAAATAAAAAGCGGCCATAAGGTCTATTCCAGCCCGACCTGGCTTTTGTGATTTTTAATGTTCTTGTGGGACGATAATGATGATTTTTCTGTAGTCTGCAGGCGGGCAGAGTTATGCAGGATCTGATTGATGCTGTGTTGTGAATTGCCGCCGTAATCTGACCTGAGTGGCCATTACCTTAAGGTGGTTTCCTGTCTGTTTTTTTAAGTTTGAAAATTATTTTAGCCTTAATTTTATATCTACGTTTATTTTTTGAGAGCTTTTTCCGCTATACGCTTCAATCTTCTGCGCCGAACCCGGCGCTGAAGGATTTCCGCTGCTATCGGGGCTAAAAAGGCCGAAATGATACTTATTGAAAACGATCCACAGTGCCGCAGTCGCTGTATAGTCTGTTTTTCTTCCTGCAGCCATTTTTTTTGGTAAGATAATTTTAACATGGCTTTTAAAATCCAGCTGCCCAATAGATTCGTATATCTGGCTGATAAGAATCTAGGAGAACAGTGGCAATGGAAATACTTTTAATTGATGATGATCAGGATGATGTGGAAATATTCATCGATGCACTTGACCAAGTGGGGGAGAACTTTATGATTTGCTCATCCGTAGATTCAATTTCAGCCCTCCACCAGCTTTCATTCTCCAATAAGCTTCCCGATGTTATTTTTTTGGATATAAATATGCCGCGAATGGACGGATATGAATTTATAAAAGAAGTAAAAAACATTGAACGTCTGAAGGATCTCGATATTATTTTGATTTCAAATCCTCCCGAGGAGCTTGTAATTCCTAAAATCAGCCATTATCAAAAGGTGCGTTATCTGGCCAAACCTGCATCCTATGACAGTTTGAAGAATTCTTTAAGCCGGCTTTTGGACCAGTCATAGAACAGTGCGGTTTTGATTTTGCTCACGAAGTGTACAAACAGCGCTTGTCAGCCGTTTATTTTATCCTTATGGTATCGCGATAGCCATTTTTCCATTCTCTAGAGCAGTTGGATTTCCTGCGGGTCGCCCGTTGGGTTCGAAAGCCCGGTTATGGTTCTTGAGTAATGGAATTTTTTGTCCTCAAATAGGCATGTGAACCGAGGCAGTTCATTATGGGAGACCAGCCAACTCCCTGTTTTTTCTTTTTTATCTCAAACTTCTTCATATCTCTTGCACTGTCAATGCTGCATTTCGTCTTTAAATTTATTCCTGTTTAAAAAACTTTAGATCCCAATGGCCTGCCTGCGCCAACATATTTGCAATAAAAGCCAATTTGTTAGTGCTCTTTGTTAATGATAGGGATATTTGCATTTTAATTCTAAATAAATTTTTATGTCAGCCAGTAATGAAAAGATTAAAAAAGTGCCGGACGGATACACATCTGTGACGCCATGGTTAATAACAAGGGATACTGAAAAGATGATATCATTTTTGCAGATGGTCTTTGATTCTTCAGAAATTCCAAACAGCAGAATCAAAAGTGAAGATGGGAAGATAATCCATGTCGTGGTAAAAACAGGGGACCGGCGGGGTTCGTCTGGAGGTTCTGTCCCAAATGATTTAGTTAATTACCATATACTTTTCAGGCAACCGCCGGCCGCCTAAGGACTCCCTTTTTTAGGGAGTTTTTTCGTTTGGTACAAGCATTCTGGATCTGCTAACTAAAATTGGAGTAAAAGTCAAGGTGTAATTTCTGCATCCATAACTTCTATAAAATTCATTATTAGTAGTAAAAAAATCTTAAAATTCCTTCTCTTTTGTGTGCGAATCTATCGTGATTCAGCAAAATTAAGAAAAAACTTCAACTAAATACAATTTCCTAATTTGGCAGAAGTGGCAGAAAACCTGAGAATAGAATTTAAGTGCCTTGTCCCGGGATAACTTTAGGGTAATTTGGTTATAGCCAACGCAGTTATCCACATTCATAAAGAGGTGGTGTGTTAGGTTATCCATAGTCTGTTCAGGTATGTACTGCTGGAATATATGTTCTTCCTTAATCCTTTAAATATTAATTCAAACTCTATTTTTCTGTGTTCTAGAATCTTGCGATAATCTTGTTCCAGCTCAGGCAAATCTTTAAAACTTTCAAGAAAGCTGATAAAGATAAACCGGTATTGAAGGCCTGTAAATATTCCAGCTGAAATTATAAAGACTGCCTTACCGCGTACAATTCTTATTTGGCAGTATATTAATTTAGCGATCTGGAGAAGTATCTAAAAAAATGATCAAAGTAATGATTAGTCATAGAAATTACAAACCATGAAGTCCAACTTAATAGTAAAAATAGATTTTTTTCTTCTGAAATTTACAAGCCGGTTTTACATTTGAGATATTTATCACTGACCGATTATTTAAATTATATAATATAAAGCATGTAATACGTAAAACAGCAGGCTTAAAAAATGTATAATTTTGTGTGTGTTTACAAATTATCTTTGGCATGCTCGTTAACATTAATTAATTAGCATTGAAAAGTGCTTTATTATAGCCATACTTGGCTTTGCTGGCTCGTAAACACACTTACTAAATAGCAAACGGATTAAATTTGTTTACTTATATACAAGTTGAAATGTAATATTTGGTATATTTTGAAAAGTAATTTGCAAATATTAATGAATCTTTTTGATCGTATGGAAAAGGTTTGGCGCAATATATATAGTTATGAATAAAAAAATAATTTTACTGGTGGACGATGACTATGATGATTTGGAATTTTTCAAGTGGGCTATGGCAGGAACAGAAGAAACTTTTTCACTTAAATTTGTTGACAGCGGTGATGCTGCACTTCGTCTGCTTTCCGGCTTGGAGCAACTGCCGGATTTAATACTGCTGGATGCGGGTATGCCGAAAATGAATGGCTGGGAATTATTAAAGCAGATCAAAATGGATCATAGATTTACCAAAGTGCCTATCATTATGATGGCAACTTCCTCTCGAAGGCAGGGGATCGAACAGGCCAAACTACTGGGCGCTAAGGCATACATAATCAAGCCTTCTGACTTTCAAGAGTTGAAATCAATAATGAATCAGCTTTGCATCGGTATACAGACTAATCTTGATAATACAATTGCGAGTCTGCGCTGTAACCTTCCAGAGAATATTTACAATTTTAATTAGTCTTTAATTAAAAATGAATATTTTATAAGACCGAGTGTAAATCTTCCTGCTTAAAAACAGCCACTCACAAAATTTTAATTCCAAATAATGAATATTAAAGATATAGTTAACCGAGATCTGGTAACATTAACCAATTGCGATCAGGAGCCCATACATATTCCCGGGAAGATACAGCCCCACGGTTTTTTGCTGGGACTCACCAATAGCTGGACAATAGACTATTGCACAGATAATATTTCCTTTTTCATTAATTTAAGCCACATCGAGGCTCTGGGTAATAAATTTGAATCTGTTTTTGGGAGCAGGGCGCAGGAACTGCTTTTCAATTATATAAATTCGGATACGGTACAAGACGTATTTCCTCTTGAAATAGAGCTGCTGGATAAAAAATTTCAGGTCAATGTCCACAAAAGTCATGATATATATGTTCTCGAAGCTGAACCTCAGTTTGACAGACAAATTCTGGGGGACGTTTATACCCAGACCATTCAGTTTGTAACCCAGATGAACAGCACCAAATCATTGAAAGATCTATGTGCTCTGGTCGCAGAAGGCACCCGTGAAATAACAGGCTATGACCGTGTTATGATTTATCGCTTTGACGAGCAGTATAACGGGGAGGTATATGCAGAAAGCTGCAGAAAAGACCTTGAGCCGTTTTTTGGACTGCATTATCCTCATACAGATATTCCGGTTCAGGCCAGGGAATTGTACATAAGGAACCAGATGAGATTAATTGTTGATATTAATTATGAGGCTGTTCCTATTTTTACTGTAGACGACAAATTAGATAAAAACCTTGATTTAAGCCTGTCCGTTTTAAGAAGTACATCTCCCATCCATGTACAGTATCTTAAAAACATGGGGGTTGGTGCCACACTTACGATTTCTCTTCTTCATCATGGCCGTCTATGGGGACTGATTGCCTGCCATCATTATTCAAAAAAAAATATCTCACCTGCAGTAAGGCTGGCGGCTAAACTGCAGGGGCAGTTTATTACTTCCCAGATAGATATAAGGGAGTCCAATGACGAAAATCTTGATGCAAGGAAAACCATTGAGGCTTTGGAGCATATAACAGCGATTGATCTGCCTTTGGCAGAGAACTCACTTGAAACTGTTATTGAGCTTCCCGAATTGCTTGCTCTCTGCAATGCTGCAGGTGTTTCGATCCTATTCAGAAATAAAATCTACAAAAATGGACTAACGCCAGAAGATCACCATATTGTTGCTTTTGCGGCGCTGGTTGAACAAAGGAAGTCCGATGATTTTTATGTAACAAGAAATGTAGGTGACCAGTTTCCTGAACTGGAAAACTCTCCTGATTTTGCAGGAGCGATTTATCATTCGCTTGGAGGGTCAAATCATATTATTTGGTATAGACCCGAAACTATCTCCGAAATCAACTGGGCAGGTGATCCCGAAAAAAGCATAGTTAAGGACCAACACGGTCTGCATCCTCGAAATTCATTTAACAGCTGGAAACAGATTGTCAAAGGCCACAGTAGTATCTGGAAAAAGTACGAACTGAATTCAGCGGCAAAATTTGCGCACTCCCTTCATAAGAATTTGATCATGATATTGTTAAGTGAAGAGGAAGAAAAATACAGGCGTCAAAGCGAGGTTTTGCGAGAGACTAATTCTGAACTGGAAAATATAAACTGGATCAGCACGCATGATCTGCAGGAGCCTCTGAGAAAAATACAGATGATTACCTCAAAGCTGCTTGCTGACAAACGATTATCATCTTCAGACCCTGAGATTGATTCGCTTGAACGCGTTTCAAAATCTGCAACAAGAATGCGAGAGCTGCTTCAGGATATTTTGAAATACACCCGTATTAAAAATACAAGGGAGGCTGCCGAAAAAATAGATCTTAATTTAATTTTTGAATCTGCAGCAGAGGAATGCAGCGAGCTGATAGAGCAAAAAAATGCCGTTATCCACTGCGAGCAGCTTCCGGAAGTCAGTGCTATAGGTTTTTTAATGAAGCAGTTATTTTTAAATATCATCCAAAATTCATTAAAGTATGCGTCGCTGGACCGCTCGCCAGTCATAACAATTACAGCTTCTCAGGAGCCTGTGATAATAAAAGATCGTTTCAATGTATATTGCCACTGGGTTAAATTTTCAGATAATGGAATAGGTTTTGACCAAATGTACTCAGAATCCATATTTAAAGTGTTCACAAGACTTCATAATCAGCAGGAATACAGCGGTTCGGGAATCGGTCTGGCATTATGTAAAAAAATAATGCAGTCACTGGGAGGCAGCATTTCGGCCGAAGGAGCAGTGGGTGAAGGCGCGTCCATTACCATTTATTTCCCATGTGATCCTGATGATACTCTAATTTAACACTTGATGGATAAACAGGGATGTGTTGATCAAAATTAATATAGAGATAAAGTTGTAAAATTCTCTCGTTGAATGATTAAATGATCTTTGAAATTAGTCTCTGGCTTTCTGGGGAAATTTTTGCAAAAATCAATTTTTAAAAGAATAAGCATTTCCAAGAGATTGCAGAATTGTCCGGAAATCAGACATGTATTGGGATAGGTCAGTTTTCAGAGGAATACAAGATAAAAAATAGAATTTTTGTTCCCATGATTGTTTGTATTAACATTTCTTATCGATTGCCGCTATGATAATTACAGTAGCGGCTCATATCTTAAATTTATGAACTTTTAAGATGTTCGGAGTATTAATGTTTCGAACTTAGATGTTTAAGAAGTTCTAATTCGGTGTTTTAGTTAATTTCTAATATTTAAGTGTGATGATTTTGCAGCCAATTCATATTACCATTAATACAAAATAATATTTTACCAACATCTGGTATACAGTTTCGAACCTAAGCTTGTACGGATTTTATTTTACTGCATTTCTGCTTTTTAAAATGCGATGTGCCACAAATCTGCCATTAAAATTGAGCAGTTTTCAAGATGATAAAATAAATTTCTAATTAATAAGTTTGTTGAAAAACTGGAATGTAAACAGGGAGTAATGTGTTGATTTTTAACTGATTAAATATTTTTTTTTTAGATCCGAAAACTTTTGAGATCTAATAGTAGACAAATCTTTAATTTAGTAGTCTTTTTACTCCTTATTTTGCAGATTTATTTGTACCTTTTTTGTGTCATTGTTTTGTAATGTACCGTTATATATAGGTTTGTTACTTTGTTTAACTGCGCAGAATAAATGCGTACTTCTTGCATAGCTTTGAATTGTTATAAGATAAATATTTTATGATCGATTTTATAAATTATAAAAACACAGTATTATGAACAGATCAATTACATTTATGGAAAAGCTATCCGCTGGATATTCACTTGCTGACCTTGGATACGTGATAAGGGAAGACAGCAGGACTATCAAATAAAAAGCGTGAGATTGGAAAAGCAATGGACGGATCAATTGACAGAAGCTTAAATGCACATAGGCTTTTTTCTGAAGGAAAAATTGATTATGATGATTATTTTATGATAAAAGAAAACTGTAAAGCTTATTTGAAAAAATATGCTTCGGAATTGCGTGAGCTGGCCTTAAATGCAGGGTCAGGGATTTATGCAAAGAATGCAGGTGATAGTATATTCCATCGCTTAGCAGAGGTCTACGAGCTGTCAGATGTATTAGTGAAACAAAGAATTGCGAGGCTGTTTTTTCCTGAAAAAGTAATTGCTGACGCAAATATTTTCAATATGCTTCCAGAATTTATAAAAAAAATATTCGGGTTAGAATCACTTAAAGATAGCCCAATGAAAGATCGGGATTTTAATGAGGAGATGATAAATAATTTTCTAAATGAGATTGCATTGTTAGCCTTTGAGCAGCAGTTGAAAACAAATTAAGAGAATGTATATAATGAGGAGAACAAAATATTTGATTTAAATTGGAAGCCGTAAAATTTGGCAGAAATGGCGTCAAATCAGTGTTTGATTCTTTTGAACGTAAATTCGTACTAGTAAATTACATAATTCCCATTTTTAGCATGGAAATTGTCAAACTATTTTACTTTTAATTTTTTCGTAATTATGATAGAACTATCTTTAAACATTATTAACCGGATAACGAATGTAATTCCATTTTTTAAAAATTTACAAAGGATTATAGAAATATAAGCGGCTGCGGATTCTTAGATTATAGTTTTATGTTTGCCTGACAAACTAAATATAATGCACGAGCCTGAAAATTCCAAAAAGGTTGTATGTATTGCTGACCATGATGAGGACGACCGAATGCTGCTCCATGAGGCATTACTTAGCCTAAATCAGCCATGTGAGATTCTAGAGATCAGCACAAGAGACCAGCTTACAGACCAGTTATCTAAATTGTCTGATATTTTTCCTGATTTTATTTTTCTTAATACCGGTATGACTGGCATAGAGATGGTTCATTGCATTGAAACGATCAGGAAGGAAACCGGATCAGGCATGAAAGCAAAGATCATTATTTATTCCACTGACAGCGATAGGTCCAGCATCGAAAAAGCATTTGAACTGGGAGCAGATTTTTATGCTGTCAAGCCGAGTAATTATAAAGATCTTAAAAAGCTTGCAGGAACTGTAATAGAAATGGAATGGGAGACTTCTGAGGAAGAAAGCAGGATATTTCACATTGGATTTTAATATTTAGGCATGCTGTCTTATTTCTATCGCACACACGCTTTTTTCAGTCTTCTAATGTTATATTATGCTTGGCTTTATAGACGATTTTGAATATCGGCAGAAAATTTGCAGGAAGATAGATGCACGGAAGAAAATTATGCGGCAACATTCTTCATAAAATTTTGACTGGCAGATTTTGCGTAAATCTGTCTTGGCTTTTGTGGCGTAAATGTTTAAAATCCATTATTATTTTGTGATGAATAAATTCGACTTTTCTTGGATTAATGAAAAAATTGGATAGCACACAGTATGATACTTGGAGTGCCTAATTAATTTTCCGCCATTTTTTAGTGACCCAAAGGAGTCTTTATATCTTGACGTGAAAATTTTCAAAAGCTGGCTGGAGATTATCGGACTGCGACACTAAAGATAATGCTTTTTTTATAAGAATAGGAAGATGGCTGTATACAACTGGTTTTGTGATAAAATAATTTGCCCCAAGGGAATACATTTTTTCGATATCCGCAGTATTGCTGCTGGTGCTGAAAACAATAATGATATGCTTTTTTAAGGCATCCGAATTTCTGATTTTTATAAGACATTCCTCTCCAGACATAATAGGCATATTAAGATCTAGGAAGACCAGCTCTGATTTAGGAGTTTGGGGATTTTCAAGAAGACTGATCAATTTGGCTCCATCATGCATAATGGAGAGTTTCATATCAGGAAATTGGTCCCTGACTGCTTCGGCAAAAAAGTCGCAGTCATCGATATCGTCGTCTGCCAGCAAAATGTGATTAAATAACCTTTGGGTCATATTTTTTTGCATTAATTCAACATAAATCAAATGTACGGCTTTTCAAGTCAATTGCAAAATACGGATTTACTGGAGCAGTGCATATTTCTAACTGCATAAAACCGTATTTCGCGGAAATGCAACAGCTATAGGAAAATAGGATTTAATTTCTTACATAATTCCCATGTTTGACATGGGAATTATGTAAGTTTTGTTAAATTATAAATTTTTGAGAGTAGTCTGCTATAAAAAAGGATAGTAATAAAAATACTTACTCCAAATATCGTTAATGACATCAGGCTTTGGACCATAAATTCGGGTAACAAACATGAATTTTTCATTTTTTGAGTGGGAAGCCAATTGCTTTCTTTATCCTTTCCCAGTGAGGTACTCTGTAGGTAGATAATCAAATCCCCGTTGGCTTCATATTTCAGCCCTTTGGTTTTATTAATGATAGAGTATCGGTCAATTGTATTTGGAACCATAAAACGTTCTGGGGGCTTATACATTGTAATGCTCCAGAAATATTTTGCTTCAGAAGGTTCTTTTTGGATATAGATCCTATTTTATGTTAAGGAGAGCTCATCTTTTTTGGCATTGCATCTTACCGTGGTATACAAGCCGGGGGTACAAGCCGGGGGCGGTCATCTTAGTAGTTTTTTATCAGTGTTTCAGCTGAAGACTTCTATATCATAGTTTATTATGCATGATTGTAAATGCTATCTAGCGGTATAATCAATACTAAAGAATTGCAGATATATTTATATCATCTTTAAGATAATAATATATTTTATTTCGGATCTTCCTTCTCTTTTGGGATGATTTTTTACATTTTTTTGATTTAATGCTGCGCTGCAGTTCAAAAACTAATATATCATTTGCAAGAATGGATATGCCCAGAGAGTTTGTAGCTCAGTGCCCCAGACATCAACTACGCCGGCAGTTCATACAGGCAGTATGCCGTATCTAGTTCTTTCCCGGAGCAGATCGTATTTTTGGTTCTTTGGGCAGTATTTTCTGGTGGCTTTCTTTGACCGTGCGGCTTTCAGAGGCCATAGATGTGAAATGCCCATGTTCATCCACGTAGATAATCATGCTCTGAAAGCCTTTGCCTTTGAGGTTGTTTGTTTTTCTTTCCAGCTTCCTGAGTGCTTTCTGCTTTTTGAGAACAGCTTTTTTCTTGTTATTTTCTTTTTTAAAAAATGAGTCGGCCATATTTGACTTCAGTATTAAATTAAACAATTGAATTACTATTTTTTTTCTTTGATCGATGCCCAGTGTTTCAAAGTAACAGTAGCTTTAAGAGCAGGATATCCTAATACGGTATCACCTGCGCAGACATCGGAGATCACTCCCGATCCTCCGCCGACGGTAGCTCCGTCTCCAATTGTGACATGGTCCTTAATGCTGCTTCCCCCTCCGATGACCACTCCTCTGCCAAGTTTCACAGAACCTGCAAGTCCGCTGTTTCCTGCGATGATGCAGTGTTCGCCTACAATGCAGTTATGCCCGATCTGTACCAGATTATCGATTTTACAGCTGTTTCCAATAACAGTTGAAGCGAATTTTGCGCGGTCTATGCAGACTGCTGCACCGATTTCTACATCATCACCGATAACAACATTTCCGATATGGGGGACCTTTACGAGTCCTTCAACAGGACACTTCACAAAACCAAACCCGTCGGCACCGATAACAGCATTGGAATGTATGATTGTCCTTAGGCCGATGCGACAGTTTTCACGTATGACAGTCCCAGGCCATATAACAGTTCCAGAACCAATAAAACAGCCGTCAAGCACGGTAACGTTAGGATAAATAGTGACATTATGTTCCAGTATGCATCCTGCGCCTACGTATACGCCGGCTCCTATTTTTGTTTGACTGCCTATTTCAGCGGACTTATGAATTACTGCAGAGTGATGGATGTTGTTTTCAAACCTAACAGCCACAGGCCTGAAAAGTTCAAGCACTCGGCACATAGCCAGCTCAACACTGTCTACTTTGATCAGTGCCCTGCCGGGGCCGGGGTCTAGTACGCTGTTCTTATCCACAACAGCAACAAGAGCTTTGGATTTCGGCCAAAGCCTTTCAAATTTTTTGTTTCCTAGAAAAGTAATCTGATATGGCTGGGCGGTTTCAGGGCTCCCCGCAGAGGATACCATTGCCGACGTTTTGCCGTCAGTTATGCCATGAAGATGTGTGCAGATCTCATGTACTGAAAATTTTTTCATGTAAATATGATTATTATGTATGGCAGTATGTTAAATTTATAATTTAGGTGGCAACCGCCATACAATTGATGATTATAAAAAAGCAGCAGCAGTTGTACCTGATGCCTTTCGCAGGTAGGTTTTCAGCTCTGATTTTAAAAAAAAGATAATTCCTGTTATAAAAAAAAGGTAAAGTTTAATTCTATGCCTGCTAGAAGCATTATGATTTATTGGTTTCAGATTAGTGTCTGAAGCAAAGAAATTTATTATAGTAATAACGAGCCATTATGCATCAGCTCTATGTAGATTTGGCCGCTGGTCTGATCAGAGCATTGCCAGAGACAGCAGCTATCTTCTTCTGTCCTTAGAGTAATTTGATGCGCCTCTGCTGGGGCTGTAGTCCAAAACATCAGGCTTAGGTCGGGCTTCGTTTACCACTACAGTCTGGCTGTCCAGTTTGGAGTTGTTCAGCCCTTTTATTGCTTTTTCAGCATCAGATTGGTCAGGCATTTCAACAAAACCGAAGCATTTTGAGCGGCCTGTAAACGGATCCATAATTATTTTTACAGAGGTTACTGTTCCATAAGATGCGAAAGCGTCGCGCACCTGATCCTCCGAGGTTGCAAACCCCAGTTTTGCTACAAAGATATTCATAATGTAAAATGTTTTAAAAATTAAGGCGGCTGTATGCCTAAACTGAAGAGTAAGGGAGGACAAATTTTACAAGATGGACAGATCTGCTTATCAGAGTGAGCATTGGCAGAATACCAATTACAGCAAAGATAGCATTATATATTTTATCGCAGGCATGTTATTAAAAAAAGTTTGGTAAAAAAAAACTGAAAATCAATAATTTAATTCTGTGATCCTAAGTTTTACGATGTATTTACTTTAATCTTTACAACTGTATTACGTTATTATCCGCTTTATGAATAAACCAATTTTTTGCCTCCGTCATTATTTTTCCATACTTATAGTGGTTGCTTTAAAAGATTATGTCTTTTTTTAGAACTGATTTTATTGCTTCCAAAAGTTCATGCTGCTTAAAAGGTTTAGGCACATAGCCGTTCATGCCGGCATCCAGGCATCGGTGCAGTTCTCCTGCCAGGGAATGTGCAGTCATGGCGATAATAGGGATAGGGTTATTCATTTCTTTTCTTATATATTTAGTCGTCTTGTAGCCATCCTGAATAGGCATCTGCAGATCCATAAGCATCAGGTCATATTCTCCGTGCGCTAGCATTTCTATGCCCTGGCTTCCGTTTTCGGCTATATCTATTTTAAATCCGAATCCTTCAATTACGTTCTGTGCCAGTTTCTGGTTGAGGTAGTTGTCCTCACAAAGCAGTATGCTGAGCCTGCCAAGATCATTGAAGAGTTTCGCTTCAGGCGGGCTGGTTTCCAAGACTGCTTTTTTATAAGATAATGTGAAGTAAAAATACGTTTGATGCCAGTTTAATCGTTAAATACAAAATTCCAATAATAACGGCACGAATCATTATCTGGTGTTTCTTATAGTCGAAGACCGAAAAATATTGATAATTGAAAATTATTACATAAAAAATGGTTAGTACAGCCAGAAAATTATTCAGTGAAAGGAGAAAATCCCTATTGTCAGTAAAGATCATAACCAATTGCATAAAAGCACTGATTGTTAAGATTCCATACAACAAAAACAAATTGAGTACTAAGTTCTCTGTAAAATTTTGTCTGCTTTTTTTAAAAAGTAAATAACTGGCTAAAGCCATAGTGGGTGATGCTTTTAAGTATTATCCCATTAAAGGCATCGCTTACACGATACCCGCTGTAATTTGATTTTTTTAAGGCTTCCATGATATAGTATTTAGGCGTGTATACAATTTTAAATGGCTTGAATGGTCTAGAACGGCAGGTCGTCAGGGTCGTTTGATGCCTGCTGTTTTTTGGGAGCTTTTGCAGGCACAGGCTTAGTATCATCAGCGCGGGCAAATACGAGTATCTTGATGTCCGAGGTATGAAAGGTCAATGAACCGTGCGCCTGCGAGTCATTTCCGATATAGACATTCATCCCGATGCGCCCGAAAAGCTGCACGAGTGTTCCTTTTTTGAGCCACTGCGCCAATCCTGCGCTGAGCCAGTAGGAGCAGTCGATATAGGTTACAATCTTTTTTACCTCCGTGCTTCCTTTGGGTCTGTAGCTGTCATTGACCGCAATGGAGAAGTTTACCACCTCACGGTTTTCCTTTACCTTAAAAATTGAGGCATCCTTTACAATTCTTCCTGTGATTTCCATGATTCTGATTTTTAGATGAATACTTGTTACCATTTCTTTTCCCATGCCCCGCACTAAAATTTTTCAAAAGAAAAAACGGGAAAAAAGAAAGCAGAAGAACAGTGTCCGATACCGAGCCGGAGTGCTATAAGTCCCGAAGGGCGGCGGAGCCGTTATGCGCATGCAGGGGAGGGCGGGCACTACTTTGGCTGCCCTTTTAACCCGTTTTGAATTGAAAAGTTCTTCCCCTGATTTTTATGCATTTGAGATTCCGATGCAGAATGGCTACCTTAGCAGTCAGCAAAAAACAGGCAGCAGGCTTTAAAAGGATGGAACCCCAGCAGTATATCAGACTCTCACAGCTCAACGACCAGATCCATGACGCGATCCATTCGCGCTTCAGGGGAGAGACGTATTGGGTGGTGGCTGATATCACCAGCCATTCCTTCAAGGCCGACAAAAAGATCCATTACTTCGAGCTGGTGGAGAAAGCGGAAAAGAACAGCGCCATAACGGCCAAGATCATGGGAAAGGCATGGGGAGAGGGAGCGGTGCACCTGTCGGACTTCGAGAAGAAGACCGGACAGCGCTTCACCAACAACCTGCATGTGCTGGTAAAGGTCAGCGTGGATTATCATCCGCTGTATGGGCTGTCAGTAAACGTGCTGGATATCGATGTGAATTTCACGCTCGGGGTCCTGGAGCAGCAGCGCAATGCCACCCTAGCACGGCTTGTGGCGGAAAACGATTTTATCATCAAAACGGCGGAAGGGTATTCCACGCTCAACAGCCGCCTGAAGCTGCCCCTTGCCATACAGCGGGTGGCTGTGATATCGGCAAGCAATTCTGCCGGGAATGAGGACTTCCGGCATACCCTTGAGCATAATAATTTCGGGTATGCTTTCCAGATTGACGACTATCATACCATAGTGCAGGGGGACAACAACGCCAGACTGTTCCTAAACAAGCTTATTGAAGTGTTCAATACAGGAATTCCCTATGACGCCGTTGTCATCACAAGGGCGGAGGCGCGCAGTCGGACTTCCTTATTTTCGACAACTATCAGATCGGACGGGCGGTTGCCAAGTTTCCCATTCCAATTATAACGGGCATCGGACACCAGAAGAATGTGAGCATCACCGATATGATGGCCCATACCCATACCAAGACCCCGACCAAGGCGGCAGAGTTCATCATTGCCCATAACCGCAGTTTTGAAACGGGTCTGCTGTCGCTGCAGCAGCATATCGTAATCAAATCCCAGCAGCTTCTGCTGCGTCATTCCAAAGCGCTTGAAGAGCAGAAGCGGACTATTTCAAGAAATGCAAGGGAGCTTCTCTCCCTCTACAGGCAGCAGCTGGCCACAGCCAATCAGAGCATTGCATCGGACGCGAAAGACATCCTGCACGGGCATCAGAAAAAGCTTTCGCTGAAAGCCCAGATGGCCACGCAGGGATCAAACAGTCTCTTGCGCCGCAAGAGAAGCGATATCGATTATCTGGCCGAAAACCTAAAGCGCTTTACGTCAGGCTATCTGAAAGGCAGGACGCTTCATCTGGAGCATATGGATAAAAGCATAAAACTGATGTCCCCGCAGCATATCCTAAAGAAGGGATATGCGATCGTAAAAGCGAATGGCAAGATTGCAGGGACTGCCGAGAATATAAAAATAGGAGAGGATATTGAGGTGATCCTCCACGATACCCTGCTTAAAAGCACCGTTAAAGAAAAAATACAATATGATGGAAGAGACACTGACGTATGAATCGGCATGGAATGAGCTTTCTGCCATTTCAAAGGAAATTGAAAACGAGACCATTTCGGTGGACGAGCTTGCCTCCAAAGTAAAAAGGGCATCGGAGCTCATTGCCTTCTGCCAGGGCAGGCTCAAGGCTGCCGAGACAGAAGTGAGCAGGATTATAGACGGTATGGAGAACCAAAAAGAAGGATAAAGATCTGTTCTTTTATTCAGGCCATTTTCCATCTATAAAATCATTTTTGCCAGAGGAATGGTCCGGGTTTTCATCTTCGAAAATATCAGAGGGCGTATTTGAATGTAGAGATTCTGCAAAAGGATCGGGAGCTGATTTCAGGCCTTCATGAATATTCAGGAATTCAGAAGGAGAGACGGAGTTTTCTTCAGAATCTGATGCGGGCTCCAGAAAGCGGAATGCAAAATCTATGGGCTTTTCCCTGTCCATTTCAAAAAAGTGCACGATGTACTGGTTTTTCTCCCTGTCCACAGCCTGGACCTTTCCTTTGTTCCATACGGGATGCATCACCAGATCGCCTGCTTTGAAAGCGGTGTCTGAACTGCCTGACAAGGATGCAGCAGTTGCCTGGGAAGCCTGAAGGATTTCAGGGGACAGCTTTCCTTTGCGCACATAAAATTCCTCCTTGATCTCAAAGAGGAACCTTGAAGGGTATTTGTTCAGGCCGGTGGTGAAGTTGAAGCCTTCCGAGTCGGTCATGTAGAACCGCTTCTCGGCGCGCGTGACCGCGACATACATTAGTCTTCTTTCCTCTTCGATGGCCCGCTTTCTCCGTTCCTTGATCGATAGCGCGCTCGGCAGCACCCCTTCGGTGAAACCGCACAGGAATACATATGGGAATTCCAGGCCTTTGGAGATGTGGATGGTCATCAGGCGCACCTTGTCCTGATTTTCGGTATCCTTGTCCATATCGGTGTAAAGCGCTATTTCCTGCAGGTATTCCACAATGTTGACCGGTCCGTTGTTCTCTTTTTCCAGAAGCATCATCGAGCTTACCAGCTCCTTGATGTTCTCAAGCCTGTCGTCATCGCCGTCCTTGCGGTAGAGTTCAGAAAGCCCGCTTTTATCGAGTATGATCTTCACCAGGTCTGAGATCGAATTGCTTTGGGCATCTATTTTCAGATCTGCCACCAGAGAAAGGAAATCAGCAGCGCCTTTTTTGTTCAGTTCTTTGTCTTCTATATTGTTCTGCAAAGCCTGAAGCAGCGAAAGATTCTGTTCATTGGCCAGAAGGCTCAGCTTTTCCAGAAACTTCTTTCCAAGCCCCCTTGCCGGATGGTTGAACATGCGCAGGAAGGAGAAGTTGTCCCCCTGCACGATAAGCCTTAGAAAAGAGAGCACATCCTTGATTTCCCTGCGCTCAAAGAAACGCACCCCTCCAAAAATGGCGTAGGGGATGTTTTCCTTGATCAGGGCCTGCTCTATATTTCTTGAGAGATGGTTGGAGCGGTATAAAATGGTAATATCCGAATAGGCGGCGTTTTCCGTTTTCAGGATTTCCTTTATTTCGGAAGCCACCCAGAGGGTCTCCTCAAAATCATTCTTGCCGTGGAAATGCACCACTTCTACGCCTTCGGGATTGTCGGTCACCATATCCTTGTCCACCCTGACGGTGTTGTTTTTGATAATGTGGTTGCCGACCTTCAGGATATTGGGCGTCGAGCGGTAGTTCTGGTTCATGATGATGGTCTTCGTACCTGGAAACATCTGGTCGAATTCTACCAGATATTCGGGTTTTGCCCCCCGCCACTCGTAGATGGTCTGGTCGGGATCGCCTACCAGAAAAAGGTTCTGGTGTACGCGTGAGAGCATTTCCACCAGATGGAACTGGTTGTCGGAGCTGTCCTGCGCCTCATCCACCTGTATGTAGTGCAGCATTTGCTGCCACTTTAAAAGCACATCGGGATTGCTGTCGAGGATGAAAGCTGTAAAATGGATCAGATCGTCAAAGTCCAGCGCATAGTTGCGCTTCTGCTTGTCGAGGTACTTTTGATATACCTGGCTGGAAAGCGAATCCTTTTGATCGGGAGTAAAACTTTTGTTCTCCAGCATATAGGCCAGATAGTCCGAGGTGCTCTTCTGTTTGGATATGAATCGCAGCACCTGTTTGAAGGTCAGGTTTTTGGAATTGATGTCCAGTTCGGTGAACACCTCCCTTAGTATGGTTTTCTGGTCCTCGGCATCCAGTATGATAAAATTCTTAGGATAGTGGATTTTGTTGATCTCCTCGCGCAGGAAGCGCACGCAGAATCCATGATAGGTGGTGATAAAACTCACATCATACAGATCCCCGATCAGCGCCTTGACGCGTTTTTTCATTTCCTGCGCGGCCTTGTTGGTGAAGGTCACGCAGAGGATATTGGAAGAGTTGATGCCCAGCCTGTCTACAATGTAGGCAAACCGGGAGGTAAGCGCCTTTGTTTTTCCGGAGCCTGCGCCGGCAATGACACGCACATAGCCTTCGGTAGTCTTGACTGCCTGAAGCTGGTTGGGATTTAGATTTTCTAATATTGGATCACTCATGTTTAAATATTTAGGGCGGAGCGCCTGGGCTGATCAGGGTTCAGGATCCCAGATCATGGACCCTATTGCAGAACAATTCTGCCTGCCGTGGCAGATGCAAATTTAGGCAATAAATCGCAAGGGAGCATTGTCTTATAATTATGTAAGGCGGCTTGCTGATGATATAAGCTCAATCGGATTTTGTTATCGAGATTTGCTGTTCAAATTTAAATGCAGTTTATGAAAAATATAGTATGTCTTTTTTTCCTGCTGCTGGCATGCTTCTGCGGCACAGCTCAGCAGAACATACAGACCGACCGTCCTGACCAGACAGAGAATACGGCGCTGGTGCCCAAAGGAAGATTCCAGTTTGAGAGCGGTGTCAAGCACGAGCAGGCTTCTTCGGATGAACTGGAGGTTGAGCTGCCGGAATTCCTGGCCAGATACGGACTCTCCAAAAGAGTCGAGCTCCGCCTGCAGGGCCAGTTTATGTATGAAAAGGCCGATCGGGAAACTTTTGGCCTGCATGAGCTTCATGCCGGTGCCAAGATTAAAATCCTTTCTGAAAAGAACGGATTTCCAGCGGTGTCCCTGATGGGCCAGCTGCAGATCCCCGGCATTGAGGCCGGCTCATTCCAGACACATCATGCTGCGCCCGAAGTGCGGGTGCTGCTGCGTAATACCCTTTCTAAAAAAGTGGACCTTGGATATAATGCAGGGGTGAGATGGGATGCCAATACAATGCAGGCATCCTACAGCTACACGTTTTCGCCCAATATCAAGCTTTCTGACCAGCTGCATGCCTTTGTGGAAAGCTTTGGTGATTTCCCGGTCTCGCGCCATGGGCACCAGTGGGCTGACGGCGGTATGGCACTGCGTCTGGGAAGCGATCTGCAGCTTGATTTTTCACTGGGAATGGAGCTTACCAAAACAGAAGGGTATCATCATTTTTTTGAATCCGTGGGCGTTTCATTCCGTATCTAATGCGTTTTATGCTCCTTTTACCTGACGGAATGTAAGATTGATCCGTGGAAGCACGGCCCTTGCAGTCTTGGGCACCTGGTGTTCCCAAAAGGTATTGGTGCTTCCCGCCATCAGCAGGAAGGTCCCGTGATGCAGGGGAATCTCTATCGGCGCAATGTGTTTCAGGGTCTTATGGCGTAGACGGAACAGGCGGGTTTCCCCGAAGGTAACCGAAGCAATGTTCATGTTCTTATTGCTCGAAGAAGTTTTATCGCTGTGCCATCCTACGCCGTCGGTGCCGTCCCTATAGAGGTTCAGCAGCACGGCATTGAAATTTATCCGCGTCTCATCCTCCACACGCTCTCTGATCTGGAGCAGTTCCAATGGCCAGCGGGGATTGGATTTCAGCTCAGGCCTGCTGCTGTCGCCATACCAGGAGATCATGCGCGGAGCGGTAACCACCTTGTCATACATCGGCATTTCATATTCCCTCCACTGCGTGCCATGGTATAGCACATTGTAATAATGGTCGGACTCGGGTTTGCTGAAAAAATTATCAATCAGCAGCAGGTCGGCATCGGGGACGTCAAAAATTCTTCTGCCGCCGCTGCCCGATGAAAAAATTTCTGTGTCATCAAAAAGCATCATCTTCTTTTTTTTTAGTTCATACTCTGGCTGGGGCGTAAAGCCGAACCAGCCTGTCAATTACTCATTTTAAGCCTTGGAATATTGATTTCATGTTCCTGGGGATAGGGCGCTCGCTGGGTCATGCTCACATCTTCGCGTATTTTCTGCTGCGCCCTGTATTTCCAGTCGTTCTCATGTTCATAGCGCGGATCAGGTATAAAAGGCATTTTAGCCATCTTTGTGACGGTGATGGTCGGGAAATGGTAATCCACCTCTACACTGCCCAGCAGCAGGTAGCAGCCTCCTCCCTGAAAAGGGTATTTCGCGAGGCTGTCGGTAAAATGTGCCGTATCAAAAAGTTCGCCCTGGGCATCTATCCAGGTGCCGAAATACATAGCTCCCATTTTTGTGGGCACATGCTTTCGGGAGATCAGATAGGCCAGCATCCGGACCTGCTTCTTATGATGGCCCAAAAGGTCTTTTGCCATTACATTTCCCCTGAAAGGGGTCTGAAGCAGATCAAAAGGGGAGCAGGAGACAGGAAAGCCCAGAAGCTCGATCTCATCAAAGGCATCCTCAAAAGCAGAGCGTTCGAGCTCAGGCAGTACAAATTCCTTGACCGGCTCCTCGAGCAGCATGGGGGCACGGTTCTGTGGCCTGAAGTCCACCAGGATAAGGCGGGCGATGACCAGCAGCTGGTTTTTTGTTTTGCCGGTGAAATGGAATGCGCCGATGAAAATCAGGATCTGTATGTCCTCTATGCCAATGGGCACCCGGTTGATAAAATCCTCAAGCGACCTGTAAAGCCCGTTTTTTTCGCGTTCCTGCTGGATCAGAAGGGCTGTTTTGGATTCCAGTCCCTGCAGGTGCATGAAACCCAGATAGACATCAGAACCATAGAGCGTGGTTTCAAATTCGCTTTTATTCACGCAGGGGGTGTGCACTGCCGCGCCTGACATCCTCGCCTCGTGCACATAGACTTCAGTACGGTAGAAACCTCCCTGATTGTTTATAACGGCCACCATAAATTCAATGGGGTAGTGCACTTTAAGATAAAGGCTCTGGTAGCTTTCCACTGCATAGGAGGCTGAGTGCGCCTTACAGAACGAATAGCCTGCAAAGGACTCTATCTGGCGGTATATTTCCGTGCTCAGCGCCAAGGGGTGCCCCTGGGCGGCACAGGACGCAAAGAAGTTGTCTTTTACCTTCTGCAGTGCCGCCTTGGAACGCCCCTTTCCCGACATGGCACGGCGCAGGATATCGCCGTCTGCCGCTGAGAGCCCTCCATAGTGCTGGGCGATTTTGATCACATCCTCCTGATAGACCATAATGCCGTAGGTATCACCGAGCTGCTGCTCGAACACCGGATGGAAATATTCAAACCTGTCGGGATGATTATGCCTGAAGATGTACTCCTTCATCATTCCGGACTGTGCCACTCCGGGGCGTATGATGGAGGAAGCGGCCACGAGGGTCTTGTAATTGTCGCATTTCAGGCGGCGCAGCAGACCGCGCATGGCGGGGCTTTCGATATAAAAACATCCTATGGTTTTTCCCATCGAGAGAAAGCTGTTGCAGCTTTCCTGATCTTTTGAAATGGCGGTATCACGGATGTTGAGCCGTATGCCGCGGTTCTTCTCAATGAGCTTTACGCTGTCATCGATATGCCCGATCCCGCGCTGGCTCAGGATGTCGAATTTTTCAAGCCCGATATCTTCGGCCGTATGCATGTCGAAAAGTACTATGGGGAATCCCTTCGGGGGCATCTCCAGCACAGAATAGTTGGTGATCGGCTCCTCAGAAATCAGTATGCCGCAGGAGTGCATGCTTCTCTGGTTGGGATATTTCTCGAGCATCATCCCATACTGCTGCACTTCGCGGACCACTTCATTGGATGGGTGCAGGGCCATAGGGTTTTTCGCCAGCGCATCGAGCTCTTCTTTTGGAAGACCGAAGACCTTGCCGACCTCGCGGAAGATAGAGCGGTATTTAAATTCCACATTGGTGCCGCAGAATGCAACATGGTCACAGCCGTAGCGTGAAAAGATATATTCCAGGATCACGTCCCTTTCCTTCCAGCTCCAGTCGATATCAAAATCAGGAGGACTTTTGCGGTTGAGGTTCAAAAAACGCTCAAAGTAGAGATCCAGCTCCAAAGGGCAGATGTCGGTGATCCCAAGGCAGTAGGCAATGATGCTGTTGGCGCCGCTGCCGCGGCCAATATGCAGAAACCCATGGGAATTGCTGAACCGTATAATATCCCATGTAATTAGAAAGTAGCCGCTGAATCCCAGCTGGTCGATTACCTTGAGCTCCCGCAGCATTCTAGATTCTGCCTCTGTATTATGGTCCCCGTAGCGCCATTCCAGTCCCTGCCGGGCCAGTGTGGTGAGAAGCTGCAAGTCGTCCTTTCTGCTGCTGGTATAGAATTTCTTATTTTTCGGCGTTTTGAAATCGAATTCAAAACGGCACTCTGTAATGATCTTTTCTGTATTGGAGATGATCTGCGGATATCCGTCATAACATTTGAGGATCCTGTCCAGACCAACCATGACTTCTGTCTGCCTGCAGTAATCCGCCTCGGATAGGCGTGAAAAAACAACATTCAGGTCTATCGCCCGCAGGATCTTGTGCAGCCTGTATTCGGTTCTGGTGCGGAAGGTTACCGGCTGGAGCACCACCATTTTGTCTATTCTGTTCTTCCAGCCCGAGCTGGCCAGCACAGGGCGCTGTTCGGGGCGTATGCCTATAAATTCATGCTCTTTCAGAACAGCCGGCACATTTTCTAAAGGATAGATGACAAAGACATTTTCAAAATCGGGGGCAGCTGAAGGAAGTTCTGTTCCTTCAAAATTATGGCGGGTCAGAAAACGGTTCATTTCGGCAAGGCCTGCTGCATTTTTGGCCAGCCCGATATAACGAAGTTTGTGCCCTGAGCGGAATTCCATTCCTGCAATGGGCTTGATCCCCGCAGCCTGGCAGCCTTTTACAAAATCGTAAATCCCTGTCACGGTGTTGATATCCGTGAGTGCCATAGCGGTGAGACCCAAAGCGGCGGCTTTGGATATCAAGTCCTCAAGCGGTATGGTGCCATAACGCAGGGAGTGGAAAGAATGGCAGTTGAGATACATGTTTTTATTTTCTGCGTTTTAAAATTTCGTCCTTGCTGTTGGGTTTAAAAGAAGCGCCGGCGCATCGCATCACTGCGTCAAACCCGTAACGGTTTTTCATGCGGTCCATAGCCTGGTAGAGCGCAAGCATTTCTTCGGTGTCATTGAAAAGGTCGATCTGGCAGGTTCCCCGCACCAGTCCGCTGAAACGCACGCCGATCAGGCGAAGCCTCATTCTGCGCTGGTAGAGCTTTTCGAAAAGATCCGCTGCAGTTTTTGCCAGTATATGGTCAGCTGAGGTATACTGGACCCTGCACTGTTTGGTTTCCGTATCAAAATTAGCATACCGGATCTTGACGGTCACTGTAGAAGTGAGCCACTGTTCGCAGCGAAGCTGGTAGGAAAGTTTCTCGACCATGCCTTGGATAACCCTTCCAAGATTGTCGATGTCGATGGTATCCTGGGAAAAGGTATGTTCGGTGGAAATCGACTTTCTTTCGGTGTAAGGCTCTACCGGACTGGTGTCAATACCATTGGCTTTTTTCCAGAGTTCGATCCCGTTCTGGCCGATCATGCGCTGCAGCGCTTCGGCAGGCATTTCAGAGAGGGTTTTGATGGTGCGGATGCCGATGCGCGAGAGCAGCTGGAAGGTCTTATCGCCCACCATAGGTATTTTGCGGACCGAGAGCGGATTTAAAAAAGACTGCACCAGATGTTCGGGGATTTCAAGGTTATGCTTCTGTTTACCTTCCCCGGTGCCGATTTTAGACACCGTTTTGTTGACCGAAAGGGCAAAGGTGAGGGGAAGGCCTGTTTCCTTTGTGATGCGCTGTGCGAGTTCATTGGTCCATTTATAGCTTCCGTAGAACTTGTCCATCCCGGTAATGTCCAGGTAAAACTCGTCTATGGATGCTTTCTCCACTACAGGCGCCTTTTCCTGGATTATTTCGGTCACCTCATGTGAGAGCCTTGAATAGAGTTCCATATCTCCCTTCATGACTTTTGCCTGGGGACAGAGCCTGAGCGCCATCTGGATCGGCATGGCCGAGCGCACCCCGAAACGCCGCGCCTCATACGAGCAGGAGGCCACAACACCTCTTTCCCCTCCGCCGATAATAAGAGGTATGCCGTCAAGCCCAGAATTGGCAAGCCTTTCGCAGGATACGAAAAACGTGTTCATGTCGATGTGTACAATAGCCCGGTTCATAATCTTAATCATTTTATACACATCAAAATTAGTACAGATGATAACATTTTTAAAAAATAAAATGTTCTAAATAGTAACAAAAATTAAACCCCCTTATTTTAAAGGGGTCTAAAAAGCGGATTTTAGTGCCAATTATCCTTTATTCAGAAATTACAGCGGCATAAGACATCCCAAAAAAAAATAGAATCTTAGTGCTGATTCCTGTTTTTTATTGCAATTTTTTCAGCGGATTATGTTAACGGCTTTCAAATTTTTAGTTAATTCTATGTTTTACAGTGTTTTATTTAAAATGAATACGTATTTTTGTATTCCAGTAACCGCTCCACGAATATAATTCGATCGTTTATCGATTCACATAGGTTTATTTATGATAAACGTCTGATTATCCTTAGATTATTGTCTTCTGTTAGTGTTCTAAACTATACGTCATGACAGCACCTAAAAGCCCTCAGAAGTTTATATATATAGCAGATGATGATGAAGACGATCGAATGCTCTTCCTCGATGCCCTGATGGAATTGGACCATCCTGCTTCCGTTAAAGAGGCTCAGGACGGGCAGGAACTTATCAATGCCCTTTATGATTCCATAAAACAGCTTCCTGAAATTATTTTTCTGGATATCAATATGCCGGGTAAGAGCGGTTTTGACTGTCTAAAAGAAATACGCACCTCCCAGCAGGATTTCAAGCATATCAGAGTGGTTATGTTCTCTACCAGCAGGAACCAGGCCAATATCGATCTGTCCTACGAACTCGGCGCTGATTTTTATGCCGTAAAGCCCAGCAGCTTCCAAGGCCTGAAGGACATGCTTAAAAGAATATTTGAAATCGACTGGAACAGCGTTCCGAAAAACCAGCATGAATTTCTGCTCTGTTAGGCAGACCATAGTATTACACCTAACTTAATGCCTGTTTTTAAACTGCCGGAAATGGTTTGTTTCGGAGAGGATATGCAATTCATGGATGTCCGGTATTTATTAATATTTTTTGAATCAATTGAAGCAGAAACAAACAGCTGTTGAGCCTGCGTTCTTATCTGAATTCTTGATATTGAAACGCCATTGGGAGAGGTCTCAATAAAATTCAAATTATGATAAAGCGGAAGATTAAACTGTAAACGTTTTTTCCGCATGGCCTGTAATTTTGCCCTAGTTTAAAAATTAAAGAGTGTTTAAATGAAAACGAAAAAAAAGAAAAAAATAAATACAATAGAGAAGGCGCAGGATTCCATAAAAATAAAAAGCATGATCATCAATGCCATGGTTTTTTCAATACTTTCTTTTATAGCGGTCCTTCTTATCACTGAAATTGCCTAAACATTTTTGCGCTGCGGGCAGTGAAACAGCATCTATAAAAAGGATCTTATGCTTCCATTTTCTGTTCCTCTGGAGCGGTGCGCTTAACAAGCAGATAAAAATCCCTGAGATGCCACCAGGCAGGGCACATTTCCAAGGGACCGTTAAAGGTCCTGATCCCTGTATAGCAGCTTTTTAAAAAAAAGCTGGGAATCTGTAATTTTTGCCCATGGTTTCCACTCCACTTCCAAGGGCGGCGGCACAGCATCAAAATATCGTTTAATTTCTTCTGGATTCATAGGACAAAATTAACCAAATAATTTATGTCTGTCAAGAGCTAAAAGCTTATGAATACTGCAATACAGGCACTTTCTGGGCTGTGGTTTCTTCACTTGGCTGAGTGTCATTGAATTGACGCTTCAGCTAATATAAAATCTTTTAAATGGCTTATTAACGGTACAGATTACAGGGGGTAAATCAGATTAAGCGTGGATATGTACAGATTTGATAAGAAAGTTCGCGGAATCAGATAAACAGGGTGTTCAGGATTTCCGGTTTATGATCTGCGTAATGATCTGCCGGATCTGGTCATAATAGCTTTTATAAACCTGCATTTTTTTAGAAACATCATTATGTTCGTTCGAATAGGCTTCATAAAGATCAGGATAATTATTGATATGTTCAAATAAGTCTGTAAAATCCTGATGTGTATGGTTAATAATTTTTTGTATGATTATTTCAAGTTCATCACAATTTTCAATGTAAAGGCTCAGCTGGTAAATGTTTTTACAATAGTCCCCGATAAGTAAACTGTATCGGGCATGCAGGGAATTACTGACTTTAATTTCCTCATGATATCTTTCCAGACTAGATTCTTGGTCTTTAACTTTAGGCTCAATATTTGACAGCTGGTAATAATATTCCATTGTTATTCCTGATTTTATATACCCTGTCTGATTTAATAAAAGCATATATGCCAGTCTGCGTTCTTCAGCTATCAGATCGAATTTTAATTTTTTTAAATCGCTCTTGTCTTTCAGCCGATTTGAAACAAACTGCGACAGAATTACAGCCCCGGCACCGGTACAGGTGGAAATGAAAGATAGTATTAAAGCTCCCGTCATAGCGTATCGTTTGTCGTTTTTTTACTGAATTTTGATTTATATGTTTATGTTATCAGCTTTAAAATGTCTACTTATTATTTTGATTATATTTTTATAAAAGTATAAAAAGTGCTGAATTTATTTTCATCCCGACCCTTTAAAACTTATTAAATTAAGTCTAATTCTAAGTTCTGCTCCCGATAACGCTCTTTTAGAATTACAGCAAATACAGCATATGCAAATTTGAGCGGCTCAGCAACAAGAAATGAATCTCCAGAAATAAAAAATACAAAATGAGGAATCCCGTAAAAAAGTGATAAAAATCTTTCGTTTATTTACCATTTAAATTATGTAATCGATTACGTCAGGCTGCTGGGAAATTATTAACCCGAGTGATAAATGTTTTTACATAACTAGATTATCATTGATGAAGCAGAGCCAAAAGATTAAGCCACATTACTTCAAGAAATAGAGGAACTACTTTTACTATGATTTAAAAAAAAGAAGTAGAATCATAAAAAAAACATTCAGCAATGAAAAAAAATAAATAGATAGCATTTCTCTTACTATTCTGGCAGAAATGAATATGCTTTTGTTAAAAAAGGCAGAGGAACTCACACTTTATCTGATCCAGCAGGAGGAAGTGAACCAAGTACAGACTAACGAAATTACTACCCTGAAAAACGAGAATGCAGCTCTGAAATTAATGCAGCAGAGAATAGCAGACTTAGAAAATCAGTTAAAAAAATAATCGTTTCACACTAAATATTTACAGCTAAAATGAATCAGATACTACTTTATGCATTCCTTTTTTTTTCTAATGTCATCTGTTATTCGCAGGATCTGTTCAGCGGCGGATCCAATAGCTGGATATTCCATACACCTGATGATGGAAGAACCACCCTGCATATTGCGCCTCTAATTGACAATGTTTACAACTTTGGTTATCAGACCATGTTTGATAATACTGGAAATGTCGTGTTCAGCGGCAGTATAGGTATTGGCAGCACTCAGCTGACTTCCCAGCTCTCAATTGGAATTAATCATGGGATTAAACTCTCGGTCGGGAATTCTGGATGGGCCAATCCAAATATAATAGTCACAGGTTATAATTATGATGTTGGGGATTATACGGACATCAAAGTTGCCGGTCATGCTGTAAATAATGCAAATATAAGAATCACGCAGTACGGTAATGTTGGAATTGGTACAATTACCCCGGCTAACAAACTAGATGTAAACGGAACGATTCACTCCAAGGAAGTGAAAGTAGACATGAACGGCTGGTCTGACTTTGTATTTAAAAAAGAATATAATCTGCCGACACTTGATCAGATTGAAAGGCATATAGCTGAAAAAGGCCATCTTGAAAATATTCCAAGTGAAGAAGAAGTTTTAAAAAACGGAATTAATGTGGGAGAAATGAATGCGAAACTGCTGCAGAAAATAGAGGAGCTGACTCTGTATATGATTGAAATGAAAAAAGAGAATGAGCAGATGAAGAAAGAAAATAAAAGGATAACAGACAAACAGACAGATTTGGAAAAACAAATTAAACACCTTACAAAATAAATATAATATGAGGAAATACTATTTACTGCTGGTGCTTTTGGCAGTACAATTAAATTTTGCGCAGAACACATTTCCCGGGACAGGGAATGTTGGTATTGGAACTTTAAGCCCCGTGAGCAGTCTCGATGTTAATGGAAACATCCAGATATCTAATTCTGTAATTCCAATGGGACTGATGACCGAATTGGGAGGTACAGCAACTCCTTTACTGAATATGAGTTTAAATTTCAGGGAGTACAATAAGAACAACATTTATATTGGAGGGGGCTTCAGGATTGATTCACGGGAAGACATGCCGCTTTTCCAATGGTTAAGAAGAAGGCCTAATATGGATAGTGAGGATGTATTTATGTCCATTGAAAAAGACGGAAATGTGGGTATCGGTGTCCTGCATTCAAACAATAAACTTGATGTGAACGGTACCATACATTCCAAAGAAGTAAAAGTAGATATGACAGGATGGTCTGATTTTGTTTTCAAAAAGGATTATAAGCTCCCGACACTTGAACAGGTTGAAAAACATATTGTGGAAAATGGGCATTTAGAGAATATCCCCAATACAGCGGAGGTGTTGGAAAACGGGATTAATCTAGGAGAAATGAATACGAAACTGCTGCAGAAAATTGAGGAGCTGACTCTTTATATTATTCAACAGAATAAAAAAATCAATGCGCTGGGGACCGAAAATAATCTTTTATCGGAAAGGCTTTCTAAAGTCGAGCTGCAGTTAAATAAATAATGTACGGGTTTTAATGTTATTGCATTATCAAGTATGAAGTGAAAACATGCAGATTTTAGTTGATGTAATGCCGCCCTATGCATAATCGTAAAATACGGGATATTTAAATTGAAAAATTTATTACACTTATCTTTTGCATATGCTTATAACTTTTAATACTTGTATCTGCGGATACAATCTTTGATTCATACGATTCTTTAACCAATAATTCTTCCTTATTAATACAAATATTTATATGAAATTTATTACCTACTGCTGGTGCTTGACGGGTTTAATTATCAATGCGCAAAATACTAACATTTTCCCCGCGAGCCCTAATGCTTCTGCACTAATGGAATATGTAAATCTACCGGTCAGTCTCGATACAGGAGTGCCTACAATCAATTATACTCTTCTGTCAATTAAGAATAATGATATTGAGGTCCCTGTAACAGTATCTTATCATGCAGCAGGCATAAAAGTCAATGAAGTGCCCAGCTGGCTGGGAACAGGCTGGACTTTAAATGCAGGTGGCAGCATTTCACGTGTTATTGCAGGGCTGGCTGACGATAGTGATAACGGTTTTATAGGGGTAAATCAAAAAGGCAGACTCGTAAACCAAGCCTGGGATGCAGTTTATATAAGGAGTGCCAATAATAAAGTTTTAGATACTGAGCCGGATATTTTCTACTTTAATTTTTTAGACTTTCAGGGTAAATTTGTATTTAATGCCGATGGTGACATAGTGCTGCTGCCTCATCAGGAATTAAAAATTTTGCCTCCTTTTGGTCCTAAAAAAATAGATAATTACTGGACAATAATTGATGGCGAAGGAAACAAATATAAATTTGGAACCACTGCAGGTTCGATTGAAAAAATCGGGACTACTACTACATTTAATACAGGAGGAAATATAGATACTGTAACTTCTGCGCCTAGAATATCTTCATGGTATCTCTGTGAAATAGAAAGCGCAGCAGGAGATAAGATTACTTTTGAATATAAAAATGGCAGTTCTTATTCATTCGAGAGTAAATCAGAATCAAGGACAATGAAGTATTTTCCGGGAACTCCCATTATAAATTCTGTCCAATTTATAACCCAGACCAATACGGTTACCAATCCGGTATATCTGGATAAAATACTTTCTGCAAATGGATCTGTAAAATTTAATTCACTGTCGCTCCGTGAGGATCTGCTTAACAGTTACAAGATTGATAATATCCAGTTAGTAAATAAAAACGGTGCTGTTGTGAGAAAAATCAATTTTAACCATAGCTACTTTTTGTCTTCAGGATGTACTCTGCCAGAATGTAAACGTCTAAAATTAGACGGGATTTCCCAGGAATCATCCCAGATAACTCAGCAGCTTTATCAGTTCCAGTATAATCAAGATGTGCTGCTGCCGAGCAGAATGTCGCCGCAGATTGATCATTGGGGGTATTACAATCAAAATGGTGAAACTATTTTTAATACTGGAAACACAACTAACAGGGCTCCAAATTTTCTTGGAACCAAAGCCAATATACTCCAGAAAATAATCTATCCTACCGGAGGAAGTGTTTCTTTTGATTTTGAATTGAATGATTTTGATGCTGCGGGGACAAACTCACCAACGGGCGGGCTGAGAATCAGCAGTATTACTGAAAATTTTAAGTATGGCACTCCATTATCCAGACAGTACATCTATAGAAAAGGAAATTCATCAGCCAGCAGCGGCACGAGTTATACAAATCCAAAATATACTTCAGAAGGGGTAGTCATCAGTGATGACGCAACCCATAACTGGAGTCTTTACAAGATGTCATCACATTCCTTACGACAGCTCTTTGATCTTAATGGTTCAAATGTAAAATACGGTGAAGTAAAAGTAAGATATCCAGATAACAGTTCTGAAAGTAATTTTTTTACCAGCTTTTCAACTAATCCCGATATACGAAACCAGGCTGATTACAGGCGTTACAGAACAGACATTAATAATCTGTATAGTGTTCTGAATATTGATCCCTTTGAAGAACCTTTTTCACCTCCTTCAGTAAATAATTTTAACGAAAGAGGCTTTCTAACCAAGAAAATTTATAAAAATAGTCTCGATAATATTGTGTATACACTTGAGAATACATACAAAAAAATAAATCCGGCCAATCAATATGTGTCTTATGGATTTTCCATTTCACAATTTGCTTCGAACAGCAGCGGTACTGAACAGGTCTTTAATATTGGGAAATATGCTTTAAAAAATGATATTTATGTACTCGATAAAACAAAAGAAGTGAAATATGATCTCAATAATTTAACAGCTGGTACTGAAATCACTACAGAATACAGCTACTCAACAGAGTTCCCAACTTTAAAAACAGCGGAAGTGATGACTAATAGTGATGGTAAAAAGCATAAAAATGTATACCAATATTCTTTTGACTTATTAACTGAAAACGGTATGGCTGTATTAAAGCAGAAAAATAATATAATACATCCTGTAACGGAAAGCAGACTGGTAGACGAAACAGAGATTTATACTAAAAAAGTTTACTTCGATACTGGCGCAGGTTATATAAACAATGGAGGAATGCCTCTAATTAAAGAAGTAAAAGAGAATAAAGCCGGAGATAAAAATAATAACTTTATTTTTGAAAAGTACGACGCTGTAGGCCGTCTGCTGCAGTTTAAGCAGGCAGACAATGTATCGGTATCTGTTATCTGGGGATATAACAATGAATATCCAATTGCAAAACTCGAGAATATTGCCTACGATGAAATTCCGGCTGATCTTATTTTACTGCTCAAGACAAAATCGAATGGTTTTATTCAAAGTGAATTAATGGATGCCTTTGTAAGTTTGAGAAACAGCAGTGCTCTGAATAAAGGGCAGATAACCACTTATACGTATGCTCCTCTGATAGGTGTCACTTCAATAACAGATCCAAAAAGCTATACTACATATTATGAGTACGATGAGTTTAACCGCTTAAAGAATTCTAAAGATGCGGCAGGCAATATCATTACAGAGACGAAATACAATTACAAACAATAAATTTTTGAGATATGAAAAAATATTTACTAATGCTGTTTTTATCTTATGTTTATTGTTTTGGTTCTGAATCCCATAGTACAAATTCAACCCATGCCAATGCGCGTAATATACCGGGGCAGTATCCGGATTATTACCAAGAGATACCGTCCCGTAATTTAGTAGCCAGTAACGACCCCGGAGACAGTGCTTATGGCTATATCGAAATTTCGAATAATTATTTAACGGTTAATTTTGAATCAGTCTGGAGCTCAAAACAATCGTATGTTACAGGTATTGTGGCATCAATTAATACTGCGCTGCCTGACATTTTTTTAGGTCCTATCTACAGCGGCGGGCAGGAAACAGGATTCTATGCTAAAATCCAAGAAAATAATTTAGTGGTATATTCACTTACTCCGAATTATTCTTATTTCAATAGATTTAACCTTGGGTTCAGCATAGATCTAAATTGCATGAAAAACTGGTATTTTGATGGTGACGGCGACGGATTTGGCAGCCCGGCTTCAAATCCTGTAACGGACTGTTATCAGCCATATTCTAATTTTGTAGCCAATAATCTGGATTGCGATGACCAAAATGCAGCTGTAAAAGGCGCAAAAAGCTGGTATCTGGATGCAGATAATGACGGGTACGGTGATCCTGCCCAGGGACCTGTGGTTCAGTGTGATAAACCTGCAGATAATTATGTGGACAATAATCTGGATCTGTGTCCTTTTGAATATGGACTTTCAGCAGATGGATGTCCAAATGGGACATTTTACATAAATGAAAATTACACACGCACCATTTCTCCGGCGATACCTGTCTCTACACTTGCGGGGCTTGCCGCTGGTAATAAAGTGGATGAGATAATATACTATGATGGTCTGGGAAGACAGATGCAGAAAATAAATGTTGGGGCCGGGGGTAATGGAGAAGATATAGTAACTCCGTTTGAATATGACCTGTATGGAAAACAGACTAAGGAGTATCTTGCGTATGGCAAGACCACAAACGGAGGGATTTACATGACGAATGCCCTTGAGAGCGTTCAGGCATTTTATAATACTGCCAAGTATGATAACGCCACGAATCCTTACAATGAAAAGCAGTTTGAAATTTCGCCATTAAACAGGGTGTTTAAACAAGCATCAGCCGGAGATCCATGGAAGTTAGGCTCTGGACATGAAATCAAATTTGACTACCAGACTAATAGTGCCTCAGAAGTTAAACTATTTTATGCGGTTTCTTCATGGAATGCCGGGCAGAACATTTATGATATTTCGTTATCCCTATCACCAAATGAGTATTACGCTGCAGGAGATTTATATAAAACAGTTACCAAAAATGAAAACTGGACTGCTGGTAAAAATAATACAACAGAAGAATTTAAAGATAAAAAGGGACGGGTGGTGCTGAAAAGGACTTATTCTGATTATAAGGATGCCGGCGGTACTATTATTTCTTCACAAAGGGTTCATGACACTTATTATGTATATGATATTTATGGGAATCTATCTTATGTAATACCCCCAAAGGCAGTAGATCTGCTGGGCAGCGGTACTTTTCTGGAAGCAGATATAACTTCTATGGCAGCCGTTGCTGCGGCAGATCCATTACATCTCAAAGCGGGCAGATCAATTACCTTGAAGGCAGATCCAAATGATCCATCTAAAGGATTTCATGCGCCGGCGGGCACCACTTTTTCAGCAGTGATTGATAACAGCACCCAGACTGTTTTAGATAATCTGTGTTACCAGTACAAACATGACTCGCGTAACCGTATAGTAGAAAAGAAGATGCCCGGAAAGCAGTGGGAGTTTATTATTTATGACAAACTTGATCGTGTGATCTTAACACAGGATGGTAATTTAAGAATTCAGAATAAATGGCTTTTTACAAAATATGATGCTTTTGAACGTATCGTGTATACAGGTGAATATACCAATTTAATCAGCAGAACTGCTTTACAGCTGCAGGCAGACAATAGTTCTGTTATATATGAAACCAGGTCGCCGAGCAATACTGTAAATAATACAATTCTATATTACAGTAACATTGCTTTTCCAAGTAACGGTATCGATCTGATGACTATAAACTACTATGATGACTATAATTTTGACATTGATGGCGGCACTGCAGAAAATGTAGGTATTGTAACGCCAAGCACTCTGGTAAAATCCTTAAATACAGGAAGTAAAATACGTGTTTTGGGGAAACCGGACTGGACTACCAATGTGCTCTATTATGATAATAAAGGAAGGGTTATTTATACTTATAGTAAGAACAATTTCCTCGGTATAGTAAATAAAGTTAAGAGCGATCTCGATTTTGTAGGGAGACCAACCCAGACCCTAACTGAGCATACTAAAGGGGGAACGACAATTACTATTGCCGATGTATTTACATATGACCCGGCTGGAAGACTTAAAAAACAAAGCCAGTCGGTAAACGGCGCGGCTGCGGAAATTATCTGTGAAAATTTTTATGATAATACAGGGCAGTTAGTTACTAAATCAGTCGGAGGAAAAAATAATCAGACACGATACCAGGATATTGACTATTCTTACAATATACGCGGATGGCTGAAAGGCATAAATGATTCTGATACAGGCAATAGTGACATCATATTTGGAACAGCAGATCTGTTTGGCTTTAAGATTAATTACAATAATCCAACTGACGTTACAAAAGCGCTTTATAATGGGAATATAAGCCAGACATTCTGGAAAGTGCAGAGTCAGAATATGGGTCTTAAAAACTATACTTACACCTATGATGCCCTAAATAGATTAACAAATGCTGTATCACAGGACAGCGGCCGGTACAACGAAAGTTTAACGTACGATGTCAACGGGAATATAATGAGTCTGGTTCGAAACGGTTATAAGGATGCTGATGCATTGCAGGGGGGAGTTATGGATAATCTAACATACAGTTATGATAACGGCAATAGACTGCTCAGTGTAAGTGATAGTTCCGGAAGTACTGAAGGTTTTAAAAACGGTATAAACAGCGGAGATGATTATACTTATGACACCAATGGAAATATAAAAACCGATGCCAATAAGGGTATTACAGCTTTTACTTATAATCATTTAAATCTTCCTGTGGACATTACTTTTTCTCAAGGAAGTATCCATTACGACTATGATGCTTTGGGAACAAAATTGAAAAAAACAGTCAATGACAACGGGATTATCACCGCAAAGGAATATGTTTTCGGTTTTCAATACGAAAAGAGGGGTAACGGAGTAAATGAATTAAAATTTTTTCCGCATAAAGAAGGTTATGTAAAGAATACGAATGGAAATTATAGTTATATTTATCAGTATAAAGATCATCTGGGTAATGTACGTCTGAGTTATGAAAATATCAGTCAGACACTTACGCCTTCACTGCATATAGTGGAAGAAAATAACTATTATCCTTTTGGTTTGAAACAAAAAATACAGGGAGAAGTAATCAACCAGACTGTTTATAAGTATAAATATAATGGAAAGGAGCTGCAGGATGAATTATATCTAAATGTTTATGATTATGGTGCGAGGAATTATGACCCTGCAATTGGACGATGGCTGAATATTGACCCGCTATCCGAGAAAATGCGAAGACACAGTCCTTATAATTATGCATTTGATAACCCTGTCCGGTATAATGATCCGGATGGAATGGAACCTAAAGATGATTACAGGCTTTTAAAAAATGGGAAGCTAGAATTAATAAAACCAACTGGAGATAATTTTGATAGAGTTTATAATCTAGATAAAAGCAAAAATATAAAGGTTGATAAAGGAGTAATTAATAAAAAATTAATAAGTTCAAATGTTTCAATTTTCATTTCTACCAATCCTGAGAAAGCAGAAAACGCATACAAATTCTTTGCAATGAACTCGGATGTAGAATGGCAGTTTAATATTTTTAAGGGTAAAAGTACTGTTGCTACAATAGCTAGTTCTCATACGGAGGGAACGGTAGAAAATAGAGCTGATCTAACTTATAGAGTTTTAAAAAATCCCAATATGAGATTATTATATAACTCTCATTCGCATCCTGGAGAATATAATTTTGATACTACGTGGCCGGCCTATCCTTCCGGATATACTAGTGATTTAAAGTACAGTCCAGAGTCAGGAGATGTAGATCATTTTTTTATTTCTAAAAATCCGTTTTATAAAGATAGAGTTCCTTCAACATTCAATATTTTTGTGCCTAAAAGACCAGACATAGAGTTGAATTTTAATGATAATGCTGTATATAGGACAATTCCTGATGTTAAACCAAGCTCTATGCAAAATGTACCTTTTAAAGGTTGATTTAAATAAACTCTAATTTTTAATAACATGAAAAATATAATTGCTTTATCTTTTATGATTTTAATATTAATTTGTTCTTGTAATAAAGTAAATAACGATTATAATATCAGCATAAAAAATACAGATCTAAAAAATAAAATTTTACAGTTTAATGAAGATGCAAAACATTACACACGAAAAAATACTAGTAATACAGTTTCTGTAGCCTTTTGGAGAGATAATGATGAAATTCGTATAGGTTTGTATTCTTCAAAAAAGCTAAAAGATCAGGATTATTTAGGAAAAACCAATTTAAATAAAATAGTTGTCTATTTTTATTCTAATGATGAATCTACTTATAAAGATATAATTGATATTGAATTTAGTGCAAAACAAATTAAAAACACGAAAGATCTTTCAGATGTGTATACTTGTTTTTATGTATTAAAGAATGGAAAGTTAGAGCTGATATCTAATAAATAATTTACCGGTAGTGTTTCAAAGTTGGTGATATGAGTCCGAAAACCATTCATCTATAAATGGTTTTTCTTTTCAGTTTTTTCAGAATTTAAAAAGAAAGCTGTATTCTAAATGTGATTAATATTACAAAATGCATGTTATTATTTTTGTTCAGCAAATGTTAATATTTAATGATGTAAACTAAAATTATTTTGCAATATTTGCTCCGCCAAAAACAAATATCTTAATAATTTAACAGCATAATTTTTATGTAAGTCTTCTCGTATTCTTTTAGTTACAAATCCTTTGTAAGGAACAGCCAAAAACCAATTCATATCACATAACCTAAATTTTTATTTTGAAAAAAACTATTCTCGCCCTTACATGGGCTGTGCTTCTTTGTATCATTACCGCAGTAAAAGCGCAGGATGCGGGTAATGACCCTAGTAAATTTTTACCAAACATCACTCCACCTTCTCCGGAAGCTTTTAAATTTTCAATGTACGGAAACACACCAATTGGTATGTTTACAGGTACTCCAAATATCAGTCTGCCATTATTTACCTATAAAACAACAAATCTGAGCGTTGCTTACAGCTTAAGTTATGCTTCAAGCGGATTAAAAGTAGATGAAATAAATACGAAAACAGGGTTAGGCTGGAATCTTATAGGCGGTGGTGTTATTACGCGTATTGTCCGTAATCTGGAAGATGATTATTTTGATGATTTTGCAATGAAACATCTTGATATAACAACGGTATCGGAAAATGAAATGAAAAATATGTACTTCTATCTTTTTGGAGAGAATCAGGGAAAAGACAGCCAGCGGGATATCTTTATTTTTAATTTTCCGGGAGGCTCTGGGAAATTTTATTTTGATGACAATAATAAAGTTATTTTTCTTGAAAAAACTGATTTAAGAGTTGAATTAATTCCTACTGCAGGAGGAGAGATTTATACTTTTGTAATTACAGCTGCAGACGGAGTTAAATATTATTTTCAGGAAACGGAGCAGACAATGCTGAATACTTATGGAGCCGGCCACAGTGATCCTTCTGTAAAAACAACTGCCTGGTATATGAATAAAATAATACATCCTAAAGGAGATGAAATTTATTTTACCTATAACAATATTACAGAAAATTACACACAGGCAGAAAGCCAGCAGGCTTCAAAGGCTTATCCAATCTGGCAGACCTGTGCATCTGGACAAGGCTATACCAAAGGAATTACTTTTGGACCGGTCTATTCGCATAATGCTAGAATTATTGGAAAAACAATAAGCGGCATAAGCAGCAATAACCCTGCTTCAGGAAGTGCCAGTTTTACTTATGAGGATAAAATACCAGCAGGTACTGATCCTGCTGATGTTATTAAAACTATTACATTAAAAAATAAAGCTCTGGCAGTAATTGAAAAAATTGATTTTGATTATTTAGTTACTACAAACAAGAGGATTTTTTTAAACGGTTTTAATTTTATTGAACCTGCCAATAAATATTCTTTTACATATATAAACCCGGCAGAGTTTCCTGTACGATTATCTAAAAGCCAGGACCACTGGGGGTATTTTAATGGTGCAAACAATATTTTACTGCTTCCTAGAATAGAAGGATCAGGCTTCGAAAACTTTGCTTTTAACGACGCTGATAGAGAAATTAATGAAGCTAAAGTGCAGACAGGTCTTTTAAATAAAATAGTATATCCAACAAAAGGTTATACTGAATTAGAGTATGCTTCAAATGACTACTATGGAACTAAAAAAGTTATGCCGGCAGCTGTAAATCCGGTAATGACATTAGAGAATAATATAGAGCAGAGACATACGACGGCAATAGTTAATTTTAAAGCAGATTTCTCTTATACGGCGAAATTTACAGGAGAAACTTATTTTGCTAACTGTGATCCTTCCAATGATACCGGAGGAAATCATCATAAAGGTACAGTGGCCGTTTTTTGTATTGAAGATAATGTGTATGTCCCTATTTATGAGTACAGTTCTGCCTATTCTCAGCAGGTTACTCCCGGGGTTACCTCATTAGTTTTAAATAATGATCCTACAATACCGTATTATTTTAACGTTGTGCAAAATAAAAATTATAGAGTCACTTTAACCAACGATTACAATTGTATACACAGCAGGGTAAATCTACAATATTACACAGGCACACCCCAGATTGTAAATGCAAATTTATTAACCGGAGGATGCAGAGTAAAATCAACTAAGGACTACTCTTTAAATAATCCAGTCCCAGTTACTAAAAAATATTATTATGCAAAATTTGATAACCTGAATATGTCTTCAGGAGATAATTTTCAGGTTCCTTATTATATAAACTATAGTGATCATGTAAGTTCAGCAGGTGTTAATAATAACAGCTGCATAGTTACGGATGCTGTTTTAAACTCAAGCAGTGTTTCCTCTTTATTTGAAATGGGATCTAATGTCTATTATAAATATGTTACTGTGAGTAATGGGGATGCTTTTGATAATGGCTTTGAAGAAAATGAATTTATGATAAATAAAGATTATCGTGAACAGATTTATTTAGGAGACAGGGAGTTTAGAAATGTTCCATGGAGTAATTTAGGGTGGAACAACGGAAAATTATTAAAAACAAAAGTTTTTGAAAAACAAGGCAGTTTTTATATTCTTAGAAAAGAAACTATAAATACATACCTAAAAGACACTAATAACCCGGCATTAATCAATTTTGCAATTTATAATCCTGCTCCAGGAGTGTTTATTAATAATGTTGGAAATGATCAATGCAATTGTTCAGCAAATAATATATCAAAATCATATCCGGTTAAATATTGTTCAGTACCGCATTTTCATCAAAAAGATGTTAATGGCAATTGCACAGCAAGCGGGGCGAATAATGTTTCCTACAATATTCCAAATCCATGTTTCGGAAAAACAGCGGGAACAACAATAGGTATTCCAACAATAGCCCATCTGGATATTATGCCTTATAAGTATATCTCTTATTTTGTTTATTTATCAAATACTACAACAAATGAATATGATAAAAACGGTGCAAATCCTTTTTCTACTGCAGTAAATTATAACTACGCCGGGACAAACCACTTTCAGTTAACATCCCAGTCGAGTACTAATTCAACCACGGGTTCAGCAGGAGAAATTACAGAAACTAAATACCTTTATGCGCCGGATGCACAATTGGCCAATCTTCCCTTTATTACCAGTCTGAAAGCTGCCAACATGGTAGGAATTCCTCTTAATACCCAAATTTATAAAGGAGCTACAAAAATTTCAGAGCAGACTACTATTTATGAAATGAGCGGCTCCACATATAATTTATTACTTCCTAAAAACATTTATGCCGCTAAGTTTCCGAATGTTTTGACCAATATTACGACTCCGCCAGTAGGTCAGTTAGAAAAGAAAATAACGTTTGACCAATATGATGCTAAGGGTAATATCATACAATATACTCAGGAAAACGGAATAAGCGTAAGTTTTATCTGGGGGTATGATAAAACACTGCCAATTGCAAAAATTGAAAATGCGACTCTGGCACAAATTGCTTCAGCCTTAGGAATTACGACTGGAACTTTAGATACGTATTCTGAAGCTAATATGACGGCGTTAAATGGTTTAAGGAGCAATGCTTCACTTGTAAATTGTATAATAACGACTTTTACACACTTACCATTAATAGGAATTAGTACCCTAACAGATTCCAAAGGAGATGTGATGACCTACAGTTATGATGCTTATAACAGATTGCAGACTGTAAAAGACAGAAATGGAAACATTTTGTCTGAAAACCAATACCACTACAAAAACTAACACCTTAAAGCAAAATGAAAAACAGATTATTATATATTATATTTCTCCAGCTGTCTGCTTTTTGGGGTTATGCACAGCAGATAGATTCTCTTAAAACCCAGCCCATCCAAACTCCCGCGGCGGCGGCAGTCGACCCGGGTGGTGAAGATCCGACAGGATATCAATGGAACCGTGATTTTGATAAAGATGGTTACGGAGATCCTGCCGTTTATGTTTTCAGCCAGACCAAACCAAATGGATATGTTTCCAATCAGCAGGATTTAGATGATACAAATCCTAATATTACATACATTCCGCCGCAGTATTTTTATAGAGATGCAGATGGCGATACGTATGGAAATCCAGGCGTAAGTGTTTATTATAGTGTTAAACCGGCGGGTTATGTTACCAATAATTCAGATTATGATGATACGACAGCCAATATAACTAATATTGCACCTCAGACTTTTTATAAGGATAACGATAATGATACCTTTGGAAATTCGGCAGGAGGAACGGTTTTCTATAGTGTAAAACCAGCAGGATATGCCAATAATAATTTGGATTGTAATGATGCTGATGCTGCATTAAATCCTAATACAAAATGGTACTTAGACAATGATCTGGATACTCTTGGCGACCCGCTTACATTTGTAACGCAATGTTTAAAACCAACAGGTAACTATGTAAGGAATAATACAGATAACTGTCCTTTGGTCTTTGGTACAAGTACAGATTGTGCAAGTTTAGCAGCTCCATCTCAGGATCAAAATTATGTTATTACTAAAACTTACAAACAGCCTTCCCAGACGGTTTATACTACTCTGGATGCTAACAAAGCCAAAGTAGATATTACTTATTTTGATGGATTAGGAAGGCCTGTTCAAAAAAATGCAAGCCAGCAGTCGAATACCGGAAAAGACATTATTACTCCTATTGAGTACGATATTTATGGAAGACAGATAAAAGAATACCTGCCGTATAAGTCAGAAGGTTATAATATGGCTTTTGAAACTGCGGCGGTTAATAATTTAACGTCATATTATGGTACTCCAAATTCTACGAAAAATGGAAACCCGGCTTTAGAAGCGACAAATTACCCGTATAGTGAAAAATCGTTAGAAAATTCTCCTTTAAGTAGAGCAGTAAAACAGGCTGCTCCCGGAAATGATTGGAGATTGGGTTTAGGTCACGAAATAAAAATGGATTATTTGACTAATGCGGCTAGTGATGTAAAAAGTTTTAATGCCATTACAACCTGGAATAGTACATTAGGATTGTATGATATATCTTTAGGAAATGCAGCAGCAAATGTTTTTTATGATGCCAGCCAGCTTACAAAAACAGTTACTTATGATGAGAATACTACTGCAGCTCCAACAGAATTAAACGGAGCAGCTGTAGAGTTTAAAAATAAATTAGGGCAGGTTATCCTAAAAAGGACATATGGAAAAGTAGGAACAGGAATAACTAATGAAAAACATGACACTTATTATGTGTATGACCAGTACGGAAACCTTACCTATGTAATTCCTCCAAAAGCTGACGCTGCACTTACTACAACAATCCTAAACGATTTATGCTATCAGTACAAATATGATTATCGTAACCGACTTGTTGAGAAAAAACTGCCGGGAAAGCAGTGGGAGTTTATCGTTTATGATAAACTAGACAGAGCAGTAGCTGCTGGACCTGCAAATTCACCATTTAGCGATTTAACCTCTACAGGATGGGCAGTAACTAAATACGATGCCTTCAATCGTGCAATTCTTACAGCATGGATGCCGGGTACAGTTACAACTGCCGATAGAAAAACGTGGCAGGATGCCCAGAATGCAGTTACGGCAAATCCTAGTGAAACTAAAATTGCTGCGGCAACAAATACGGCTGTAAATGGCGTGGCTTTTCGTTACAGTAATACTGTATGGCCAACATCTGGATATCATGTACTAACGGTTAATTATTATGACGATTATAATTTTCCTAATGCGCCAACAATTCCAGCCTCTGTGGAATCACAGCCGGTATATTACAATACAACTGTAAAACCAAAAGGACTTGCTACAGGTTCCTGGGTACGTGTTTTAGAAACCAGTACTTTGTATAAAAATGAGTCCTCATACATATTATATGACGCAAAGACGAGACCTATTCGTAACTATCTTCAAAACCATTTAGGAGGATATACCTATACAGATAGTAATCTTGATCCTTTTTCAGGAGAACTGCAGTACAGCATCACCAGACATAAACGATTAAGCACTGATGCAGAACTGACCACTAAAGATGTTTTCACCTACTCTGCCCAGGACCGTTTACTTACTCAGACCCATCAGATAAATGGAGGCACTGTTGAATTAATTGCGGCTAATACTTATGATGAATTAGGGCAGCTGGTTTCTAAAAAAGTAGGAAACACAGCCGCAGCACCAGCCCAGAAAGTGGATTACACCTATAACATCCGCGGATGGCTGGCAGCCGTAAACGATATAAACGCGCTTTCTAAAACCGGAGACCCGAAAGATTTATTTGCTTTTAAGATCAATTACAATACTACGGCTACAGCAGGAGTTAGTGCTTTATATAATGGAAATATTTCAGAAACGTATTGGACAAGCAGCAACTCTGAAACCATAATAAGAGGTTACGGATATGCATATGATAATTTAAATCGTTTAAGAACCGGTATTTTTAAACAGAATGGAACTATCAATAATTACTACGACGAAACCCTGACTTACGACAAAAACGGAAACATTATGACTCTGGTACGTAATGGAGATGCGGCATCTATCAAACAAATTGATAATTTAGTTTACAGCTACGGTTCTGGTAATAGTTTAAACCAGCTTACAAAAGTAGCCGATAACGCGACAACTTACAAAGCAGGCGGTTTTGTAGACAGTGCAGCCAATACCATAGATGATTACAGCTACGATGCTAACGGCAATGTAACCAAAGATAATAACAAGAATATCACAGCCATTGCCTACAATCATTTAAACCTGCCAGCCAAAATTACTTTTGCCACAACAGGAAACATTGTATATCTTTACAATGCAGCAGGGCAGAAAGTGCAGAAAATTGTAACGGTTACTTCGCCGGCAAGTATTACAACCACTGATTATCTGGGAGGTTACCAGTATGATAATAGTTCATTGAAATTTTTCCCAACTGCTGAGGGTTACGTTGAACCTGTTTCTGGGGCCTATAAATATATTTACCAGTACAAAGATCATCTCGGCAATGTGCGTTTAAGCTATGACAAAACACTTGCAATTAAAGAAGAAAGTAATTTCTATCCTTTCGGGCTGAAACAGGAAGGATATAATACGGTTAAAACCGGTGTTGAGAATAAGTATAAGTACAACGGAAAAGAACTCCAAGACGAGTTGGGACTTAACATGTATGACTATGGAGCACGTAATTACGATCCATCATTAGGACGATGGATGAATATAGACCCTTTAGGAGAGAAGTACTTTAAATCTAGTCCATACGTATATGTAGCAAATTCACCTATTGTGGCATTTGACCCAGATGGTCAAAAGATTCTATTTGTTAATGGTCATTATAATGGTTTGGTAGGTTGGTTAATTGGTTCTAGCTCTGGTGGTGAAAGCTACTGGGATAAAGGCTTTGCAAAAGCGGCTCAGAATTTCTTCGGAGATTATTCAAAAGTTACTGATGCCAACTATATCAATGGTTCTTCAATGTTTGGAGGTGATTCCAGCGGATCAGATAGAGAACAAGATGGATATGACTATGCAGAAAAAAATTATAGTACACTTGTTGAAGGCTTGGGTAAAGACGAAGCATTTGAGCTGGTTACTCACAGCGAAGGTGGTGCTTACGGAGCAGGAATAGCGAGATATCTTATGTTAAGAGGACATACGGTAAAAACAATTGTTCATCTTTCTACAGATGAAGCTGATGAATTTGATACACCCTTCGGGCCTGATACTTATCAGTTGAGTTACAGTGGAGATTGGGTCACAGGAAATAAAGAAATTGATAACGTTAGTGTTTTTGCTATAGTTGACAAATTTAAATCAAAATCAGATAAATTTCAATATGCACACGGTTCAACCAAAAGTTCTTCAGTTTTCAAAGAATTAAAAGCATTGCTAAAAGCCATAAAAGACCATAAAGGTATTTCTGGATTTAGAGCTTACGAAACTAAAAATGGTGTTAAATTTGAAGTGATTCGAAACTATACGGAAGAAGAGGAACAAGAAGAAAAATAAAACATATGAAAAATACCTTTTTTAAAATATCGCACGCAATTATTCTAATTTTTGGAATAATATCATTGTATTTTACTACACATTTTTGGATTGGTAGTAAAGAACAATACAATCAATTAAAAAACGAATCGTTTTTATTATTATTTCTTAATAGATTTATGCTAAATACGATAGTTGTGTGTTTCTTTTTAGTTATTTTATTTTTATTTAGTAAAGTATTGGGCAGAAATATGCGTATAGGATTGTCTCTCAAGAGAATTATGAAACTTGAAAGTATTATATTATTTTCTACATCAATAATTTTTATTTTATTTAAAATTCTATTTGAAGATAATTAAATTTCTATGAAGTAACTCGATAGTGTATAAGATTGGTACTGTATCTAATTGGGATAATGTACCAAATGTGTTGGTGTTTAATTATTGTTCTAACATTTACAGAAAATCAGATATTTATAGTAATATAGCATAAAAATCAAGACAGCCTTCGGGCTGTTTTTTTATTTTATAATTACTTAAATCGTAAAAAATGGAGTCAAACCAGATTACGTGTTACAGATGTGTTGATGCTATTCGAAAGATGATAAAATATGGAAAGACAAAGTCTGGTAATCAAAGATATATTTGCAGAGCATGCGGGAAAACTAGAGTTGAAATTATGCATATCTGTCTTATAAAGCAGATATAAATCAGCATATTATCCAATTAACTAAAGAAGGATTGGGAATAAGAAGCACGGCAAGAATATTGAAAATATCAACGACAATGTTGTTAAAGAGAATCGTTTTTATCACCCGAAATATTACTAAACCAGTTATCAGCAGAGGCAAGACTTATGAAGTCGATGAGCTGTGCACTTATATAAGATACAAGAAAAATTATATCTGGCTGGTTTATGCATTGGAAAAGAATTCTAAAACAGTTGTGAGTTTTAATGTTGGAAAACGAACCAATAAAACGCTTAACCGTGTTCTGGAAACTTTAAAATTATCAGAAACTAAAAAGATATTTACAGACAGATTAAAAAACTACAAGTATTTGATTAATGAGAAAATGCATTCTGTAAAGCGTTTTGGAACTAATCATATTGAAAGAAAGAATCTGACACTCAGAACACATCTTAAAAGATTAAATCGACGCACAATCTGCTTCAGTAAAAATTTAGTAATATTTACTGCTGTTTTGAAGATTTACTTTTGGATTTGAGATTTAATGCGCGATAATTAATTTCGTTTTTTAAATTTTACTTTTGACGGAGAAGGAAGTTAACACTTATTTATATGATTAGATACTACTAAAGTCAGTTATATATTTTTAAAAACAAGAGTTTCTAATAATATTTCGTATACAGATTCGAACCTAAAGCTGTCAAGCCTTGATTTTGCTGGTTTTTCATTTTTTGAAATGGCGATGTGCACCGATTCTGCCACAAAACTTAAAGCGTCTATTTTCAAGATAGATCTTATTTTTGGCAACTTTGTAAGGGATGAAGAGGTTCCGCTTTGAATTTTTAAAAAAGCTACTAAATACTAGGCTTAAATTATTAAGTAAGAATAGGAACAAAAAAAAAGTGTACATCAAAAATTGATGCATTTATGAGTAATAAATACAGTCGTATATATATTATAAACACGCAGGAATTCTAAAATCTATTTTCGTATTTCCTGCGTACAATCTAATTGTAAGATATGCTTATTTGGAGCATTTTGAAAGGTTCATTTTTACATTTCGAATAACTATTGACGAAATAGAGTTGTCGTCAGATTAATTAAATAAATGCTTTTATTGTGATATTTGGAGAGAATTTTTTAGAACAGTTAAGGTGTGAATACGCATGCAAAGCCTAATAAATAAAAGAGAACTTTTATCTATTCTAGCACTACGCTCCCTGTTTGCATATTCATGTATTCGTGACTTTCGGCAAGGAGAGATTAACTTCGTTTGATGATGAGTAGTTACCTTATTGATCTTTGGTTTCCTTTTGTAATGATGGCAATGGTATAATTTTGTCTATACCAGATTCTAGCAACATCTCTTCCATCATAACTTCATAAATATCGATGTCTTCCTTTTCACAGACATCAAAACATTGAGTCATAAGTTCATTTCTGAGGGCTGCATCATCGTTGCTGTACGAGGGCTTGCCGGTAGAGATGTTTATGTAATCATTGAAGTCATCATCTGGGTGAAAACTCAATCCTTCCGCTGTGAGCTGTTTTGCATACTGCTTGACATCTTCTATTGTAAGAATTTTTTCTATCACGATATTTGTATTTTAGTTTGTATAAATTTAAAAAGTAAGTCTGAAAAATCGGGCTTTATTAAATTGGAATCTTTAGCAAAATTAATGAAAAATCTAATTCGCAGATGAGATTCTGGAATTGATTTTTCCAGAATATTTTTTTATAGGTTGTCTTCATTTGTAAACGAGTAATAGGGGCTAAGCTGATAGTAAGGTGATCCAGCAGTTAGCCTTCCGGTCTATTTTTTTAGTCATGTGCCGTAGAATTACTTGTTTTAATTTACAACAAATTAAAAAGGCTTTACACAGGAATCTCTGTATAAAGCTGTATTTTTTGTGTGGCTGAGAGTGGGATTTTAAATTATTGAATTTTAGCAAAATCTACTCCAACTCTTGATGGATGCCCAAAGGCATGATTAGCTATTCTCTGTGTATAATCATCTCTTAATGTTGATACATACTCTATTTCAAAATAATTTAGATCGTGATTTCTTCCTTGGTTAGTAATTTTATTAGTTATATCCCAAATTCTTAATTTACTATCTAGGATTTTATTATCTTCAACATTATACACTTTAGGCTTAATAAAGAAAGGTTTATAAAGAAATTTTTTATATGCTTCATTTTCAATTTTAAGTAGCTCTAATTCTTTTCTGTCTTTAAAATCTTCATCAGATTCCTCTTTGTTTTGTTTGATTTTTGGCTTTTTTATAATTTCTTTATCTCCCCATAAGACAACTTTACCATTTGGTAAGAAACTTAAGAAAGCAGTATCACCTAAACGTAAAGCAGTTTCAAGATCATCAAACTCTTCACCCTTTGCAAAATAAAAATTAGAATCTATTTTATTTGGGTAGAGACAATCACATAAAGCAGTTATGCATAAATAATAATCTTTGCCACTACCTTTAAAAATATCACCAAAGTTTAAATTTGGAACATCACTAGGATGTAAGCTTTTAACTTTTACAGAATTATAAAATACATTAAGATTAAATAATGCTTCATGTGTTGGTTCCTTATTAGCTAATTCGTTTGTTCTAGAATCTAAAAAATCAGTTTTTAAAAGTGATAGTTTTGCGGTTCGAAGTTTTAAAGTTGCTTGTTCTAATAAGAGCTTTTTTATTATTGTACCAAATGCTTTATCATCCTTTAAATGATTTCGGAATTGAAATAGTGCTTCGGTAGATGATTTTAGAATAGAATTATCAATAAAACTTTCATTATCATTAAAAACAGATTGCATTTCTAATCCTAACAACTGAAAGAAACTTCCTTCGTTTTTAATGACTATTTCAGATATTCTTTTTACTAATTTTCCATAATCTGCATCATCTGTAAAATCCTTTTTCAAGGTTAGTACAAAAGTATTATTTATCATAAAGGAATTCTCGCCTGTATTTAAAACTTCATATTTATCAGATTGGTTATCAGTGATAAAAAACTTGTCTACTTCTAAAGAGATATAAATTAATCGTACTAAATATAATATCGATTTGTCTTTAAGTTCATCAATAGGAAACGTTTCACTATTAATTTCATTTTCTTCCGAAAAATTTAAAATTTCTTCTTCATTTTTATTAATTATATTTTGCAAATCTTGCGATTCAAAATGTGAATAAGCGTCTTTTATAGATTCAAATTGTTCTCTAGATAGACCTGAAAAGTATGTGTCTAAAAATAAAGGTACATCTGCAAAATTTTGTGAATTTGAATATACGCAGCAAAAATTAATATTAGGCGAACTAACTGCCTTATGCAAAAGGTTTAATGAATACTCTAGACCCGATACACCATCCAATTCCCAATCCAATAAAATTAAATCTTTCCCTTTAAATAGATATTCGATAGTTTTAGGTTCATCAATATTAGACTTTACAAATCTGTGTACAGTCAAGTTTTTCCCGTTTGTCTTAAAGGTATTATATAAATCTTTAGAAAGTTTCTCTTCTGCAAAGGCCTCCAGATCTGATGTTTCAGAATAAAATTCCTTCGCTTTTTCATCAATAAATACAGCATTATTAATTGATGCATCTAAAATTTCAAATGCTTTTTCACTATACATTATTACTAGATAATTGGTTAATAACGAAGCAAGCTCCGTTTAATGAATTTAGTTTTTTGTTGTTAGTTGCGTAAATATCGAGCCCAGCTTCATTTAAACTTTGTTTAGATAAATAAAGGCCAATTCCTCTACCATTTGGGCGTTGTGTATAAAACAAGTCAAATATTTTATCTAGTCGATAGTCTGGTATTTTCTCACCTGAATTAGCTATGATGATTTCATTTGAATCAATTAAATAATCTAACTTAATAATCCTTTCTTCTTTATTACGCATCCAATAAACAGCATTATTTATGATGTTAATAAAAATTGTGTGAATTACAGGCTCTTTTATCTTAATTATATGATTTTTAAATGAGTCAGAAACTTCAAACTTAATATTGTATTCTTCTATTTGATTTTCAAAAAACTCTAATAAATATTTAAAAACAACATTGCAAGAAATATCTTTTGTTACTGCACCAGAAATTCTGTACAAAGGAGATAGTAATGCGTATTTATCTTCTAATTGCTTAAAGTTCTTTTCTAAATAATTAAACTCTTTTATACAACTTACTATCTCGTTGTTATTTAACACATTGATCTGGTTGTTTATCTTAGCATAAAGTTGATTAAATTCATGATCAATAATTTCAACTGCTATTCCCAATTGAGCTGTATCACGAGTTTGTTCCCATTGATACTTCATTTGATCATATTGAGCTTTGTACGCACCTTGAACTTGTTCTTCATCAATATCGAATGATAAACGGTTGATATGTTCTACCAAAGGAAATAAAGTTCCTTGTGCTTGGTTTAACAATGAAGAATACAAATCTTGAATTTTATCTGTGTGTAATGAGACTTGATCTTTTGAAATAATATTATTAACTATTTCGTCTTTATTTTCTGATAAATTTTTTATGAGATTACGAGAACGTTCCTTATACTCCTTAAGTAAACTATCAGCTTTTGATTCTAAAGTCTGTCTATTGGCATTTAGTTCTTTTTCTAAAGATGATATGTAGGAATTATATTTTTTCGTAAAATCAATTTTTAAATCTCTAATCTCTAATTTATCTTGAGCTTTCCGATTAAGTAATTCTCTCTTAGGAGCAACAACCTCAAAATAATTATTTAGGCGATTTTCAAATTTATACAGTCTTTCTTTTTGAGTTTCTGTTGGTTTATATCTCTTCGGAACTTTTGGTAATATTCCCTTAAATTCAATATCTAATATTTGAAGTTCGTCAAGAATTGATTCAATCTCTGAATAGGTTACATTCAGATTATCTAATTTAGCATCAAGTTCATTTAATAAATTTTCGTACTTAGATTGATGCTCTTCCAATTTCTTTGGATACTCATTAAGTGATTTTGTAAAAGCAATTTTTTCTTTACGATCTCTTTCTTTATCAGCTTTAAGAGCTTCATGCTCATCATTTAATTGCTTCTTTTTATTCAAAAATAATGACTCTTTTGCTTCGGTAGCAAAGTAATCTTGAGCTAAAGTGACAAAAAAGCTAATTGCATCATTTGTGAAAGCACGATATTGTGCATTATTAATCAATCCTTCTCTACTGGATTTATCCTTTAAAAATTCGTTACGGTCTCTCGTTATATCTAAATAGCCATACATCCTTCTGTATGAAAAATAATACGTACCAGCTCTCCTAGAACGTCTCTCTTCAAATCTTAAAAAGTCAGCTGTTTCTCTACCGTAAGGTAGAACTCTAAATTCATCTCTAAAGATATAAAGCCCTCCAAATTCTTCCACTTTATCTTTTATTGATTTGAATTGACTTTCAGTTAGAGATGAAGATTTTTCTTCTCCTTGAGAGTATCCTAATTCAATTGGAATTTCTCCATAAAAACTTCTTTTATCTTTTTTGCGAGAGCTTGTATATACATAATCTATAACTTCATCATAGATCCTAATTTTACCATTGAATGACCCATACCCATCAAATATTCCTTTAATGTATACATCTGCTAAATCAAAATCATCTTTAGTAAAGAAATTACCCCTAGAATTCAATAAATCAAAAGTCTCATCTTTTATATTTATTAAAAAAGAGTTTTTCACTTTAGATTCTTCTCCTTTAAAGGGGTTAGTAAATCCAGTTAAACTTGATATTACAAATTTTCTATCTTCAAGACCATCTATATCTTTTTCAGATAAATCAAGAATCTGATCTATAGGGTTATATGTTAAAAAGAGCGTACCTGTTTTATATTTAGCCTTTTCGAAATGGTCGATGAAATTCTTAATTAGAATTTTATTTAAATCACACTGTAATACTGACTCAATAATTTCATCTTTTAATATCAGTTGTTGATTATCCCATTTTGAAACAAAGGCCTTATCGGAACTAGTTATATCATCTAATTCACCATTTGAATTAATGTAGTAATTTTTATATTTTTCATCAGTAAAATTTTTAAGAAACTCGCGTTTTAAAAAAATTAAATCATCCCCTAAATTTTCTAAATTTTCTACTGTTTTAGTCGGTATTACTATATCACTAATAAATAGATTGAAATTTTCAAGAAGTCTCCAATCGAAAAAAACTAATTCATAATTATAACCTATTTTTTTGCTAATCATAAACATAGGATTACCAACATAGGCAATCGAAAGACGACCAATACCTTTTTCCCCAGCTTTGATGCGTGGTTGTTTCCAAAGAGTATCTTCAGACTCGATATCTAATTCTGCTCTAGACTTAGAATCTGTGCCCAACACTAACCATTTATCTAAAATATCAGAATTTGACATGCCTTTTCCATCATCAGAGATTATAAAATAATCATTTTCTAATCCTTGATATCCCTTTTTAAATAATTCTGCTTTTAGATTATCTGCGTAAGCATCATAACCATTTTTCCATAACTCAGTTATGGCTGTCGGTAAATCTGCTATTTGACCTTTACCTAATAAATCAACAGCTCTAGCCTTGGTTCTGAATTGCATCTTTATGATTTTGGATTATAGCTTTTCCTAAAGCTGTTGCATATTTTGGAGGTACAGCATTACCAATCATTCTTGCTAAATTGGCTATACTTGTACCTTTAAATTTGTATGTTTTAGGGAATGACTGTAAAACAGCCCCTTCTCTAATTGATAATGCTCTATCTTCCTCTGGATGAACAAAACGACCATTGGATACGCTGAAAAATTTTGTTGTAATTGTTGGTGATGGTCTATTCCACCATAATCTTCCAAATGTGTCTTTGAAAGCATTATCCTTACCTTCAAAGCACTTCAATTGTAATTCTGGATCATTAGCAAATCCCAACCTATTTCCTCCGTCTTTTTCTACCTTTTTTAATCGTCGTTTATTTATATCACTTATACTAGGTACTGAATGCAAAAAATCTGAATTATCTTTATGACCATCCGAAATTTCTGGAAATCCATTTTCAGGCCCTAAAACATCTTTTACAACTGCCTTTTTTCCATCCAGCTTAAGCGGTTTAATCTCGTTTTCTGATAATCTTGTTGCAATTAAGGTAAATCGTTTACGACTTTGTGGTACACCAAAATCATTTACATTATGGATTTTAAAATGAGGATTATTATATCCATTGCATTTTAGCCATTCTATAAATTCATTTAATCCACTTTCATCTTTTCTTCTCAATACTCCTGGGACGTTTTCAACGACAACATATCCAGGTCTAAGATATTTCACAAACCTTGAGAACTCAATTAATAAATTTTTTGATTTAGAAGATTTAGTTCTGTCTGTATTGATGATACTCCAAAACTGGCAAGGACTACAACCAATAAGCACTAAATCATCATCACTTTTGTTTAACGATAACTTTTTTTGTAAATCTTCTTCTTTCAGTTCAAAAACATCTGCGTGAATGAATTTAGCATCTTTAATATTTGCTTCGTACGTATCTTGACAATTCTTATCAAAGTCAATACCAGCAAGAATTTTTATTCCCGAATCTTGCATACCAAAACTCATTCCTCCACCAGAACAAAAAAAATCAATTGCTTTTAGGTTATGTGTATTTAATTGTATGTTACTATCTTTTATCATGATTTAGTTTAATTTGATTTACATCATTTAAGACTATAATAATCATATTTTTAAATGTATCAAATTGCCTGTTTATGTTGAGCGCAAAAATATACAAAAAAATAATAGATTTTACGGGGGTTAATAGGATATTTCATTGCATTTTTTTTCATTGTATGTTTTATTGGATAAGTATATGACTCGTTGTTTTTGGCTGAAATTATCAAGTATAATTTGCTTAGTTTACTATTTAATGTAAATACTAATCCTTATTCCAAGTTTTACGGACGAAAATATTTAAATAATCGTGCTCAAGATTGGAATCGAAGTTCGTCTTAAGTAAATCTTCAAGTTTAGCCTTTACTTTATTACTTCCTGCTATTTTTCTGTAGTAAAACTTGGTTGTATATTCACCTATCCAAGAAGGATTAAAGGTATCATAATCAAATTTGTCAATATCAATTAGCCAGTTATAATAGTCCCCTAAATTTTTAATTTCAAGAAATTTTTCGTTATTTAGATCAATATCTAGTTTAAAACACATGTTCAGTAAATTTCCCACTTCTGTAAAACGAGTGTCCGCTTCTCCGGACATGGCTGCCCTGAAGGAAATCTGGGAATTTTTAGGAATTGCATCTTCTATAGCGAGATTTAGTAAATCATCAGTTAATTCAACTATATCAAAGATGACCGCCAGGTGCAGTAGTTGGAATTCAAAGTTAAGTTGTAATGACTCTTTTATCTTTTTAGTAATTATACCTTTATAATCAACGCTGTCTAATATTGAATATAGGTGTACAGCGATAATAGAAGAATGATATTCCCTACATTTTGTACATTCTTCAAAAGATATATTTATGATCTGTGAAAATTCGCCTTCAGAGAATTTAATTTTTTTCTTGTGCAGATTAATGCAATCGGCAATGGACTCAATGAAATTATAGTTGTGATATTTTGGATTTAGAAGACAATTCTTTAAGAATATTTCCAGAAGCCTTATGTCAATGTCTTTTCCACACCTGTACAGATATATGTTTACAAATTTTATATTTGTTTCGCGAAGGACTTCTTCATCCTTAAGAAAGGAGAATAATTTTTTAGCAAATGAATTGATATAGTCGAAGTCAAACTCAGAGATAGAAACTAAAGTCAGAATGTTATTGAAAATGCTGCTGTAGTGATTCCAAAAGGCGGTATTGGCTTTTTCGCCTATTTCTATGAAAGTTTCCTTTAAGTCTATGTTTTTATTGAAGAAGTTATCAATTAACTCAATGAATGAGTCATCATTATAAAAAGATGACTGACTGTATTTAATTTTCTTGATTTTATAGCGTCGGAAAAATTTATTAATCTGATCTGGCTCTCCATAAATGAGCATAAGTTTAATGGTCCAATCGTCAAATTGTTTTAGTCTGCTGGTGTTGTTAATCTTTTCATTAATTGCGTGGGAAGCAAATAATCCTTCAAGAAAGACATGGAAAATTTCCTTGTATTCATTAAACCTGTCATAAATAATACCGTTATCGCGTATAAATGAGTTAAAAATTGCAAATTCAGATAAGAGCTCGCCAATATAATTATTTGAGGAATAACCTCCATTTAATTGACTGTAATAGGTATCAACTATTTTAGAGGTTAAAGTCTGAATCTTATTTTTGGATTGAGTGTAAAAGGCAGTACTGTTTAGAAAATTAAGAATCTTACTGTTTTCTTTAGTTTCATAAAATCCGACTAAATAGGGCAGATTGATTTCTTTAAGTTCCTTGACAAGATCATGTTTCGCATTTTCTCCGTAATAAGAATTTCTAATAAAGATTGACAACTTATGTAAATTAAATTGCAGCAGAAAAGATCTCGTATTATATTTAGCAGCCTCGGACTTTTTTAAGGCAATACTGTAAAGTTCTACAGATTTTAAATAATTACCGATTTTGTACTGAAGAAAAGCTAACGTTAAGATGTCATCTAAGTCATTTGGATCATATTGTTCAATTGTGGTGAAACAATTTACGAAAAGAAACTTTTCGAAACTGCATTTTGGACAGCTACATGCTTTTTTTTCATTATAATCAATTCGGATTCCTTCCCTAGTCTGCAGATTACTGACTTTAAAAATTTCGTTCTGTGTAAGTCCGGTTAGTACTTTTTTTAATTTTGTCTCGTAATCAATTACTTTTTCAAAAAAAGTATTATCTATAATTTCAATTTCTCCGTTATCAGCTATATTAAAAGATTTCATAAAATCAAATATTGCCAAGTTTTCGGTATACAAAGTGAACACGTTATAACTAGAATAGGAATATTTACTGTTTTTAAACGGGTAGTGATTAACAAAAATCTCAATGGGGACAAACATAATTTCTTTATGAACAGCTGTAAGATAGTCGTAAAGCTGGTCTAGAATAGCTTTGGTTCGGTCTATAAATATAACGTCATTTGCAGGCTGCTCATTTTCTGTTTCCGATGACAACACCATAGGCAGGTCCTTTTTCAATTGATTAATTGCTCTTCCAATATCTGAATAGTATTCTATCTTGGCAGTTGGGTAGTGCTCAATAATATCCGAATGAATCTCTATTTCCAAATTTGACGGATTGCCAAAATCACCTTTGTTGGCTGAGATAAAAATAAATCCTTCTTCTGATCCTTCAAAATGCTTTAATGCAGAATATATTATATAAGCGTCTTTAGTGCTTTCTATTTTGTTATGAAAAGGCGCCTTACGATCTATCGTTCTGTCACTGATGTAAGCTTTAGTTTCATTGTCTACAGTTACCATTATCGCTTCGCTGATTAGTTTGTCGATAGAAGATATCTGATTTTCTACATTTTCAATTTTTGGTTTTAAATGGGGAAGGGAAATATTCTCTTTTTTACTTACCTCAATGACGTGCTTGTACTTGGTAGCCGCAGAATCAGAAAACTTCTTTCTCTGTAGTTCCTTATGCTTACTCCACTCGTCGATTATTACTTTGTTACAAATAATATTGATGTAATTATTATCTTTCCAAAACTCCAGATGAGGCAAAAGTTTGTTATCATATTCATCAAGTAAGTCTACCCAGCTGCATGTGTCAATTAAAATATTCTTCATTGGATTTCGGGTTTAAATAATTTTTTATTTAATAGAGGTTTCAATATGTATCAGAATCAATTAAAAAAAGTTTAAATTCCACTCTGGCAAATTACTGAAGATTTATGGTAGAGCTGCATTTTGGATAGTTTGTACATCCTAGAAATTCGCCAAATTTTCCGTTTCTTTTTACCATAAATCCACTCTCACATTGTGGGCATAGAAGATCATCATCAAGTATCTCCAGATTCTTATACGTTTGATTGCACTGTGGGAAATGTGAACACCCCAAGAATTGGGAACGGGTCGCAGCGTTTGTCCGAATCATCAGTTTTCCGGTTTGGCAATAGGGACAGTTTGTGGTATTGATTTTGCCATCATGGGAGGTCAGCAGATAATTATGTTCCTTTAACAGCTCCTCTCCAAATACTGAAGCTTCAGAAGGAATAAGTAGGATCGCTTCGTTTTTTGTCCGTGTCAGCGCGACATAAAAAAGTCTTCTTTCCTCGGCAAACTGGTACTCTTCCTGGTCGCTGAGAAGCAACGATACAATGGGATCATCGGTCATTTTATTGGGGAAGCCTAATAGGTTGTTTCTCAGGTTAACGATAATGACATTATCGGCTTCCATACCTTTGGATTTATGAACGGTCATGAACTGGATGTCTATGTATTCAAAACCTGTAACTTGCAGCTTTCCGCTGGCTTCAAAGTATTTTATCCTACTATGTGGGGTCAGCCTTATAAGATCGTCTATATCAAAACTGTGCCTGCCCAGTACCAGGATGGATTTGTTTCCATACCTATCGACTAAGTATTGCAGTTCTTTTATGAAAGTATCCTGAACCTTCTCGGGTGTGAAGTGAACAAATTTAACCGGATCGTTCAGATTTTCTTTTTTGGATTTGGGTTTTTTGGTAATTTGTTTTGGATTCTTCTGTACAAATTTTGAGGTGATATCTATTACAGACTGAGAATTTCTGTACGTCTGCTCGATAAGCAGCTGTTCATTTTTGCCCACATGCCTGCTGAAATTACTAAATAAGGAAATATCACTTCCTGCAAATCGATAAATGGACTGCCAGTCATCCCCAACACAGATAAGTCGTGCACCTGAGAGGTCCCTTATCTGGCTAATGAGGTTAAATCTGGAATAGGAAATATCCTGATACTCGTCTATGATAATGTATTTATAACTGTAAGCTGGTTTTTTGGTTATAACAGTATCAGCCGCTTTATTGATCATATCATTAAAATCAATCTCATTGCTGTTTTGCAAAGTCCTGTCGTATTTCTCAAGAATGGGGAGTATGAATTCTAGGAATGTAAGCTGACGCTCGTATATAAAATTGTTCTGAGTTTTGCTTCTTTCTGAAAATAACTCTGTAAGCGAGTTTGAATCAAGACGTCTTGATTTGCTGAGATTGATAAAGCTTTCAATCAACTTTACAATTTCCTTACCGAAATTTTTACCGTCCTGTGATACAATTTCATAAATTTCACTGGTATCGCGGGGTTTCAATATAACGTTGTTCTCCAATAGAATCTGTTCAAGTTTTTCGAGTAAAACATGATCACGGTTGTAATATGAGTATGTCTCAAGAAGGGTTGTTTTGTGGGTTTTGTGCCTTTCCCTTTTAAGCTTCATCTCCTCAACGTATTTCTGTTCAAAAAATGGCGTCAGCCAACCGGCCTGATTATTTTCATCCACTCCGAAATGCTCCAGATAAAGGTCATACTCACTCAGGTAGAAGTCAGGGCAGTAGAGAATTTCCCCGTGGGGATATGCCTTTTCATATTGATATTCGATCCCGTTTAGATAGAGAAAATTAGCAATGATGAGCTCTTCCACACTTTTCACCCTTTCGCCCTGCATGGAATTGAGATTTGCTTTTTCCACTTTATTTAAGGGCTCGCACTGCGCTTTCAGTGTCTGGAAATCGATACCTTTTTCTGTGTCGATCTTCTCTCCCAGCGAATTGGAAGAGTCCAGTTTATCTGGAATGTTCATATAGCAGGCTACATACTGGACATATGCTTGCATGGCTTGTGGCTGGTCAAAGATATCCTCCTGCAGATATTCTTTGATTACCCTTCCCAGCGTATTTTCATTTGTAAGTGCTGGTTTCTGGGTAAAGTGTTCTTTGATGATATCGTAACCGAGTTTGTGGAAGGTTACAGCCTCAAGGCCTGGTACGATTTTCAGCAGTCTCTCATTTAATTCTGCAACAGTTTTTTTTGTAAAAGAGAGTAATAGGATATCATTCGGAGAAATGTTTTTCTGCTCGGTCAGGTACTGCACTTTGCCCAAAATTGTCAAAGTTTTGCCCGAACCTGCACCAGCTATTATCAGATTAGAGTATTCGTCGGTTATAACAGCGGTTCTTTGTTGTTCGTCGAGTTTTTTCCCTTCTATATTGTCGAAATATTGAAGCAGTTGTTCTTTCTTTGTTTTTACATAATTCTGGTTATATCTGACAGTAAAAGAGTCAAACTCGCTGTAGAGTTCATTAAACTCCTTTACGAGATTTTCTTTTTTATAAAAAGCAGTTCTATTTTTAAAGAATTTCCCGACTGCTGAATATTCTGCTTTGATTCGATCGCGCTCTACCCAGGTCAGGTAATCATCCAAGTTTTTCATATGACTAAGAAATTCTCCAGCCAGTTTAAGATTACTTAAATAATCGGAATGCTGATATTTTTTCTTATTTAAGAAATGGTTCCAGATTAACGATGTGAGCAAAAGTATAATTAAGCTGATACTAATAGTGGAAATCATACTCGCAGCTTGCTTTTTTACCTTAAATAGGTATGTTTTACATTCAATTTTTCTTTAGCGATTTCGGTTTTGTACATGCCGAATTTTTACTGCCAAGATAAAAAAATCCTACAAAAAATAAAATTTATAATAAGGGAAAATCAGCAGTTTATTCATTATATAAAATAACTGTGTCTCATAGCAAATTTTGCAGTCGCGGATACAATGGTTCCGTTTTGAATTATTAAGAACCTATTAAATAAGGGGTTTTATATGTTATTTAAGAGCATGCGGAGAAAAAAGTGTACCTCGAAATTTTAACGAATTTCTTTGTATAAAGATAGGTTAAGTAGGACTTAAAAAGCAAATATCGACCTTAAAATTCCTGAAATTTGGAAATTCAAATTGATATTTTTCTTTTAATTGAGTTTTTGAAACTTCCTTAAAAGAACTCTTAATTGGTACTTTTTAAGTAATTATAATTGTATTGACTTCATTCTCTCGTAAGGGTTTGATTTCTTGCTTTATCAAGAATCTTAAGGTCACTTTTCTTTTTTGAGAAGCAGTGCGGAAAGCAACGGATTTTTAATTATCCTTTCCATTTCACTGTGGATTATTTCCTGAATCTCAATTTTAATCTGCAGATAATTTTTCTGGACGATGACATTATCAATTGTCCGAATGACTGGAATCTCCTTATAATTATCCGTCTCTTTTTTTATTTTTTCATGGTCGTTGATGATCTCGCAGTGAAAGGTTTTAAGCTCAATGCGGCAGTCAGGGTTATCGGCTGTCATGCCAACAAATTCCCCTGAACTCAACGTAGAAATCTTGGATGGCGGCACTGCGGATTCCAGCTGTCGAGAACGACTGATGGAGGTGTCGCTGCTGTTTATAGAGAGGCTTTCGCGGTCCTGCATTATTTTTCCGAAACGCTCTGAGAGCTGTTTTGCAGTATCACCGTTTACCTGTCCGCTGATGATATTTCCGACTATATTAATGATCACATCAGCCTGCTCGCGGCCGTAGTCTTTGCGAAGCTGGCTGAAGTCCTGGATCCCCAGACAGGTGCTCACTTTGTTGCTTCTTGCCGTTGCAATCAGACTGTCAATATTATTGAGATAGATAGTGGGGAACTCGTCAAAAATGAGACTGCTTTTAAGCTTTCCCTTCTGGTTTACCTGTTTGATAAGACGGCTGACAAAAAGGGAAAGGACTGCCCCGTATGTCTGTATTTTCTGCGGATTGTTCCCCATTGAAACAATTTTTGTATCAGATGGATTATTAATGTCAAGGGTAAAATCACTGCCCGAGAGCACGTAGTAAAGCTGGGGAGAAGAGAGTTTCGCCAGCGAGATTTTAGCCGACGCGATCTGACCCTCCAGCTGGTCGACTGCCTCATTTAGGAATGCGCTGACAAAGGGATTGATAAGCACTTCGATCTCTTTTTCAGTTCTCAAAAGCGTGAAAAGGCTTTCGTAATCTGCCTGAATCATTTCAATGACATGGGGCAGGGTGCAGAACTCGCCATCGTTGTATTTCCGCAGGTACCAGATGACGGCCGTCAGGAAATTTATAGGGGATTCCACAAAGAAATCGCCCTGTTTTTTAATCCACTCCCGGTTGAGTCCCATAAGGATTGTACGGGCAGATTCAGCAGCATCGGTAATGTCTGTCATTGCTGCAGGATCAAGAGGATTACAACGATGGGTTCTGGAGAGGTCGTCAAAATTTATGATATAAAATTTGGGTTCCACGGTATAAAGATGACGGAATTTCAGCCAGGCATTGTAGGCGATAACGGTTAGGTCGTCGAACTTGAAATCATAGATGAACATAGAAAAGCCCTTGGCAATATGCTGGGTAATTATATGGCGGATTACAAAGTATGATTTTCCCGAACCTGGCGTACCTGGAACCAGAATGCCTCGGAAGGGATTTATAATGTTAATCCAGCTGCTGCGCACTTTGTCCTTGAGGTGATAACGAGCGGGAAGGTTAACGGAATATTCGTTTTCGATAAGCCTTTCCTCCTGAGGAAAAGTTTCGTTTTCCTTATTAAAAATATCTGCCGAACTAAGCTTTCTGCGGATTATGCGGGAGAGCAGGGTGCCTCCGGAAAGTGTCGTCAGATAGCCCAAAGAACACAGTGAGATATATAGTACGGAGTACACCTCAGGATCCAAAAAGATTAGAACAGCCAGATAGGATCCAAAGTAGAGCAGAAGGCCCATTGATATATAATTAAAAGCAGTTCTAAAACGGAGTTTTTCATCTTTTCTTCCTCTGGCACCCATAAGGGAAATAACCAAGAGTCCAAGTGCAAAAAGCTTTGATTTATGAAAGCTGTCCATAAGCCCCGTACGATAAATATTCTCCATTATCCTGCAGGCAAAATCCGGAGCGAGATTCCAATGCCTGAAGGAATTAAAGCAGTAATAATAAAAATGGATGAGCAGTACTGCGATGCTCATTAGTCTAGTCATATCTAAAATTTTTCTTAGCGCTTGTTCATTTTCTCCTGTCTGCATGCTGATGATTTTTATGTGTTAATTACTATCTGACTGTCCTTTTCTCCTTCTTTTTTTCTGCTTGTTTTTAAGCTCTCTGGGAATGTAATCTGACGACGTTCCGGCGTAAAGCACTTCATCAATTATCCGCTGTACTTCCCCTGCGGAAATAAAAGAGCCGTGCTTCTGAGCGGTACCATTAGGAATTGTATACTGCTTCTCAGAATGGGACGAATTGCCCAGACGTTGCAAGAGCCCTTTGGCTGCATATTCTGAGCCAAGACTGCTTCCGTTGAAAACGCATCTGGTGTTATGATCTATATAGGTCATGCCGTATGTTAGTCCCTGTTCATTTTTTCTGACAACTGCCGTAATGCCCTGGTTCGCCAGCCGCGTTTCAAGCTGCGAGAGCGTAATGTTTGGGTATTTTAACAGCAGTAGATCCACCGCATTTCGTGTTCTTTTCATGTTTTTCATGCGAGAAGTTTTGGAGGCGGCAAAATTAATTTCGAGCTGAGAAAGGGTGGGTTTAGAATAAAAACTGCTGGCCTTTATGGGAACCCCGACGGTCTTTTTATTCTCATCCAGAATCTGGTATATCAGTCCTCTATTCTGAAACATTTTTGAATTTTCCTTTCCCCTTTCTGCTTTGACGTTATACAGATTCAATACTGCGTTGAGCTCGCCCAGCGTTGTGTATTTGTAGTGCGGGATGACTGCATTTAGTACACTGCTAATGGCTCTCTTGGAATCTATTGCCCCATATTTTATTTTTTCCGCATCTATGGCATTAATAAGCGCTGGACTCTGTTTTTTTCTCGAGTCCGCCCGAACCAGATTAAAAGAAATCTCCAATTCTTTGCGAGCAGTTTCAGACTGGTTTCTTCCAAGATTGTGCATGTTAATCCTGGATCCGTCTGCCTGCACATTTATGGATGCGATATGAAGGTGTGGATGTCCCGCATCGTGGTGCTGGTAGACCAGATAAGGCTGCGCGCCGAATCCAATTTTCTCCATATAAGAAGAGGCGATCTGCATGAGTTTTTCTTTGGATAAATCCTTGTCTGAACGGTCAAAATTCAGCGAAATGTGCACTGCGCTGCGCTTGACATTTTCATTGAGCTGGAGCTGTTTTAGAAATACACCGAGCTTAAAATATTCTGACATTTTTTCAATATCGATGGGATAATTTCCCTCGCCGATGCACACAGCTGCACCCTGGGAAACTTTATTCTCATTATAGATGAGGATACCTCTTATCGAGTGTCCTGTGTTTATGACTGCAACCATTTTTGAGCGAGATTTTCAATTTGTTTTTTTATTTCTTCAACCAGCGAAAAATATTTTTTTCTATCAGATTCAAAAGACAAGATCCAGACTCTTAAATCGGAAATTTCAAAAAGGGTATGGAGTTTTTTAACGCTCTGATTAAAATTATTTCCAAAGAAATTAAGCTGTGTTCTGAGCTGGATAAGCTCATGCAGCAGATTATCCAGCGACTCATTTCTGTACTTCAGAGCAATAGGTATTCTCAGCAGATTTCTGCGCACGAAATCACTTCGTTTGCGGCATACTGAAGCTTTAAAATTTCTGTCTATCTGCTCGAATTCTTCTTTGGTTAGCCGGATGTGCAGCCATCTGTTTCTGCCATTGTTTTTTTCTTCCATGATCTTTTCTTTTTCATTGTTTCAATTTCATTCAATCTTAAAGTTTCACTGCCAGCGAGTTCCGAGCAGAGGGGCAGCAAGATTTTTGGTTGTGATACAACCAGACATCTTGCTGACTGCTAAAAACCGCAGTCCGTAAGCTTCTAAAATGCTTTTTTCAGCTTTAGAAATCAGTCAAGTAGAAGCTGTCATCCCTATTAAATTTTAAAGAAAACCGATTCCAGAATCTATTTTAAAAATCTAAATGCACCAATTGAAGTGGTATTAGGGATTTACCTGAGAGCTAAATTAGAAAAGGCCTTCAAGCCCTGCAATCCTCCCCAAATTTTGAGTAGGGTAAAAAGGCATAATCCTTTTTAATTTTACACTGAGTGAAGTATTAATTTTTAAATGATGAAGTATGATAACAGCAAATGATGCCGCCAAGGTTTTTGATACTGTTTTGAGTATCCCTGGCATGAATGAGATGGTGAAAATGGATCTAAAAATTTCACGAAAAAATGTACTGCTTTTAAGCCATCTGATACAGGACGGACTGAAGATAAGGGAAGGGTCATCGGTACTCCTAGAGAGCATAAGCGAGCAGGGAAAGACAGAACTGGAAGGGATCTCACAAGAGTGTCTTCAGAAAGCGGGACTTATAGAACTGCATGAAAAACTTGCAGGAATCAGCGCTTCTGTAAAAGGCTGATTCCAAAAACAATTACTATGATTTAATGCCTGTGCTATTCTTACAAAGTTCAGGCATTTTTTTTATTCAATCGAATATGTAAAATTGCTTGATTTTCAAAGATTTTGGCTTGATTTTTAAAGGATTTGAATGAAAAATCTGATTTACATTTGCATGGATGAATACTGATAGTATCAAGAAAATAGAAATTATTAAAGTATTAAAACAGAAAGATCATGACCTTAAGCGACCGTACTAAATATTACATTGCAGAAACTATCTGCCTGCTCTACATCCTACTGTTCATTTATGCCTCTGCTAGCAAACTTATGGATTTCCAACACTTCAGAATCCAGCTCGGGCAGTCGCCTCTGCTTAGTGCCTTTGCTGAGCAAATCGCTGTTATTGTCCCTGTATCTGAAATTATTATCTGCGTTCTGCTTTTATTTCCTAGATATAAAGCCTCAGGTCTTTTCGCAGCTTATGGATTAATGGTCATGTTTACAGCCTATATTTTTATAATACTTAACTACACTGCTTTTGTGCCCTGCTCTTGTGGCGGCGTTCTGGAAAAACTTGGTTGGCAGTCACATCTTGTATTTAATTTATTCTTTGTTTTTCTCGCTGTTTTGGGAATCATCCTTTATAAAAACAGTGGCACGCAGAAATTTCATGCGGTAAATAATAAAAAATTAACAGCATTATTTTCAGCTATCACAATCAGCAGTATCAGTGTAGTTGTTGTGATGTTTATATTTTCTGAAAAGATTATACATTATCATAATAGATTGACGAGACGTTTTCCGCAGACCCCTATTGAAAAGGTAAATGGGAAAGATTTAAAACTGAATTCTTTTTATATAGCTGGAGCAGACAGCTTCCATATTTTTCTCGGTAATAGTACAGCACCGCTTCTGATAACAACTCTTAATACTCATCTAACTATTACTGGGCAAAAAATGATAGAATTAAACCGCAAGAATTTGCCGTTTCGGGGTATTAGACTTTCTGTTCGGTCTCCTTATTTTTTTGCTGCAGATGGCAGTGTCCCATGTGTTTTCAGAGGCAGAATTGAGAATTGGAAAGCGGAACTTGCATATAAGGGTGGAGAATATTTTACCACGACTCAAGCATTGGATTCTGTATCGGTAGCAGTGGTTGCCAACAATTCCAGAACAGGCGATAATGTGTTAGGAATTATTAACGTGGGAGAAAAGAAGAATACGATTTTAAATCCGTCGATATTACAGAAGCAGTTCGACGGCGTATTTGATACTGACGGTCATCTGCTTTACAGCAGCGGACTAGATAAAATTGTATATCTCTATTATTACAGAAACCAATTTACAATAGCCGACAAAGGTTTAAAAATTATTGGAAGAGGAACCACTATCGATACTATCAGCAGAGCCAAACTAAATATTGCAAAAGATAAAAAGCATCAGCAGCGTAAGTTTTCCACTCCGCCTCTATATGTAAATAAAAACAGTGCTGTCTATAAGAATTTGTTATTTGTAAATTCAGCAATACCAGGCAGGTTTGAAGAGGATAGGATCTGGGAGGAGGCAAGTATTATTGACGTGTATAATTTGAATGATAAGAGCTACCTGCTGAGTTTCTGCATCTATCATCTAAATGGCAGAAAAATGAAAAGTTTTATTGTACAAAATGATAACTTATATGTCCTTATTGGAACACAGATTATACGCTATAAAATAGGGACGAAAATAACATCAAAATATACGAAATAAAGAGTATTAATCTATTGGCCAAGTAGCAGGGGTTTGATCGAAAACCTGTAAAAAAGAGTAGATCATTAACCGTAAAATTATATTATTATGAAAGCAAATGTTTTTAAAATCGGTCTGCCGATGGCAGTTGTGGCTTTTGGACTTGCTAGTGCTGCAGGCACAAGCTCGACTAAGGAAAGTTCAAAAGTTTTTGCACAGAATGGGTATGAGCACATCAGCGTTAACAATGCCTGTAACATACCTAAAGCATTTTGTGATGAACAAGGTGATGAGGCATGTACTGCTCCCGACACGGGAAATCAGCTTTATTCGCAGCCATCAAATTGTGTATTACCTTTAAAGAGAAGTGAGTAGTAAGGTGCTATTCTATGAGAAGGATGCCTCCATCGTTTAAATTCGGTGGAGGCATTTTTAATTTATTTAGAAAAGAAACTTAGTTATAATATGTGCCAAACCACTCTTTTTTCTTTTCTCCTTTCAGGTAATAATCAAACCATTCCATTATACGTATATTCAAATCTTGAGCATTCTTTTTGTTTTCCAGAGTATGTTCTTCCTCGGGATAAACAAGCAGTATGTGCTCTTTATTCAGACGCCTTAGAGCCAGATAAAATTCCAAACTGTTTTGCATATTAACATGACGGTCTTCGGCTCCAGCCCAGCTTAGTAAAGGGCTATTAACGTTTGATGCTAACAGTACAGGAGAATTATTTAAATAGCTCTTCATGTCTTCAAAAAGGGATTTTCCAATTCGAATCTGGTGGTCTTCAGCACGAAAGAAATCAGGTCTTCGAAACAGAGGGCCTACATATAAATATGAACTGATCAGATCAGTCCACGCTGCGCCTGAAACTGCGGCTGCAAACCTATCGGTTTGAGTAATTATTAGATCAGTTTCATACCCGCCGAAAGAGTGGCCGATAAGCCCCACCTTAGTTGCATTCACATAACCTTTTGCCACTGCGGCATCCACGGCAGCCAGCACACTGTTGGTTACTGATTTTTTTAAATTTCCAAATTCATAATTAATATCTGGAAACAAGACAAAATAGCCATTAGCAGTATAATTATTGACGTTAAAACCAGTATTGGAAATCATTGAAGGATTTATATAATCATTCAAATAACTGAATTGTCTTTCATATATGTGTACAACCATCGGATATTTCTTGTCTGCTTTAAAATCAGCAGGATAGAAAAGAATTCCCTTTGTTTTAATGCCATCGGAAATGTACTCAATTTTCTCATTTCTGCTCCAGTAGAAATACTTCTGTTGAGGATTGCTCTGCATTATTTCAGTAGCCTTGTCTTTATAAAGCATCAGCTTAGGAGAAGATTCGAAGCTTTCAGAGACATACATGTAAATACTTTTATCCTGAGCTTTTTTAACTAGACTGATCTTATTATTGCCCCAGACCATTTCCTTAATTCCAGAATTGATGTTCCACCAGCTCAGGCCAGTAGCACCAGTTTCTTTATTCACTGTTTCCAGGAGGAAACCTACTTTTAAATCCAGTGTGTAAGTGCCCGATACAGTTTTATCAAACAACAGATTAGGATTAAAGGAATTAATCCTAAAAGTCTTTTGGATTTCTCTTCCATTGGTTAATCTCTTTTTCTTTTTTCCGTCAAGCGAGATTTTCCACAAATCGTATCTGTCATATAGTATAATTTCACCATCGCTAGTCCAACCGCCTATGCCGTAAGGCTTGTCTTCCGAGGGACTGTTATTATCCTCTGCAAAAAAGGAATTAGGCAGGTTAAGGGTAATGCAGATATGGCTGTCATTCTTAATGCTGTATATCCACCATTGTCCACTTTTAGCGTAGCATAGATAAGCACCGTCTGGAGATCCGAAAGGTTTTGCATCGGCTGTATGGTTATTCACAATTGGATTGCGAGTGCCGCTATTAAGGTCAAGAATATATAGGTCATAAGGGCAGAACTGTCTACTCTGCGGCTCGTAAGCAATTGGATCATAGATAAAGGCATAATTATAGTCACTGCTAATAAATCCAGCTGAAAATGTGCTATCTGTAATAAGCTGTACTTTGTTTTCCTGAATATTCCATAATGCCATTTTATCGGACATTTTTGGGTTGCCAAAATACTTGCGGTAGTCGAACAAAAGCTTGTCTCTTGTGTTCCAAATCTCAACATCTTTCGGATCTATACTTTTTAAAGTGTCATCGGAAAATTTAAGCCTTACAAGTACTTTTGTTCCGCTTTTCGCATGCGCTGCATTACCGAGCGGCGAATCAGTTATCTGCATGCCTTTTGGAAAACCATTACTTTTGGAATTAAGAATGCTGAGTTTATCTTTGCTAATGCTGTAATAATAAAACTTCGATCCTTGACCAATATCTCCCATAAAAGAAATTGCATCTGCCTCCCAGTAAAGCTTTTTTAACGGTGTACTTTGGTTAGCTGCTAGTATTTTTATGTCGATGGGGTCTTTAAAAAGAATCAATTCTGTACCATAATGATTGTTGTTAGAGACATTAAAAACAACGCCCTTCTGGTCCGGATCATAACAATAGCTGGTTATGTCTTTCCTTTGATAGACTACTTTGCCAGTTAAAGTTCGAATTTCAAGGAACTGCTTGTTATCATTACTATTTCTAAGTACTACACTATATCTATTATTTTTTGAAAAATCAAAACTAACGACATTAGCAATTTTATCGGCAGTTGCAGTGTGTAGATTCTGCAGATAAAGTGTATCTTGTGAAATACATCCGAATTGTAGCTCGGCATTAAATTTACCTGTTCTACAATTGGCAAATTTTTGCTTTTGGCCTCCAGCGATCTTCTGCAGGACAAGTGTATCGCTGTCTGTATATTTATAATTCAGACGGTAGCTTGCCCAGTTGCCATTGTTTGAAATCTTATCAGGATACAATTTGCTCCATTGTTTGTAATCAGCGGGTGTCAGCATTCTTTTTTGGCCAGCCTGCCCTAATAACATAGGGCAGGTTACTAACCAAAAAATGAAACAGGTAAACCTAGAAAAAGTATTGGCGGATATAAATTTAATTGCCTTCATTTTGGGGAAGCAGATTTGGATTTAACAATAATTCAGATTCTGGAATCGGGAACAATCTATCTGATGTATTCCATTGATTTTTAAATTGCTGGAGAACCTTATCGAGTCTGCCAGTTCTTTTAAGATCAAAAAAGCGGTGTCCAAATTCCGTAAATAATTCTAGTCGTCTTTCCGTGTAGACTGCTTTAAGGATGTCTTCAGAGTTTAAAGCGGAAGTGTTGCCAAGTCCTGCGAGGTTTCTGGTTTTATTAAGGTCTTCTTTTGCACCGATCAGATCTCCTGTATGCGCCCGTGCTTCAGCTCTGATAAGGTACTGTTCGGCAAGTCTTAGCACAATGGAATATTCTAAAGATGTGCTTCCCGTACTTGACTGGTTTTTATATTTATAGGGATGATACCAAGTGGAGCCGCCATTTGAAACTGCCTTGAGCCATTGTGCTTTTCGTAGATCGCCTATGGTGAAGGAATTAAAAAGATCTTGAGAAACTGCAGTTAATGCGGGAGGTCCCTGCTGAAAAATAAACGAACTTCCTTCATATGTGTTGGTACCTGCTGTTGCTGGCATGAACTGCCAGATTGTAGATTGGCTCTGCTTTTCAAAAAGCGTATTTATTGACTGCGGCCAAACATACAAATCACTCTGATTTAGAACGGCTGATGAGGCGTCTGCAGCTTCCTGCCACAATTCCATGTAAAGGCAGACACGGGAAAGAACCGCTTTTGCCGCAAATTTGTTAGGTCTTGACCTGTCACTTCCAGTATATTGCTTTGGAAGAAGATCAACAGCTTGTTCTAGATCACCCTTAATCTTTTGGTAAGCCTGGCTCTCCTGCATTCTTGAGACGGTGCTGTTATCCTTATAATCCGTTGATGTTATGTATGGAATTGGACCAAACGTATTCAGAAGGTAGAAATGAATCAAGCCCCTAACGAAAATTGCCTCTCCAAGAAGCTGATCTTTATCTGCCTTCGCAAACGTTGCTGAGGCTTTTATTCCCTCAATAACTGAATTGGCAGCGTAAATCTGGCTGTAGCTGCTATTCCATAATTCTAATAGTGCGGTATCAGTCTGCATTAATGAATTATTGTAGAAGTTTGCCTGAACTGCTGCGGCGTTCCCATAAAAACTGAGCTCGTCAGCATACAAGCCAAGCTGCACCGTTAAGCCAGTAGGGTAGCCGGTCAGGAATCCTTTATCGCGCATCTTCGAATAGATATCCACCATGGCGGCATTGGCAGTGGATTTATCCGCGAAAACTGCCGTAGATGTTAGTTGTGAAGAAGGCAAATCCACATCGGTAAATCCGGAGCATGCCGAGAATAGATTGGTTAAAGCAAGAACAAGAAGCCGTGCTTTTATACTTAATTTTATATTTTTCATAATAAGAAGCTTTTAATTAAAAAGTCAATTGTATACTGCTTGTATAAATTTTTAAAGGAGGGAGGTAGCCAGAAGTTTTAAACTCGGGGTCAATTCCCTTGTACTTGGTGAATGTCAATACATTCTGGCCTTGAAGACTTAGTCTGCAGATAATTTTCTTCGTCCAGGATCTTGGAAGCTCGTAGGTCAGGGAAATATTCTTGAGACGTATGTAGGAAGCATCTACAATTGAAGCGTCACTCTGCAGATATCTTAGATAAGCCTGCTGCTTTGCTGAGTTTGACACGCTGTAACCCTGATAGGGCCCTAAATCTCCTTCACTTTGCCAGTGCTGGGCAACTCCTGCAGACTGGTTATTCATTGTTCCCGGCATTGGCTGTCCATAGTTTTCACTGTAATTCTGCTGTTTTGAAAAATGAAAAAGAAAATCCAGTTCCAAATTGTGAAATCGTATATGGTTCTGCAGACCTCCGTAATATTTGGGATTTAGATTTTTTGTAGTCTGCCGGTCTTGATTTGCCGTAAATACACCATCTCCGTTTACATCTTCAAACTGATAAATGCCGGTAGCAGGATTAAGGCCTGTATAATGGTAAGTTTTAACTATATTTAAAGGTTCTCCGATTACATACCTGTTTTTATAAGTTGAGACCTCCAATCCTGGAAAAGAAATAAGTTCGTTTTTAATGCTGGTAAGATTAAAACTGGTGGTCCAATTGAAACTGCTGTTTGTTATATTTTGAGTTTTAAGGGTAAATTCTATTCCTTTATTTTGTACCACGGCATCCAGATTTGCCTGAATAGAACTGAAACCTGTTGTGCCTGGAAGAGGTATCCCTACCAGTTGGTTAGATGAATGGTTTTGGAACCATGCAAGACCAGTAAAAATTCTGTCTTGCAGAAATCCTGCTTCAATCGCCATTTCCATTTTTCTGTTTGTCTCCCAGCCGAAATCAGCATTAAATAATCTGCTGGGCTGCATTCCGGAAATTCCCTGATATTTGGTGCCTGAAGTGCTGTAGGTATCCATAAATTGATAATCGCCTATCTGATCATTACCTGTTGTGCCATAGCTTGCTCGTAATTTTCCATAACTTAAGAAAGGAAAATTGGCGTTCATCCATCTGCTTTCGCTGAATATCCATGCTGCTCCCACAGCCCCGAAATCTGCAAATTGCCTTCCGGGTCCAAAACGGCTTGAGCCATCTCTTCTTGCTGTGAGATTTAAAATATATTGGCCTGCCAAATTAAGATTTACTCTCGCGAACAAGGCCTGATACTTATACAGCGTTTCGTCACTGTTTAAGACAATATTGGAAGATGCGGATGCAGGGTTGCTGATTAAGTTGTTACTAGTGAATCCTCGAGACTGCGTAATGAACTGATCCCCATTCTGCTGCTGGAAAGTTGTACCTGCCAGAACATCAAATGCAATTTTATCTAGTTTTTTTGTCCATGATAATTTTGGCTCAACTATCCAAGAATTGCGGTTTACAATATTAGAAATGGCCAGTGATGATTCGGTTCCTAGCCCATACGAGGGATTGTATATAGTTGATGGCTGCAGGTTTATCTGTTTTTGATCCAGATTTGTGTAACCTAAGCTTGCGCTAGCTGAAAAGCCGGCTCCAAGTTCATAAGAAAGTATAGCATTTGAAAGCAGATCAAAAGTATTGCCCTTAGTCTGTCCATTTAAGATAGCAACAGGATTTTGAAAGGTATTGTTCTCCCAGTTGAGATTTCCTGACTGATCATACAGCGACGGCGCATTAGGGGAAAGCTGAATTGCTGTCTGTGTAAGGTCCACAAGAGGCATCGAGCTGGACTGCGCAGAGTATACCGCTGAGAAATTCAGATGAAATCTTTCGTCTTCTGATTCATGATTTATATTTGCCCTTCCGCTGGCTTTGACATAATTAAAGTTGCCGGGAAATACGGTGGTCTCTTTAGAGTAGTTTCCGCTAAGAAGAAACTGCGTGTGTTGCGATTCTCCCGAAATAGTAGTCTGCAGATTAGTATATTCGGCAGTCCCTCCAATTAGTTCTTTCTGCCAGTCAGTTTCTCGATTCTGATCCCATGTGCCGTTGATATCATATGCATTTGCAGGATATTGGGTTATTCCGTCATTGGCAAAGGCTTCTTTACGCATGGCAATATAACGTGGTGTATCAAGCACTTTTTTAAAACCTGTAACCCTGCCCAGACCATTGGAATAATCTACGGAGACAGATGTTTTGCCTGACTTGCTTTTTTTGGTTGTAATAAGCACTACGCCATTTGCTCCTCTGGAACCGTATATAGCAGTTGCATCAGCATCTTTCAGAACTTCGATTGATGCTACATCGGACGGGTTGATGCTGTTTAGAGGACTGTTTTGTGCCGGCATATTTGCGGAAGTATAGCTGCTGCCTATGCCTTGTGAAGAATATGGCACACCATCTATTATGTAAAGAGGACTGTTTCCGTCGCTTCTTAAACTGTTTAGCCCGCGTATTTCTATGTAAAATCCACTTCCAGGCATTCCTGTATTCTGCACTATATTAACACCTGCCATGCGGCCCTGCATGGTGGCTAATACATTGGTTACTGGTTGGTTTTCAATATCTTTGGAGGTAATTCGGGCAATGCTCCCCGTTCGGTCTTTTTCCTTTACGGAATAATAACCAGCATTTACCCGAACCTCCTGCAGAGTTGTGGTATCATATTCCAGCTTAATGTCAATTTTAATCTGGTTATTTACTGGAATAAATTTAGTTTTGAAACCAATAAAAGACACTATTAATGTGTCGCTAGAGGAAGCTTGAAGCGAATAATGGCCATTGTAGTCTGTGATTGCGGCCATATTGTTATTGCCTTTAAGGATGATTGCCACTCCGGGCAGAGGAGAAGCTCCATCACTTACAATCCCCTGAACCTGATGGCTCTGGTAATAAAGCGTTTTGGAATTTCGAAAGTTTCTGGAATGAACGGTGGAAAAAGACAGCAGAATGCCAGCAAAAAATAGGCAATAAAGAGCTCTTCCATCCTTAAAAAATGAAAAATAATTCATAATATTGGGATTGGTTAGTTAAATGGATATTTGATTAGCTAAGGTCCTCTGCTCTAGTTTGGTCGCTGCAGCTGAGGGCCATTTTTATGTATTAAGTAAACGGCTTAATAAGCATAATAGAATTGACTGCTCTTTTTACAAATAAAATATTTTTACATTAAGGTTTAAATTTAATGCGAGACTGAATAAAAAGCAGTGGCTAAGAAATGATGAGGTTATACTTGTGTTCCTAAAAAGGAGGCGTGGGTTTAAACTCAGCTTATCGCTCTCTGGGTACTGGTATACCGCACGCGCAATAAGTGAGCCCACGCCATTTGGCGTGAGCATTTACACTTATCTTCCTGCGCGTATTAAAATTACCAGTTTTAGAGAGCAGGTTCAAAGCGAACGCTTCATATTATATTATTTGAAGTATCGCAAATATATGTATTTGATAACAAATATAGAATATTATTTTGAATTGCACACTATAGTGTGCAGAAAAAATATAATTATTCAATTCTTTTGTCTTGATGGCTTTGAAAAATGAAAATAATAAACAGTTAATAAAACCAAAGAAAACCAAAGTTTTTCTAGTGGATCAACACGTTTGTAATTTTATAAAAGAAGAATGGATGATAGATATTGATTCATTTAGAGAATGGGCCCGACAACATAACGTCCATGAATCAATAGCCAGAAAAATTAATCAAATTGAAGGTTATAAAATTCCAGTATCAACATTAAAAATTATTTGCTTTTATAGACAAATTTCTTTGGCAGATTTTTTTACTCTTGTTGAAAGTAAATATGGGGATGCTGAAGACAAATTTTATTATATAGAAAAAAAGAAAGATATTTAAAATATCTTTCTTTTTCTATTTTATTTTTTTGATTCCTCAATAGAAACTTTTCTAAACTCTTTTAAAAGTTTTTCAATTTCTAACGATGATTTTCTTGCTCTCGCTCCAGCAGCTTTAACTCCTTTTTCAGCTACAGCTTCAGATTCTGTTTTAAACGTTTCGATTTCAGCGTTGATTTTTGCAATTAGGTCTTTCATTATACAATTTTTTAAATTAAGTAAGCAAAAGTAAAATTTTGCCTTAAATGAAAACGGTATTGGTAATAAAATATTCTCACGAATTCTCTTTCTTCAATTCCTTAAGGAAATAACTGACTGAAATTCCTGTTCTGGAGCTGAATGCATTGGTGAATCGGGGAGTGGAAGTAAAACCAGCTTCCTCCGCCAGGGAGCCAATGGAGTAATTTCTATGCAAGCTTGAGTTTCGCAGCAGCTCCACGAGATAATCAATTTTTAGGTCATTGATATAATCGGCAAAACGCTTGCCGCTGCGATGGTATATCACTTTTGAGAGGTATTTGCTGTTTGTATTAAACCGTACAGTTAAAGTGGCTAGTGTTGCCTCTTTGTGCAGGAATTTTTTATCCCTTTCAAATTTTTCAAGGTGTCTTATTATCTGCTGTACAGTCTCCTGCGAAATGTCGGTTATTTCGAATTTATCGGGTGTCTGTTTCTGTATGCTGTTTTTATCGTTTTTTTCCAGAAGCAGATCAAATTTGATCTTATTGCGCTTTTTGGTTTCAAAGTGGTTATAGGTCCCGTAAATAACAGCGGAGAACAGAACGACAACCACGCTGATCAAAATAACGTCGTAATATTTCTCTTTTACAAGCTGCTGCTGTATTTTTTCTTTTTCCAGCAGAATTTCCTTAGTATCATACTGCTTATGGATTTTTCCCACCAGATACGTATTGGAATCTGTTAATACAGAGTCAGCTTTTAAAAGCTGGTCTATGTAATAAAGCTGGGATTTCAGATTATTCTCCTTCTTGTAATATTTAAGCATTAATTCAAAAACTTCCTTTAAATCCGGGCGGATGTATCCTTTCTCAATAAAAGCCTTTTCAACCTTTTTAAAGTAGGGAATTGCTTTTGTAGGAAGCTGAAGTTTCCAATAGCTTTTTCCTATATAAAAATTTGCAATGGATATGTTGGCAAATTCTGTGATGCTGTTCAGCTGGGGTATAACCTCCTGAAGCATTTTTATGGAGGTATGATAATTATTTAGGAAGAACTGGTTGATTCCTTCCGAGTGTTTAAAAAACAATTCCATTTCCGGAATTTTCAGCCGCTCACATTCTGCAAGTCCCAACGCATTAGTCTGCGAACATCTGCTGTAATCGCCAGCTTTATTATAGCAGGCACTTAATGAATGCAGTGAATTCAAATAAGGGCGAGCCTGATTTTTTTTAAAATATTCAAGGCAGTCAGTAAAGAGTGAAATGGCCTCATCATAAAAGCCGAGATAATATTTAATCTGCGCAATATGATATTTGGTTTTGTAGATCAGATAATCATTTTCAGTTTTGGAAATGCTTTCGTTTGCCTTAATGTAATAGTCATATGCTTTCACATAATTTTTTTGGCTGTAATAGACGATCCCTTTCGATAGATTAGCTGACCCGATTAGTTCATCGCTTTTTGATTTTTCAGCTGCGATCACCATGCTGTCAGCATATTTCAAACGCAGATTCATTGGAGACTGATGCAGTATGTTTTGGTATGCATTAACGGTCTCTTCATAATTCTTTTCCTGTCTTGCTTTCTTTAAATAGGCAAATAAATAAGGAGCTGCTTTCAGGCTGTCATTTTTGTATTCATAAATCCTATCATCCAGATAAGTATATGTTTTAAATACAAGAGAATCGGGAACTGATTTTGAAATCTTCTGCGCATTTAATGACTTGACTAAAAATAAAAACAGCAATACAGGTAATGTACATTTCATAATACATGGAAACTTTAAGTTTACGCCCTGGAAAAAAGCATAAACAGATTAATATTTAAAAATGCGGAAACGATCTGTGAGAAGCATTCAAAAATACTGTAAATATTTGAAAAACAGTGTAATAATGTAGGAAAAATACTTTATCGATTTCATGGAAATCAGTAGTGGATTTTCCGAAAACCCGCACATATGTCCTTGATTAATGTTTTTTTGCGCTCTAGATTTGCTCTGAATTCAACAGCAAAGATTCAGTAAAGCACTGAGCAAAAGTTCTGCTGGCCCGGGCAAAATGGACTGAGATAATTCTCAATTAACCAAACCATTTTGCATTATGAAAAATTTATTATTAACTGGTTTAATTATTTTCTTAGGTTCATGTTCAAATGATGACTTTGACAATTCCGATTCAAGTGCGGTTTCGAAAGAAACAAATAAAAAAGAGAGAAGTTCAGATTTAAAAAAAGGAACTTCTTCAGAGGACAACTTTGGGGAAGTGCGGGCGGGAAATTATATACTTCTGATACCTGCCCGTATTAAAGGCAGAGTAATGTCAGTGCTCAGAGATCAGGTTTTCAGCGGTGCATTAAAGATTTCTGAAAAAAACAATCCTGATTTAGATACGATTTCTTCTGATGGGGATCCTGTCGGCACCTTACTCATCATCGCTGATGAAAGCGCACTTGGATCATCTTTGAAACTTGATGTCAAGGGATATATTGTCAATCTCGGAAATCTGCGTGGACAGCAGTACCACATTGTTGATGATTTTATAATCCAATACGAGATTTCCAAACGCCAAGATTCAACACTTCTAACAAATGAGAAAGAAACAATCCTGTCCATTTCTTCTATTTCGGAAGCAGTTTTATTTAGTGAAAAGGCTAGAAAGGATAGGGACTGGGAGACTTCTACAACCAGTAAGCGCAACGGAAATTGAATTTTTTAGTGAGGGCAGTGCATCTAAATAATGCACTGCTTTAGCAAAAGGCATTTAAAAAAAAATCCTATGAATTATGAAAAAGCGGGCTCTGTTTTATATTTTATTATTCTTCTTCAATCTTTTGAGCCTTTATTTTATAATGAAGCTTTTTGCCGCCGATCAGATTGTGAGCTATGTCTTAAACGAAGACTATAATACTGAGAGTCCGCGATTAACAGCGTATGTTTTATACATCTGCTGCCTGTCAAATCTGTATTTCCAGTTTCTGATGTGGATGGAATATTTCTTCAAGGATGAAATCTAAAAGCAGATCTTCATAAAAGACAAAAAATGATTAGAGAAATCTTAAATACAGAAATTAAAAGCATTGAAAATGACGGGATCGATGTCCTGCTGCTTACAGAGTACAAAGTGAAAAATGTGCTGGAGGTTCCATTTTCCATTTCGAATTTTTCAGTGCTTTTAATCAAAAATGGCAAAATGAATATCAGATTTCGTGACGAGGCCAATATATTGAAACGCAGAGATTTATTGCTGATTCCATATAATTCAATCTGCACCAAACTTGAGGTGACGCCTAACATCCAGCTTTATCTTATAAGGACAAATTTCGATTTTGCCTTTAATAACTGTTATGAGAAAGAGCTTTTGGATGCATTCAGTTTTTTAATGCTGAAATCTGACCGAAAGATTGGCCTTCAAGAAGAGGATTTTAAAGTTTTATCGGTAATTTATAAATTAATGAACGCGCTGCAATGCGGCAATGAAAGGCCGGAGATTATTAGTAAGCTGCGCCGGATATGCTTTAATCTGTTTATACACGAACTCAAGTTTATACATTCCAAATATAAACCGGAGCTTGATCTTGACTTTTCAAGAAGGGAAAGCATTGTAATCCATTTCCTGACTTTGCTTTCAATACACTTCAGAACACAGCACCACGTACAGTTTTATGCGGGTGCATTATTTATTACTCCAGGACATCTGAACAAGATGGTTAAAGAGAGCACGGGAAAAACTGCCAAATCTTTTATAATTGAAGCTCTTGTCAACGTTTCGAAAAATCTTCTTACTGATTCCAACTATACTGTGGCTGCTATTGCCGATGAACTAGAATTCAGCAGCCCTGAAAACTTTGGCGTATTTTTTAAAAGACATACCGGTTTGCTGCCAACAGAATTTCGCTCCACTAAAAAGTAAGCGGCCTTAACCGCTCCTTATTCTGCCAAAGATTGTTTAATTAAAACGATAAGACGATGATTAAAATGTATCCTTTGGAATGGTTCGATTCGCTAATTATAAATTCATTTGATGCAGGAAGTTCCTCAATAAGCGTATCAGAAAGCGAGCTGGAAATTTTGAATGAAAGAATGGTGAGTGAATCAAAAAAAATTAAAATTCATATTAAAAACTCTTTTTTTGAGCTCAAAAGCAAAAGGCAGATCAGGCTTCTTATAAGAAAGTACCATTCTTCATTGGTTTTTTTAATAGATAGGGTAATAGAGATAAGAAAGAAAGAGCAATTCAATTCGATGCAGTTAAATGAAATATTTGATTTGATTGTCACGTCCCTTGACGACCTGCTGTCATTTGTCGAGGTCAGATATTCTGCATTTATCAGTCTTGACCAAAGAGTGCCGAACAGCTATTTTTTGGTATGGAAAAAGGAAACGCTTACCGTCTTAAAGAGACTGATTAAAATAAAAGAAAATACAGAACATGAAGATGCTGGATTGGAATTTGTTGCAGATCTTCTCGCTGCGCCGCTGCATAACTCCAAAAACACAAAATGTACCTACCGCCAGATTTTGTATTACAGAGAGATAATCACTGAACTGGAAAAATTCAGGCATGCAATTTCTGAAAAAGAATGTATTTCAGATCTTGATCTTATGCTTATTAGAATGAATTTCAACTCCAGAGAATATGCTGAGAAACTGGTCGCTAAAATTGGCGGCTATTTGGAAGGCTTTGAAAATTTATCGGAAAGGCTTGAAAAACTGCTTTATATCTGCAGCAGACTGTCCAAAGTAAACCCTGACTTAAAATTAACCTTTAGTCCCTCACAGCAGAATCTGATTTCATTTTTGGAATACTGGTTTTCCAGCGAAGCCCGATATCTCGAAAAGAAGGCCGCAATTGAAATGCAGGAGCAGACGACCAATTATGCCGGCAGTGAATTTGTAGAGAAGGCAGACCATAAGCTGGAGTGCATGCTTTCGGGGGATCAGATAGCTCTGATCCTTAGAGCAACAGACGAAGCGAGAATTATAAAAGCAAAGTCGATGAATTACATTTTTAAAAGCATTGTGCCTTATCTTTCCACCCCTGTCAGAAGAAATCTTTCTTATAAATCGATAAGGGCAAAATCGTATAATCCCGAAGATCGGGATAAAGAACTTGCCATTGAAAGCCTTGAGAAAATAATCAGCAAGATAAAAACGTACTAGTCTTTATTTGAAAAGCAGTCGAAATGCCTTTAAAATCAAGCATTTTGAAAGGGAACAAAAAAGGCTCTAGAAAGTTGTGCTTGTAGAAAGTTTATACTTATCGTTCCTTTGGACTGTAGAATAAATCCCATCAGCTCTTAACTGATGGCGGTTTTCATAGAGGAGGATAAAATGTTGAACGATAAAATGAGGAGCTATGTTTACAAATATTTCATGGGGCAGTTATCTGACCGCGGCTGGTATTGCTATAATTTTCTGGTATCTAGTAATCTTATTTAAATTTCACAGCGGTGATTTAAAAAAAATCTTATCAGGTGAAAAGAAACTGCAAATACCATTTCTTAAAAAAACTTCTAAAAATATAAAGGAAATAAAATCAATATCCGATTCATTTCCCAAATCATTTGATCCGCTGCAAGATGCAGAAAAACTTTCCCAGCGGATTAAAGATGCCGCTAAAGAATGTTCTGAAAAGAATTTATCAAAACAGCAGTTTGAAAACTACTTAAGAATGCTTCTTGAAGAATATCCTTTTGTCAAAATTTCTGCTCTCAAAGAAAACATTAACCAGCTGATGGTTTCCGAGTCCCAACTACATCCCAATCTTGTTTTAAGTCTGAGCGAAGCAGACAGCCTGTGGGAAGGATCGGTATTTTAAAAATTCAGAAGAGGAATATTCCCCGTTCTCTCTGGTGCGGTATGGCTTTATGTGACAAGGAAAATAGAGTTGCAATGGCGGTATTCCTCTTTTTTTGCTAAAGAATAACTTTAAAAATGATTTGTGATGAAAAAATGCAGATGGAAATTAAAAAGTCTTCTTAGACGATTTAGAGCTATGGGATCGTCGCTGCTGATGATTTTGCTCAGTAATGTTATTTATGGTCAGGACGGTGTGGCGGGAATTAATGAAGCCAACCAGAAAGTGAGAAGCTACTTTGATGCCGGCACCGAACTGATGTACGCAGTAGGAGCGATCCTCGGGCTGATAGGTGCTGTAAAAGTCTACCAGAAATGGAATGCCGGCGATCCCGATACCGGAAAAGTCGCTGCTGCCTGGTTTGGAAGCTGTGTGTTTCTGGTGGTCGTTGCTACGGTAATTAAGTCCTTTTTCGGCGTTTAAACGATAGATACTAGAAATGAGCAGCAGTGTTTATTCGATCAATAAAGGTATCAATCAGAGCATTGAATTTAAGGGACTTAAAGCACAGTACATCTGGTATTTGAGCGGAGGTGTTGTCGGTCTTATGATTCTGTTTGCTGTTTTGTACATAATTGGAATTCCTTCCCTGATATGCATTGCCTTTATTGGAGCTGCAGGAGCTTTTCTTGTTTTTAAAGTGTACAGAATGAGCAATACTTATGGCGAGCACGGCATGATGAAAGCTTTGGCTGGCAGGAAAGTACCTAAACATGTAAAGGTGTACAGCAGAAGTATTTTTGTTAAGTTATAGCTATAGAACGTTAATTGTGGATTTGTGAAAGTTCTAAACTTATATGCTGGAATAGGAGGCAATAGGAAAGATTGGAAAGGTGTTTCAGTTACAGCCGTAGAGCTTGATCCTGTACTGGCGGCAATTTATTCGGCAAGGTTTCCAGAAGACAATGTTATCGTTGCAGATGCGCATCAGTTTCTTTTGGAAAATTACAAGGATTTCGACTTTATCTGGTCGTCTCCTCCATGCCAATCGCATTCCTCTTTCAGGCAGAACATCTGCGTGAGGTTCCGGGGCACTTCTGCTGTATATCCTGACATGAGGCTTTATCAGGAAATACTATTTCTTCATCATAATGCTTCCTGTTTTTGGACAGTTGAGAATGTGAAGCCCTATTACAAACCCTTGATTGAGCCAAATGCTGTCCTGCACCGCCATCTTTTCTGGTCGAATTTTGATATTCCTCCTGCTGATATTGCTGCTGACATTAAAATAAGGTATGCACAGATACCGGACCTTGAAGAAGCACTTGGTTTCAGCTTAAAAGAATTTAGGATAAAAAACAAAAGGCAGATTCTGCGCAACTGCGTAAATCCGAGGCTTGGCCTTCATATTCTTAGATCGGCTGGAGTCTTAAAATAAAGATGGAAAGTTTCCTAGATAGGACTTAATTAGAAAAATGTAAAGTATGAAGACGATGGAGGGAATACTGCCTATAATGGCAGTGGAGCATGATTACATATTGTCAAAACAAGGCGATGTAACTATAGTTTTTAAGACAGAACTGCCTGAGATCTTTACAATGTCGGATCAGGAATATGAAGCTTTCCACCAGTCTTGGATAAAGGCCATAAAGGTACTGCCGAAGTTCTGTGTTTTTCATAAGCAGGACTGGTTTTTGGAAAGTATGCATAAGGCAGATTTTTCAAGGGAGGACAGCAGCTTTCTGGCCAAAAGCAGTGAGCGTTTCTTCAATGAAAGACCTTTTCTGGATCACAGCTGCTATATTATGCTGACCAAGAAACCGGCGGGAAGAAGGAATTCAACCTCATTGTATTCTAATCTGCTGCGAAGCTCCATAGTTCCAGAAGAAACTTTAAGGCCGCAGCTATTGCATGATTTTGCAGATGCCTGCGGGCAGTTTAAAAGGATTTTGGAAGACAGCGGATTTATAAAACTGGTGCGCCTCAAAAATGATTCGCTTAGAAGCGGGAGCAGAAAAATTGGGCTGGTGGAAAAGTACTGTTTTTTATCAGAGAAGGAAGAATCATTTATTTTTAATGATATACAATTTGATGAAGGACTTGCAGTAGGGGATAAGTACTGCCAGCTCTTTACGCTTGGTGATGCAGCTGATCTGCCGGGACTCTGCGGATCAAGAATAAATTATGACCGCTATTCGACCGATAAGACAAAATTCAGCGTTGGTTTTGCTTCAACGCTCGGCCAGCTCTTGTCCTGCAATCATATCTACAACCAGTATATCTTCATTGAGGATGCGCAGAAAATCATCCAAAAGCTTGAAGGCAAGCGATTGAGGCTGCAGTCGCTCTCGGCATACAGCAGGCAGAATATGATTGCCAGAGATGCCACTAATGATTTCCTTAACGAAGCAGTATCACAGCAGAGGCTTCCGGTCAAAGCGCATTTTAATGTGCTGGCCTGGAGTACGGACAAGGAAGAACTGAAAGAGATTAAGAATAAGGTATCATCAGCTCTTGCCCAGATGGATGCTGCTGCGAAGCAGGAAACCGTCGGGGCTCCACAGATTTACTGGGCAGGAATTCCAGGAAATGCAGCGGACTTTCCAATGAATGACACCTTTGACACCTTTACGGAACATGCGGTATGCTTTCTGAATATGGAAACTGGCTACAGATCTTCTCTGAGTCCCTGCGGTATTAGACTTGGAGACCGATTAACTGGAAAACCGGTTCATGTGGATATCAGCGATGAGCCCGTAAAAATGGGCATCTGCACCAACCGAAATAAGTTTATACTCGGGCCATCAGGGAGCGGGAAATCATTTTTCACCAATCATATGGTAAGGAGCTATTACGAGCAGGGAACCCATATAGTGCTGGTGGACGTGGGGCACAGCTATAAGGGGCTCTGCGATATGGTCAAAGGGTATTATTTCACATACGATGAAAAAAATCCTATCCGTTTCAATCCTTTTTATATTTCTGAGGGAGACAGTCTGGATACAGAGAAAAAAGAAAGCATTAAAACGCTGCTTCTGGCACTCTGGAAAAAAGACGACGAAACCTTTAACAGGAGCGAGTATGTAGCGCTCTCCAATGCCCTGCAGATTTACTATGAGAAGTTGGATATAAATGCAGAAATTTTTCCCTGTTTTAACAGTTTCTATGATTTCCTAAAAGAAGATTTTATCTCGATTTTGGAAAGAGATAAGGTAAAGGAAAAGGACTTTGACGTGAACAATTTTCTGTATGTCCTTCGGCCTTATTACAAGGGAGGCGAATTTGATTATCTGCTGAACGCCACGGAAAATCTGGATCTTCTGAAAGAGCGTTTTATTGTCTTCGAGCTTGATAATATCAAAGACCACCCGATTCTTTTTCCTGTTGTGACCATCATCATTATGGAAGTCTTTATAAATAAGATGCGCAAGCTTAAAGGTGTCAGAAAAATGATACTTATTGAGGAAGCATGGAAAGCACTGATGAAGGAGGGTTTTGCAAATTACATAAAATATCTTTTTAAGACCGTGCGCAAGTTCTTTGGCGAAGCGATAGTGGTCACGCAGGAAGTTGAGGATATTATTTCCTCGCCTGTTGTAAAGCAGGCGATCATCAACAACAGCGACTGCAAAATTCTGCTGGACCAGAGCAAATACCAAAATAAGTTCGGCCAGATTCAGGAACTGCTGGGACTCACTGATAAAGAAAAGGCATTGGTTTTATCAGTAAACAAAGCAAATGATCCCGCTAGGAAATACAAAGAAGTGTTTATCTCTTTAGGAGGGATGCTTTCCAAGGTATATCGCACGGAAGTTTCTCTCGAGGAATATCTGGCGTATACGACGGAGGAAAGCGAGAAAGTGAAAATGAATGCCTATGCACAGAAGTTTGGCGGGGATATAAAGAAGGGTATAACCGCGATGGCTCAGGATATGAAAAATGGAATTAAATGAAAAATGAAAGGAATAATGAAAAAGAAATTAATTATCAGTCTGGTCTGCCTTCTTTTGGTAAGCACTCCAGCAAGACCTGCTGAAAAAGCAGCGGTTCTGCCAATACTCGAGATTGTAAAAACAGTAACCAAAAAAGTAATCAAAGCAATCGATCTGAGAATCCAGAGACTGCAGAACAAGACAATCTGGCTTCAGAATGCCCAGAAGCAGGTGGAAAATGTGCTGTCCAAATTAAAACTTGATGAAATATCGGACTGGACCCAGAAGCAGAAAGACCTTTACAAAGGATATTATGAAGAGCTGGCAAAAGTAAAGTCAATTATCACCTACTATCAGAGAATAAAAGAGATTATAAAAAAGCAGACACAGCTTGTTCAGGAATATGAAAGAGCCTGGAATCTTTTCAAGCAGGATACCCATTTTAAAAACAGCGAAATCCAGTATATGGAGCAGGTCTACACTGGAATACTGGAGAAAAGCGTGAAGAATATCGACCAGATTTTTTTGATCCTGGATTCTTTCGCCACACAGATGAGCGATCTCAAACGGCTTGAGATCATCAATAAGGCGGCCGATGAGATAGATGCGAACTATGATGACGTTAAGATGTTTAACCAGCAGAACATACTGTTGAGCCTGCAGAGGGCAAAAACGGAAGCAGATGTAAACCGTGTGAAACAATTTTACGGAATTCCCTAATCTACTTAAAATCATGAAAAAGATTGCTGTAATACTAATAACGCTATGTGTTTTTAACCATAGCATGAACGGGCAGGCAAAGCAGAGGAAGGAACTGATCCTTCAGATAGCGGCGCTTCAGGTCTATATCGATTATGCAAAGAAAGGATATTCGGCGGTATCAAAGGGGCTCAATTTCATCGGTGATGCCAGAAAAGGAGAACTGAACCTGCACAGTGATTATTTCACCTCGCTTTTAAAGATAAATCCAAAGGTTAGGAACTATTACAAAACAGCGGAGATTATATCCATGCAGTTTAAAATAATGAAACTCTGCCAAAAGACTGTGGCTGATCTAAAAACGGCAGATCTGTTTCATGGAAGCGAGCTTGATTATATAAACAGGTCATTTGGAAGGCTGCTGCAGAACTGCAGCCAGACTCTCGACCAGCTTTTGGCCATCACCACTGATGCAGAGCTGGAACTGAAAGATGACCAGAGGCTTGAGCGCATTAATGAACTGCACAAAACTATGCAGGAGGATTATAATTTCTGCCTTTTTTTCAGCAGCGAAGCCAGACTTCTGTCGGTTTCAAAAACCGCCGATAAGAAGGATTCTAAAGGATTAAATGAATTGTACGGATTATAAATTTTGCAATGATGAAAAAGATAGTATTGTTTTTGGCAGTTGTCTGCCTATTTCTGACCCCATATAAATCAAAAGCGCAGTCAGCAGAAATTCAGCAGCTTATTTTGAATATCGAAAAGCTCTCACAGTTCAAGAAAATTCTCAGTGATATGAAAAAGGGTTATGAGGTGCTTTCAGGCGGATATAAAACGGTTAAAGAGATGACTGAAGGAAATTTCAGTCTTCATAAAACTTTTCTGGATGCACTCATGCAGGTAAGCCCGGCTGTGAAAAATTACAAAAGGGTGGGAGATATAGTGGATTATCAGATTTCAATAGTCAAAGAAAGCCGTAGCGGAATGAACCGGTTTATAAAAAGCGAGAATTTCAGCGGAGATGAAATGCATTATTTTGAAAAAGTTTACACAAACCTGCTTAATCAAAGCCTGCGCAATCTTGACGAACTTACTATGGCTATTACTGCAGATAAGCTCAGAATGTCAGATGACGAGAGACTGGAGGCTGTAGATGAAATATACGGGCAGATGCAGGATAAACTGCTTTTTCTTAGAAACTTTAATACCACGTCAAACATTCTGGCTCTTCAGAGATTAAAAGAGAAAAATGATGTTTATGTCTCAAAGAGTTTTCAGGAATTTAAAGATTAGAGTATGAAATACCTATTAAACAAAAAAGCAATTTGTGTGATGCTTATCATATTACTGCTTCCTTGCAGAATAATAGCACAGGGACTAGGGGATGAGATGAATAGTCTTCATGGGGTCTTAGACCAGCTTTACGATGAAATGATGCCGTTGTGCAGCAACCTTATCGCAGTCGGGCAGGGAATAGCCGGTTTTGGAACTATATGGTATATCTCTTCACGTGTGTGGAGGCATATAGCAAGCGCCGAGCCGATTGATTTTTATCCGCTCTTCCGTCCCTTTGTAATAGGATTCTGCGTTATGATTTTTCCTTCGGTGCTGGCTCTTATAAATGGAGTTATGAAACCAACTGTTACAGCTACTGGTGCTATGGTAACGGGCTCTAACAATGCAGTTGCCGTACTGCTTAAAGAGAAGGAAAAAGCAATCAAAGAAACCAATCCATGGAAGATGTATGTGGGTGCAGCTGGAACGGGTGATCGTGACAGATGGTACAAGTATACGCATGACGGCGCTGATCCATCGGATGAGAGCATGCTGGCAGGCATAGGCAATGACGTGAAATTTGCCATGGAAAAAGCTTCTTACAGCTTTCGGAATTCGGTCAAGGAATGGCTGAGCGAGGTGCTGAGAGTTTTGTTTGAAGCCGCGGCCTTATGCATTGACACCCTTCGGACATTTCAGCTGGTGGTGCTTTCCATTCTAGGACCGCTGGTATTTGGAATAGCGGTCTTTGACGGTTTCCAGCACACGCTGACTGTCTGGCTTGCCCGATATATCAATATTTACCTGTGGCTTCCCGTTGCCAATATTTTCGGCAGCATAATCGGCAAAATTCAGGAGCTTATGCTTAAACTGGACCTTTCGCAGATGCAGGCAACAGGTGACACTTTTTTCAGCAGGACCGATATGTCCTATTTGATTTTTATGATAATTGGAATCATTGGATACTTTACAGTCCCATCTGTTGCAAATTATATAGTTCACGCAGGCGGAGGAGGGGCTCTGGGCCATAAAGTGACAAGCATGTTTGGCAATTCAGCCAATACTGTTGTGAGGTCTTCCTCAAATGCAGTTGGGATGGCCGCAGATGCAATGGGAGATGCGGATCGGAGAATGACCGGCAGCATGGCTGCAACTGCAGGAAGCAGTCCCTATTTCCAAGAAAAAGGAAATTATATGAATGATAGGCTTAAAGGAAATTCCAAACAGACTTAAAACAGCGTCTCATGTTTACGAAAATGAAGAACATAGATACCGCTTTCAGGTATGTAAGAGGTTTCACAATGCTTGTAATTGCAGGCTGCATCATAATAAGCTGCTATGCTGTCTATAAAAGTTTTCAGACAGTAAGCCTCATGCAGGATAAGGTATATATTCTGGCAAACGGCAAAGCGCTGGAGGCTTACGCTTCGGAAAGAAAAGACAATATTCCTGTGGAAGCCAGAGATCATGTAAAGACATTTCACAAGTTTTTCTTTACCCTTGATCCTGATGACAAGGTCATAAAAACCAATATCACAAAAGCCCTTTATCTGGCAGATGACAGTGCCAAACGCATTTACGACGATCTGAAAGAAAACAATTTTTATTCCGGCATCATATCGGGGAATATAAGCCAGACCATTCAGATTGACAGCGTGAGCATTGATATCCGTGAGTATCCCTACCGCTTTAGATGTTACGCACGGCAGAGTATTATCCGTACTACCAGCATTATGAAAAGAAGCCTTCTTACCGAAGGTTCGCTCCGCAATGTCTCAAGAAGCGACAATAATCCGCACGGTTTTCTTATTGAGCGATTCAATACTGTTGAAAATAAGGATATCTCGGCTGAAACCAGAAAATAAAAATTTATGAAAGCCTTATTTAAAAAACAGACTGAGCCTTTTGTATATAACAAGTATTATCTGCTGGTGCAGAAAAGATGGGCAGAAAGAATGAAGAGAGCCACGGATGGGCTTTCTAAAACAAAACTGATCTGGGGACTTCTTTTCTTTACGGTCGTGGCATCGGGTTATTTGATCTATAACCTGTACAGGACCTTTTATAAAGAAGCCGTGATCCCAGCAGCTTCAAAGACTAAGATATTTAACTTAAAAAACTAAAATTATGCAAGAGAAAATAGTATCTCAAAAGGAATCTAAGAAGAGAAAGATGCTTTTAATGCTGCCGCTTATAACATTTCCGTTTTTGACATTCCTATTCTATTCCTTAGGCGGAGGAAGAGTGGAAGCTAAAACAGCGGAGAGCGGTGAAAAGAAGGGATTTAATTTTAATCTGCCCCTGCCTAAATTTAAAGAAGACTCGGCACTTGACAAGATGAGCTATTATGATCAGGCAGCAGTTGATTCGATAAAACTGCAGGAGCAGATAAAAAAAGATCCCAACTATTCTGATAATAAAGCCTCGGAAGAGAAAGCAGATTTTTTTACCGCTGACGGTTTTGAGTCCCGCATGCTTCCAAAAAATAAATCGGCTTTTAATTCGCAGTCATTTCAGGACCGCAATGAACAGAAAGTTTATGAGAAGCTAAGGGCTCTTGAAAAAGTAATCAGCCAGCCTGCGGTGACGAGTTACGGTCAGGACATGAGGGAATTTGAGAATTACGGCACTTCTCGGGGTGAATCGGAAGAAATCAGAAAGCTCGAAGGGCTTATGTCAGCCATGAGCTCACCGCAGGAAGCAGATCCGGAACTTCAGCAGTTAGGCGTCATGCTCGAAAATATTTTGGATATACAGCATCCGCAGCGCGTGCAGGAAAGGCTTAAGCAGACATCTGACAGAAAAAAAGGGAAAATATATTCAGTACTAAAAAAAGCAGCAGAGAATAACATAAGCTCACTCCAGCGCAATGCCGTTTCGCAGTCCTTATTGAAAACAAATGCATTTTATTCTCTTGACGAAGCGCAGCCTGCTGAAGATATACAGAATTCTATTGAAGCAGTTGTGCATCAGACGCAGACCATTGTCAATGGGTCAGTGGTTAAATTAAGGCTTACGAACGATATTTTCCTGCAGGGAACGATTATACCCAGAAATACATTTCTATATGGGATGGCGGCTTTGAAAGGAGAGAGGCTGGAGGTAAAAATCACAAACATCCAGTACAATAATTCGATATTTCCCGTCGAACTGGCTGTATATGATATTGACGGCATCGACGGCATCTATATTCCCGGAGCGATCAGCAGGGATGTTGCAAAAGCATCAGCCGACCGATCTATTCAGACTTTGGGACTTAACGGTATATCGGATTCATGGGGAGCGCAGGCAGCAGGTATGGGGATAGAAGCTGCCAAAAGTCTTATGAGCAAAAAGGTAAAACTTATAAAAGTAGTTGTGAAAGCAGGTTATCGTGTGCTGCTGTATGATGAAAAACAAAAGAATTTAAAACCCTAAAAGAGTGAAAAATGAAAAGAGCGGATTATTTGTTTTTTTTAATAAGCTGGATGCTGATTTGCGTTTCAGTTTATCCTCAGCCAACCGGAAAAGGAAATATCTTTTACGAAGACCAGTATTCGAATCTGCAGATCGGCTTCTCCAAAACCACAAGCATTGTTTTCCCTTATGCAATCAAGAGCATTGATAAAGGGAGCACAGATGTGCTGGTGCAGAAAGCAAAAGGAGTAGAGAATATACTTCTTGTAAAGGCAGCCACGCAGAACTTTTTCCAAACTAATCTAACAGTTATAACTTCTGACTCACGATTATATGTGTTTGTGCTGAATTATGATGAGGGCTGCCCAGACTTAAATATTATGGCAGAAAACGGAACTGCTGTTAATAAAGATGTTCTGTTTTCACTTGAGAACGAGAATCAGAAAAAAATTGAGGAGGGAGCCATGCTTGCTTTATCAAAAAAGAAAAAAGTTAGCGGAGTTAAACGTTCAAAGTTTCAGATCAGTCTACAAGTCAGTGGTATTTTTATAAGTCAAGATATTTTGTATTTCAGGATAGTATTTGAGAATAAATCGAAAATAAACTATGACATCGACCAGTTGCGTTTTTTTATAAGAGACCAGAAAAAATCAAAGCGGACGGCCTCACAGGAAATTGAAATTGTGCCGCTATACACAACTTCGACTTCTCAGGTGATACCCGATAAGTCTCAGGTTGTAAAAGTATATGTCCTTGACAAATTTACCATTCCTGAGAAAAAATACTTCACAATTGAGATCATTGAAAAGAACGGCGGAAGACACTTGAATCTTGATATTAAAAATCTGACAGATAAAATGCTATCAATGTAGCTCGGGTTTAAAACATATATATAGCAGTAAAATGACAATCGACTTAAATGACAGTGAAATGATGTTGGGTTACACCCAGGAAATGGCTTATCTCGGATACACGTATGTTGCCTTTAATATTGATCATATTAATAATAGTAATACGCTTGAGTTTTTTCGTGGTTCGCAGGACGCAGAAGAATATTGTATTGCAATGACTAATGATGCAGAATACTTTGTGACACTGCCTGTAAATTCGCTGATAATTGACTTAAATGCGCTTATGAATAGCGGAATTGACCTTTCTTCTAATGAGGCGATTGAGATAACTGGTTTTGCCAGGGACGAAAGACAAAGGAAAGAATTTGTAGAAAATAATTTAAATGAAAACGCAATGAATGAGAAAAATTTAGAATACCTGAAAGACCAGTTAAAATATACTGGGTTTGGAGAAACGTTCGATGCTGAACTGCGAGAGAACATAATGAAGGGAGATAAGGATTTTAAAATCATGCACACCGGCATTATGAACAATGGTCTGCCAAATAAGGATACCTTAACTGTAGAATTAAATTTCAAAAGGTCTGAGCAGACAGATATGTACTTTTTTAATTCCTATCACGTCAATCTTCAGAAAGAAGAAAACAAACCTGGTCTGGAACAGACTTTTTACATCAACAAAGACGGCTCCAGCATTACAATGAAAGAGGCTTATAATCTGATGGAAGGCAGATCTGTCAATAAAGATCTTAAAAATAAAGAAGGAGAGAGCTATAATTGCTGGCTGAAGATCGACTTTAAACAATCTGACAATGGTAATTTTAAGCTAAACCAATACCATCATAACTACGGGTATGATTTGGAAGCAAGTCTGGCAAAACATTCAATCAAAGAGCTCAATACTCCGCAGTATAAAGAAGACCTTTTGAATTCCCTTAAAAAAGGAAATCTTCAGTCAGCGACCTTCGTAGTTAGCGGTGTCGAAAGCAAAATGTATGTGGAGGCAAATCCCCAATTTAAGACTGTCAATGTTTATGATGCAAATCTTCAGAGAATCAACCATAGAGAGAGCAAGGAAGAGAAGAAGGCTGAATCTCAAAAAGAATCAGTTTCTAAAGATCACAAACAGAGTCCAGATTCAGATGAAGGGGATTCAGGGAAGAAAGATAATAAAGTAAAGAAAAGAAAATCTCCTTCACTTTAAAATTATGGAAACTTTAAAGCCTTTATCGGATTTTTTCACCGCAATAAAGAATGATTATCGGATCAGTCCAATGCATATTGCCATTTATGCGGCTTTACTGCAGTTCAGATCCGTTAAGGGCTTTATTAATCCAATTTTTGTATTCAGCTCGGAGATTATTGTTATTGCCAAAGTTTCCTCTGCAAATACATATCATAAATGTATCCAAGAGCTTCACCAATATGGATACTTAAAATATAAACCATCCTTTAAGAAAACACGAGGGAGTGAAATATATTTTTTGTTTTCAGCCGATGCGGACATCTAAAGGTTCTGCTAGTAATAACTTTTATACTTAAAGGATGAATGAATTTGTGACCAAGGAAGACTTAAAAGAGTTTGGTCTTCTTCTGCTTGATAAAATACAAGCCGTATTTAAAGATAAGGATTCTGGAGGGAAAGAAAATTTGGAACCAGAGTGGATAAGAAGCAAGTCTGTGAGAAAACTGCTTGATATTTCAGCAGGTTCTGTACAGAATCTTAGGATAAGCCAAAAAGTCCGTTTCAAAAAAGTGTTTGGCTCGTATTACTACAATAAGGAAGATCTTCAAAAACTATTTGATGATGAAACAAAACAATAGATTAAAAGAAAGAAACATTATGGATTACATCTCATTGTATATTGATGATCCGCAACTGAACGTCTGGCATTTGTCGATCTTAATAGCAATATTAGGATTGGGGTACAGGCAGGGGCAGAGGAGAAGGATTAAAGTAAGCCGCAGCAAGATTATGGAGCTGTCACATGTGAATACGCTGCCCACTTATCATAAGTATTTTAAACAGCTCCAGGATTTAGGATACATAAAGTACACCCCATCTTATCATCCGGGCTATAAGAGCGAAGTTAAACTATATAGAAAGAGGCTATCTCAAAATTTGAGATAGCCTCTTTTCTGTTGAATATATTTAAATTATTGATCAAGAAGAAATGTTATATTTCTGTTTGATAGCTTGTATTTCTTTTTCCAGTCTTGTGAGAACCGCAAGGTCTGGTTTAGATATTTTGGACTCATTCTTGTTTAGCTTTTTATTCAGAATGGACATTTCACGTCCAATAGTCGCCTGCTCTGTGATAGCGTATGCTTCGGTCTGTTTTACTGATGCATGGCCGAGCAGTTCTTTAACTACGTTTATAGGAACGTTGTTATTGAGGGTTACTGTGCTTCCGAAAGTCCTGCGGGCCATATGTGTGTTGAGCGTAAAAGGAAAACCGCACAATACAGCAATTTCTTTCAGGTACTCATTCATTTTCTGGTTGGATGAAACAGGAAGCACGGTTCCACGCTGCATACATAGGGGGTGCTCTTTATATTTTTCAACTATTTTCAGTGCGTGGGGAAGAAGAGGAACATTAAATGATGAGTTTGTTTTCTGCCTTTCAGACATTATCCATAGATTTCCATCAATGCCTTCTTTGATATCCGTTTTCTTTAATTGGTATGCGTCGATATAAGCAAGTCCTGTGTAGCATTGGAATACAAATACATCCCTTACGACATTAAGCCTGTCGGTTGTGAAATAATGGCTCTCAAGTTCATACAATTCCTGTGCGGTGAGTGGTTTTTTTACCAGTTTTGTTTTACGTCCCTTAAAGTTCCTGAATGGATCCTTGGAAATTATTTCCCTATCGATGGCGCGGATTACAATCTTTTTGAAATTTGCAATATACTTGAGGGTGGTGTTGTTGCTGCAGTCGCGTACAGTTCTAAGGTAAAATTCAAAGTCCTTTACAAACTCAAGGTTCAAATCCGCAAATTCAACATCATCCTTTTTAAGCTTGAACTTTATAAATGCAGTCAAATGGTTTTTGGTAATGGTAAACCGGTCAAGGGTGCCTTTCGCATAGCCTTTTCCAAGAAGCGCCTCCATTTCATCATTATGCTTCTGGAATTCTTCAAGAACCTTAATCTTTGGGGCTGTCCTTCCCAGGATCTCGTCCATAATTTTCTCAGCGGTTATGGTTTTGCCGCTGTACATCATTTCGGTTTTGATTTCATTGATTTTTAAAGTCAGCGAATCCAAAAAGAAGTTCAGCGACTTAGCATCTTCCTTTGAGCCGACCGCTCTTTCGAACCTTTGATCCCATCGCGTATTATCCCATCTTCTCTTAGTTGAACTTTCCCTGCGGATGCCGTCAACTGTTATTCTGAAATACACAATCCATTCTCTGCTTTCTATTCTGGGTCTTTTTAAAAAGAATCCCAAACCAAAACTGCTTTCCAACATAATCCTACTTTTTAAATTAATAAATGTAGAATAATATCACTGCCAAATCAAGTCGTTAATCTCGTTAACCCCTGTAATATAAGGGATTCTTGCTGTTTCTGGTGCACTTTTCTGTGCGCCGGAAAGTGCACCGATTTTGCACCTTTAATTTTGTGTGGATTTATAAATATTGAAAATAGGCTTAAAACGAAAAAAACCTGCAAATCCTTGAATTTGCAGGTCTTCAGACATTTTTTTCGGCTTTTTGAAAAGATTGAAAACTTTAAATTTTCAGGTTTTTCGGCCTTTCCGTGGGGAGAGCAGGATTCGAACCTGCGAAGTTTTCACAGCAGATTTACAGTCTGCCCTCGTTGGCCGCTTGAGTATCTCCCCGAATCTCTAGCGTTGTGCTTTGTTGTTCTAAGCGGTTGCAAAGATAGGAAGGTTTTCTACATTTCCAAACAAAAAAATCACATAATTTAAAGTTATTTTAAAGTTGTTTTTTAATTGGCTGGAATTGAATAAAGTAAAAAACACATAAAAAAATATTTTTTTTAATTTATTTTAAAAGTAGGATTTTTTGTACAGCTATTTTATGGTTTTTACTTTGGATTTACCATTTAATAAAGTTGCCAGTCATTACTTTTGTTGATGTTTTACCGTAATTTGGTTAATTGAATACGCCGAATTTTGAAATTCTATTTCTAAGTCTGGGTAGTTATAAAACAAAAAAATCTCCCGAAGGAGATTTTTTACTATTTAAAGCGCTAGTATTATTTTTTAAGTAATTCTAAGATTTTTGCTCTTAGTTCTGAACCTCTTAAATCCTGAGCAACCACTTTTCCTGATGCATCAAGTATAAAAGTAGCGGGAATTGATTCAACATTATATTGCTTTGCAATTGGTTCATCCCAAAATTTTAAATTTGAAACGTGTGTCCAAGTTAAACCATCAGCTGCAATAGCTTCTTTCCAATGCTCAGCATCTTTATCTAAAGATACTCCAACAATATTTAACCCTTTAGAATGTAATTCTTTATAAAGAGCCACAACATTTGGATTTTCTTTTCTACATGGTCCGCACCATGAAGCCCAGAAATCAACGATAGTTACTTTGCCTAAACTTTCTTTAAGCGAAACAACTTTTCCTTGCGGGTTAGGAGCCGAAAAATCTGCTCTTCATTTAGCGCTGCCAACAGGAGCTGCTGACGCACCAACTGCAGGCATTTTAGCTTGACCTAATCTAGTTTTGATTTCTTTACCAGGAGTAGTGTTTTTTAAAGACTCGTCTAATGAGTTGAAAATACTCTCAGATTTTTTAATATCTGCACTTGGATCATTAATCATACCCTGAACAATTAATACAGAGATAAATGATTTTGGGTGAGTTTCAGCGTAAGCTAAATATTTCTTTTTGCTGTTAGCTTGAACTTCAGTTTGAATTTCCATATATTGTTTCATCAAGCTGTTGATAGTTGCTGTATCTTGAGCTTGTTGAGCTTGCTGCATTTTTTGAGTATTCTTTTTCTGGAAATCAATTAAACTTTTTTGAGTTTTTGTCATATCCTCATTGAATTTCACATACTCATCATTGCTGTAAGTTCCAGAAATTTTAGATTTATGAATACTGTCTTTGTCAACTTCGATATTGATTTCTCCAGTTTCAAGGATAAAAGGGATTGGTCCGTTAGCACCTTGAAGGAGTAATGTGTGGAAAGCTGGTTCTGTAACTTTTCCTTTTATTTCAAATTTTCCATTTTCAACTTTTACAGTATCAAGAGCAACTGTCATTCTTGTAGCAGGATCTTGACCTTGAAGGATAATTGTTTTTCCATTTTCAATTCCTTTTGCAGTACCTGTAATAAGGTATTCTCCGTCTTTAACTTTGCTGCATGAAATGATAGCTGCAGAAGCTGTAAGTAAAAAAAGTATTTTTTTCATTATAAAAAATTAATTAGTTAATTGATTTGTGCAACAAAAGTATCTAAAATTATATAACATAAGGAATTTTGTAACCTAAAATTTTGTTATAGTTTTTTGTGATCTAAATGTCCTAAAATCAAGGTGTTTGCTGCTTTTATTTAATTAAAAACTAGTATTTGGTTTTTGTTTACAATACTTATAAGGCGTTTTTCTAACCGTAAGACATAAAAAAAGCACTCTGTAAGAAGAGTGCTTTTTGGAATATTTTAGAACAAAATTATTCTTGATTTGTTTTCTTTCTCCATGTGAAAGAATTCAAAATGTGTCTTTTTGCAAATCTCGCAGGAGAATCAGCATTTACCATTTTTACGTAAGTTGCTTTTGGTACACTGATGTATTCGTAAACACTTCCGTTAGAAAAGTCAATAATTAAACGACCTTCTACAAATTTAAAATCTGTTATAGAACAAGTTGAGATTGTTTCTGTGTATTCAGGTAAATTAAGTTTGATGGTATCAGGGTGGATACTTACTAAAAAGTGGTAAGCTTCAATGATTGTTTTACTTTTTTCTTCTGCTTCTTTTAAACCAGCGTCATCTCCTACAAATTTATCTGGATGAGATTCTTTCATCGCATTACGATAAATTGTTTTTAAATCTTTTAATTCAGCAGTTTTGTCTACGTTTAGTAACTTGCGGTATTCAACTATTTTTTTCATAAATAAAAGGTAACTACTTGTCTATTAGTTTGAAATCGTTCTTTTTTAGTTCAAATCGACAAATTTTTTGCAAAGGTACACTTTTTTTTAACTTTTTAGTTTTGATGCAAAAAATATTAAGGAAAGTTACTTTAATTAAATGTTAACTTGTTTTTACCGCAAAGCACGCAAAGTTTTTTATCTGAGAATCATTAAAATGAAAAGTTCACAAAGCTTAATTTAGAAAGCTTTGCGAACTTAATATTTAAATATGCTTTAACTCCTGGTTAAAAAACTCAGCGTGCTTTACGGTTACAACAAACGTCTAACAAACTTGAAACAAACAAAACTTAAAACCTGAAACAAATTATTCAGGCTTATGATTTGCTTTATCAAAGTTTCTCGATTTTTTAGGATATTGTTTGAAGCTGATATCGCTTGGATTTTCGATTACAGATTTAATTGTAACCCAGTCACCAACTTGAAAATTTGCCTGCACCATTTTATAGTCTAAAAGATATTCTCCGCAGAAATAATTGTTGTTTTCATCTTTTTCTATAATACCCGTAAAAACTCCCTTTTGCGGCATTTTTTGTTCTGAATCTTTAGACATGACTTTCATTTTTAAATTAAAAGTACAAAGTTAATCATTTTAGGTTTGTTTAGTGTGTTCGCGCTAATCTGAGTATATTTGCATATGCAGAAAAATTTTAAACCACATCCTAATTCTTTTAAAAATACATTTTGTGCTTTTCATGAAGTACTTCTGGACCGAGTAGCGGGTTTAAAGAAACAATTTGAGAGTAAAGCGGGGAGTACCTATTATTATACAGACGAAGGAATGTATCGTGTTTCGAATCATTGGGGGAGATTAGCCAATAGTAAATGGCGTTTAATTGCGCTTGAGCCTGAAACCCAATCAAAAATAAAGATTGGTTTTGCAAAATGGGAAGAATTTTATCCAGATAATGCCGATGAGAAACTCTATTACATTGATGCCGATTTCGAAAAAAACACCGCCAATTATCAGCATAAAAAAAATCCAGATTATGACGGAAAAGCAATTTTAAGAACCAGTTTTGAAACCACAAAACGATTAAAACAAGTACGAAATCTGCAGCAGCTTACTTCATGGGCAAAACATTTTGATTATGATGATATTGATGATTTGCGAAAACAGATTATTAATGAATTGATTTTCACCGAAAAGAGTTTAGAAGAAATTAAAAGAGAAATATATGGGACGCAATAACGAAAAAAACATCAAAAAACACAACGATAAATTGCACAAAGCCCAGGCCAAAGCAAAACAAGCGGAAATTGCACGCAAAGAAAAATTAAAAGAAATCGTAAAGAAATTCAACGAAAGTAAAAACGAAGAGTAAATAGTAGTTTCAAGTTTCAGGTTTCACGTTCCAAGTTAACCTGAAACCTGAAACCTGAAACTTGAAACCTGAAACAAAAAAAAACATGAATAGTAAATTTGAAGAATTAAAACCAAGAGTGCAGGAAATCATTGATTTGATTGCTGCCAAAAACGACAGAGAAGCAAACAATAAACTGCTGGAAGTAAGCGAAACATTAGATGAAATGATTGATTTTGCTGAAGAAGATGAAGAAGTGAGAGAAATAAGCCGTTATCAGGTTTTGTTAAATCAGCTTCACGTTAAAATTAATGGAGAAGAGCCAGTTGATGGAGAGTAAAAAATGCTTCTGTGATACCGGATTGCTTTTTGAAGATTGCTGCGGATTATATCTTCAGAATAATCAAAAAGCCCCAACTGCTTTGGTTTTAATGCGCTCTCGATATTCAGCGTATGCGACTCATAATGGCGATTATCTTTTAGAAACCACACATATTTCTGAAAGAAAATATTATTCTAAAGCCGAGATTTTGAAATGGGCAACAGCTAATACCTGGCAGAAACTCGAAATTTTAAGTTTTACTGAAAATACAGTCGAGTTCAAAGCGTATTTTTTAGATTCAAATCAAAAACCGCAGGTTCATTATGAATTTTCTACCTTTAAATTTGAAAATGATGCATGGTATTATGTTGACGGAAAGTTTGAATAATTAATAGAGCTAACAGTGTTAGCGGCCGGTTTTGGTTAAATATTTTAACTAAAAATTAATAAACGATTCGTTTTTCATAATTCCAAAAAGATGTAATTTTAAAATTATGAAAAACGAATTTAAAAAAGGATTTTATTTTAAGTCGTACGAAGCCCCGTTTCAGTCTCCGTTTGAAAAACTATTTGGCATTTTCAAAGAGCTGATCACCCATACTTCGGGGGATTTTGATGAAGCGATCAATTGGCTTCGCGAGTTAGATAAAGAATACAAACTCACCGACGAGAACTACACAATCGATGATTTTATCGAAGATTTAAAAAAGAAAGGATACATAAAAGACGAAGTCAAACCCGATGGTTCAAACGGTTTAGGAATTACCGCTAAAACAGAACGTGCGATTCGACAACAAGCTTTAGATCAGATTTTTGGAAATTTAAAACGTTCTGGAAACGGAAATCACAAAACCAAACATGCCGGAAATGGCGACGAACATACCGGAGAATTTCGTGAATTTAATTTTGGTGATGGTTTAGAACGTATCGCTTTAACCGAAAGTTTACGAAATGCTCAGATCAATAATGGTGTTGAAAGTTTCATGCTTACCGAAAATGATTTGGTGGTTGAAGAAACGCAGCATAAAGCCCAAATGAGTACCGTTTTGATGATCGACATCAGTCATAGTATGATTTTATATGGCGAAGACCGAATTACACCAGCCAAAAAAGTAGCAATGGCTTTAGCGGAATTAATAACAACTCGTTATCCAAAAGATACACTTGATATTTTAGTCTTCGGAAACGATGCCTGGACAATTCCTATAAAAGATTTACCGTATTTGCAAGTTGGACCTTATCATACCAATACAGTTGCTGGATTACAGCTGGCAATGGATATTTTGCGTCGAAAACGTAATACCAACAAACAGATTTTTATGATTACCGATGGTAAACCAAGTTGTGTCCGTGAGCGTGATGGTTCTTATTATATGAATAGTAACGGACTTGACGAATACATTGTCGATAAATGTTACACACAGGCACAGCAGGCTAGAAAACTGCATATTCCGATTACGACATTCATGATTGCCAGAGATCCTTATTTGCAGCGATTTGTAAATCATTTTACAGAAGCCAATCAAGGAAAAGCATTTTATACAGGATTAAAAGGTCTTGGTGAAATGATTTTTGAAGATTATGAAACAAATAGGAAGAAGAGAGTTCGTTAAAGTGGTCAGTTATCAGTCGCAGTATTCAGTTTTTACTGTGCGCAATCTATATCATAGAGATGCACTGCAGTGCGTCTACACAAAGTGATGACACAAAATTGTCAATCAACATCAACATCAAAAACAATTCAAATTATATATTTCAATAAAATGGAAATAAACAATATAAAAACATTAGGGCAGTTAAAAGCTGCAGGATATAAAAGCATAAGTATAAAAGACGAATTACGAAATAATCTTCGTGAGAAAATTAAAACGGGAAAGCCTGTTTTTGAAGGCGTTCACGGTTTTGAAAATACAGTAATTCCAGAATTAGAACGTGCGATTCTTTCTCGTCACAACATTAATTTATTAGGATTGCGCGGACAAGCAAAAACTCGTTTGGCGCGTAAAATGATAGAATTATTAGATGAATACATTCCGTTTGTAACAGGTTCAGAAATTAATGATGATCCGTTGAAACCAATTTCACGTTTTGCTAAAGACATTATTGAAGAAAAAGGCGATGATACTCCAATTTCATGGTTACACAGAAGCGAACGTTTCTTCGAAAAACTGGCCACTCCAGACGTTACAGTTGCGGATTTAATTGGAGATGTTGACCCAATAAAAGCGGCGAATTTAAAATTATCGTATGCAGATGATCGTGTTATTCACTTCGGAATGATTCCACGAGCAAACAGATGTATCTTCGTAATCAACGAATTACCAGATTTACAAGCGAGAATTCAAGTAGCATTGTTTAATATTTTACAGGAAGGCGATATACAAATTCGTGGTTTTAAATTAAGAATGCCATTAGATATGCAGTTTGTTTTCACAGCAAATCCAGAAGATTATACCAACAGAGGAAGTATTGTAACACCTTTAAAAGATAGAATTGGTTCGCAAATTCTAACCCATTATCCTGAAACAGTTGCCATTGCAAGAACGATTACCGAGCAGGAAGCAAAACTAGATCAGAATCAAAGTGATGTAGTATATGTTCCAGGTTTGGCGAGAGATATTTTAGAACAAATTAGTTTTGAAGCGCGTGACAGCGAATACATTGATAATAAAAGCGGTGTAAGTGCCAGAATGAGTATTACGGCTTTTGAAAATTTAATCAGCACTGCTGAACGCCGAGCTTTAAAATCAGGAGCCGATAAAACGAATCTGCGTTTGTCTGATTTTATGGGAATTATTCCAGCCATTACCGGAAAAGTAGAATTAGTTTATGAAGGAGAACAGGAGGGAGCAGCCGTTGTGGCACAACATTTAATTGGCTCTGCCATTAGAACTTTATTCCCTAATTATTTTCCTAAAATTGAAAAATTAGAAAAACAGGGAGAGAAAACACCTTACTCAGATTTGATTGAATGGTTTTTTGCAGAAAGCGGTTTTGAATTATTAGACGATGCTTCAGATACTGAGTATCAGAGTATTTTAGACGAAGTAACACCTCTTGATGCTCTGATAAAAAAATACCAGCCTGAATTGGATAAAAAAGACCAATATTTTGTAAAAGAATTTATTTTATGGGCTTTAGTCGAATACAATAAACTAAGCAAAGATCGTTTTGCAACTGGGCACCAGTTTAAGGATATGTACGGAAGTTATATCAGCAAACTTTAAAGATTTTTCTTTAGAATTTAATCTGGTCTAGCCGGTTTTTTAAAACTGGCTGGGCCTTTTCAATTTAGAATAATTTACTTTTACCTTCCAAAATATAAATTATGTTGTTTCTTATTTTAAGTGTATTGTGCAGTGTAACTGTAGGTGTAATTTTCAAGATTACCCGTAAGTATAATTCCAATCCTATTCAAATTGTTGCGTTTAATTATGTTACTGCCATTCTACTTTGTTATTTCACATTCAAGCCTGATTTAAATGAAGTTCATGCAGATGCTCCTTGGAATATTTATATCGCAATTGGAGTTTTATTGCCCATATTATTTTTAATACTGGCCGCTTCCATCAAACATATGGGAATCGTAAAAACCGATGCTGCCCAGCGATTGTCATTATTTATTCCAATACTGGCTGCTTGGCTTGTTTTTAAAGAAGAATTCAATACTTATAAAGTAATCGGGCTGATTATAGGTTTTACAGCACTCTTATTTATTTTAAGAAAAAAGACCAGCAACGAAGAAAATAAATGGATATATCCAGCGGCAGTTTTATTGGGTTTTGGAATCATTGATATTCTTTTTAAACAAATCGCCCTTTATACCACATTGCCGTATACAACCTCTCTATTTATCGTTTTTGATATTTCACTAGCTGTTGCTCTTTTTATTGTAGTTTATGATGTGGCCTTTAAAAAAGTAAAATTAGACTATAAAAACCTGCTGTTTGGAGCTTTAGTTGGAATTTTTAATTTTGGGAATATTCTGTTTTATTTAAAAGCACACAAAGCATTTTCTGAGAATCCATCAACTGTTTTTGCAGGAATGAATATGGGAGTTATTATTTTAGGAAGCCTTGTCGGTCTTCTTTTCTTTAAAGAAAAACTCTCCAAAACTAATTTAATAGGACTTATTTTAGCACTAATTTCAATTATTTTTATTGTTAGATCACAATTTTAATGCATTTAATACATTTGTAAAACGTTAATTTACAGTTGTTTTTTGAATTAAATAAATTTTTTTGAAAATAAACTCGACTAATTCTATAGAATTTATAAATTAATTTTTATAAATTTGTCACAACAATGAAAAACTATAGTCTAAATATCATCCCGTTTATGTGCAGTTTGACGATGTGCTGCATGTCGACCCGTGCGATGAAATGGCGTTAATAGAGAAAGTACTTGTTAGTTATTTTTTTTTTTTAGCCTTTCATGCACCAATGAAAGGCTTTTTTTTAAAACCATTTTAAAATCGATATAAAAATGAGATCAAATAGAAACATACAAAGTAAGATGCAGTGCTGTCTAATGAAGATTCCGTGTTGCATGTGTTGTTGCCGTTGATTATTGAGAGAACATTTTTAGAACCCAAATCTATAAACCAAAATTTTAAAAGATAAAAAACTATGAGTGCAGAAATTATAAAGCAAAATCCGTTTCAATCTATGATTGATCGTTTTAATATAGCAGCCGATATTCTTAATTTAGAAGAATCAATCAGACAAAAGCTGCAGCGACCAGAAAAACAAATTGTGGTCAATTTTTCTATTACTTTAGATAACGGAACCGAAAAAAACTTCGAAGGATATCGTGTTATTCACAATACAGCTTTAGGACCATCAAAAGGCGGGATTCGATATGATAATTCCGTGAATCTGGATGAAGTAAAAGCTCTTGCTGCCTGGATGACCTGGAAATCAGCTGTAACCGGAATTCCGTTTGGTGGCGCAAAAGGTGGTATTATATGCGATCCGAGAACACTCTCTAAAACGGAATTAGAAAGAATTACAAGAGCCTATACAAAAGCTTTAGCTGATATTTTTGGTCCTGAAAAAGATGTTCCAGCTCCAGATATGGGAACCGGTCCAGATGAAATGGGCTGGCTGATGGATGAATTTTCATTAGTTCATGGGAAAACCATTCACGCGGTAGTGACTGGAAAACATTTGCATTCTGGAGGTTCATTGGGTAGAGTAGAAGCAACAGGAAGAGGAGTGAGCATAATCAGTCTATTAGCTTTAGAAAAATTAAAAATCAGACCGGCACGCTCTACAGCTGCCATTCAAGGATTTGGAAATGTAGGACTTCATTCGGCTTTATTTTTATATGAAAAAGGAGTGAAAATTGTAGCAGTAAGTGATGTTTCTGAAGCATTCTACAATCCTGATGGAATCAATATTCCCGAATTGATTTTGTATTACAATTTGAATAACAAAACCATTAAAGGATATCCCAATTCAGTTGCTATTAAACACGATGAGCTGCTTTTTTTAGAAGTCGATCTGCTTATTCCTGCAGCCAAGGAAGATGTGATTACACAGAAAAATGCGAATGATATTCGCGCTAGAATCATTGTAGAAGCGGCAAATGGGCCAGTTTCTTCTGATGCAGATAAAATTCTACATGAAAAGAATGTTTTAGTGGTACCAGATATTTTAGCGAATGCGGGAGGTGTAACCGTTTCGTATTTTGAATGGCTTCAGAATTCGTTGTTAGAATCTTGGAGAATTCACCAGATTAACAAACGTCTGGAAGACATTTTGGAGAAAGGTTTCGAAACCGTATTTAGAACTGCCGCGAAATACAGCGTAACGCCAAGAATTGCGGCTTACATTATTGCCCTGAAAAAAGTTTCCGAAACACAATCCGTTAAAGAAGTGGCTTTAGAAGCCGAAAAGTTTAAACAGAATTAATAATTATATATCCTCAATCAAGATGATTTTCATTGGTCATAAAAGGTGTTTATGCATTCTTTTTTGGCTGATGAAAATGTCTTTTTTAAACACTGTCAATTAATATAAAGTAATCTTTAAAAATGAAAAACATTAATTTTCTAGCCTTTGCAATGCCCGCTTTCTTTCTTTTTCTATTTCTGGAATACAAGCTGGCCCAACGAAAAAAGAGACCTGAAATTTTTAATTATGAAAGCTCTGTTTCTAATATCAGTATTGGAATAGCAGAGCGATTGATTAACTTGTTTATCGCTGCAAGTTTTTATCAATTGTATTATTTGATTTATGATGACTACCGAATTTTCGATATTCCGAGTGGTGTTTTGGTTTGGATTGCCTTGATTCTCGCCACAGATTTTGTCTGGTATTGGTATCATAGATTAGGGCATGAAGTCAATTTTTTCTGGGCGGCACATATTGTGCATCATCACAGTGAAGAATTTAATTTTACGGCCGCAGCCAGAATTACTACTTTTCAAGCCATAATCCGAACGGGATTTTGGTGTGTCTTACCTCTTGTTGGTTTTCATCCTTCAATGGTTATTACCATGCTTATTGTTCACGGTGCCTATTCGTTTTTCACTCATACACAAATCATCGGCAGAATTAAATGGCTCGAATATGTCTTTGTAACGCCTTCTGTTCATGGTGTTCATCATGCTTCTGATGAAAAATATCTCGATAAAAACTATGGAGATATGTTTACATTTTGGGATCGCCTTTTTGGAACTTTTCAAGCAGAAGAAGAAAAACCAAAATATGGATTGACACATCCGTTAAAAACGTACAGTTTCCTTTGGCAGCATTTTCATTACTATTTTGAAATTTACGAATTATGGAAACGTTCAAAAGGTTTTAAAGCCAGATGGAAAGCTGTTTTTGGAAGTCCTGCCGATATGGATCAGGATATTCGCCCCATTCTAGAAAAACGTTTCCTTCAAGATAAAAGTAATCCGCATCAAAGACTCCGTTTTCGAAATTACCTTTACATACAATTGGGAATCTCTACTTTACTGCTTACTGTTTTTACCTATTATTTTGATGCATTGAATGCGTTTGATAAAATTTTTGTACTCTGCTTAATCATTATTACATTAATTAATTGTGGCGCTATTTTAGAACAACGAAAATGGATTTATTATCTGGAATACGCACGTTTGTATATGATTGCGATTTTTTTCCTGTATGAAGAAAATCTAATTATGTTCTTCTTTATTCCGTTAGCAGTAATGATTTTTGCAGAACAATTATTCTCATTAAGTAGATATTATCAAAATATGATTTTACAATTAGAGAGATCAGAATGATATTTTAATATTCAAATCGTTTTTTTTTCTGCAAGGTTTCCAAAACATTGTAGGTCTTTCATTTAGTATTTTTACAAAAATATACCTGCAAGGTTTCCAAAACCTTGCAGGAATTGGGTAATTATATGGTTTTAATCGCCATAATTTTTTCTTCAAAAGTATCTTTATAATCGGATTTGCTTTTAATTCTCGTTTTATAGGTGTAGATGGTAGCTACAGAAAGTTCTAGAAATTCTGCCATTTGACTGCTGTCCTGAATTCCTAATCGATATAAAGCGAAAATGCGAAGTTCAGTATTTAAAAGTTCGCCTTTCTTAACTATAGATTTATGATCGTTGGGAAATAAATTATTAAAATCCGTTACAAAAGTGGGAAACAATTTAAGGAAGATCTCATCAAATTGATGGAACAGGTTTTCTCTTTCTTCTTTTACATTATAACGTTTCAAACTCGCAATCACTTCATCGGTTTTTTTGGTAATTATTTTATGAAGTGTGCTTTTCTGAATATGGTCAATTTTATTAATAAAAGCCGAAGTAGCTTTAATAAAATACGTAATATATTCTTCTTTAATCGCATTGGCTTCACTCAGACTTACATTCATTTCCTGTAACTGCGCATAAGAGGAAGCCATTATTTTTCTGGCTTTATTTCTTTCCTTCAATTGCTTGAAAATAATAATCGAGAACAAAATGATTATCAAAGTCAAGATTGTCAGTAAAATGATGATTTTTTCCAGTTTGTCATTCTTCTCTTTTACATTATTCAGCTGTGCTTTTTCGATAATCGGAAGTATGGATGAAATTTCGATTTTGCGATGTCTGGCGTTGTAAAAAGTAGCATCATCCATTGCAATATTAATGTATTCATTTGCTTTGTCGAGATAGCCCATTTTAAAAAGCTCATTTGCCAGATTACGAAGCGCTACGGTTTCTTTAGTCGCATTTTTCACATCGGCAATTGCCGCCAAAGCCAAATAATGAATCGCTTTTTTGGTGTAACCTCTTTCCGAATAAATATAACCCAGACTCGAAGTTGCGATTCCGTAATAATCAGGCGGCAGATTGTAATTGTTAATCCAATAACTAAAAGCGAATTCAGCGCCGCGCCAGTCTTGTTGTTTAAGACGTTTTAAACTTTCGGCAGCCCAATATTCATTGGTATTTGTTCCAATTAATTCTAAAGCTTTTTTTAAGAAATGATTTCCCTGCTGTACATAATGAATATTAAAACGCTGGTCACGATTGTAATCGGCTAAATCATAATAAGCGCGGGCTTTAATGTTGTAGTATTCAAATTTGTTTTTTAGATCCAGCTTTTGATCATCAATAACATCTAATGTATCAATGGCTTCTTTAAAAAGTCCGGAAGAAAGAAGCACAAAACCCTCTTTGATTCGGCTTTTAGATAAATACTTGGGATCTTTTAAAACTTTGGCTTTGATTTTCGATTGTTCTAAATAATAATAGGCCGAATCGTATTTGAAAGATTTATATTCTTCAAACAGCGACATATAAGTATGATACAATTCTTCATTATTTTGACTAACGGTATATTTTGAAACATTTTTCTTTAAAGTTTCAATTTTGCGATATTTCTGTTTTAAGTAAACTTCTTTTTTGAGCAGTACATTATCTAATTCTTCAAGAATCGGATTGGTCTCTTTCGCAGTTAGAGAAAAACCCGCAATTAAAAAATATAGAACAAATATTTTTTGCATGGTTTCGATTTGGTTTTAAGGTAAGATAGTTATGGTTTTGAGTTAATTCGTCTAAATTAAAAATTAATTTAAAAACTAATGGTCAGCAGTTTTTGAAATCAGGAATTTACTTTTGAGAATAGTAATAAAAGCATTTTATAAGGCTGTAAAAGGCTGTTATTTGTTAAAAGTACTTTAATATTTTGCAATTATACAATAAAAAGCAATTATATATATGTATACCGAAAAAATATTCACATAAAATTACCATATTGTCATATTTACCATTATTTTACAGGCTGTTTTAGTCTAAACATGACCTTGATTTTTTTAAATACAAAAATATTTTAAAATATTGATTTGTAATAATTTATGTTTTAAAACGGGTCGATTATATCTTGATTTTTCACAGACATTTTTTTTTAGAATTATTTAAGAGATAGTTTCGTATCGTCCTTTTGATAGGATGGAAAACTAACAAAAACCAAAAATTTATGAGAAGTAAAAGTTATTATTGGTTAGCTCTTTTTATGTGTTTTTTTGCAGTTAGCTGCGACAATACAGAAGATGGAAGCTACGTAGATCCCATTACAATTTATGAGAAAGTAAATGGTAACTGGGGACTAACAAATTTGAAAATGGTTGACGAATTTGCGAAGGCAAATAAGATCGAACCAAGCGAAGAAAACCTGAGTATGTATTTCAACTACGAGGATTTTAAAATCCAATTTAATGTAGATGAAAAAAACAAACCTACTAGTTATGAAGTATCAGGAAATGTACCTCCTTTATTTGCTCCAAAAGGATACTGGCAGTTAAGCTCAGATTTTCAGCAGACCAATGCAAATCCTGTAAAAATCTACTTGTACAGCGATGCACAGAAAACTCAAAAAACAGACGAACTTAGAGTAACATCAGTTCCTGGAAAGAATGGCGAAATGGAATTCCAATTATCGCATGCTTCAGGCGGAACAACGTTTGTGACTTATGTATTTAAATTAAATGCTATTAACTAAAAGTAATATGAAAAAATTTCTATATACAATTTTACTTGCCCTTTTGATGGCTCCAACTTTTACTAAGGCACAAGAGAACGCAGGAGCTGTAGGGCCAATGTCATCATTTCCGGTCGTGTACAAATATGATGAGCAGGTTACGTGGTATTTTGACCTTTCGGGAACCACCTTTTTAGAAAACGAAGATTTATACATTTGGATTTGGTCTCCATCTGAACCAGATGCAGGAAACTGGGAAAACTCTTCAAACTTTGCAAAATTAAGTTACGTGGGTAATAAAGTGTGGAGTTTTACTTTAACTCCAACCGTTTATTTTTCTAAAACTCCGGCTGAAATTGCAGCAAGTGCAGGATTTTGGTTTCGTTTGAAAAACAAAAACGGATCAAAACAAAGTGATGTGGCCAATATGCCGTACACTGATTTTACAACTTTCTACACGGCAAATGAATTAATCAGAGCCTATCCAACTAAACCAACATTAGACAAAGGGGTCAGCATTTTGTTTAATGCCAATTTAGCTCCAGGGTTTGCAGGCGCGACAAGCGTTCACATGCATAGCGGATTAAACAATTGGGATATCAAACAAGAATATCAGTCTTGGTTGCCAGATATTGTTGAAAAAACAAAACTGAAAGATTTAGGAAACGGCTTTTATAAAATGGATTTAGTTCCGAAAGATTACTACAATGCTCCAGAGGGTTACGTTATGGAAAATTTAGTTTTCCTTATGGTAAAAGATGACTGGGCAGGAACTATTCCAGATCAGGTTTTATATGCAGGCGCTTACGAACCGCCGCCAGCACCAATTTTTGGATATTTTCCTTTACAAATCAGCCAGAAAGATTTCTTGGGAATGTATAGAAAAAACAATGAGCCAGGTGTAAATAAACTAATCTACACGATCACTGCCGGTGCTAAAACTATTACTGGTGAATTCTCAGGAGGTACAGCAGAGATAAAAGGATTTGTCAATTTAGTTTCAGAACTAAAGGATTCTCCAGCTTTAAGTGAAATTCATATTGTGGTAAAAGACAACAAAGACAAAACAATTTCGGATACCACAATTCCGCTTAAAACTTTAGACAAATAATTCACTATCAAATTTAAACATCATTCTAATGAATAGTAAAAATAAAAGAATAGTCCTGCATCAAATGTGGACTACTAAATCGCTCGTATTCATGATTTTCATGCTTTTTATTTCGGCAGGAATGTTTGCGCAGGGAAAAAAGCTTGTAACAGGTACAGTTTATGACAATACTGGCACTGTACTTCCGGGAGCTTCGATTATCGAAACTGGAACGCGAAATGCTACTACAACCGATTTTGACGGTAAATTTACATTGGAGGTAGCCGTAGGAGGTACAATCGAAGTTTCATTCATCGGATCAACCACTCAAAAAATACAAATCACATCATCAACCACAAAACTAGATGTTAACCTTAAAAATGATGGATATCAATTAAATGAGGTCCAAGTGGTTTCTGTGGGATATGGAACTCAGAAAAAATCTGATTTAACAGGTTCAATTTCAACTGTTACGGCAGATAATTTAGTAAAAGGAACGATTTCTTCGACAGAACAGGTTTTACAAGGAAAAGTAGCCGGATTAAACATTATTCGCCCTTCAGGAGATCCTGCGGCGGGTGCTACTATTCGTTTACGTGGAGGAACTTCATTAACAGCAAGCAATAGTCCGCTTATTGTAGTTGACGGAATTGCGGGTGTTGATATCAATGTGGTACAACCTTCGGATATTAAATCGGTTGACGTTCTTAAAGATGCTTCTGCAACTGCAATCTACGGATCAAGAGGAGCAAACGGAGTTATCATCATTACCACAAAATCAGGAACTAAAGGCGTTTCTGTAGTATACAACGGTCAGTCAAGTGTGGGATATGTTGCTGATAATCTTGATTTATTATCGGCAAACCAATGGAGAGGATATGTTCGTCAGACAGGAAATATGGATGCAGTTGATTTTGGCGGCAACACCAACTGGCAGAAAGCAATCGAACAGACTGCAATTTCTCAGTCACATACTTTAAGTATCAATTCAGGAAAAGCAGATAGCGGTTTTAGAACTTCTATTTCATACTTAAACAATGAAGGCGTTATTAAAAAATCAGGTTTAGAAAGAATCAGCGGAAACATCAACGCTTACCAATATTTAGGCGATAATAAAGATGTAAAATTTGATATGGGATTATTTGCCAATATCGACAAATGGAATCCAATTGATTACAGAATTTTTGAACGTGCTTATAACTTAAACCCAACAATTCCGGTTTATGACGCAAACGGAAATTTCACGAACGTAAACTTTACACTTTACGAAAATCCGGTTGAAATTTTAACCAACAGAACAGTCGATAATGAAAGACACAGGCTTTTAGGTTATTTCAAAACAGAAGTTAAATTCTTAAATGATTTTCAAGCAGTGGCTAACATTTCGTTAGAACATAATGCAGTAAAAGGCGGAACTTACAAACCAACTTACGCGATTATGGAAGGACGTTCTGAGTCTGGATATGCACAAAGAACATATGCTGAATATACAAATGCACAAGGAGAACTTTACGTAAATTACAATAAAGTAATCGACAAACACAATATTAGCGCTCTTGCGGGTTATTCTTATCTTGAAAATATCTACGAAGGTTTTGGCGCACAGCGTTCTGGTTTCGTAACAGATGCTTTTGGATACAACAATTTAGGAGCGGGTTATAATTATCGTTTAGGTGACGTGTATTCATACAAAGGAAAATCAAATTTGGTTTCTTTTTATGCACGTGCTAACTACAACTACGATGGGAAATATTTGCTTACAGCTACTGTAAGAAGAGATGGTTCAAGCCGTTTTGGAGAAAACAATAAATGGGGAACTTTCCCATCTGCTTCTGTAGCTTGGAAAATTTCTAACGAAGACTTCATGAGCTCTACAAAAAACTGGTTGGGATCATTAAAATTAAGAGCAGGTTATGGAGTTACTGGTAACCAAGATGGAATTGGCGAGTACAAATCGCTTTCTATTTTAGGAGTTGGAAACGATAGTTACTACGATCCAGTTACAGGAACATGGAGTTTAGCATATTCTCCAAAACAAAACCCAAATCCTGATTTGAAATGGGAATCAACAAGACAATTAAACATTGGAGTAGATTTCAGTTTATTTGACAGAATTACAGGTTCATTCGAGTGGTACCAAAAAAACACTCACGATTTATTATACACTTACGAAGTGCCTCAGCCTCCGTACTTAGTAGGAACTATGCTGGCAAACGTTGGAGAAATGTCTAACAAAGGAGTTGAACTTACTTTAAATGCTGATATCGTAAGAGGAGATAAATTTACATGGAATGCTAATGTAACGCTTGGACACAACGTTCAGAAAATCGAGAAATTATCAAACCCAACGTATAAAACAGATGTTATTTACAGCGGTTCATTACACGGTTTAGCAGGTATGTCTGGACAATATTCTCAGATTATTGCGGAAGGATATCCAGTTGGAACATTCTGGGGATTCAGAAATGCAGGACTTGATGCCGATGGAAAAATCCAGTACTACAATGCTGCAGGAGATATTGTTGCAGAAAGCGCTTTAGTTGATGCTGATAAAACAGCTTTAGGAAACATTCAGCCAGATTTGACTTTAGGTATCGGGATGAACTTTACCTACAAAAATTTTGATCTTGGAGTTTCAGGTTATGGAATGTTCGGACAAAAAGCTTTAAATGCTACCAACATGATGCTGAACGATCCAAACAGGCTTCCAACTTACAATGTTCCAGACAGATTCCTAAACAGTGGTATTACATCGGCTCCAAAATATTCTGATTACTGGATTGAAGATGCGTCATTCTTTAGATTACAAACCGTTTCAGTTGGGTATACTTTACCATTGAATATGAAAAAATCAAAACTAAGAATGTACATCATGGGAGAAAATCTTGCCGTATTTACAAAATACAAAGGAGTAGATCCAGAGATTGGTTTAAATGCACAAGATGGTGCTGACCAAACAGGATTAGCAGCGCCAGGTATCGATAAGTACAACAATTATCCTAGACCAACTACAATTTCTGTGGGATTAAATTTCACTTTGAATAACTAAGCGATTAACTCAAAAATATAAAAAATGAAAATCAAAATATTAGGAGCATTAGTAGTAAGTATGCTTTTTACGATATCATGTACCGATCTAAGTGAAGACTTATATGATAGAGTAGAAGATGGAAATTTTGGAAATACGCCAAAAGAAGTTGATGCATTGGTAGGAGGAGCGTATTCATCTTTAAGAGGTTTCGCTGACGGAATATCAAATAACTATCCAACCTGTGAGTTTGTATTCTTTTTGAATGAAACCGTTTCTGATGAAGCTACGATTCCAACAAGAGGAACCAACTGGTACGATGGCGGACAATATCAAGATGCACAAAAACATACTTGGAAAGCAGACAACCGTTTGATTCTTTCGGCATGGCGTTATAACTATACCGGAATTGCAAAAATCAACTCTATCATTTATCAAATCGATAAATCATCGTTGACAGATGCTGCAAAAGCACCCATTTATGCTGAATTAAAAGCATTAAGAGCGTATTACTATTACAACCTGTTGGATGCTTTTGGTAACGTGCCAATTGTTGTAAATTTTGAAGATACTTCACTGCCTTCAAATTCTACAAGAAAACAAGTGTATGATTTTGTTGAAAAAGAATTATTAGATGCTATTCCGCACTTAACATCAAATGTGGTGTATTCTAAAATGACAAAAAATGTAGCGTATGCTCTTTTAGCAAGATTATATCTGAATTCAGAAGCTTTTATTGGAACAGCACGTTGGCAGGATTGTATCGATATGTGCCAGAAAATTTCTGGATATACTTTAACACCAGATTTCTTTACCAATTTTTCAACTCAAAATGAAAAATCTCCAGAGATTATTTTTGCGATTCCTTACGATTCAAAGGCAGGGACAGTTGGAAACTACATGAACTCAATGTCTTGCCATTATCTGCACAGATTAACAATGTCAGTTTCAGGAACAGATTATCCATGGAGTGCAAACGGAATGTGTGCACAGCCGGGAGTTTATTCTGCTTTTGCTGATACCGACAAAAGAAAGAAATGTATGGTAGCCGGAGATCAAATCAACATGGCAACTGGACAAGTAATTATCATGGACAACGGAGAACCACTTACCTATACAGAAGATGTAACAAGCGTTGCTAACGCAAAAGACAATGAAGGTGTACGTTTAGGAAAATACGAAATGAAGGCCGGAGAAACATGGGAGCGTGACCACGATTTAGTAGTAATTCGTTATGCTGAAATTTTAATGATGCAGGCAGAATGTTACGTGCGTTTAGGTTCTCCAGATTTGGCAAAACCTTTTGTACAGCAAATCACAACACGAGCAGGAGCAGAAATGCCAGCAGTAATCGACCTGCATTTTATCGATCAGGAGTTACTTAGAGAATTTGCTTTTGAAGGAAGAAGAAGAACAGACAACATTCGTTTTGGAACATTCTTCCAGCCATGGTGGGAAAAAGGAACAACGCCTGCTTACAGAGCAATTTTTCCAATACCAAGTACAGTTTTAACAACAAACAAAAATTTAATACAAAATCCTGGGTATTAAATTACAGAATGTCAGTCTTCCATGTTGGTTAGTCGTGGAAGGCTGACATGTTTTTAAACATATTAATTAGCAAAACAGGATTTATAAGAGATGTATTTAACACATAGAAACATAGATTTTTTATGTGCAAAATTAGGATGAAGAAAGAAGCTCATTTCTCGTACATAGCTATGTTCGCTGATGCAAAGAAATACCTTTTCCTAAGTTTCAAAAGCTATGTTTCTATGTGTTTAAATTTTTAAAGCATTAATTATAAAATAAATAGAACCCTCAATTATGAAAAGATATATCACATTATTGTTTTTTGGAATAATGAACATTTTACTCGTTTCTAGCTGCAGCAGTGATGATAAAGGTTCAGATGAACCAGTAAAACCCGAAGTGGTCGAGCCGGTTGCGATTGAAAAAACAAACAGCACCAAAATTTACGTTCATTATATGCCTTGGTTTGAAACCAACGAAAGTTCAGCCGATAAAAAATGGGGATACCACTGGACAATGGCAAATAAAAATCCAAACAATATAGGCGCAAACAATCAAAGAGAAATTGCGGCTTATTATTATCCAATGATTGGGCCTTACCATTCTGGAGATAAAAGTGTGATTGAGAATCATTTATTATTGATGAAGTATTCAGGAATTGACGGCGTTTTGATCGACTGGTACGGGACTTACGATGTCAACGACTACCGAATGGTAAAAGAAAATACAGAACAGCTTATTGCTATGCTCGATAAAGTGGGTTTAGAATATGCCATAGTTTACGAAGATCGTGTAACAACTAATGTGGTAAATGTCGGAAAAGCAATTTCAGTAACCAGCGCAGCCAAAACGGATTTAGCCTATTTAGAGAAAAATTGTTTCAGTGATGCCAATTACATCAAAGTAAATGGAAAACCATTATTGCTGAATTTTGGTCCAATTGTATTGCAAACGCCTGCCGAATGGACAAACGTTTTCAATACTTTAACCACAAAACCTACTTTTTTAACTCTTTGGGGCGAATCTTCAGACGCTGGTGTAAATGCATCAGGAGAATATGCATGGGTTTACAAAGACAATAGCTTTTTGACTAATTTTTATACCAATACCAAACCAAACCTTTCGGTTGCAATGGGAAGCGCTTATCCTGGTTTTAAAGATTTTTATGCCGAAGGTGGAGGCGGAGCAGCGATTGGATGGACAATTGATCATAAAAACGGAGCTACACTTGATGAAACACTTCAAATGGCTAAAAATGCCAATGTGAACTATTTACAATTAATCACTTGGAATGACTTTGGAGAAGGAACCATGATCGAGCCAACAGTAGAATTTGGATACACATTCATAGAAAAAATAAAAACATTTGCCGGAGTAAAAAACACCGAATCCGTTTTTCTTGAAATCAGTAAAATGTACAACCTGCGTGTTCAAAAGAAAGGCAATGCCGATACCCAGAAAAAACTGGATCAGGCTTTTAATTATTTTGTTTCAATGCAGCCTGCAAAAGCAAAACAGTTAATAAATGAAATTAAATAAGCGCTGTAATTAATACAATTTAAATAATGAGAAACATACGATATAGATACTGTTTATTGGCTTTGGCTTCGGTGATGCTATTTGCCTGCAGTACTAAAAAAACATACAAAATCAGTTCGCCTGGAAAAGTAGCCGAATTAATTTTTGAATTAACGCCGTCAGGTCAGCCTCAGTACAGTTTTTCTTCAAATGGAAAATCAGTTATAGAACCTTCTTTAATGGGATTTGAGTTTCAGGAAATCCAAAAAATGACAGACGGTTTTGAAGTGGTTTCCACCGAAGAAAAATCAGCCGATGAAACTTGGGAACAACCTTGGGGAGAATTCAAAAAAGTTCGCGACCATCACAATGAACTTATTGTACATTTGAAAGAATCGAAAGGTGAAGAGCGTCTGGTAGATATTATTTTCAGAGTTTTTGATGACGGTTTAGGATTCCGCTACGAGTTCCCAAAACAGCCTAACTTAGGAAAAGTAAAAATTTCAAATGAAGTAACACAATTCACTTTTAAAGATAATAACGATGTGTGGTGGATTCCGGTGCACCGCGAAAACAGTTATTACGAAAGTGAATATCGTAAAACACCAATCAGCAAAACCGATACGATTAACACACCAGCCACATTTGAAACAAAAAATAAACTGTATGTAGCGATTCACGAAGCCAATTTAACTGATTTTGCTTCGATGACACTTTTAAAAACAAGTGACAAACAATACAAAAGTGATCTTGTGCCGTGGGCTGATGGTGTAAAAGTATATGCAGAAACGCCATTTAAAACGCCTTGGAGAACAATTGTAGTGGGTAAAAATCCAGGAGAAGTGGCGACTTCTACGATTATGCTGAATCTAAACGAACCATCAAAAATTGAAGACCTTTCTTGGATTACACCTTCAAAATACATTGGAATCTGGTGGGGAATGCACTTAGAAAAATTCACATGGGGACAAGGGCCAAAACACGGAGCAACGACTAAAAATACCAAAGAGTACATTGACTTTGCTGCAAAAAATAATTTCGACGGCGTATTGGTAGAAGGATGGAACGAAGGCTGGGATGGTGACTGGACAGCAGATGGTTCTGCATTTAGTTTCGTAAAAGCATATCCAGATTTTAATTTGGAAGAAATCACCAAATATGCTGCTATGAAAAATGTTCGTTTAATTGGACATCACGAAACCGCTGGAGCTTCAAAACATTATGAAAGCCAGTTAGAAGATGCATTTAAATTGTACCAGAAAATGGGCGTGAATTCGGTTAAAACAGGTTATGTAAACAAATATCTGGATAAAAAAGAATGGCACGACAGCCAGTATGGAGCACGTCATTACCGAAAAGTGATCGAAACAGCTGCGAAATATCATATTATGATCGACAACCACGAACCGATGAAAGGGACAGGTTTGCAGCGTACCTACCCGAACTTTATGTCTCAAGAAGGCGGACGAGGTCAGGAATACAATGCATGGTCTGTAGATGGAGGAAATACACCAGAGCATTTAACTACTTTACCGTTTACAAGAATGCTTTCTGGGCCTTTTGATTACACGCCGGGGAATTTCAATTTTGATTACAAAACACCATCTGGAGCGAGAGTACAAACAACATTAGCAAATCAATTAGCATTGTATGTTATTATTTTCAGTCCGTTGCAAATGGCTTCCGATTTACCTGAAAATTATGAAGGTAAACCTGAATTCCAATTCATTAAGGATGTTCCTTGTACTTGGTCAGATACAAAAGTTTTGGATTCAAAAATTGGAGAATATACAACCATTGTCCGTAAAGAATGGGACGAGAAAAATTGGTACTTAGGTTCTATTACCAATAGAAATGCCAGAGATTTAAAAGTAACACTTTCTTTCCTTGACGCAGGAAAAGAATACGAAGCCGAAATCTATGCAGATGGAGCAGGGGCGAATTACAAAACCAATCCGTATCCAGTTACTATCTCTAAGCAAAAAGTAACTAACAAAAGCGAATTGAATATTAAATTGGCAGCTGGAGGAGGAACAGCCATAAAATTTACTCCAATTGAAAAATAATAGTTTGAGTTAAGTTTAAGTGTAAAACGCGACAGGTTTTAAATCTGTCGCGTTTTTTGTATCTGCCTCAGTTGTTTTTAGGGTTAGATTCTACATTTATATTTCGCTCCGCTGGAGCTTATTTTCTTTGGGTAATTGTATTCTATAAATATATCGCCCTTCTAGGGCTTTTTGTTGAATTAATGATCGTTTAAAATATTCATTAAAGTTTTTAACTTTTTAATAGATAGTAAAATACAACATCATTATAAAAACTAATGCTGCGTAGCAGTCTAATATCTATAGAAGAAATAGTATCAAACTAATAAGCTCCATAGGAGCGACACATATTTAATAACACATTTTGGAATTTGAAATTTAAAAATCTTGGAATTTCCAAAACCTTAATGTCTGTACAATTTCACATGATTCCCAAATGTATAGGCCGCACTAATGGTTGGACCATTATATCCCCATTTTAGGAAACCGTTTAAACGATCTTCAACAGCATCAATTTTAAAATTTAAACCCGTATAGCCAGCAGTCAGACTGAAATTTTCGTGCACATTGTACAGAAGAGAAAGATTGTAACTGACAATTCGGCCGTCAATGTTATCAATTTGAAGCGCCAGATAATTAGCATTGGCATACAACCCAAAACGTTTTCCTAAAACAAATTCGCCCCAAATACCAACGTCGGGTAGAGGAGCTGTAAAAGCAAAATTATCTCTCACTTCAGCTTGTGCCTGATTCGCTTCAACACGCAAACCTAAATCAGCAAAAAGTACGTGGGCTCCAATAAGCAATCCTGCTTCGTATTTTGGTTTTGAGAGAATAGCATATCCGTAAGCTACTCTCGCAATTTGCACATCGAAAAAAGCAGAAACACGTGTATTTATATTGTACGTATTATCTCCAAATGTAATTTCTTTCTGCAAAGTTTTAGATGAATTTCGATTCAATACAAAATATTCTGCACCTAGGCGTGACCTTCTGGAAATACGCCAGTCAAAAGTTCCAAGAAAAGAAGTGCTTGATTTAGAAAAACCCAAATCATCTTCCAGATCAATTTCTGTTCCTTGTTGCCCATTATTTCTACCGACTTGAATCTGAGTATTATTTACCGGAAAAAAAGCACCAGCTGTGACTTTAAATCTCCTAGCATGCCACGGCAGATCATCTGCATCATTATTCAGTAGTTTTCGATCATCATTATTTGTAGAGATTAAAGTATTTTCGGGATTAATTTCAGCGGTGGTCTGTGCTTTTGCCGAAAAGAGAGTAAGTGGAATTATCAATAAATAAACTAATTTTTTCATGAGATTGATGGTTTAGGTTATTGTTGAATAAGCAGAATAAAGTTAGTCAAAAAAATCTTTCAAATTTGTTTTGTGGATTTATTATTTTGATTATCAGTTTACTATGTTTTTTGATTTGTTTTGAAAAACGATCTAAAGTTTGTCTTTTGCCAATATCAATCACTTTTCGGATTGCTATTCATGTCTAAAATCGATATATTTGAAATAAACTCTGAAAAATATGACTAAAAATTTGAAACAATACTTCGTAAAATCATTTGTCGTTCTTGCCATAATACATTTAGCTTATTTTCTATACGGCTATTTTACATTTGAAGGAATTAAGAAAATAGATATTTATTCTGAATTTTACAGATTCAAATTTTACGATGATGTTTCGATTTCGCACTTTTTTGTAAGCGGTTTGTTTTTACTTTTCTTTTTGATTTTTTTGCTGAAAAATCATTCGAAACAACGCTATTCGTTTGCGAAAGTGCTACAAATTGGCGGTTTACTCTTGCTGGTTTCGTTTTTTACATTTACATTTTTTATTAGCTTTAGTTTTGGACAAAATGCAAAACTAAAAAGTGAACTGTCTGAAAAAGAATATAATGCCGATAAAGAACTGCTAAATACGCTTAATCCATTTTTATATGGTTCGACCTCATTCAGTTCTGAAAAACTCTTTAATTACGAGAACATCTTGTATCCAAGACCGTATCCGGTTATTAAAGAAGAAAAACAAGAATTATTGTTTCATGATCAATTTAGTACTCAAACCAGTTATTACAGCATCGATACTTTAAAAGTCCTGACTGAAACTTATAATAAAGTTTCAGAAAAAACCGATTCAATTCTGGATTTTGTGGGACTTGATAAAAATATTCTGAAAGACCGAATCATCAAAAAGAGTATTCTAAAAGACAGCACTCAGATTATCTTTAAAGGTGCTGAGGTTCATCCAGAATACGATGAAGATATTTGTATTTTTCTGATGAATAAATCGCTATATAAACCGGTTCATGGCGATTCAATTAATAAGCAGCAATTTACAGCTGCCGTACATCGATATAAACTTCTTTATAAATACAAAAAAGATTCTTTGGAACATCAGTTTCAAAAACTAGATACTTTATTGAAGAAGTTTAATATCGAAACGAATATTGTTCCGAAACAGTTGGCAGCTTCCGTTTTTCAGAATAAAAAAAATAAAGATGTTTTTTCCATTTATCTCCCTAATAGTTTTGACCGAAAAGCGTTAAATGAAAAACTCCAAACATTGGAACGTTATTTTTACGAACCCAATTTCCTTCATCCGTCTATTATGCCGATATTTTTTGCCGTAATATTCTCTGTTTGGCTGGTGTTGTTTTTACTATATATGATATTCAATAGAAAATAAAGTTTGAAAAATTTGAATATAAAAAAATCCAAATTCCAAGTTTAAAATTGGAATTTGGATTTTCTTTTTTTTGTAATTTAAAAGTTTTAAACCCTATTGTAATCAGCTCTCCAGTGCACGATTGCTTTTTTGATCGCATCGCCGCTGAGGTTGTTCTTTACCGCATCTTCAATTAACGGAAGAATCTCATTGTCTGGAGCGAAGCGAAGGGCAAAAATTTGAGCATCGGTTAATTTATGTTCAAATTCTTCTAGACGTTTTCCAGTTAACGTAAAATAACGATAACGAAGTTCTAGGCGAACAATTCGGTTTTGAAGAATTAAAGCATAATGCTGGCGAAGCATGAGTGCCAAGAAGAAAAAAAATACAAAAATAACGCTTATAAAAGACCAGATAAGCGTTTCGTCTGTTGTATAGGCAAAATAAATGCTTCCTGCTAAAAACAATGTCAGAAGCGGATAATACACAAAATGGTGCGGGGTGTAAAATCGGATATGGTTGTAATACGTTTGGATTTTCATGATTTGGAGGGAATTATAAATTTGAATTAAAGGTAAAAAAGAAAGCTACCCTAAATGAATAGAATAGCTTTTTTCTCAAAAATAAACTAACATAACCAATGTTCTCTTTATAATCTAAACTTGTCACAGTTTGTCTTAGTAATAATCAATAATGAAGAAAAAGCCTCAATTGCATCATTCATCTAAATGGCTTTGATTTCTTGATTGTAAAATTACTCAGCGATACGAAATTTCGTGTTATATTTTAAACTTCAAATGTTATATTATTTCAATATTTGTTATTTTTTTCAAGTAAACGAATTAGTACAATGAGCGAATGATTTTCCATTCTTCTAATTTTGATTGATACGTTTTGCTGGCATTTGCAGGACTTGTAGAGGGTAAAGTAATCAAATTATACTCTTTTTGTAAATGAACATATTTTTTAAAGAAAGCAGCCGCCTTTTGTCCGTTGAATAAAATCGTTTTAATATTAGGATGGTTTTTAAGGAACGTTTCAAAATCGTTGGCAATTTCATTTTTGATGGCACTGTCCAGACTTCCCACACGATCACAATATTGAAGCACATCCCATAAGGCAACATTATTTTTTAGCAGAAGTTTTTTTCTAATTTCATAATCAGTTGAAAAGTCTTCATTAAAAATGGTAAATAAAAATTTCCAGAAGTTATTCTGGCAGTGTCCATAATATTGATTGAGTTCTAATGATTTTGTTCCAGGCATTGTTCCTAAAATCAGGATATTAGAATTAGGTGAGCTGATAGGAGAAAAGGAAAAGCTTTTCATTTTATTGAATTAAGAAATAATTTGTTTGAGTTAAAATAATCATTAATTAGTAATTATAAAACAATTGCCGAAAATTATATAACATTTTTGGTCTGTCTTTGGGCGAACTTTGGAGTCAGCTTTTCAAGCCAATACAACGGCTTATTTAAGAGTTTATTTAAAATTACCAATTTAAATTTAGACGACATGAAAATAGTTACCTTACATACAGACAAAATTCAAAATCTTTTTAGAGAATTGAGTACTAACTTCGGCGGAAAAGTAACTTGTGACGTTGACGAATATACACTCGAAGTTAACAACAATTTAGTTAAAGGCTCTATTATGGGAGCTTCTTTCAACGATAATATTTCATATGTGCAGTTTGATATGACATTTTCGGCTGATATTCGAATGGATATCACAAACGGAAAATCGGCACCAATTTATTTTGCATATTGTTCAAAAGGTAATTTGTCGCATAGTTTTGGTGTTGCGGCAGAAGTCAGAAAATTAAAGACATTCCAGACTGCAATTGTAACTTCAAAATCAGCGAAGGAAAATAATTTGTTTTTTGAAAAAGATAAAAAGACAAAATTTACTTTAATTATTGTGGGAAGCCAGCCAGAAGTAAATCAGGCAAATTCACTAAACCAAATGGTAAGGGATACTTTTTTTCAAGAAAATCCTGAAGAAGAATTCTTTTATGCAGGGTCGTACAATTTGAAAATAGGAGAAAAAATAGAACAGCTTAATGCTGTAAATCAAACCGGAATTGTTAGAAATCTTTTAAAAGAAGGTATTCTAAGAATTATTCTGGCAATGGAAATCCAACAGCATTCAGATGATTTAAAAGCTTTTTCAAAAGAAACCAACTGCTTGTCTTTAAAAGAAATGGAAGAAATCAAAGAACTTTCAGAAGCTATAAAAGCAAATCCGGAAGAACCATTTACAATTAAATCATTAAGCAAAAAATCAGGTTTATCTCCAAATAAACTTCAAGAAGGTTTTAAAATGATTCATGATAGAACGGTAAATGATTACATTACCCATATGCGCGTTTTAAAAGCCGAAATCCTTATTAGAACTTCAGATTTAAATATTTCTGAAATCGTGTATTGCATTGGATTTACGAGCAGAAGTTATTTTTCTAAAATTTTCAAACAAAAATTCAACTGCAGTCCTAAAGAATACAAGTTTAATTTAAATCCGTTAGCTATTACAGCATAATATATAGTTGCAAAGGTTCAAAGATGCAAAAGTTATAGAGGTTTAACTACTTTGCATCTTTGAAGCCTTTGAACCTTTGTCTCAAAATATTTTGCAAAAAAGATTTTTTTTATACATTTGCATAACTAGTTATATAATTAATTATTTATGGAGTTTTTTGATAAAGTGGGGAAAGCGGCTTTGGGGAGCCGTTTGCGTTTGATGACAGCTGTTGTTACCGATGATGCTGCTAAAATATACGAGTTGTATGGTGTGGATTTTATGCCGAAGTGGTTTCCTGTATTTTATACGCTGGCAGAAGAAAGAGAAATTACCATTACCGAAATTGCAAACGAAATTGGACATTCGCAGCCATCTGTGAGTAAAATTATTCAAGAAATGACCGTTGCAGGATTGGTGCAGGAAAGTTTAAAAACAGATGATAAACGTAAAAATAACGTTGTTTTATCAGAAAAGGGACTTTTGATATGGAAGAATGTTCAGCTGCAATTACAAGATGTTGACAAAGCAATTGAAGGGATTATTTCGGAAGCGAAACACAATTTATGGGCGGCGCTTGAAGAATGGGATTTTTTACTGCAGCAAAAATCATTGCTAAAAAGAGTAAACGAACAGAAAAAACAGCGAGAAAGCCAGAAGGTAGAAATTGTAGAATATAAACCTGAATATCACGAAGCTTTTAGATCGTTAAATGTCGAATGGATTTCTACTTATTTTGAAATGGAAGAAGCCGACTATAAAGCGCTTGATAATCCTGATGAATACATCCTAAATAAAGGTGGAAAAATTTTTGTGGCTTTGTACCAAAATGAACCTGTTGGTGTTTGTGCCTTGATAAAAATGAACAATCCTGAATACGATTATGAAATGGCTAAAATGGCGGTTTCGCCAAAAGCACAGGGCAAAAGTATCGGCTGGCTTTTAGGACAGGCAATTGTTAATTCGGCGAGAGAATTAGGGGCCAAGAAAATTTATTTAGAAAGCAATACAATCTTAAAACCTGCTATAAACTTATATTACAAATTAGGCTTTGAGAAAGTCTATGGTTTGGAAACTCCGTACAAGAGATGTAATATTCAGATGGAGTTGGTTGTTTCTTAAAAAAGGTTCTAAGGTTCTGAGATACTAAGATTCTGAGTTTTTTTCTTAGTATCTCAGAACCTTAGAATCTTAGCATCTTTAAAAAATCACCTTCCGAAGCGGTAATATTCCAAATCCAAATTCTTTTTATTATTAATGGAATCTAAAATCGAATTGATTCCCATAACGCTGAAAGTGATTCCGTTTCCTCCAAAGCCTAGAATGTAATGTTCATTTTTCTTAGGATTTGGTTTTCCGAAATAGGGAAGTCCGTCTTTGGTTTCGCCGAAAGTTCCTGCCCAGGAATAATCCAGTTTGAAATTAAAATCAGGAAAACGTCTCTTAAACTGACGCATCAAAAAACTTTCTTTCTTCGGAATTAATTTATCTCGTTTATTAGTATCTCTAAAATCTTCGTCGCCGCCTCCCATAATAATTCGGTTGTCGGCAGTTGTGCGGTAATAAAAGTAAGGAGAAGAAGTATCCCAGATAATGGCATTTTTTAAGATTTCGGGTATTTCCTCAAGAGATTCTGAGGCAACAGCATAGGTGCTTTTTAAATCAACTACTTTTTCTTCCAGTGTTTCTGTGCTTTCGTAACCACTGCAATGTATGATATGATTTGCCGTAATTGTAAATTTATTTTCGGTGTGAGCAACAGATTTTCCTTTTTGTGTTTGAATAGAAGTCACATTTGTTCTATCAAAAATAAGCATGCCTTTTTCCTGACAGTATTTAAGGATATCATTTGCCAGTCTAAACGGATCCATAACAGCGGCCGTTTTCGATTCTATGGCAGCAATGGCTTTTAAACCTAGCTTTTCGAGATCGTACTTATTCATCCAGCTTACGTCAAAATCATGCTGTTTTCTAGCTTTAAATTCATTTTTTAAAAACGGAATATCTTTTTTATAGGAAGTAAAATAAATGCTTTTTTTAAATTCAAACCCACAATTGCTTTTTACTTCATCAATAATCTGGCGGATATCGAATATTGCTTTTTTTCCGTTTCGGAAACTGTCTACAGCACATCTTTCACCTCTCAGTTTAATTAATTCGTGCAGTGGTACATCGACTTCGTATTGAAGTAAAGCAGTACTTGCAGCAGTACTTCCGTTACATACGTCGCGACGATCAACCAGTACCACTTTTTTTCCTTCATTAATTAATTTATAGGCAGCCAAAGCCCCGGTAATACCGCCTCCGATTATTAATATTTCGGTATCGACATTAGAGTCTATAGAGGGATAGCTAATATTCATGGCGCTGATTAATGGCCAGAATGTTTCTGTAGAGCGTAGTTTCATTTTTCAGTTTTAGTTCGTGTAGTACGATGTTTAGTTCGGTTTTTATCTTTATACTCATGCTGAGAGTGTGCCTCGGCAATCGAGTGGGAGGTTCGAATACTTTCGTCTTTTTTGGCGAGTTCGCTTAAACGATGGTAATATTTCTGAATGATAATCATTTCTTCTTCAGTCATATTTTCAATATCAACCAGACTGTTGCTGGAGCGTTCATTTGAAGCGACTAATTCGTTTAATTTTAACTGAATTGCCAATGAATCTTTATTCTGTGCTTTTTGAATCAGGAAAACCATTAAAAACGTGATAATAGTGGTTCCAGTATTAATTACTAATTGCCAGGTTTCTGAATAATTGAATAAAGGACCCGAAATTGCCCATCCAACGACAAGTAAAAATGCTCCGATAAATGCCGGTGTGCTTCCGGCAGCTTTACAAACCTTTGTTGCGAATTTTTCAAATGCACTGCCCCCATTTTGTGTTTTCTTTTTCATAGCATTGTAAATTAAGATTTGCGTTTGCTCACTTTTTCCTTTTTAACTACTTTATTATTTTTTTCATCGTAAACTGAACCCATTATTTTCTGGCCGGTTTTACTGAATATTTTGATTTTTGGATCTTGATGTGTTCCCGTTACTACGATTGGAAAACCAACAATTCCGAAAGGAGGAAGTCCTAATCGAACTCTCATATCCAAAAGTCCATCAAAACTCGTGGTTCCTTTTATGGTAGGTCTAAAACTTGCTACGCTGAAGGTAAAAGGTTCAACATGAATAAGATTGTTGTCAATATTTGATTTGATTTCAATTCCTTTCATGTTAGGATCATCTAAACCTTTTTGTCCTGTTTTAGAGCTTAAACCTTCAAATAATTTTAATCCTTTGATTTTTACATCACGAAGATTAATCGTTCCGCCTCCTTCAAGCGATTCGTAGATAGGACCCATATTTCCGTTTAAATCCCCTTTGATATTATAATCGACCGAAATGATTCCTTGTGCTTTTTCGGCAGCGGTTACCATGTCATGAAACATTGGAATTTCTTTATAAGCGCGCTGTACGCTGAAATCTTTAGCGGTAAAATGTGCATCAAAATGTGCTGTTGTAGGCGATTCATCTTTATAAGAAGCATTAATTCCTAAAATACAGTCAATAATGTTTAAAGTGGTATTTTCTAAATAAAAACCGCCTTTTGCGATTCCCACTTTTCCCGAAAGTTTGTTTAGAGCAAGTCCGTTGTATTCGACTTTGTCAGCATTTGCGGTAAGCGAAACATTTAAGTTTTTTGGTATCATGACCACACCGCTCATTTTTGGATGATCTTCTTTGGCGTATTCGACTTCAATTTTTCGGTCTTTGTTTTCGCCTTTTTCCAAAGCCATAAACTCATCTACATTAATGAGTTTGGATTTCATATTGAAATTCCCGCTCAGCGTTCCGTGCGATTCGAGAAAATAATTAATGGTATTTAAAAGATATCCATTGATGTCGAAATCAGATTTTCCGTAAGTAGCATTGAATTTTTCAAACCACATTTTTTCATTTTGAAAACGGAAATTTCCCTGCTTAATGAAAAAAGGTTTCGGAAATAATTCTGATGTTGCTTTTATATTTTTGAGCAGAATTGTTCCGCGATTGTCTAATTTATTGTATTGTCCGTTTGTAGCATAGCTTTGTTTGCCTTTGAGTGAAAGATCGGCTTTGGCATACCCCGTTACATCAAGTCCTTTTTGTGAAAACACTTGATAGATTCGGCCAACATTTAATTCGCCTTTTATTTTGGCATTATAAGCTAGATCACTAAAATCAGATAAGGCTGCATTTACATATACTGGATTTCCTTCAAAAGTGAAAGAAGCTGGTGCGACAGCTACAATTAAATCTTCGTAAGTTCCGGCTTTGTTAAGCGCATTGGCTACAAAGGTGATATTGGTAATTGGGTTTGGATAATATTTGGTTTTCAGCCAGCCGTTTCGCAATGAAATACCGCCGATTGTTTTAGGAAATAGTTTCTTTGAAGTGCTGAAAAGTCCTTTTGCTTTAATATCAGTTTTTAAAATTCCTTTTACATCTACAGTATTTAAGCCTAGTGCAGCATCAACTACAGCAAGATCGAGAGCGCCTTTTACGCTGGCATCCAGATTCATTTCGCTAAGACCTTTGCTTCGTAAATAGGCATTGAAATAATCTTTTTCGCCAACTTTAAAACGGAGCGTTCTTAGGTTAATCATTAACTGCTCTGTGTCGAGTGAAGGCAGCAGGGCATTTAAATCCATTTGGAAATCGGTTAGAGGAACAGGAGCATCTTTATAATTTACGGCTCCGTCGCCAATTTTTAAATTGAAGGCTAAATTTGGTTTTAGTTTTTTGGCCACATTGTAATCTCCTCTAAAAGAAAGTACGAGATCACTTCGTCCCGAAACTTCCGTTTTATCCAGCCAGGTTAAATATTCCGGAGGCATAACGGATAATAAATCTTTTACGGTTGTGTTTTCGGAAGCGGCTTTGATATTGATTTTATAACCATCTCGTAAAATCGTAAATAAACCAGTAAAAGTTAAAGGCAGTTTGTTGATCTGTAATTCATTTTTTTGAAGAATAAACGAAAGCGCATGAGTATTAATTCGGGTAATTAAATCGGCGTGAACTTGTTTTTTTCGAAGATAAGCGGTTCTGTTGTAATAGAAATCAAGTGTGTCTATTTTTGCATCGGTATTGAGGTCAAAAATGTCTTCGCTTAAATTTCCTTTTCCGATGTAATTAAAACCTTTGGCATCGACCAAAATTTTAGCCGAACGATCATTGTATTTTACATGACAGTTTTCTAAATCGATTCTTTCCAATTTAATGGCAGTTCCTTCTTCGGGTGCATTGGGATCTTTTTTTTCTTTTCGGTCTTCTGGTGCAACATAAATGTTGTAATTGGCCTGACCTTTTTCGTTGACCATTACATTGATTAAGGCATCAGAAACATATAATTTATTGATTTTAACTTCATTGTCAAAAATCAGTCGTTTGAGGTTAATCCCAAATGCAACTTGATCTGCCCGCAGCAATGTATCGTTTCCAAAAGGTGCCGAACCTGTAAGCGATAGATCGTCAAGTGAAACGGTCAAAGAAGGAAAATGGGTAAAGAACGAAAGCTTTGATTTTGAAAATTCCATTTTCGTGTCGAGCCTCTCATTTGCTATTTTTTTTACTTCAGAAGCAATTTTTCCGGGGAATAGTAATGGAAGCACAAAAAGTAATAACAGGATTCCTGCTATTACTATTCCTGTCCATTTAAGGATTTTCAGGCTTATATTTTTAAATGAGGCTTTCATGGCGTATATCTTTTTATTGTTTCTTTTCAGACTCCTTCTGCTGTTTTTCTAGCTTCTCTTTTTCCTGCTTTTCTTTTTCTTCTTTAGCTTTCTGCTCTTTCTCAAGTCTTTCCTTTTCTTCTTTGGCTTGCTTTTCTTTTTCTTTCTCAGCCTCTTTTTGCTGTTCTTCTTTTTTCTCTTTTATTTCCTTCTGCTTTTTTGCTTTTTCCTTCTCTTTTTTCTTGAAGTACCCTCTAAGCAGGAAATTACTTTTTGCAGCTTCCATATTTTCGCTGAAACCTTTTGTACCGCTTTCTAAGTTAGTTAAGGTATTAGAAACACTGTTTGCCATTTTATCATCGCGTACCAATCTTGCCAATGCGCCGTTTCCATTGTTCATACTGTGGCTGAAAATGGCAATTTCATCAGAAATAACCCCAATATTATCCACGCTTTTCTTAACGCTTTTCATAATATCGTTCATTTCTATTCCATCAATTGAGGCTATGGCGCCATTGTCTTCAACGACTTTTGTCGATTTTACTCCCGGCGTGATTGTAAGCACTTTGTCGCCCATTAAACCATCAGATCCAATGCTGGCACGGGCATCTGTTTTAATGAATTTGCGTACTTCATCTTTTATGACCATTGAAACCACTACCGAAGAATCGTTTATCAATCGGATGGCTTCGACGGTACCAATATTGATTCCTGAAAAACGAACATTGTTTCCCACTTCCAGTCCGCTTACAGTTTTAAATTTTGAGTTAATGTGGAATGTCGAGCCAAATAGGTTTTTTTGTTTTCCGATAAAGTAAATGGCCATTATAAAAAGTAATAGCCCAACTGATACAAACATTCCTAATTTCCAGGTATATCCAGATTCTTTTTCCATGATTTCTACTATTTTATTTTGCTTTGCTTTTATTCAAAAAATGAACGAACCCATTCGTCTTCGTCTTTCTCCAGTTCTTCATAAGTTCCTTCCGCATGAATGGCTCCGTCTTTTAAAACCATAATGCGGTCAGCCGTCATTTTGGCGCAGGCCATATCGTGTGTAATGATTATAGATGATGTTTTTTGTTTGTGTTTAATGTCCAGAATCAACTGGCTGATTTCTCTTGATGTAATAGTGTCAAGTCCTGTTGTAGGCTCATCGTATAAAATAATTTCGGGTTTTAGGATTAATGTTCTCGCAAGACCAATTCGCTTACGCATTCCTCCAGAAAGTTCTGATGGCATTTTATCGATAGCTTCTTCTAAACCTACATTTTCAAGTGCTTCTTTAACTTCTTTTTCAACTTCTTCGGCATTTAAATCTCTTCTGTGGGCTTTTAGTGTAAAGGCTAGATTTTCTCGAACCGACATCGAATCATATAAGGCAGCGCTTTGAAATAAGAATCCTATTTTGACTCTGATTTTATTCAGCTCATTTTTATCAAGATTGAGTACATTTTCATCAAATACTTTTATCTCGCCTTTGTCTGGTTCTATTAAGCCAACAATACATTTTATGGTAACCGATTTTCCTGAACCTGAGCGCCCTAAAATGACTAAATCTTCGCCTCTGTTTACGGTTAGATTAACGCCTTTTAAAATAGCATTATCGCCAAAAGTTTTGTGCAGATCTTTGATTTCAATAATCGGCTTTTGATTTTTTTCTTTTGGTTTTGACTCGGTATTTTTCTTTTCCTTTATCATTTTAAAAAAATAAATCGGTTATCTGTACGGCTACCATATCAATAATAAATATGCTTAAAGAGGCTGTAACTACGGCAGAGTTTGCAGCGCGTCCAACACTTTCAGTTCCATTCGAAGCGGTAAATCCTTTATAACAGCCAATCATTCCAATGAAATAGCCAAAAAAGAAGGTTTTTATCGTAGCAGGAATTACATCTAGAAATTCCAATGACTGAATAATTTGATTGAGATATCGATAGAAGTTGACATCTCCATGAATGTTAATTCCCATATAACCGCCTACAATGCCAATTGCATCTGCGAAAAACACTAAAATGGGAACCATTAAGGTACAAGCCAGAATTCTGGTTACGACTAAATAATTATAAGGATTTATAGCCGAAACTTCCATGGCATCAATCTGTTCGGTTACTTTCATTGAACCTAATTCGGCACCAATTCCAGACGAAATTTTTCCGGCACAGATCAAAGCTGTAATTACGGGAGCAATTTCTCTAATTAATGAAAGTGCTACCATTCCAGGAAGCCAGCTTTCGGCACCAAATTTTACCAGAGTTGGTCGTGATTGTAAGGTCAAAACCAATCCCATAATAAAACCAGTTATGGCTACGAGCGGAAGGGATTTGTAACCAATGATATAACATTGTTTCAAAAACTCTTTTGCCTCATAAGGAGGAATAAAAACCTCCTTAAAAAACCGCTTTGCAAACATAGTTGCATCACCAATTTGTGTGAATGTATTTTTTAAGCTGAGAATCAAAATGTTTTTATTTTAGGTTGTGAAATAGATTTGTAATCAATACTTTAACAATTTTTTCCTGTTTTGGAATTATATATGAAAGTTACCTTAATACTTGTTAAAAAGTTTTACAAAACTTTTGAGGATGCTTATATAATTTTCATTTGAAGGCAATAATTACGAGGGATTCGCGTTATGTCACATGCAAAAACAAAAAATCCCTTTCATTGAGAAAGGGATTTTCTGGGTTGTAATAGAATTTTGGTCAGCTTTTTTTTGAATTCTATTATGAGTTTATAGCGACACCACTTCGGGTTTTAACTAAGGGAATAACTTTAGACTCTGATAAAGCGAAATTTTCCATTAATAATCTGGCGGTCAAATAACAAACTGTTGATTCTGCACCTTGATTTAAATTTACATTTTCTTTTTCAAGCCCGTCATAACCACCTCCGCTCACCGGATTGTACATAATCTGGTTTAAATGGTTTTTACCTAAAAACCAATTAAAGGCAATTTTCATTTTCTTTCTATATTCAGGAGTTTTAAATGCGTTATAGAAAGCATTTAAAGTTTGAATCGTATACGTAACATCTATTGGCTGTTCTCCATATTCTGCTGGTTGTGCATCTTTATGATACCAGCTTTGGTTTGAAATGGCTTTAAAGTTGCCATCAACAAATGTTTTTGATAGTAAGAAATCCAGTGAATCTAATGCCACTTTTTTATACACTGGTTTGTTGGTGATTAAATAAGCATAAAGCATAGATTCTGGTAAAATTCCGTTTCCATACGTTAAATAATTTTCAAACCATTGCCAGTCTTCTGTAGCAGTGTCTTCGTAGTTAGCCAATAATTTTGCGTTTAGTTTATTGATAATCGCTGCAACGTATAAATTTGGAATTGTGCTGTGGTACAAATACAGACCTTTTGTTGCAAAACCAATTGAACGCGGCGATTGAATATTTTCTGCCCATTTCAAAGAATCTAATAAGCATTTTGATGCTTTTTTCGAAATATTATCAGGAAGGATATCTGAGTTTGCAACCACAGTTCCTAAAGCCCAGATAGCTCTAGCATTTGAATCTTCTAAATTAACTTCGGCATTTTGTTCAATGTGTTCACGATTTTCCTGATCGACATAATTGATGAAATCACCTTTTGGTCTTTGACATCTTTCGATGAAATCCAGATAAATCAAAATGTATGGAAGATCGTCTTTATCACGCGTTAATTTGTAATGCATACAGAATGCAATTAAAGCACGTGCATTATCATCTAATGTGTATCCTGATTCCAGATCTGGAATTGAAATTTTGCTGAATTGAATAATTCCAAGATCAGTAGTTAATTTTTTGATGTGGCGTAATTGTATATCCGGATATGTATATTTAATTTCAGGCGTGTTTTCCATTAATTTTTTATAGGTATTCATGTGGGTTAATCCCGCATTTTCCCAAGATGAGGCTCTCATTTTAGATAAGGCGTTAATAGCCATTTCATATCGTAGATTTTCATCAGAAATTAATTGTAAAGCTGCTTCTGCAAATTGATCTACATTTCCAATATCTACTAAAATACCGCAGTCTGAAGTCAATACTTCTTTAGTGTGTGGAATTTTTGATGCTACCATCGGACAAGCACAACTCATAGCATAAGCAAAAGTGCCGCTTACTGCCTGATTTGGATCTTTTGATGTAAACATGTAGATATCAGTTGCTTTTAGGTAATCTAAAAGTTCTTCTGTTTCTAAATATTGATTAATGAAACGTACATTGTTTTGTAGATGTAACTCCTCAACAATTGCTTCTAGTTTATCACGATAAGCATCGACACCATCAATAATTAAATTTGGGTGGGTTCTGCCAATGATTAAGTATAATACATTTGGTTCTTTTTCGACAATTTTTGCCAATGCATGAAGCCCGGTTTCAATGTTTTTACCTTCGCCCAAAAGTCCGAAAGTGGATAATACAATTCGATCTTGAATACCGTATTTTGCTTTTGCATCTTCTGGTTTTTCGTAAATTACAATATGAGTTCCGTGTGGCACAGTTGTAATTACTTCATCTTGAATTTCGTAATCTCTCATCAAAATTTCTTTTGACTGATTTGTCATTACAAAAACCGAATTACTGTAGCTTAAAAGCAATTGTACAAACGTTTTTAATTCGTTATTTGGGTTTGGGATGACACTGTGGAATGTATAAGTTACCGGCTTTTTAATAGTATTTAAAAAGTCAAGCAGATGATCTCCATAATTCCCGCTAAATAAACCAAATTCATGCTGAATATGAACCAGTTTTACGTTTTCATCTTTATTGATTTCTTCCGCAACCTGTGCATATTCTTCTCGGTTTTTGGTATTTAAAATATACGCTTGTGTTTTATTTTCTTTTGGTTTGTCTACCAATTCGCAAATTTCACAAGTTATAGATTTACCAAAAACATCAGTAATACCTTTTATAGTGTCCTGCGTATAAGTTGCAATGCCGCATTGAGTTGGAGGAAAAGTAGAAAGAAAAACTATTTTCGATTTATTTGATATCGTCTTCATGGGGATTCTGTTTTATTTCAGTTAATAAGTCGTTAAGGTTCAAAGAAGCCACCGCAATCTTATCATCGGCGGCACCGTAATAAATATATAATTGGTCATCAAAAATGGCTGTTCCTGTTGGGAACACAACATAATTTACATAACCGTGTCTTTCGTAATGTTCGGCTGGAGTAATAATTGGTTTTTTTAATCTTGCAATTACTTTAGAAGGATCATTAAGATCTAATAAAGCGGCGCAGGCATGATAAACTAAACCTTTTTCACGTCGTTCTGCAGCATGATAAATAATCAGCCAGCCATCTGCAGTTTCTATTGGCGGAGCTCCAGGACCAATATGACTTGTTTCATGATCGTATTTGGGCTCCATAATGATATAATCTGGCAGATTTTTCATGTACTCTTTCCAGAAATCAACCGTTAATTCACTTTTCTTTTCAAATGAAACAATTTGAATAGAAGGGAATAGTCGATGCAGCGCTACAAATTTTCCGTTAATTTTCTTCGGAAAAAGAACTACATTTTTATCCCAGACAAATAAATTCTCTTTTATGGTTTCGGTTAGAGGATAATTTCTTTCGGTATTAAAAGCCAGAATTTTTGCAACACTCGGATTTTGCAAATGTTTACGAATCAGATTGGTAAATTCATGCAAAATAAATTTCGGAGTAATAATGCCTTTCTTTTTAAATTTTTTCAAATCTTTCGATACAGCTAAAGCACCGCACGCATTGATACCATCATACGTAACATAGGTCAAATAAAAAGTATCGTCTATTTTAGTAATCCTTGGATCTTCAACACCATGAATTTCATAAATATATTCAGGTATAAAAATTGGTTCCGGGCTGCGTTCTACTAAAGTTTTTGGTCCTTCAAATCTGCAGTATCCAATAGTTGAAAAATTTCCTCTTTTAGCGGCTCTGTAAAACATATGCACCGTATTTCCATCCTGATAAACAGCAGGATTTAGTACGCCTAATTCTTCGAAACTTCGATCTGATTTTTCTAAAATTACTCCGTGTTTTATTGCTGTAATGTTTTCCTGAGTAGTGGCTAATTCCATATGGCTTGTAAATTTTGTCTAAAATTACTTTCATAATCAAGCGAGAATTAATCCAATCGATCAAAAAATTAACTCTAAAGCTTCTGGATGGGAATTGTATAACGTTAAAATTAGAATTCTAAAAACCTTAACTAAAAAATGTTATTTGTAATTGATTGGGATAAAAAACAGTGTTTTTGAGTTAAAGTTATCTGTATACAAATTAGAACTTTGAGATACAAACAAGTCAGACTTTTAAAAAAGTCATATTTCTAACTTAAAATTTAATATTATGTTACGTTGGACAGTCACTTTTATAATTTTGGCTATAGTAGCCGGAATTTTTGGTTTTGGAGGAATTGCCGCTGGAGCCGCTAGTATCGCAAAAATCTTATTCTTTATATTTTTGGTTTTATTTATTATCTCATTAATAAGCGGAAGATCGAGAGTTTAGATTGTAGTAGTTATACAAATAAAAGAAAGCGAAATCAGTATACATCTTGATTTCGCTTTTTTATTTAGATTCAGGTTTGAAACTTAAATATTTTTGAGTTGTTCTTGTCTGATGTAAAATTTCTTGGTTATAAAAGCAATTGGAAAACCTATACAGACTATTAAAATAAAAACCGAAAGAAGTAATTGAAAATCAAATTGTTTTGGAGGAAGTTTAGGAAAAGCAATTGGCAGAACGACCAAATTCATAACAAGCCACACAAAAATGCCGTAAATGACTGCTGAAATAAATACGTGTTTTTTCAGAAAAGAGAAGTACGGATATAGTTTTAAATAAATAAAAGCAAAGATTAAAGCTATTATATAATGAAACAATAATCCGTAAAAAGCCATTTTTGGACCACCTTCATAAGCTTCTTGTCTAAAAACGGCACTTGCAATTGACTGAAGAATTTTTACTGCCGATGTTTGTTTTAATAAAACCGAATAAACCAAAACTGCTGCCAGAATATCGAGTGTTCCAGCTGTTAAACCTGATAATAAAATAGTTTCGAATTTTGATTTCATAAACGATTATAATTTGGTGATGTATTGAAAAATACTATTCAATTGATTCGTATGCCTTTGTGTATGTATGAGTGCAAAACTAATCCATTCGTAAATAGTGAATTTTTCAAATCCAGGTAATTGAAAATTAAGCGGAATCAAAGTTAGATCATATTTTTCTGCAGAATCTAATAATTCAGATTCTATTTTCAACAATTTTGAATTCAGTTTTTCTTTATCGTACTCTTTTTTTTCAGGAATCAAGAAAACAGGAGAGTCCATTTTTATGCTGAAGTTTAAAAATAAGCCTTCAATATCTTTTACTTTTCATCTGGTTTTCTAGTTGATTTTTCTGTTTCGCCTGCAAATAGTTCAGGATAGCCAGAACAGGCAAGAATAATATGCTGTGTAACCTGACCTGCAGTCCAGCTTCCATGATACGGAACTAAATTTAACTCGTTTTCAGAAAATTTAGAAAGTATGGTATGTAATTTTCGAAATGTGTCAACAATATTTTTTTGGATTTCAGCTTTCATATCATTGATTTTAAGTTTTTTATTTTACAGAAGTAATCCACCAGACATTGCCAAACGGATCTGTAACGCCGCAAGTTCTGCCATAATCTTGATCGCTTAAACCCATTAGCGAACTGGCTCCGTTTTCGATCGCTTTTTGATACGTTTCATCAGCATTGGGTACATATACAAACAAATTTGCGGTTTGTTTTGCCCAGTCGGTTATTTCATCGGTTATCATTATAGTGCTTCCATTTAAAGTAACCTCGGCATGCATGATACTTCCGTCTGTACGCAGCGATTTGGTATTAGTTTCAGTTGCGCCAAAAACCTTTTTGGTAAAATCGATAAATTTTGATGCACCTTGTAAAATCAAATAAGGCATTATGGTTTGATGTTCTGCTGGTATATTCATTTTCAGTGATTTAAAATTAGTATTCTAAAATTACAATTTTATTTTTAAAAATTTGTAAATCAATAAATTATGATTTTATAAAAGCACTTCGCAATGATAACCATGCGAATTTAAAAGCTCAATAATAGTAGTATTGCAGATGGATGAAGCATGAACACGCAGAATTTTGTCGCAGTCTTCGAGATCGAAGTTAATCGAACTATTTGGGAAATGTTCAAGAAGCATTTCAATGATCATTTTACATTGCCATTCTTCTTGAACATTTGTTTTAAAAACTTCAATCATAAAGTTTTGTTTTTTAGAGCGCTATATTTTTATAACGCTGTATTTTATGATAGGTTACATACGATACAATTAAAATGGCAAATACGATTAAAGGGAAGAAACCTTGAAAATCAATTCCGTCTACTGCAAAATGACTTATTGAAGCAAAAATAAAATCGAAAGCAAATCCGGCATAAGCCCATTCTTTAATGCGTGCAGGTACTTGTGGGATAATTAAAGCTAAAACGCCCAGAATTTTAAATACGACTAAAGCATTTCCAAAATATTCCGGATATCCCAAATGCTTGATTCCTTCTTTTGCTAATTCAGTTTGAGAAGTTAAAGCCGGCATCACGCCTTCAAATAAAAAAATAAGGATTGTAGTAGTCCAGAAAATAATTTTCGTTGTTTTCATTGGGTATTTGTTTAAAAGGTTATTAGTTAATGTATTACAAATCTAATAATGTTTTCCTTTACTGAAATACACATTTACGACTATTTTAGGGGCATTTGGGACAATTGTTGGTTGTTGGTTGGTTGGTTGGTTGGTTGGTTGTGATGAATTACCTTCTTGCTAAAGTAATCACAACAGTTTGTCTTCCTGAGCGAAGTCGAAGGAAACGTTCGGTGATGACACACTGCACTGATTCAGCATGCGATCCTTCGACTTCGCTCAGAAGGACATAAAATGAGGATAATTGGAATTTGGAATTTAAAAATTGAAATTTATTACAAAAAGTAATTCTTAATTAAAAACAAATCTTCAAAACCCAACCTTGTATAAATGTTTTTTCCTAGCGGAGAAGCTTGTAATTGTGCATAATTGCAATCAGCATCAATGGCTTCGTTGATGGCAAACTTCATGATTTCTTCGGCGAAACCTCTTTTACGCATTTCAGGAATTACACCAACGCCATGAATTCCCATAACATTTCCCGTTTGAAAAAGGTTGAGAGTTCCTATTGGTTTTTCGTCGTAATGAACCAGATAAAATTTAGTGTTTTCGTAATTATGGACGATTGTTTCTTTACTGATTACGTAGTTAAAAGATAACGGATAAATATCAGACCACGTTATGGCATCTTCTTCATTTAAAACTCTTTTAAAAGAAAGAATATTTCGAAGAACAAATCTTTCTTCCAGTTTTAAAGCCATTGCAACAAGTTGATTTCGTATTTCAAACCCATTTTTTTCAAATATTTCATTGGAATTGCTTCCAAAAATATCCCAATACGGAATTACCAAACCTGGATTTTGTTCTATAATTTCAAGAATCTGCGGCAGATTTTCTTCTGTAATATCTTCTCCGAACCATAATCTATTCGGCCAGCCTGAATTTTTTATCTGGCTGAATTGAAAAGGATCATTTTTATGATACGAAAGGAGAGGTGCAGCGGCAGTTCTCCAAAGTGTGGTGAGATTGTCAATATTGTCTTTTATAAGATCTGTATTTTTCATTTTTTCGGAATAGATTTTAAATCTAACGCAAAGATAAAATGAGCTTCCTGAAAAAACCTTTACATATGTTGATTTACAAATCTTTTTCCAAACTTTTTCTGATTCGGCTTAATTGTGTAGGAGTAATGCCTAAATGCGATGCAATATGCAGTAACGGAACACGATCTGCAATGTCTGGATGTTTCCTTAAAAGTGTGACATATCTTTCAGTTGCATTCTGCATAACCAGCGCAACTTCTCTTTGCTCTTTTTCTATAATCCAATGCCTTTCTAAATGAGCGATATAGAAGTTTTTGAGGTCGTCATTTTCGTTAATAGCTTGAATATATTTTTTGTAATTTATGTTGATTACAATAGAATCTTCTAAAGCTTCAATAGTAAAATTGGAAGGTGTCTGAAGCATTAATGAAACCTTCGAACCAGCTAAATAATTTTCGAGAAAAAGGTTTTTGTTATAGAAATTACCTTCTTCATCTGTTATAAATGCTCGTAAAACTCCTTTTGCAATAAAATGAACATTTTTAGCAATTTCTCCATTTTGTAATAATGTTTCTCCTTTTTTAAGCGTTTGAAAACTGGTGATGTTTTCGATTAGTTTCCATGAATTTTCAGAAATAGGATAATAACTTTCAATAGTTTGTTTTAGATTGCTGAGATAGGTTTCTTTATTGAAAGTCATTTGTTTTGAGGTTTTGCCACGAAGGCGCTAAGGCGCAAAGTTTTTTTCCAAAAATAAAGAAATAAGCATAAAGTTTGTCATTTCGAGCAACGAGAAATCGCACACAAAAAATTACAAAGATTTGTCCTCCTGAGCGAAGTCGAAGGACATACAAAGTAAAAAGTACTGTATGGATTTAGCATGCGATCTTTCGACTCCGCTCAGGAAGACATAAAATGAGAATGAATTTGCTTAATCTGTAATCTCGATAACTATCGGGAGCGAGAGAAATTAAAATAAACTTTGAGCCTTAGTGCCTTATTGCAAAAAAAACGCCATGAAACCAAAAGGTCTCACAGCGTTTTCATCTCAAAAAATAAATAATTAACGGGTAACGGGTATTATATTATTTCCAACCTCCGCCTAGAGCGCGGTACAAATCTGTATTGGCTGTTAGTTGCTGTCTTTTTAAGTCAGCAAGTTCTAATTCGCTTTGTAAAAGATTCGCTTGAGCAGTTAAAACTTCAAGATATTCTGCTAATCCGTTTTTGAATAACAAGTTCGAGTTTTTAATTGCTTGCTGTAATGTTTTTACTTTTTCTTTTAAGAACGTTTCTTGCTGCTGTAGTTTTTCTACTTTTACTAAAGCATCAGAAACTTCGCTTACAGCCACTAAAACAGTTTGTCTAAAAGCTAAAACCGCTTTTTCTCTTTCCGCGACAGCGATATTATACTGCGTTCTCACTCTTTTGTTGTTTAAGATTGGTTGTGTTAAACCACCTGCAACAGTTCCGAATAGAGAAGCTGGAATATTGAACCAGCTGCTCGTTTCGAAAGAGTTCAAACCGCCTTGAGCCGTAATTCTAAGAGCTGGGTATAAATCCGCTTTTGTGATACCGACATTGGCGTTGGCTACTTTAAGAGCTAATTCAGCACTTTTTACGTCTGGTCTTCTGCTTACTAATGAAGACGGAATTCCAATGGCTGGATTGCTTTTAATTTCTATTGAATTTAAAAGAACGGTTCTTTGTTTTGAATTCGGAAATGAACCGGTTAAAACACTTAAAGCATTTTCCTGAATAGCAATATTTTGTTCCAATAACGGAATCAATTGCTCTGAGTTTAATTTTTGTGCTTCAGACTGCTGAATTGCTAAAGTGGTTACCTGACCAGCATCATATTTCAATTTGATAATATTCGTTGTGCTGTCATTTAATTTTAGGTTTTGCTGTGCAATTTTCAGCTGAGCGTCCAGCATCAAAAGATTGTAATAACCTCTTGAAACATTCGCTACAATATTCGTCTGCAATGCTTTTTTAACTTCTGCAGATTGAAGATATCCTGCGTAAGCTCCTTTCTTTTGGTTTCTGATCTTTCCCCAAATATCAGCCTCCCAAGAAAGTGAAGCTCCAGCAGAATAATCATCAATATGTTTAGCACCTAAAGCCTGATTCAAGTTCATTCCTGTAAAACTATTGTCAGAAGGATTGCTTGTATTAGCATTTACAAATAAATTAACCTGAGGAACATTTCCCCATTTCGATTGTGTAAATCTGTACTGCGCAATTTCGATGTTTTTTTGTGCAATAAGCAGATCATTATTTCGGGCAACCGCGCTGTCGATTAACGTAACAATATCTTTTTCTGTAAAGAAGTTTTTCCACTCGATATCGGCAATACTGGTTGTATCACTCGAAACCGATGCATTCCTGAAATTTTCAGGAAATGCATCTTTTGGAGTTTCAATATCCTTTGAAACTTTACAGGATATTAAAGTCGTGATCAGAATGGCGAAGGTCACGAATTTGGTTATATAATTTTTCATTGTCTTTTTATTAGATTTCTGTACCCATTGACTTTGGGTGTAATTTTTTTTCAACCCATAGAAACATAGTTTTTTGAAGATTTAAAAAAGGTGTTTCACTAATTTTAATGCACATAGTTATATGTGGAAACTAGTTTCTTCTCTCTTTTTTAGGCATATGATTCTATGTCTCTATGTGTTAAAATATATTTTTAAATCTCTGTACAAATATCTTTTTTGGTTTCAAGATCCTTCGTGATTCTGTATGATATATATCCGATGCCAAATAAGATGGCAACAAGGATTGTCGTTATATAGTTTTCCATATTTATTTTTCTTCGTTGTGAATGACAGCGATTGGTTTACCACTGAATTTTTCTTGTAAATATTGGAATACGATGAACAATACAGGAATAATAAATAATCCTAAAATTACTCCTGAAATCATTCCACCCGCAGCTCCAATACTGATTGAGTGATTTCCCTGCGCCGATGGTCCTTTGGCACTCATCATGGGTACTAAACCAACGATAAAGGCTAGAGACGTCATGATAATTGGTCGCAGACGTAATTTGGCAGCATCTATTGAAGCTCTTACTAATGCCATACCTGATTTTCGTTTTTGTACCGCAAACTCCACAATCAAAATGGCATTTTTGGCCAGAAGTCCAATCAGCATGACAAGGGCAACTTGTACATAAATGTTGTTTTCGATTCCTGTGAAACCAATGGCAACAAATACTCCAAAAATACCTGCAGGGATTGATAAGATTACAGCTAAAGGCAGGATATAGCTCTCATACTGTGCAGCAAGTAAGAAATAAACAAATATTAAACACAGTAAGAAAATTGTCGCTGACTGCCCTCCAGAAGAAATCTCCTCACGAGTTTGGCCCGAGAATTCAAACCCGTAACCTGCAGGTAATTGTTGTGCTGCTACTTCTTCAATTGCTTTAATGGCATCTCCAGAACTAAATCCAGGTTTCGGAATGGCATTAATAGAAATTGAATTAAATAAATTATATCTAGAAGCGGTTTCAGAACCATAAATACGAGTTAGTTTCACTAAAGTATTTATCGGCACCATTTCGCCAGTTTTATTTTTCACGAATACACGGTCAATTGCTGTTGGATCTGCTCTGTCGGCAATATCGGCTTGAACAACCACACGATAATATTTACCAAATCGGTTGAAGTCTGATGCCTGCGCGCTACCAAAATAAGCCTGCATCGTTTGTAAAATGTCTTTTACATTTACACCTAACTGATTCGCTTTTTCGTCGTTTACTTCTAATTGTAACTGAGGATAATCAGCTTTGAAAGAAGTAAAGGCAACTGCAATTTCTGGACGTTTCATAAGCTCTCCAATGAAGTTTTGAGAAATACCACTGAATTTATCCAGTTTTCCTCCCGTTTTATCCTGAAGAACTAAATCTAAAGCCTCAACGTTACTAAATCCAGGAACAGTTGGGAAACTGAATACGAAGAAACTTCCGCCTGAAATAGAGCCTAGTTTACCACGAACCTGATTCATGATTTCGTCAATATTTTTAACTTCTCCACGTTCTTCGTTTGGTTTCAGCAATACGAAAACTACCGCAGAAGATGGACTTGTTGAATTTGTCAATAAGTTGAAACCAGAAATCGCTGTTACAAATCGTGAAGCATCTAAACCTCTTAATGTATTTTCAGCCTCAGTCATTACTTTTTGAGTTCCGTCTAGAGATGTTCCTGATGGTGTATTAACCGCAATGGCAATAAATCCTTGATCTTCTGTTGGAATAAATCCTGCAGGAGTTGTTTTTACTAATAAAACTGTTGCTACAGTAATTAAAGCCAATCCGCCTAAACTCAACCATTTTTTTCTGATTAAGAATTTTATTCCGCCAACATAACGATTTGTTAGTGATTCAAAACTGCTGTTGAAAGCGGTAAAGAATTTTTCTTTAAATCCTTTTTTCTCATGAGATGCATTTGTATCATGCGCTCCATGATTGTCTTTTAAGAACAAAGCCGCAAGAGCTGGACTCAAAGTCAAGGCATTAACAGCCGAAATTACAATTGCAATTGCCATCGTAAAGGCAAACTGACGATAGAAAACTCCCGTAGAACCTTCCATAAAACCAACCGGCAGGAATACAGCAGCCATTACCAGCGTAATCGAGATAATAGCACCCGTTATTTCGTGCATTGCTTCATGCGTGGCGATTTTTGGAGACAAATGTTTGTGCTCCATTTTCGCATGCACGGCCTCGACTACCACAATCGCGTCATCTACCACAATACCAATCGCCAGAATTAATGCGAAAAGTGTTAGAAGGTTTATCGAGAATCCGAATAACTGCATGAAGAAGAACGTTCCTAAAATTGCTACAGGTACAGCAATAGCCGGAATTAATGTTGATCTAAAATCTTGCAGGAAGATAAATACCACGATGAAAACTAATATAAAAGCTTCCAGTAAGGTATGTTCAACCTGTTCGATTGATTGGTCTAAAGATACTTTTGTACTATAGAATATATTGTGTTTAATACCTGTTGGAAAATCTTTAGAAGCTTTTTCCATCATTTTATTAATCGCAATCTGAATATCATTTGAGTTTGATCCAGCTAACTGAATTACCCCAATTACAATTCCTTTTTTACCATTTAAACGAGTTAAACTGTTGTATGAATAAGCACCCAATTCAACTCTCGCTACATCTTTTAAGCGAAGTACTGAACCATCTGCATTAGAACGTATAGCAATATTTTCATAATCTTCAGGTTTAGTAAGTTTACCTTTGTATTTAATTACGTATTCAAAAACTTCTTTACTTCTTTCACCAAATTTACCTGGTGCAGCTTCCAAACTTTTGTCCTGAATGGCAGCCATTACTTCATTTGGTGTTACTTTGTAAGTTGACATTTGTGTTGGATTCAGCCAAACACGCATAGAGTAATCTTTTACACCACCAAAAATACTGGCAGAACCCACTCCAGGAATACGTTTTAATTCTGGAATAATATTAATCTGCGCATAGTTAGCCACAAAAGTCTGATCGTATTTTGCTTCATCATCAGTGTACATACCAATCGCCATGATGAAACTGTTTTGCTGTTTCGCCGTGATAATACCTTGTTGTACAACCTCTGCTGGCAATTGACTTGTTGCTTGTGCAACTCGGTTTTGTACGTTTACTGCAGCTTGATCCGCATCTGTTCCTAGTTTGAAGAAAACAGTAATGGCCAAACTACCATCGTTACTCGCGGTAGAACTCATGTAAGTCATGTTTTCTACACCATTTATAGATTCTTCTAGAGAAGGAGCCACAGAACGTAAAACCGTTTCTGCATTCGCTCCAGGATATACCGCCGTTACCAAAACCGATGGAGGCGCAATATCAGGAAACTGTTGTAAAGGCAGTTTAGTTAAACCCAGCACACCTAGAATCACCAGCAAAATGGAGATTACAGTTGCCAGTACTGGTCTTTGTATAAATATTTTGAACATTATTTCTTTTGATTATTTTTTGTTAGTTACTTCGGCAACTTTAGTTGATTTTTCAGGCTGAATCGCTTGTCCGTCCTGAAGTTTGTCAATACCGCTTAATACGATTTGATCACCAGATTTTACGCCGTCTTTAATTAAATAATTCGTACCGCTTTTCCCTACGACAGTAATTGGCATTTTAGTTACTTTGTTGTCTTTTCCAACGGTGAAAACAAATACCTTATCTTGCATTTCAACAGTAGCAGCCTGCGGAACCAAAATGGCATCATTGTGGTTTAATCCTAAACGAATCCTTCCTGTGTTTCCAGAACGTAAAACTCCGTTTGCATTTGGGAAAGTTGCTCTAATCGTAATAGCTCCTGTAGTTTTATCAAACTGACCGTCAACCATATCGATTTTTCCTGTTTTTGGATAAGCACTGTTATCAGCCAGAATCAAAGTAACTGGAGGTAATTTTTTGATTTTATCCCCTAATGAACTTCCCGCATATTGCTCTTTAAAGTTGATGAAATCAGTTTCACCTAAAGAGAAATAAGCAAATACTTCATGTACATCAGAAAGAGTAGTAAGAGGTTCAACATCAGTTGCAGAAACTAAACTTCCTTGTTTTTTAGGTAATCTTCCAATGTAGCCACTTACTGGTGCAGTTACGTTAGTATATCCTAAATTAATTTTTGCAGAACCTACCATTGCTTTTGCCTGTTCAATATTTGCAGCAGCAATTTTTTGAGTTGCTTTAGCCGTTTTTAACTGATAATCAGAAACTACTTTGTTCTGAACTAGCGGAGTCAATTTATCAACTTCTAAGTTGGCGTTGATTAAAGCCGCTTCGGCTGCATGAAGACTTGCTAAAGCATTGTTTAACTGCTCGCGAAACGGACGCTCATTGATTTTAAATAACGTTTGTCCTTTATTTACGTAAGCACCTTCGTCAACAAAAATTCTGTCAAGGTTACCGCTTACCTGTGGTCGAATTTCAACGTCAACAGTTCCTTGTATAGAAGCAGGATATTCAGAGTCAGTGATTGTGTTTGCACTTGTAATAGCTAACACTGGTAAAACCGGTGGTGGTGGAGCAGTAGGAGCCTGATTTTTATCGGCACAGCTGCTTAACACTAGTGCCAGAATAAAACTGGTTATAATTACATTTTTCATTTTCATAGTGGTTTTAATTGGTTGAACATTTTCTCGGATTAAATTCTTTTGTATTGTGGCATTCTCGGGATTCATATTTAATTGAATTAAATTTTCTAACATTGTTAAGTAAATGAGCACAAACTTCTATACTTTTATCATTTTAAGTTCTCTTTTTAAATCGGTATTAAATTATCTAACGTTGTTAAGTAAAAGTCCAAAAAAAGAGTTTTATTACCTCATTAAATTTTCTAACAGTGTTAAGTTAAGGTTATAAAAAAAAGGATTTTATATTATCCAATTAAATAATTTTACACCGTTAAGTAAAAATTGAAAAAAATATTATTGTATTGATTTGATGATACCCCCAATGGCATCTTTTAAAATTTGAGCATTAATTGTTTCTAAAATATCACTTTTATTAATGATGTTGATGGCGATTAAACCATGAATAACAGAAAAGAAAGTGAAGTACTTTTGTTTTATGATATCTTGACTCGGATTGCTGTCTTTCATTACATCAGCAATTACCTGAGTGAATAATTTGTAAGGTCCCTCTTGAGCTGAACATCGCTGTGCGCAGCAAGTCATTTGAACACCAAACATCAACTGATACATTTCAGTATTAGTAAAAGCGAAGTCCCAATAAGTCATCCACATGGCTTCTAATTGATCTTCGGGTTTTTCAAACTTATCAATTGCAGTTTGCAATTCTTTAGTCAGCTTGATAAAACCTTTGCCAGTCAGTTCTTCCAAAATTGCTTCTTTATTCGAGAAATATTCATAAATAATAGGAGCGGTATATTCGATTCTGTCGGCAATTTTACGCATACTCAAACCATTCCAGCCTTCGTCTTTCACGATATCATAAGCAGCGCCAAGAATATTATTTCTTGTCTCTTCTTTTTGTCTTAAAATTCGATCTTTACTAGCCATTATATTCGAGTATTAAATTGTTTAACACTGTTAGGCAAATGTATGGCGGTTTTTTGAATTTCAAAATATTTTTATCATAATATTTTCTTATCGTACAATAAGTAATATTAAAAATGCTAGTGAAGTGTTGATTTTACTAGACTTTTAATTTCTAAAATATTTTTTAGGAGCAGAACATTTTTCGTTTTAAAGACGTTTTGTCCCGCTCTACACTATATCTTTTGTATTGAACCCCAACACAAAAGGATGCCGTTTCGATCGGGGCTAGGCGAGAACGAATCATTTTCATAATTTTTCTATAGAAAGACAAAAAAAATCCATGTTCAACTGGACTGAAAGTCCAGCTCTACAATATTCGTAGAGCCAGGGGCTCTTTTTTGTATCAGATGGCAAGAAAAATTCCGAAGAAATGTCTCATATTGTAGGGCTGGACTTCAGTCCAGTTAAAAATATATCGATTATTTCATTCCCCGAATGTTCATTTCTAATGTATAAACACTTTTACTGGCTGTAATAAATAATGTTTTGAATTTTTTTCCTCTAAAACAAACATTAGCGGTCCATGGCTCAGGAACATCAATGTGGGCTATTTTTTCTCCTTGCGGATTGAATATGGTAACTCCCTTTCCTGTTAAATAAATGTTTCCCGACTCGTCTATTGTCATTCCATCTGAACCTAATTCAGTAAACAGCGTTTTTTTGCCTAAAGAACCATTACTTTCGATGGTATAAGAATAGGTTTTATTTGCTTCTATATCAGCTACGTACAATGTTTTTCCATCCGAAGTTCCAATAATGCCATTAGGTTTTACAAGATCATTATCAACGTTGATAACTTTGGACTTATCTGGAGATAAATAGTAAACGCATTCTTTCTCTATTTCTTTAGAAGTATGTGTCCAGTAGTCCCTTTGGTAAAAAGGATCTGTAAAATAGATACCGCCTTTTGGGTCAACCCAAAGATCATTGGGACCATTCAGCCTTTTTCCTTCGAAATTATTTAGTATTACCGTATAATTTTTGTTTTGGTCTATTTTCCAAAGTTCGTTTTTTTCATCGGCGCAGGCCAAAAGATTGCCTTTGTGATCAAAATACAAACCGTTAGCTCTTCCTGCATTTTCCATAAAAACAGAAACTTCGCCATTAACCGACCATTTCATGATTCTATTATTAGGCTGATCCGTAAAATAAATATTTCCTTTCTTATCTGAAGCAGGTCCTTCTGTAAAACTGAATTGATCGGATAGTTTTGTGAGAAGGGCGCCTTTTGCTATTAAGTCATGACTTTTTTCTTTTGATGTCTGAGCGTATATAAAATTTGTAAAAGTTAAAGTAATAACAAATAAAAGGTGTGCTTTTATTTTAAGTTGGAATGCATTCATGATAAAAAGTTTTAAAAGTTGCTTTTGAAGCGGTTTTAAAAGTAGTTTTTATTTCTGATATTCTGCAAAGCCTGGTTCAAATTTGCTCGTAGTTGAAGTTTTTTTAGGAGAATAATTTTAAAATATTTTTCTGGAGCAGAACATTTTTTGTTTTCAAAGTATGCCGTTTTCCCGACAGCTACTGGGAGAGCTAGGTGAGAAAGTATATTTTTCAGAAGAACTTTGTCAAAGTGTTATGGCAAAAAATTTTCTAGGAACGAAATCTGAATAATATTTACTCAGCAAAAGTTTTAAAAAAATAAGTTTTTTCTTATATAATTTAAATTCGAATATTTATTTTTGTTTATTAAAAAATGTAAAAGATAGTATTTTTACTATCTTTGTAAAGTCGTTAAAAATGAAATCAAGAGAATTTATTAGAGAAGCACTAAGAAACGGCTGGGTGTTTTTGAGGCAAGGCAAAGGAAGTCATGAAATTTATGAAAAAGATGGTAAGCAAGTTGTAATTCCTAACCATGGATCAAAAGAATTAGGAAAGGGCTTAGAACAAAAATTGAGAAAACAAATGGGACTTTAATCCTCAGATATAAATATTATGAAAACAATTAGAATTGCAATTGAAAGAAACGAAGATGGATTTTGGGGATACGCTGAAAATGAAGAAGCAATTGTTGGAGGTGGGGAAACAGTGCAAGAATGTAAGCAAGATGTTTTGGATTGCATTGAAACTTTAAGAGAACTTGATTCGTCAAATAGACCATCCTTTTTGAATAGTGAATATGAACTGATTTATAAGTTTGATGTTGCAAGTTTGCTAAGCTATTACAAAGGTATATTTACAAATTCTGCGTTAGAAAGAATTACAGGAATTAATCAGAAACAAATACAACATTATGCAACTGGACATCGAACCCCTAAGGCTGAACAACGTATGAAAATAGAAAATGCATTGCATAATTTAGGGAAAGAACTTTTAGCAGTTGAGTTGTAAAAGCAAAACTAGTATAAAACAACTTGTGTTCAATTTTTTCGTAACATTACAATAAAAAAATGAACACACTAACGACCCTAAAAACCACAATCGCTCTTTTGCTTTTCCAACAAACAGCCTTCGCACAGGAAACCAAAAAAGAAGTAACATCACCACAATACACTATCGAAAACTGTGTGAATCACTTTGAAATAGACAAAGCCACCAAAACCAAAGTAGGCTATCAATATTGGTTTGCCGATAAAAACTTTACTCAAGAAAACACTTTAAAAATGAGTATTGTAGAACCAGGGAAATCGACGCACGCGCCACACCATCATCCCGAAGAAGAATTTTTTTATATTCTAGAAGGTTCGGCTTCTTTTTTTCTAGATGGTAAAACAGTTGTGGTTGGACCAAATACCAGTTTATATTGCCCGCCAAATGCAGAACACGAAATAAGCAATGCGGGAAATACTGATTTGAAATATTTGGTTATAAAGAAGGATTTGAGATAAATATGCTGTAGTAATTTTAAAGATTTCAATTATTTGAATTGCCTCCTGCTTTAGCTGGAAGTTATTAATTGGTAAAATAAAAAGGCTTTAGCCCAAAAATATATTTGGCTAAAGCCTCAAAGGAGTTTCTTGTAGACTGATTAGTTTTTACTTCAAAATCACTACCTCTTCCGGTACAACAAACAATAGCGTACAACCCGTTTTTGAAAACACGGAATGTATACTTTCAGGAGGCATGTATAAATAATCGCCTGCTTTCAGTTCGTCTTTTGCAGATCGGACTTCGCCTTCCAAGACAAAAATTTCTTCTCCGCTGGGATGGATATGATTTGGATACGAAGCGCCAGCTTCAAATTTTAATAAAAAAGTTTTAGGTCTGTTGGCGGCTTCGTCAAAGCGTAATACTTTATAAAAAATACCTTCTGTATTTACACCTTCTTCAATAAGAGGTTTCCAGTTTACTTCGCTTGTTTTTGCAATTTGTTTTTCCATTGTAATTGATTTTTAATTGTTTAATGCGTTGTGTATATTTATTTTTTACATAGAAGTATAGTTTTTCGAAGATTTAAAAAGGCGTTTCACTAATTCAAATGCACATAGTTTAGCTATGTGTGGAAACTTGTTTCTTTAGCTATCTTTTTTTAATCCGAAAAACTATGTCTTTATGTCTTTAATTTTTTAAAAGAATTTCGTCCAGACTCCATTGGTATTTTTCGACAGTTGATAAAAGAAAAGCGCCCATTGAAAAGACAAATACCGAATAATCTAAAGGATCTTTTACACCAAAAGAATAGGTCATTGCTAAGGCAAAAAATAAGGTTAAAACAGATGTGGCAATTGATGACAATCTTGTTTTGTAGCCAAAGAGAAGTAGCAAACCCAAAAGTGATTCGGATATTGTGGCTGTAATGGCTATTGCGGGAATGCAACTTTTTGGTGCGAAAGAATTGACTTTTTCGGCGTAAGCCAAGAAATTTTCCCAGCCTGAAGATTGACTTCCCCAAAATCCCAACCGACTTGAAACAGCAGAAATAAATCCGCTGGCTAATGCAATACGTAAAAGAAAAATGGCAGAATCCTGATATCTTTTCATGACTAAATGATTAGTAATTATTATGATACAAAGATCTCGCAAGAACGTTTGCTAAGAAATAGAGAATCTTGGAAAAAGCATGTAATTATAATTTTTTAAACATAAAGAAGCATAAAGTAAAAGTTTAAAAAAACGAGTTTTACTTCTTTAAGTAAACCTAGTGCTAATGTGTTGAGAAACTAGTTTCTATTTCATTAACTTTTAATAAGTTTAAAATAGAAAACTATGTCTCTATGTGTTTAAAAACATTTAGGCACTAACAATTTTCTCCCTGAAAGATTTTGGAGAAACTTGAGCGTGTTTTTTGAAGAAGTTTGAAAAATAGAAAGGATCATTAAAACCCAAAGTATAGGCAACTTCTTTTACAGATAATTTTTCATAGGTCAACAGTCGCTTTGCTTCGGAAACAATTAATCCGAAGATGATGTTTTGGGCGGTTTTATTGCAGTGCAGTTTCGAAAGTTCGTTGAGTTTGGCTTCGGTGGTACCAATCAAACCAGCAATTTCATTTACCGAAAGATTCTTTTCAAAGTTTTTTATTACCGTTTCCAGAAATTGAAGAAATAAAGCATCGGGTTTGTAGATCTCGTCTCCACGATTTATTTTGGTTCGGTTGATTTCAATTAAAATCAACTCAATTCGGCTGTGAATAGAAATTAAATATTGATACGGTTGTAGATTTATTTCGTTTGTAATTTCTTCAAGCTGACGAACCACAATTTCGGGCTGATCGACTTTGATCATTTCATTCATCGCAAAATGGCAGAATAAACCATTGTGGAAAATCAGTTCCATGTCGCTGTCGTCTTTACAGAAAAAAGCATAGGTAAATTCGAGAACAAAACCAGAAGCATTTTCAATATCTTTAAAATAATGAATCTGCCCAGAAGTAATCGTGATAACAGAATTTTCGGTTAATGTAAATTCATTTTCATCAATAGAAATCGTAGTTTTTCCCGAAGTGCAAAATACCAGAACATACTTTAGAACACGTCTTGGAATTTTTAAATCTTCTGCCTGACTAAATGCTTTTATTTCAATCATTTTGTTTTTGATTTTACCAAATGTAATATTTATTTTTTGAACCATATAAGTTCATGTAAGCTGTTGATAGTTTTTATGAATTGCCTCCAGCAAAAGCAGGAAGCAATTGTTTTTTTATAATCAAAAAAAACACCTCCAAACTTTTAAAAAGTTCAAAGGTGCTTTCAGAATAAATAATAACAATTAAAATTATGAATAGGTACTTATATCTTTTTTGCGGTAAACCAGATAGAAAACTTGCGGTAAAACTGTTAAGGAAAGAATCATACAGGTTATTAATCCTCCTACGATCATAATGGCTAGGGGTTTTTGAACTTCAGAACCCATTCCTGTTGATAAAGCCGCTGGTAATAATCCTAAAGATCCCATTAAGGCAATCATGACAATTGGACGAATACGACTGTAAATTCCGTGCGAAATGGCATCTCTTAAATGCATTCCGGCGCGCATATTTTCTTTGATCATTCCGATGAGTACAATACTGTCAATCGCGCTGACACCAAAAAGAATGATAAATCCAATTCCAGCCGAAATTCCGAAAACGGTTCCTGTTGCCCAAAGTGACAAGAATCCGCCAATAAAGGCATACGGCATTGCGCTTACAGCAATCATGGTATCTTTGAAATTACCAAAGTTGAAATACAGGAGACATAAAATAAGGATAAGTACAACAGGAACAATCATTGCCAATTGTTTGGAAGCTCTTTCTTTACTTTCAAATTCGCCCGCCCATTTCATGACATTTTCTTTAGGAAGTTTCACTTCGGCAGCTACTTTTTTCTGTGCTTCTTCGATGGTGCTTCCTAAGTCTCGTCCTTCAATACTAAATCCTACAGCAATGTAACGGCTGTTTCCTTCACGGTAAATAAATGTTGGCCCTGTTTTATATTCTACGGTTGCAATTTCTTTTAAGGGCACTTTTTTACCATTCATGGTCGGAATCAAAATTCCTTCGATTTTTTCTTTAGAATCACGATATTCTTTTTCAAAACGCAGGGTAATGTCAAATATCTTTTCGTCGTCGTAGAATTTGGTAGCAGCTTGTCCGCCAATCGTCATTCTGATAACGGCCTGAGCATCGGCAGTAGTAACGGCATAACGTGCCATTTTTTCATCGTCAAGCTGAATTCTTAATTCTGGCAATCCAATATTTTTATAGACATTGATATCTTCAATTCCTTTTACATCTTTAATCGAATTTGCGACTTTTGCGGCCATTTCTTCCATTTGGAAAAGATCGCTTCCGAAAATCTTAATCGCCAGCGGACTTTTAACTCCTGCTACATATTCTTCCACATTATCCTGTATTGGCTGGCTGAAACCAAATGCAATTCCTGGATATACATCGAGTACTTTTTTGATTTCTGCAATCAATTCTTCCTTACTGATGTCGTGTTTCCATTCGTCTTTATGTTTTAATTCTATATGGAATTCGATATTAAAAAATCCAGTTGGGTCAGTTCCGTCATTTGGTCTTCCGGTTTGCGAAAGCACAAATTTTACTTCTTCAAACTTCCTGATTTTGGCTTTCATTTCTTTTGTCAATCGCACCGATTCATCCAAATTAATACTATTCGGAAGTGTAGCTCTTACGTAAATGGCTCCTTCATTCAGCTTCGGAATAAATTCTGAGCCGTAAAATGCAAATCTTACACAACAAACGGCTAATAAAGCTAGAAAAGAATAAATCGTTATTTTTCGATGTTTGGTGCTCCATTTAAAAAGGTTGTACAAATTGGTTCTAAAGAAACGTGAAATCATGTTTTCTTTTTCGACAATATTTTTCGTAAGCATCACTTTACACATGGCAGGCACGTAAGTAAGTGATAAAATCAGTGAACCTAGTAAGGCGTACCCCAAAGTAAAGGCTAGGGGAGAGAACATCTTTCCTTCTACTTTTGTGAAAGAGAAAATTGGCATTAGCGCCACAATCAAAATAATAAGGGCAAAGAAAATATAAGTTGCCACGCTTCCTACACTTTTCTTGATTAATCCCATTTTACTCATGGCGTTAAAACGTTCCATTCCCACTTTATGGGCTTTCTTTTCGAGCGAAACAAAAACTTGTTCGACAATTACCAGCGTACCTTCGAGCAGTAATCCAAAATCTAACGCTCCCATAGAAATCAAATTCGCAGGCAGTCCCTGAATTCGCAGCATGATAATCGCAAACAAAAACGAAAGCGGGATCACAGTTGCTACAATCAGCGAAGTTCGCCAGTTGTAAAGGAAAATAAACACGATTAACGAAACCAATAAAATACCTTCAACAAGATTTTTGGTTACTGTTTTTACGGTTGTATTAACCAATTCGGTACGGTCGATAAATGGCACTATTTTAACATTGTCTGGAAGTACTCTTTCATTTAGTTCATTCAAACGTTCTTTTAATCTGCCAATTACTTCACCTGGATTTTCTCCGCGAAGCATGACTACAATTCCTTCCACAACATCGTCATTTCCGTCTAGACCAACTTGTCCTAATCTTGGTTTTGCTGAAATGGAAACTTCAGCTACATGCTTTACTAAAACAGGAGCTCCGCCTTTTGTTTCAATTAAAATATTACCAATATCTTCAACTTTATTAATTAAACCAACTCCTCGAACCACGTACGCTTGATCGCCTCGTTTGATGACATCTCCGCCTACGTTGATATTACTTTTTGAAACAGCTTCATAAACGTCTAATGCCGATAAATTGTAATTTTCGAGTTCGGTTGGATTGATTTTGATTTCGAACATTTTTTCTTCTCCACCAAAACTTACTACATCGGCAACGCCCGGAACAGCAACCAATTCTCTTTCGATAACCCAATCCTGAATGGCTTTGATTTCTTTAATTGGCAGATCACTTTTAATGACATATCTAAAAATTTCGCCCGTTGCTCCAGACGGCGGATCGATTTCAACATCGGCTCCTTCTGGAAGATCCAATCCGTTTAATCGGTTTGAAGCGTATTGCTGTGCGTAAAAATCTTCGACTCCATCATCAAATAAAACGGTTACAACGGATAATCCGAAAAGAGAAATAGAACGAACTTCTGCCTTTTTCGGAATTGTATTCATTTGTTTGGAAATAGGAAGCGTGATGAATTTTTCGACTTCTTCGGCACTTCTTCCCGGCCATTGTGTAATAATTCGGGCTCTTGTATTCGTTACATCAGGAAATGCTTCTATGGGTGTGTGAATGTAACTCACAATTCCTGCTACCAGTAAAATGGCTGTGAAAAAGAATATAATTAGTGAGTTTTTTAAGGAGAAAGCAACCAGACCTTGTACAAATTTTTTCATGTTTTGTATTGTATTTATCCGTTTTAAGGATGCTTAGTTTTTTAATCTTTCGTGAATCAGAAGCTGGTTTTTAGTAATCACCATTTCGCCTTCTTTTACGCCTTTATCAAAATAAAGCCAAGTGTTGTTTTTTAAGACTGGATTTATTTCTCTGGTTTCGATTGTACAATCGTTTTTATAGATTAAGATATAATCACGGTTATTATCGAAAATGGCGGCTTTTGCAGGAACAGCTGCCAATGCTTCACCACCTGTACTTTTATCGATTGTAATATCGGCGGTCATTCCCGGTTTTAGTTTCAGATTGCGGTTATCCATAACAATTCGTGCTTTTAGAACATGTTCGTCGGCATCAAAAACTTTTGCCATCATATTGATTTTTCCTTTGAAAATTTCTCCCGGATAAGCAGGTGTTGTAACGTCAACAGCCATATTTTCGCTGATGTTTTTCAGATTGCTTGTATAAACATTTACCAAAATCCAGATTTCTTTTAAATCAGAAATGGTAAATAGCGAATTCGTTTCATCTGTAACCTGCATTCCGGGACTGATGTTTTTATCTACGATATACCCTTCTGTTGGTGCTTTGATTTGAAAAACAGATCTGTCGCTGCTTGCGCTGAACATCGCTAAATTGGCTCTTACATTTCCTAAAGAAGCTTTTAAAACATCTAATTCGCTTTGTGCCTGCAGTAAATCTTTTTGAGAAGCAATTCCATCCTCAAACATTGATTTTGTTGATTGCAGCTGGCGCTGGGCTACCGTAATCTGCGATTGCAATGATCTGCTTTCTGACTGCATACTGTTCAATTCTGTACTTTTAATTTCTGCCAGCACTTGTCCTTTTTTTACATAATCGCCTAACGAGAATGTAGTTTTGGTAATGATACCTTGAACAAGACTGTTAAACTGAACTACATGATCGCCATTGTAAGTAATGTTTCCCGTAAGATTGATCGATTCGCTCACAGAACGTTTTTGAACAGTTTCGATTGTTATTTTTTCTTTTAATTCTTTATCGATGCAGAATTTTTCATCCTGTGCTTTTTTAACTTCTTCTTTCTTGCCACATCCGTAAACGAGCAGTAACCCAAGTATCGGGAGTAAAATAAATTTCTTCATTATGTATGTTATTATTTTTTAGATAATTTGGTTTAATTGATTTCTTCACCCGCTATGTAACGGAGTTCTTCAAGGTCATTGTTGAGGTCTTTTTTAGAGTTTAACAAAATGGTTTTGTTGTCCAGATACGCATCAACAAGATCAAGATATTCGAGCATGCTTGTGTTTTTTTGCATGAAATTTTTTCGATAAGCTTCTAATAGTTTATCCAAATCACCTTCATAACTGGCATCAACGTTATCATAAAGTTTTTTGGTAACCAGTAAATCCTGATACGCTTGTAAAACTTCTGTTTGTATGGTCAGCGTTTTTTCATCTGTAGCTAATTTACCTTGCTCAATAGCGAGTTTTGCGACTTTTATATTTCCTTTATTTCTATTAAAAAACGGCAGATCCAATGAAAAACCAATACCCACAAAATCATTCATCAAACTTGCTCCACGGTCGTAACTTAAGCCAAGCGTAACATCTGGAGTTCGTACTGCTTTTTCGTATTTGTATTTAATGTCGTTGTAGTCATTTCCAAGTTTGAGCACTTTCATATCTGGACGATTTTCTACAGCCGATGCCATTAGATTTCCAAGATTGATATCGTCGATATTTTTATTTTCGGGAACAAAACCTTCATCTGTAAGTTTGATATAATTTGTTGGCGGAAGATTCATTAAAACTTTAAGTTCTTGCTGCAACGAATTATTTGCTTTCTGCAAATCGCTGATTTCTTTTAAAAATTGAAGCTCAGATGCTTTTAGCCTAATGTATTCGGCTTTGCCAATATTACCTTGTGCAACCTGATTGCCATAGGCTTTAATCAAGGTTTGCATAGACGAAAGCTGTTTTTTATAAATGGCTTCTTGAGCTTGTGTGTATTGCAGTTCAGTCAGGTTGTTTCTAAACTCAATTTTGAGATTTCGCAAAAAAGTTTTGAAATATTCTTTGGCAATATCAACGCCCACTTTTTCCATGGCGATCATTTTTTTTCGTTTTCCCGCAGTCTGAACTAATTGTTCCAGTTCAGCATTAACTTGCTGCGTTCTTCCGTAATTTCCCCATAACGGCGGCAGTTGCTGTGCAGTGGCATTGCTCCAAAGATTGATTTCGCCAACAGTTAGCGTAGGATTCGGCCATAATTTTGCCTGAATAACCTGCGCGTCGGCAATATCAATGTTTAGTTTTTCTGAAATAATAGAAATATTTTTTTCCAGAAATATAGCTTCGGCTTTTTTTCTAGACAAGACAATTGTATCATTTAAAGTAGCATTTTGTGCCATACTTTTGAATGATACAATTAAAAATAAGGTTAAAAATATACGTTTCAAATTAAGTAGATTTAATAAGTTGCAAAGCTATTTGCTGCATATTAAGTCCTAATTTGATCTCTGTTAGAAACCAGTAAGAGTTAGATTAGAAAACGATTAGAGTTTCGGGAAAACCAGTGTTACCGTGGTTCCAGCGCCTTTTTTGGATGTAATGGTAAACTCGATATTATTTTGTTTGAAAATTACATTGGCTAAAGTCAAACCAATGCCGCTTCCTTTAATATCGCTTACATTTTTACCTCTGTAAAAGGTTTGTTTGATGAATTGAAGATCGTCTTCGCTGATGCCTTTTCCTTGATCTTCAACCACAATTTTTAACTGCTGATTTTGTTCTAATAAGCTGATTTTTATAGGATTTCCTTCTGAATATTTAACCGCATTTTCGATGATATTAAATAATGCAATTTTGATTTCGTTTGAATTTCCTTGTATCGAAAGCAATTTGTCATTGCCAACTTCTAACGCAATTTGGATTTGCCCTTTTAAATGATAACTGGCAGACAATTGATCGTTAATGTCCCAAACCAATTCGTCGACTCTAAAAATTTCGTTGAGTTCCATATTGTCGCGAAGACCCGAAAGCATCATTAAAGTATTCATCGTGTCTTCGATTTGATAAACGTTTTCTAACACTTTCTGAGACATTTCTTTATACTCGGCGCTGGTTCTGTCTTTTTGGGCAAAAACTTCAAGGTTTCCAGAAATGGCAGTTAAAGGCGTTTTGAACTCATGCGAAACATAATTGATGAAGTTTTTCTGAATGATAAAAGTATCCGAAAGTCTTTTCAGCAGATTGTTATACGTTTCAATCAATTCCTGAACATCGTCTTTGGTATTCGGAGAAACAATTTGTTTGTCTAACGACGAAGCCTGAATCTCATTAACCTGATTGATAATATTTTTGATCGGACTGTAAGCCAAATTAGAAAGTACTCGGCTGACCAAATAAATACTGACTAATCCCGAAATTAAAACCAAAATCATGATGATCAATAATCGATCGGTCATGGTTTTGAAATCGGTGTCATTTTTTTTAACGAAAACCACAAAATCTCCTTGATTGTCATGGTAATAACTTCCGAAATAAAAATGATGTTTGGATTTAAAACTTAGTTTTCTGTTTTTTCTAATATAATCCAGCCGAGTTTTATTGATATTGTTGTCTAAAGTTTTATCTCCGTAGACAATCTGGTTCTCTTTATTGTAAACGCGAGTTACAATTTCAAGTGAATTTTCACGGAATTGCTGTCCGATAATTAAATGCTGGTTTTCTGGAAGTTCGTCTTTTTCTAAATAGAAAATACCTGTCAGTAAACAGGTTTTCTGCAATTCGTTATACACGATTTTTTCGGAATAACTGTAGAAAGAAAAATACGTGATCAGCGAAGCAATGACAAACACAACACTGAATGTCAAAGAAGAAATTAAAGTAAAGCGATTACGGATTTTCATAATTATTCTTTTAGCATGTAACCGATTCCTTTTATGGTGTGAATGAACTTATGATTGTGTTCGATTTTGTTTCTTAAATACGAAATATACACATCGACAACATTAGTGTTATTGTCATAATTAATTCCCCAAACTGCTGTTAGAATCTGAGTTCGAGACATGACTTTATTTCGGTTTTCTAATAGATACAAAAGCAGTTTGTATTCTCTTGGTGAAAGATCGATCAGTTCGTTATTTTCGGTGACTTTATGCTCGTCCGGATTGATCGTTAAAGTTCCGCAGGTGTATAAAGTTTCGGGTTCGTTGTAATTGAATTTAGTTCTTCGCGTAAGTGCATTTACTCTCGAAATCAGTTCTTTAAAATGAAAAGGTTTTACAAGATAATCATCGGCACCAGAATCTAGTGCGGTAACTTTATCATCGGTATTACTCAAGGCGCTGAGCATTAAAATAGGCGTATGAATCTTTTTAAAACGCATTAATTTCGTCAGCTGAATACCATCGATTCCCGGAAGCATAATATCCATCAGGATAATATCCCAAGTGTTTTCCTGAACAAGGTCGCGCGCCATTTCGCCCGTTTCGGCAAGATGCACGGTAAAGTTGTTTTCTTCTAAACCTTTTATAATAAATTCGCTGATGCGTTTATCATCTTCAATGAGTAAAACATTCATAAATGGTAAAATATTATTGATTTTTGATTAAAATGGGGTGTTTTTAATCACAAGACGCTTTTGAAAGAGTAACAAAAATAGCATTTATTTTTTGAACCATATAAGTTCAGGTAAGTAATTGAAGGTTTTTCTTATGTCTTTTGAATTATTGCAGATTAAATGATTCGATCCTATGGATCTTTTTTTTTCGGGATTCTTAGACCCGGGATTAAAATCCCGAGTTACAAAATAAATTGAGCCAATGGCTCTTTAAAAATTCCGTTAGGAATGAAAAATATTGTAGCAACGGATTTTAATCTGTTGAGAAAATAATGGATATAAAAAATTAGTTCCGTAGGAACGATACATATTACCAAAATATATTTCAACAATTAAAAATTCCGGAGGAATGAAAATATTTATAGATTCATAAAATGCACTGTACCAAAAGATCCAGCGGAGCGACATATTGTAGATAAGATTTCACCCCGCTGGGGCTCTTTTGAAATGGGAAGATTTTTTTCTATAAATATTTCGTCCCGCTGGGACTTTTTCTTGAACTTTCTTCCTATAAAATAATAATCCCAACCAACCCCAATCTTACATAATTCTCGTTTAATTTTTAATAAAAAACTGCTATTCAATTAATTAACTTTTATTAAAGAAAGCTTTAACATCGTCTGTTTTCGCTGGCTGTTAGAAATAGCTAATTTTAGGTAAATCAAAATTAATAACGTTTAAAAAAAATTAAAATCATGAAAAAGAATATAGCCATATTAGCCACAAACGGTTTTGAAGAATCAGAATTAGCATCTCCAAAAGCCTATCTGGAAGAGCAAGGTTGGAATGCCGATATCGTTAGTTTGAAATCAGGAACGATCAAAGCTTGGAAAGACGGAAATTGGAGCAACGAATATAATGTTGACGTAGTTTTAGATGAGGCAAATGAAGCCGATTACGATGCTTTGGTTCTGCCGGGTGGAGTTATAAATCCGGATTCATTAAGAAGAGAAGAAGCAGCAGTAAATTTTGTACGTTCGTTTTTTGAAAGTAAAAAGCCAGTAGCGGCAATTTGTCACGGACCTCAAATTCTGGTAGATGCCGATGTTTTGGAAGGTCGAAAAGTAACTTCGTTTTTCTCTGTTAAAAACGATTTGAAAAACGCTGGAGCACAATGGGAAGACTCAGAAGTTGTTGTAGACAATGGATTAGTAACCAGCCGAAACCCTAATGATTTGCCTGCTTTTAATAAAAAAATGGTGGAAGAAATTAAAGAAGGTATACACGAGCGTCAGAGAGTCTAAAAGACTTTTTTAGATTTATCACTTTGCAAAAATGCAAGATCAATTTTGGTCTTGCATTTTGTTGTTGTAGAATATTGATTAATCAAAATATTCAATTAATTTCTCATCCTCAAAAACGATATGATCTGTTATATGAAATACTTCTTTTATCCAAGGGTGTTGTAGTGCATCTTTTCTATCTAAGATTTTTCCAAGTAGAGCATTCTGCCAAGGAGATTCTTCTTTGTCCATTAAACCTATTTGGTATTCGTTATTATCGTTAAGCCAAATTCTGAACGGAAAAGAAAATCTATTTTTAGGTTCTTCGTCCGTTCCCCAATCACCAATGCTGATTATTCCGAGAGCATATTTATAATCATGACCTTTTGTGAATTTTAAATAATAAATAGCAAATGCATTTTCATCCTTATAAACAAATCGAGTTAGTTTAATGGTTTCATTATTACAGCATTCACAAATTTCTACAATTGGTTCCTCGAATTCTATTCTTATCATTTGAAATATTTAATAGCTTTTTCAAAAGTATTCATTTTCAATTATGATTTGTAATTTTTAAAGTAAATAGGAATTTATATTGCGTTTTCCACAATTTTGTCATTTAGAGGAACGAGAAATCACACGCGTTAATCGACAAAGAATTGAAAAAAACTCATTCAAAATGAAAATTAAGAAATTCAAAAGTTTCATTAAAACCTCTTATCAATTCAATCTTTTTATCTCTTCGCCATTTCTTCAATTCTTTTTCTCGTGCGATTGCTTCTTGTATCCATGTGAATTTTTCATAATAAACTAAAAACTGAATATTATATTTTGCTGCAAAACTGCTAATATTTAAATCTATATTTTCTTTATGCTGTGCAAGTCTTTTTCTTAAGTTATTAGTAACTCCGATATAAAAAGAAGTGCGATGTTCATTTGTTATAATGTAGACGTAATAAGTATGATAGCCAAGTTGAGGATTTAACATTTTTATTTTTTTTGTACGAATATACATATTTTAAATCTAGTTTGTCATTTCGACCGAAGGGAGAAATCACACTCGTTGATCGACAAAGATTGGCGACATTCTTTGCGGAGTTTCTAGTGTGATTTCTCCTCCGTCGAAATGACAAAAATGCGATAAATACATCCCAAAATATAGATTTAGTATATTTGTTAAAGAACATAAAGTAGTTGTAAGAAAAAGAATATAAAATAAAGAATTTTCCTATATTTGTAGTTCTTAAATCTTCACATTAAGAACACATCAAATTTGCCCTTGTGCTATGTAGTAAAGCTCCCAAAGGACTTTGACGCCGTGAAGAAGCGTAAGACTGCTAAGGCACGAGGGTTTTTCTTAAATTCTTCACTTAATGAAAACAGAAACCCTTTCCAAAGAAGCCGAAAAAAGGCTGATTGATTTTTTTAACCATATTATCGATCCCGACGATATGGCTAAAATATTAAGACAAGTAAACTGCATTTTAGCGCTCGCCGTAATGCGACAACACGAAACTCTCCAAATTGGACTAACAAATTTCGAAGACAATTATTATTGGGTCAATGAATTGGCGGAGATTTTGAATCCTTATTTGAGTGAGGAGTAAGGTTTATAAAATGGAAAAACCTCGATTTTGAATGAATCGAGGTTTTATTTTTAGATATAATTTTGCGGGCACGGATTGCAAATCCGCGCTATCGGGTTATTCTATAGCCATTGAGTCTACACTGACAGCCATAGTATCAACTGCTTCTGAAGTATTTTTATAGCTGTTTATTTCATCATTATTAAATGCTTTATTTACTTTTTCAGAAATAAAAACATTTCCAAATAGACCATATCCAATACTTTTGCTTTTGCCTTGCCATGTAATTTTAGTAATTGAAAATAGTATATAATTGTCTCTAGCTACAGAATTCTCAATTAACTTTTCTGCCAAAGAACTTCCAAACAAAATTCCTAATTTTTCCATATCAGAGCCATTTTCTGAGATAGAATTCTGAACAACTTGATTTATTACTGATTTTACAGCTTGTTTATGTTCTTCACTACTTGGGTTAGTTAAAACTGCTGTCAAAATGATAACAGCAAAAACTATAAGTATAATATTCCATTTTTTCATAATATTTTTATTTGGTTTTTCATTTTCCAGTAAATAAGACTTCCATTTCTGGAAGTCTTAAAATAAACAATAAGCTGTTAAGCATATCGGATTAATTTCCATGTTACAGCTTTGTTGTTGTAAGGAGGAAATTGATTACCTTTAGCTAAAGGTATGGTTGTTGATGGAGACGATTGTGCCTCCCACACTCCTGATTCCGGACATGTTTCACCAGTTTTGCGAGTTGTCCCTAATGGTAGCGCCATAATTTAAAATAATTAAGGTTAATAATTAGTAAACTTAAAACCAATCATTATCTAATTATTACGGAAAACCTTCTTTTGATTATTTTTATAATATAATTTAATTATTTGTCGTTTCTGACTTCAAGTTAGGTGGCCGTGTTAGCAAGAAGAAAACAGTGACTAAAGTTTATAAATTTAAAAACCTCGATTTTTTGGAATCGAGATTTTAGTTTTTAGTGATATAATGTGTTCATTACTTTGCGTGCACGGATTACAAATCCACGCTATCGGCTTAAATCTGCCAACGTTTAAATAATAACTTTTAACTTTTAATTTTATCAAATATGCCAGGCATAGTTGGATTTCCGTCATCTTTTAACATTCCAGTATCTGCTCGGCAAAATAGAGATTGTAAAACCAAGCTTCTATCTTCCTGTGTAATTGTACTATCCTTTATTAAAGATAAATAAAAAACAGTAAGTTTTTCTCTTTCTTCAGCATCTCTAGCTAGATGAAAACTAGAAAACATTGCTTTTTTTACAGCTTGAATTCCAAAAAAGAGAAAAGAAATGAATGTTACAAAAATAATTGACCATCTTATAGCTCGAACAGGTTCTTTTGAAAAAATACTTTCTAACATATCTTCAGGTGTGAGCCATAACAAAAGGAAAAGCATAGTTGCACCTACTATCACTAGAGTAATTAGCCATCGCATAAATTTATGTCCTTCAATATTTAATTCAGTAGCTCTCTGTTTCCAATATTCAGCGGGAACTTGAAATTTCATTTGTTCACGATAAGTTTGTTCTAATTCTATTTTAGTAGCTAAAGATTTTTTTAACAGCCTTTTTGCAGCTTTTTCACTTGTACTAATTTCAGTTTTTACTTTATCAGTCCATTCAGAAAAGTTTTTTGAAAAAGTTTCATTCCATTCTATTGTAATATTTTTCAAATTCTCTATTTCATCTTCAGATTTTTGTTTTGAATTATTAAATAGCTCTTCAAAATTTTCTCTATCATCATTATTATCTTGTTGGTATTTATTCCTAATTGTCGAAAAAGATATTTCTTCACTTTCTTTCAATGAAAGGATATCTAAATCTGCAATTTCAAAATTTGTAGAGGCTATTAATCCCTTTAAATAATTTTTGTTTACTATATTGTTTGACTGAATGTTTTCAGTAAAGCCATCAAAAGCACCATTGAAAAGTTCAGGATATTTATTATTAAGATTTGTTAAAAAAATAACTTTAGGTGAGTTGGCTAGCAAAATTGTATTCTTTGCGGTATTTAAAATTTTATTTATTTCTCTATTTACTTCTATAGGATTAACAAATTTCTTTAGGACTACATTTTCTATTGTAAGTAATAATTTGGAGAAGAAATTTGTAGAATCTTTAAAATAATTATTGAAGTTGAAATTATTCCAATTTTCATTTTGTTCCTCAACAAATTTATGAAGTCCTATTAAATCGTATGTCCCTTCAAAATTTTCTTTAGGAATTTTAATAGTATAAACTTGATCACGAATTATATTGTCATCAGATAAACTTTTATATTCTTTTTTAAAATCTGAATGTTTCATTTAAAAGTAAGTATGATTTTGATTGTCAAAATATTATTTATTTTTATTATTTCAAAAATATCAATTTAGCAATCTCAACAACCACGTATTTTTACCTGAAATTATTAAACAAAAAAAAACAGTCCCTCCAAAAAAGAGGAACTGTCCTAAGGCAAATTTTAGATTTGCACTCCGAAGAATGCGTACAGTAATTGGTAATCTACTAAAAAGAAGACTAAACGCAGGTTATTCGTTTATGACATCGCCTTCCTTAGTTTCTTCGCTGGCGATTTTTACCAGTTTATCTTGAGGGTTTAAATCTCCGAAAATTTCGATTTTATCTTCGATTTCTCTTCCTTTTTTAATGTCAACTCTTGTGGCTTTGTGGTTTACTACTTTTACCACATACAAACCTTCAGCAGAATTCACCACTGCCGATTTTGGTACTACAAATGTGCTGTCTTTCGCGTTAAGCGGTAATAAAACTTCGGCAACCATTCCAGGTAATAAATTTCCTTTAGTATTGTGAACATCCATTTCGACTCTTTCAGAACGTAGTTTTAAATCTAAAGCTCCCGACATTCTGGTAATTTTAGCGGTAAAAGTTTCTGGCAATGATTTTACATTAAAACTCATTTCGTCTCCTGCATGCAAATATCCCGTGTATAATTCTGGAACAGAAACCGCCAAACGCAATTTAGATTGCTCTTGAATCGTTAACAAAGGCAAATCTGAACCTTTTCCTTGCGGGCCAACAAATGTTCCTAAATTGACATTTCTAGCTGCTACAACACCATCAAAAGGAGCACGGATTTCTAAGTATCCTCTCATGATCGAGATTTCTTTGTGAGCCGCAATGGCAGCTTGGTATTGTGCGTAATCAGAATTCTTTTTTCCGCTTGCCATTTCCAAATCGTTTTTAGAAATCGTTCCTTCAACTTTGCTGGTTTCGTACAAACGGTTGTAGGTGCTTTTGCTCGTTGCGTAAATCGCTTCCATAGATTTCAATCTAGATTCGGCAGCCGCTAATTGTGAACTGATTTCAGGCGCTTCTAAAATAATCAAAAGCTGTCCTTTTTTTACTTTAGAACCAATATCAACTTTTAAAGTTTTTACGAAACTGCTCACTTTCGCATACAAATCAACTTGTTGAAAACCGGTTAATTCAGCTGGTAAACGTAATTCTGTCGTTAGTTTTTCTTTCGATAAAAGAAAAGTTTCAACTTTAGGTTCGATTTCTGCTTTCGCAGTTTCTTCTTTTTTCTTTTCGCAGCTGCTTAATACAACTAACGCTGTAAATAATAATGCGATTGATTTTATATTATTTTTCATTTTTTGGTTTTATATAATGAATATGTTTTAAGCTTTTGGATTAATTATTTTAACACATAGAATCATAGCTCTTCTTTACGAATAAAGGCGTTTCACTTTTTTAAACAAACATAGCTATGAATGAAAACTAGTTTTTCTTTTATCTTTTTATTTAAAACAAAAATCTATGTTTCTATATGTTAAAAAAAATTACACTCAACAAGTTATGACTTTCGACTTTCGACTTTCCAACTTTATGACTTTCCAACTTTAGACTTACTTATTGATGCAATGTAATGGATGCTTTCTTCGTCTTCAGGATCTAAAGAAACTGATTGTGTCGTTGTTTTTTCTTGTGCCCATGCAAATATCTGCGGCAAGATCAATAATACGGCAAAAGTAGAAAATAATAATCCCCCGATAACCGCTCTTCCTAACGGAGAAACCTGATCGCCTCCTTCGCCGTGTCCGATTGCCATTGGCAGCATACCCATAATCATCGCAACCGAAGTCATGATAATTGGACGAAGACGCAGCGCAGCCGCTTCACGAGCCGATTCTATGGCATTTCCATTTTTTTTGCGCAACTGCTCGGCATTGGTTACCAAAAGTACGGCGTTGGCAATAGAAACCCCAACCGACATAATGATTCCCATGTATGATTGTAAGTTCAGTGTTGAACCTGTTAAAGTCAGCATTAATAATGATCCTAAAACTACGGCAGGAACTGTCGTTAAGATTACTAACGAAACTTTGAACGATTGGAAATTAGCGGCCAACATTAAGAAGATTACGAAAACGGCAACCAATAATCCTGTTTGTAAACTGCTTAATGTTTCTGTCAATACAGTACTTAGTCCAATTGGCGTGATAAACAAACCACGAGGCAACTCGCCAAGCGAACTAATGGTTTTGCTTACATCTTTTGATGCCGTACCTAAATCGGTTTGGTAGATGTTGGCAGTAACGGTAATGTATGGCATGGCCCCTAAATTGTCATTTTCACCACTTACAAAGCCCGGTGTAATTTTTGCAACGTCGCTTAAAACGGGACGAAGCGAATTTTTCAATACTGGAATTTCTCCAATATCCGTTTTGCTTTTCATTTTGTTTAAAGGTACTTGAACCTGAACAGAATACGATAATCCTGCTTTTTCATCAACCCAGTTATTTTTTTCGGTATAACGAGAAGATGAGGTAGAAGCAACCAGCGAACGAGAAATATCATTCATATCCACTCCTAATTCGGCAGCACGCGTTCTGTCGATATCAATATTCATTGCTGGATAGTGAATTGGCTGACCAATTTGTACGTCTCTGAAATAGGATATCGCTTTTAGTTTGTCAACAATCTGCGTAGCGTATAATTCATTTTTCTTTTTGTCTTTTCCAGCAACACGAATCTCGATTGGAGTAGGAGAACCTTGGCTCAACACTTTATCAGTTAATTCGATTGGCTCAAAAGAAAGTTTAGTATCTGGCAGTACTTTTTTAATTCTTGCTCTAAACTCATCTTTAAATTCATCCATATCTGCCTCATAGTCTTTCAAACTCACTTGGAAAACCGCTTCGTGAGAACCCGCCATGAATAAATAAATCGGGTTGATCGAGAATAGAGAAGGGTGTTGCCCGACATATACAGAAGAAATTCCGATATGCTCTTTTCCAACCATTTTTTCCAATTCTTTTAAAACAACTCTGGCTTGTTCTTCGGTTCTTTCCAAACGCGTTCCATCAGCTGCACGCATTCTCAACTGGAACTGACTTGAATTGGTTCTCGGGAAAACATCTTTTCCAATAAAACTAATAAACAAAACTGCTAGAATTATCGAACCTGTTAAATAAATAATAGTCGTTGCTTTTTTATGAACAAACAAACGATCTAAAAGTCGCATGAAACGATTTCTGAATTTTTCGAAACCAGATACTTTTCCATCATTGTTGAAATCTTCTCTTTCAACCATATCCTTTTTCTGGCCAATTAAATCTTGTTCAGATTCTGGTGTTAATCCGCAGGCGTTAAATTCAGCTTCGTCGTCTGTAATTTCTGGAGTGTGTTCGTGTTTGTCGTGTCCTTTCATCATCCAGTTCGCCATTACAGGTACAAAAGTCTGAGATAATAAGAATGAAATCACCATTGAGAAACCAATTGCTAAAGCCAGAGGAAGGAACAATGCTCCCGGAATACCAACCATGGTAAATGCTGGCGCAAATACGGCTAGAATACAAAGTAAGATCAATAATTTAGGCAAAGCAATTTCCTGACAGGCATCCCAAATGGCGAGTGCTTTTGGTTTTCCCATGTCGAGATGCTGGTGAATATTTTCGATGGTTACGGTACTTTCGTCCACCAAAATACCAATCGCAAGAGCCAATCCTGATAAAGACATTAAGTTGATCGTTTGTCCGAATAATTTCAGAAATAAAACCCCAGAAATAATCGAAATCGGAATTGTCATAATTACGATTAATGCTGCACGACGGTCACCTAAGAATAACAATACCATTAATCCCGTTAAAACCGCACCAATGATTCCTTCTGTAATCAAACTTTTTACGGAGTTGATTACATAAACCGACTGGTCAAATTCATAAGATAATTTTACATCTTCAGGAAGTGTGCTTTGAATTTTAGGCAATTCTGATTTTAATTTCTGAACGACATCCCAAGTCGAAGCGTCTCCCGCTTTTGCGATACTGATGTAAACCGAACGTTTTCCGTTTACTAAAGCATAACCTGCAGTGATATCGGCACCGTCTTTTACCGTTGCCACATCACCTAATTTTAAGTTTTGAACACCGCCTTTAAATAACGGAATCTGCTCAAAATCTTTAACTTCTTTAATAGTGTTATTAGTTGGTGTGATATAGTTTTTATCGCCCATACGCACGTTTCCTGACGGCGCTGTCTGGTTGTTCAAACGAATGGCTTCAACAATCTGATCTGGCGTCATATTGTGCGAACGCAATAAATCTGGATCTACGTTCACCTCAATTGTTCTTGGACTTCCTCCAAAAGGTGCTGGAGACAATAAACCCGGAATAGATGTAAAAGAAGCACGAACATACACGTTGGCTAAATCCTGTAATTCGTTGTTGGATCTGATTTTACTGCTCAAAACCAATTGTCCGATTGGAAGTGAAGAAGCATCAAAACGAATGATAAACGGTGGCTGTGTTCCTGGAGGGAAAACCGCTTGGATTCTATTTGAAAGCGCACTTAACTCGGCTGCAGCCTGAGCCATGTTGGTTCCTTCATAATAGGTTAATTTCATAATCATTAACCCCTGAATATTTTTAGTTTCTACTGATTTTATACCGTTCGAGAAAGGTAAAACGTTTATGTAGTTTTTGGCAAAATAAGCTTCCATCTGGTCTGGCGTATAACCTCCAAACGGGTGCGCGATATAGATAACCGGCAAATTCATTTTTGGTAAAATATCTACCTTAATGTCTTTGATGGCACCAATTCCGAAGAAAAATAGACCCGCAACCAATACTAAAATGGAAATGGGTTTGCGGAGTGCAAAACGTATTAAATTCATTAGGATTTATAATTAAAATTCATTTATAAATAAGTCAAAATTTCCTGTTGCAGCGACTTTCAATAAGTACGACTGCCACACATTATTATTGACAATATCGCGATCGATTTCAGCACGATTTAAAACATACATCGTTTGTGTTAAATCAGTTAAATCAGTTAAACCGTTTTTGTATAAGGTTGATTTTTGAAGATATGCTTTTTTAGCAGCTTCAACCTGAATGGGCGCTTCGGCATAGTTTTCCAAAGTAATTCTGATTTTATCTTCAGCAAAATTCAACTGTGATTTCAATTCTCTGTCTGCCTGATTGTATTCTTCCTGAATGGCTTGAGAAACAAATTTCTGAGCGCTTACTTGTTTGCTTGAACGAAATGGTGTGGTTATATTCCACGTAATTCCAACTCCAATTAAGTAATTGGTACGATTTGGATTTACGCCATCCCAATAATTTCTCGTAAAAGCATTTTGATTGGTTGCATACGACGAATCAAATCCTGAAGCTCTGGTTTGTAAAACTCCAAAAGCAGTCATCGTTGGATAATAAAATCTCTTATACAATTTAACCTGCTGGTTGCTGTAATCGATTCGGGTTTTATACAATTGTAATAAAGGGTGAAGACTGTCTGTTGCAGTTTCTTTTGTTACCAATTCTTTTGGAATCTGCGTTACAAAAAGAGTATCAGCAACAAAATCCTGAGGCGCAACTCCCATTAAATCGACTAATTTGTTGTTTTGCTCCTTAACGAAGTTTTTAGCAAGATTTAAAGCAATTTTGGCTTTAGAAACTTCTGCAGTTGCCAAAGTAGAATCGACTCCTGCCAATAATCCGTTTTTAACTCTCGCAGCAGCAGTCTTTTTGAAAACTTCTGCGCGATCTAAGTTCTTTTGCTGTGAAATCAGTAATCTTTGGCTGGCTAACAAGTTTAAATAAGCAGCCGAAATTTTGATTTCCTGCTGAAATTTTTCCTGTTGTAAATCTTTTTCTTTAGCCTGAACATCAATTTTAGATAAATTGATTTTTTCTTTCGTTTTTCCAAAAGTGAAAAAATCCCAGTTCATATTGACTAAGTAAAGCGCGCCAAAAGCCGAATTCCAGTTTTGTTCTGGAAGCGGTAACCCGGAAGAAGCAACTCCGAGACCTCCAAAACCATACAATGGCCCGTTTTGTCCGTTTACAGTTCCGTAATCCTGTTGTGCCGATAAATTAAGATTTGGCAGGTAATCACGGCGAGACTGTTTTAAAGTCTCCTTTGATGCATTGGTGTAATTGTTTTTTGCTTTGATAGAACCGTAATTCTCAAGCCCGGTTTTTATTGCTTCTTTTAAAGACAGGGTTTGAGAATAACTGGCTGAGGCAAAAATCAAGAAAAATAAAATGGTAATTTTTTTGAAGTACATAAACTCAAGTGTGAAATTATGCGACAAATTTATTTCTCTTATGCTGATTAAAGTCAGGTTTAGTGATGTACTGCACTAATAAATGACCAATTCAATTGGTCATTTATTGGAAAAAATAATTAAATATTTGTCCGTACTTTGTACTCTATTTAAGTTTTAAAAATGAGCATAAAATTCGATAACATATTGGATAACAAATGGTGGCAGGAAATTGCCGTCGTCGCGTTTTCCTTTACCATATATACCTTGAAAAACGACTGGATGTTATTTAGTTCCTTAACATCTGTGTTAATGGGGATTTTCTTTTACTGCATTCTTTACATGCACGCCCAGTTTAATCGTTTCTTCCTTTTTCCCATATTATTTAAAACCCGCCGTCCTTTTACGTACCTTCTTTTAACGCTTTTTGGTGTTCTTGTTTTCTCGATAGTTTTATATGAGATTACGATGCTGGATATGTTTAAAAATCTATATTTTTACCAAAACTCACATCAACGGAGTTATTTGTACCAGCTGGCGAGCGTTTTAGGAACTTTGGTTTGTATTCTGAGTCCGATAATTGTTTTTAAATTTTACAGAATTCACAGAAAACGTACCGAAGAAGCATTGCTGTTCAATCAAATGCAGTTGAATTCTTTGAAGGGACAATTGAACCCGCATTTTTTATTCAATACCTTTAATACACTATACGGAATAAGTCTTGAATTTCCTGATAGAACGCCGGATTTAATTATGAAAGTTTCGCAGTTAATGCGTTATCAATTAGAAAGTAACAGCAAACAATGTGTATCTTTAGAAGATGAATTAGAATTCATTAACAGTTATGTACAGCTTGAAAAAGAACGTGTTGGATATCGCTGTGATATTACATTCGATTATAGAGTAGACAACGAAAATTCATATAAGATTTCGCCCATGCTTTTAATTGCTTTTATTGAAAATGCTTTTAAACACGGAACCTGTGCTATTGAAAAATGTTTTGTCCAGATTTTTATAACGGTAGAAGATGGTCTTCTTCACCTTCATGTGGTGAATTCAATTCCGAAGAAAACAGATGTGGTTTCGACTAAAATTGGTTTGAAAAACACGATTGAAAGACTGAATTTGATTTTTGGAAAGAATTATAATCTGGATATTCAGGATAATAAAAATACTTATATTGTCGATTTGAAATTGCAATTGAAAAGATTTGCCAATGAAAGATCCTAAGAAATGCATCATTGTAGACGATGAACCTGCTGCGCATTACGTTTTAGCCAATTATATAAAACAGAATCCGCAGTTAGAATTGGTTTTTCAGGGCTATAACGGCATTGAGGCAATGAATTATCTTCGAGAAAATCCAGTCGATTTAATGTTTCTCGATATTAATATGCCAGAGATTTCGGGGATGGAATTGCTTAAAATTCTTCCAACGCATCCCAAAACAATTTTGACTACGGCATATTCTGAATTTGCTCTCGAAAGTTATGATTATGGAGTGATTGATTATCTTCTGAAACCTATTTATTTCCCGAGGTTTTTGAAAGCAATCGATCGTTTTTTTTCTACAGAACAGGTGAAGAGCCGCGAAGAAGAAGAAATTGTTGTGAATACAGTAAGCGTAAAAGTAGATGGTTATTTTATTGAAATTGAACTTAATCAGCTTTTGTTTGCACAGAGTTTTGGAAACTACGTAAAACTGCATACCACAAAACGAACTTATCTCGCATCGATCACCACAACCGAACTTGAAAAATGTCTTCCAGAGAAGAATTTTATGCGTATTCATAAATCGTACATCGTAGCTTTGGATAAAATTGAAGCCACGGAAAAAGATTTTGTGGTCATTAAAAATGAAAAATTACCTATTGGAATAACCTACAAGAGGGAATTGACCGATAGACTAAAAAAGTAATATTATTTTTATCAAAATTTATTTGGAAATTATTTTAAAAGTAATAATTTTAGTACGATGTTTTTTGGTTGTTTAATTTAATAGTCAAATCATGAAAAACGTATTTTTAGCAGTAGTTCTATTGTATACCAGCTTTTTAATTGGGCAAAATACAGAGGTTACACCACCTGAAATAGTGAAGATGAAGTTTGAGAAAGAATACCCAGGAAAGGTTCCTGTCTGGTCATTGAAATATGTAGGAGATGATGATGATGAAATTCGGTACGAGGCGAAATACAACACCGATAAGAATACAAAAGCATTGGCGGTTTATGATAATCTGGGAGTTTTAAAAGCATACGAACTTCAGATTCCATTAAGTCAATTGCCAGCTAAGGCACAGAGTTATTTAAAGAAAAACTATGCAGCAAAAGCCATAAAAGAAATTGCAGTGGTAGTAGATGATAAAAACCAAACTACTTACGAAGTAGGAGTCGAAAAAAACTCCAAATTCTATGATGTAGTTTTTGATAAAAATGGTGGTTTTGATGTTAGCATTGAGAAGGATTAACAAATTTGATTTTTCTTAAAATTAAAACTAACACTTGTAAAGTAATATTTTTATTACATATTTTTGTGGTTTACTAATTAAAACATAACCATGAAAAACGTTCTTTTATTTACACTTTTAGTATACAGTAGTTTTATAATGAGTCAGGCAGGAATTATAGTACCGCCTGAAAAAGTAAGATCGGCTTTTGAAAAAAAATATCCTAAAAAAACAGCTGTTTGGTCAATTGAATACGGCAATAAAGATGACGATGTTAGATTTGAAGCCAAATTTGATACAGATGCGCAAAAAAAAGGATATGCACAATTTGATCAAAAAGGAAATTTCAAATTTTTTAAAGAACAGATTTCAGCAGTTAAATTACCAAACAATGCTATTCTTTATTTAAATAAAAATTATCCAATAAAAGCAAAATCAAAAATTGAAACTGCGGCAAGAAATGTCTTTTTTGTAACTGATGCGCTGAAAACATTAGTTTATGAAGTTACGGTAAGAAAAGAGATGAAAAATTATAAAGTCATCTTTGATACAGAAGGGAACTATATTAATAGAGTTCAAATTAATTAAGAATACTTACTAATTCAATTATATTTAAAACGACAAACCCGATAAGTTTTTAAGCTTATCGGGTTTTGTTTTTAGTTTCAGTTCAAGCTAAAGTTAAACTAACACACATTTCTAAAGTTGTTAGGTGTAATTTGGAATTTGGAATTTAAAATTTGATTTTTTTAAAACTAATTATAAATTCATTCCACCAGAAACTTCGATTCTTTGAGCGTTTACCCATCTTGCATCTTCTGTACATAAGAAGGCAACTACACCGCCAATATCGTCAGGAAGACCCACACGGCCTAAAGCTGTAATCGATGCCAGCATTTTGTTTAATTGCTCATTATCGCGAACTACACCACCTCCAAAATCTGTCTCGATTGCGCCAGGTGCCACCACATTTGCTTTAATGCCGCGTGCTCCTAATTCTTTTGCCTGATATTTTGTTAAAGTTTCTATAGCACCTTTCATAGATGCATAAGCAACATAACCTGGAGTAGAAAATCTCGCCAAGCCTGTTGATATATTTACAATTCCGCCGCCGTCGTTCATAACGCTTAATGCTTTTTGAGTTAAGAAAAAGGGTCCTTTAAACTGAATGTTTGTCAATAGATCGAATTCTTCTTCTGTAGTTCCTTCAAATGAATTGTGAATCCCGATTCCAGCGTTGTTTACTATGAAATCGAATTTATCTGTTTTAAAAGTATTTTTTAAAACTGCTTTTACTTCTTCGAAAAAAGCATCAAAAGTTCCTGAATTTCCAACATTCAATTGTATCGAAGCTGCTTTTTGACCCAGACTTTCAATTTCTGAAACTACAGCGTCAGCTTCATCTTTTTGACTATTGTATGTAATAATTACATCAAGTCCTTTTTTTGCAATTGCAATTGCCATATTTTTTCCTAAACCTCTGCTCCCTCCAGTAACCAGAGCGATTTTTGTATTTACTGCCATATTTTTAATTTTTAATTGTGAATTTTTAATTGTGAATTGTTTGTCAGTCTGAGCGAAGTCGAAGACCCTTTACGTTACGAATATCCTTCGACTTCGCTCAGGAAGACAATCGTTGTTTTTTGTAGAAAATTTTTAACACATAGAAACATAGAATTTATTACGTTGAAAAGAGTAAAGAAATAAACTCGTTTCTAACACATAGCTATGTGTATTTAAATAAGTGAAACGCCTTTTTTAAGTTTCTAAATCTATGTTTCTATGTGTTTAAATTTATGGATGCATTGCATTAAAATGATTTCTTAAATCTTCTGCGCTTGCATTTAATCTAGTTTCGCTTGTTCCGAAAGTCAGTTCTTGTTTTCCTTCTTTCAATTGTTCGAAAATAGCTTCGATAAAACTGCTTACACTTGGATGTGCATCATGAAGTCCGATTCCTCCTAAATCAGTGTTTAAAGCCGGTGGGATAATTTCAACTACTTCAATGTTTTTTTCTTTTAATAAATGACGAAGTGAAAGCGTAAACGAACGGAAAAATGCTTTTGTAGCCGAATAAACCGGAACTTTTGCAAAAGGGGAAAATGCTAACCCAGAAGTGGTATTCATTACCGTTTTAAGTGATGGCAGCTGAATAAATAATGAAGTTAAATGCAAAGGAGCTTCAATATTGGTAGTGAGCTCATTTTTCATGTTTTCATAAAAATCAGTATCTGTTATTGTCATCCAGTTCTGAATTCCAGCATTGTTTACTAATACATTTAAATCAGGATGATTTTCTTTAATCCATTCATAAAGTGCAACGCGTTCTGCTTCTATAGACAAATCGCATGCTTTTGTAATAACCGTAGGGAATTTAGCTTTCACTTCTTCTAAAAGAGAAGCTCTTCTTCCGCAGATAATTACCGTATTGTTTTCCTGAATAAATCGTTCCGCAAGTCCAAGTCCGATACCGCTTGCACCGCCTGTTATTAAAATTTTGTTGTTTGATAAATCCATTTTTTCGATCTTTTAATTTGATGATACAAAGTTAGAGACGAAGCAGTGCTGGCGAATTGTAAATATCAAACCGATGTTTGCGAAATTCAAATCACATCAATTTAAATTGTAAAAATCAAATTCCAAATTCAAAATTCAAAAAAAGTAATAGTAAAATCCCAAATTGCAATTTCTCATTTTATGTTTTCCTGAGCGAAGTTGAAGGACACGCACTGTATGATCTAGCATGCAATCTTTCGACTTCGCTCAGGAGGACAAGCTTTGTGTGAGTTCTCTAAGAAAATCTACAATCTAAGGATCTACAATCTAAAATCTGCAATTTTAAAATTATGAACGGAAAGCAAGTGGCGTATACGAGGTTTGTTTTTTAAAGAAGTTTGAGAAATGCGCTAGTTCTTCAAAACCAAGAGAATAGGCGATTTCAGAAATATTCCAGTCAGTCTGCTTCAATAATATTTTGGCTTCGTTTGTTAAACGTGAACTAATTAATTCGGTGGTGGTTTTTCCGGTGTTTTCCTTTAAAACCTTATTTAAATGATTGACATGCACTGATAATCGTTCAGCGAAATCTTTTGCGGTTCTTAATTCTAAACGCTGACGCGGCGATTCAATTGGAAATTGTCTTTCTAATAATTCAGCAAACAAAGAAGAAACTCTTGCAGCCGAATTGTGCTTTGAATATAAAGCGGTTATAGGCTGTAATTTCTGTCCGAAGTGGATTAACTCAGCCACGTAATTTCGGATTAAATCATACTTATAAATATAATCGGAGTTGATTTCTTTTTGTATTTTATTGAAAATCAAAGCAACTTCTTCTACTTCTTCATCAGATAATTGAAAAATTGGATATCCGTCTGAAGCAAAAATAGGAAGTTCATCCAGATCGATTCCGCTTTTTGTTTTAGATAAAAATTCACTGGTAAAAACGCAGAACTGTCCGCCTTGATTAGTGTCTTGAGGCAGATAGTTATACGGAATTTTCGGCGTTGCAAATAACAATCCCTGTTTTTCGATTTCGATTACTTTATCAGCATATTCTGCTTTGTTGTGGCCTCGAATCAAACTTATTTTATAATAGGCTCTTCGGTCGTAAGGCATTCCAGGTTTGTCTTTAAGGCGTTCTAAAAGTTCTTTTATGTCAAAAACATTGAAATGTCCAATCTCTTTCTGAATGTCATTTGGAAGAAGAGAATTGGGTTCAACAGTTGAGCCTTCGGTGATGTCTTTGTAAAATGAATCTAAAGATTTCATAGTGTAGTGAATTGTAAAATTCAAATATACGAAAAAAATGAAGAATGGTTTTTGTTTGTTTAAAGTTTCAGGTTTCAAGTTGGGTTTAACCGCAAAGTTCGCTAAGAATTACGCGAAGCACGCAAAAGTTTTTATTGATGTGGATTGGCTCGCAAAGACGCGAAGTCGCTAAGTTTTTTTATTCGCATTTTTTGTCATTTCTCATTCCGAAATGATAAAAAAATCTACTAAATCTTTGCAAACTTTGCGTTACTCTTGCGTCTTTGCGGTTAAAAAAAATCAAAACAAACTTCCCTGCACAAATTCAGGTTCAGGATTGCTTCCAAATTCAATTGAATCAATTACAAAAAACTGTTTTTTAATGGGATCAAATTCTCTTATAACAATTTCGTTGCATAGAAAATCAATATTAATTGTAGTGAAAAGCTGTGATGCGATCTTTAGATTTTCTGGAGTTAATCGTCTTCCAATTGACATATGCGGATCGTCGCTTTTTTTGAGTTTTAAAGATTTCAGGGTTTCATGAATCTTTTTCATTATAGGTATTAGATTGTTTTTAGATTCTTCGTTTGGAGCAATAAAAAAAGCTCCAGCATTGTCGTAAGAACCAAAATGATCTAAATATACTTGAGAAGGCGTAAAGGTGTCGCAGATTTTAATTAGCTTTTTCTTAATAGAATCAAATTGAGAATCGTCAATTTGGAATTCACAAATCGTAATATGTGCTTCAGAATTGCAGCTGTTGTACCAATTTTTATGAACTTTACTTTTCAAAAGATCTTTCATTTCTTTGACAGTATCCACAACTGGTTTCGAATAGAATACTACAGAATAGGTTTTTTCCATTTTTAAGCTTTTAAAACAAATTTAAAGCTTTCCTTTTAAATGCAATCTGTGCAGGATTTCAGATTTTAGTAAACCGCTTCCTCCGCCAAAATGTTCGATTACTTCTACATTGGGCTGTTGTTTTAAGCAGAAAGAAGTAAATTCTTTTTCAACCTGATCTTCAATAGCTGAACTTAAAAGAACAACATCAATTTTATGGTTCAAAAAATATTCCTGAGCTTCTTTTTCGTTGCTGAAAGCGACCGCGTTCCATTCGTCATAAGCATTGACGAGGCGTAATAGAATCGCTAATATTTCCTCGTTTTTTCCAAGTAGTAAGAATTGTAACATTTCCATTTTTTAAGATTCTAAGTTTATATGAATATTAAAATTTTGAGTTTTCTGTTTTGTACAAATTTAGAAGTTAAGTTTGACTCCATAACTTAATGTAGGACAATAAAATAAAATTTCAAGAAAAAAAATCAGAAAAATTTTAGCAAAATGTGGGAAACCGTAAAGAAATGTCAAAAACAGATTTTAGATTTGTATTTAGGAAACCGGAGATCATTTACCTTTTTCGCTTGTTTTCCAAAACGTTTCTTTGTTTTACTGTTTTTTTAGAAGAAACAATTTTTTTAATTAATAAAGTTTGACATATAGATTGTGGGGATCTTTGTATAATTTGCAACTTATACAAAATGTCTAACCTTTACGGGTTTTTAGGTCTGGTTTTTTAACTATATCTAAAAACCCTTTTTTATCCAAAAACAAGCATTCCCGTAATCCATAAATGTATAATTTCCCAGTTGATCTTGAATTTCTGCGGAGATGATCCATAATAATTTTTAAAAGCCGCCGAAAAATGTGAAACATCTTTATACCCGCATTTGTACGCTACTTCACTTACCGTTGCCATTTTATCTTTGAATAATTCTTTGGCATATTCCATGCGAAGTTTAATGATATAGCTCTTGACAGTAGTTCCAAAACAACTTTTAAATCCTTTTTTTAGTTTAAATTCGTTTAAAGAAATCATTCTTGAAAGTTCGGTAAGAGTAGGGGCGTGTACATAATCTTTCTCGAGAATTAGTTTGGCCTCCTGCAGTTTGTTGTATTCATCTTCATCGACAATTTCTTTCTTTTTAGACTGCATTATAATCGCCTCGAGCTGATGAATAAGAAGTTCTCTGATTTTGGTTTCGATATACATTTTTTTTAATGCTCCTTTTCGGCTGCAGTTTTTTATTTCAGATATAATCCATTGAATTGAAGGTGTAAACGGAATGTATTTAGAAGTTAAAAAACTTGATTTTTTAAATAGAATATTTTTTGAAAATTTCTCGTGAAGTTTCCAGTCTTCATTGATAATATTGTTGTAGAATTCTTTGGAGAAAATGATTATCAGGTAATTGACTTGTTCAAATGCAGGGATTTTATAAGTGGCTTTAAATTTTGTCGAATAAAAAATATTATGTGTATTTTCTTTTAAATACTTTTCGGTTTCAAGTTCATCGATGTTGGTTTCAATGTTATTGCAGCTTACAAAATCCATCACGACACATTCTTTATTTATTTCGAATTCCTCTATCTGCGGTTTCGAAAAGTACATTTGAGTATCAATAAGAGCCATTCCGTCAGTTTTTAGAATACGAATTTTAACTTCATCTGATTCGGTAAGGTTAATATTTTCTTCTTTTAAAGCGCTTTTAGGATCATAATGATCGTTTATTTCAATATTGATAATAGGTTTTTCGTAGGCTGAAAGTGTCGATTTGATTCTCAAAATATAATCCGTTTTTACAAAATAATAATCCGTTTTTCCCTAACTTTTTTGAGTCAGTTGATGGTACTTTTGCGTCAAAGTTATTTATAATTAGTCTAATTAAACATATGTCAGCTCATAAAATTTTATTTTTTATTTTATTTTTCGCCTTTTCGTTCTTTGTAAAAGCCCAGCAAAATCAAGGTTTCACAGTAAGTGGACAAGTTTCTGAAAAATCAGGTCAAATAATTCCGTATGCTACAGTTATGGTAGAAAAAACTGACTTAAGTATGATTTCAGATGAAAATGGAAAGTTCGTTTTTAAGAATGTGAAGCCGGGAAAGTACACTTTAAAAATTACAGCGGTTGGTTTTTCAAACCTTAAAAAAAATATTGAAGTTTCATCAAAAGATGTAAACGCATCGTTTCAGTTAGAAAACGAATTAAACGAACTGCAAAGCGTTACGGTTTTAGGACGTTCTGCTACCGACAAAGTAAACAAACAAGCGTATAATGTTACAGCCATCGACGCTAAAAAGCTGCATAATTCGACTTTAGATCTTGCACATGCCCTTGATCGCGTTTCGGGAGTTCGTGTTCGTGAATCAGGAGGTGTGGGATCAAGATCGGAACTTGCGATAAATGGTTTTTCGGGAAATCAGATTAAAGTTTTTATTGATGGAGTTCCTATGGATAATTTCGGTTCTTCTTTCCAAATGAATAATATTCCAATCAATCTTGCAGATCGTGTAGAAGTTTACAAAGGTGTGGTTCCAGTTTGGCTTGGAGGTGATGCACTTGGCGGTGCCGTAAATATTGTAACGAATAGCAAACCCAGAACCTATGTAGATGCTTCTTATTCTTTTGGATCTTTTAATACGCATCGTTCGGCAGTAAATGCAGGATATACAGCCAAAAGCGGATTTACTACAGAAGTCAATCTTTTTCAAAATTACTCCGATAATAATTATTGGGTAAACGTTGAAACTGCGGATTTAAATACAGGAAAATATTTTCCGAATGCGCGCGTGAGACGATTTCATGATAAATATCGAAATGAAACAGCTATTGTAAACATTGGTGTTACAGGAAAAAAATACGCCGATAAATTATTATTTGGAATTACGGTTGGTGAAAATAAAGCTGATATTCAAACGGGTGCAAGAATGGTAACTGTGTTTGGTGATCGTTATACACGAGGAAATATAATCATGCCCACGGTTAAATATCAGGTAAAAGATTTGTTTACCAAAGGTTTGAATGTAAATATTTCTGGAAATTTTAATCTTGGAGAAGAACAGACAGTCGACACCGTTTATAGAAAATACAACTGGTTTGGCGATTACAAACAATATGAAGGTGCAGGTGCCGAAAGCAGTCGTACGCTGCAGAAACTTCGTAACAATAATGGTATTGCTATAGCCAATGTTACCTATAGTTTGGGCGAAAGACATTCTTTTATGCTGAATAATACCTTCAATACTTTTGATCGTAAAAGCAGTGATGAACTTTATCCGCAGTCTTTAGTTTACCAACAGCCTCAAAAATCACAAAATAATATAACTGCCTTAGGTTATAAATTCGATTATAATGAAAAATGGAGCACTTCACTTTTTATTAAAAATTATTATCTGATGCGAGAATATACCAGAAGTTATAATCCATCTGGAAATGCAGGAGATATTGCCTATCAAAAGTATAATGAAGATCAATCTTTGCAAGGATACGGAGGTGCAACCAGTTACTATTTAAGACCAAATTTACAAGTAAAAGCTTCTTTTGAAAAAACATTCCGACTTCCAACTCCAACGGAACTTTTTGGAAATCCAAATGATAATGTGGAAGGAAATGTAAGCCTTAACCCAGAAACCAGTAATAATATAAATGCGGGTGTAAGTTATCAAACCAGTTTTAATACTGTAAATGCTTTGGCTTTTGATTTGAATTTTATGTATCGTGATGCTTCAGATTTTATCAGAACCACTTTTAATAATAATCAAAATAAAACAGTTACGCTGAATCAGGATAGTGTAAACAATTACGGTTTTGATGGTGAAATCAGGTATTCCTATAAAAGCAGATTTACTGTGGGTTTAAATATGACGTATCAAAACTTACGCAATATGACCAAATACGAACCAGAGCAGAATTATGTCTCATATTATTATAAAGACAGAATGCCGAATATTCCTTTTTTATATGGAAATGCCGATGCCACAGTTTTTTTTAATGATGTATTTAAAAAAGGAAACAATCTATCAGTTGGTTACAATTTGTTGTATGTGCACGCTTATTATCTGTATTGGCCAAGCCAAGGAGCTAGTAAATTGGATATTCCAGAACAATTTAATCATGATTTAAACGCGGTTTACACATTTGCAGATGGTAAATATAATATTGCTCTTGAATGCAAAAACTTATTAGATAATAAGTTATACGACAACTTTTCATTGCAGAAACCAAGTCGTGCTTTCTACATAAAACTGAGATACTTCTTTACGAAATCAAAATAAATTTTTAATAATTCAAACCATAATACCATGAAAAAAAATAGCACATTAGCGTTATTTGCGGCTTTTATAGCTTTTACAACATTTTCCTGCAGCAGCGATGACAAATCCGAAGAGAACACGGGCGGAAGCGATACAGGAAAAACAAAATATATCATTACGGCTACAACTGGCGCAACCGGAGTGGCAGATTATCTATTAACGGCAGATGATGTTTCTACAGGATCAATTACGACTGTTGGAAACGGTATCGAACAAGATGGAACCTATCGTTATTATATTACAGCCGAAAATAACTTTTTCAGTTTGCTTTACGGACAAGGAAATCCAGGAGCTGTAACAACTTACAACTTAAATGCTTCAGGAAACTTAGTTAAGAAATCAAACTTTCAAGCCGAAACTGTTCACGTTTTCGCAGCTGTAAACAGTGATATTTTAACTGTTAAAGTACCAAGAAGCGGAGCTTCTATTGCTTCAATGTATAAAATTGATGCTAAAGAATCTCTTATTAAAGGTGAAGCACAGCAAGATACTAAAGTATTGGCAGGAAACGGAGAAAGAGCTTTCTTTACTTGGGCAACTCAAGTTGGTGATAAAGTATACATGCCGTACATGAGCATTAAAGGTGATGGAGTTGATAACTTCGGAACGGTAAATCCAGACAGTACTTGGGTTGCTGTTTACAATTATCCAGAGCTTAAATTACAAAAAGTAATCAAAGATAACCGTACCAGTTATTTAGGAGCTTACTTTACAAAAGGTTTGTTTCAGGATGAAAATGGAGATGCTTATGGATTTTCTGGAGCGATTGCAACAAGCAATTCAGTTTTGGTTTCTAAAAAACCTTCTGCCGTAGTGAGAATCAAAAAAGGAACTACAGAATTCGATCAATCGTATTTCTTTAATGTGGAAGAAAAATCAGGTGGATACAAAATCTCATCTACAAGCTACATTTCAAATGGTAAATTTTTATTGTTAATGTATGGAAACGCTGGAAAAAACAACGGTGCAGTTAAATTGGCTGTAGTTGATGTGTATAACCAGACATTTAAATGGGCGACAAACGTTCCTGAAACCTTGACTTCTGCGACAAGCCGTTACAATATTACGTCTGAAGATGGCAATTCTGCTATTATCGGAATCAATACTCCTGAAGGAAACTGGATTTACACGGTTAATGGTACAACTGGAGCCGCTACAAGAGGTATGAAAGTTGAAGGCGGCCAGATTACTGCTATCCAGAAATTGAAATATTAATTTTTTTTTACCGTAAGTCTCTTTCTTAGGGGAGACTTACGGTTTTTTATTGATCCTATTTATCTATCTGAATATGTTTTCTTCTTCAAAATCAAAACCAAATAATAAGAAAAAAAGTAAAAAGTCGCTTTTTAAGCGCATCATGGCCTGGCTGCATTTATGGCTGGGATTGGCATCTGGAATTATTGTAGTTATTGTCAGCCTTACAGGTTGCATTTATGTTTTTGAAAACGAAATAAAAGATTTTATTGAAGATTGGCGTTTTGTAAAACCTCAAGAAAAAGCTTTTTTGCTTCCTTCACAATTGGTTACCATCGCCGATAAGAAAATGAAAGACAAAAAAGCAGCAAGCGTAACTTTTGGTGGAAAAGACGAAGCTGCTATTGTAGGTTATTTTGTTGAGAAAAAAGAAGAAAGCGGAAAAGGTGAGGATAAAAGAGGCGAACATAAACGGGAAGAAAAGAAAAAAGATTTAGCTCAAAATGCTAAAAAAGAAAAAGGTAAAGAAAAACCGAAAAGCAGAAGAAAAGGAACTTTTATAAGCGTTTATATGAATCCGTACACAGGAGAAATCCTAAACGTTAAGTCTTTTTCAAGAGGTGAATCACCTGATTTTTTTAGATGGATATTAAACGGACACCGCGCTTTATGGCTTCCGTATGAAATTGGACGACCAATTGTAGGAGTAGCCGTTTTAATTTTCGTAGTGCTTTTAATTTCAGGTATTGTGCTGTGGTGGCCTACCAAATGGATTAAATCAATTATCGATAAAAGCTTTAAAATTAAATGGAATGCTAGTTTTAAACGTGTCAATTATGATATGCATAATGTGTTGGGCTTTTACAGCTGTATTTTCCTGTTCTTTATTGCAGTTACTGGTTTAGTATGGAGTTTTGGCTGGTGGAGTAAATCCTTATACTGGGTAACATCTGGTGGAAAACCTTTGGTTGAAAACCGTGAATCTCCAAAATCGGATACCACAAATATTAAAGCTTTTAATATTTCTACAGCTGATAAAGTGCTGCTGAAAATGCGAAAAGAAAACCCTCAGGCCTCTGGAATTTTAATTTCAATTCCAGCAAAACCGGCAGATCCTATTGGTGCTTTTGTTTACAAACAAAAAAATACCTATTACAATATGGATCGTTATAGTTTTGATCAGCAGACTTTAAAGGAAATTTCCATAAAAACACCTTTTTCAGGAAAATATATAGAAGCCAATATTCCAGACAAAATCCGAAGAATGAATTATGACATTCACGTAGGAAGCATATTAGGACTCACAGGAAAAATTATTGCTTTTTTGGCCAGTTTGATTTCGGCTAGTTTACCTATTACAGGATTTATAATTTGGTGGGGAAAGCAAAAATTTGGTAAAAAAGCACCAGCATCAAAACCAAAAATAGCAAGTAAAGCAGTTCCAGCTGCGAAACTAAAAAATACAGCAAGCGAAGTAATCGCTTAAAGAGCATGAAATTGGTTTTTTAATTTCTCTTTGTTTTTTTTGATCAAAAGGCAAAACTTATTTAAGTTTTGCCTTTTGTGTTTTTAATTCAATTGATTCGCTTTCAGCCAATTTTCAAGCTGTTTTGGCCAGAATTTACTCGTATCGTTTGTTCCTAAACCAAACCCGTGTCCGCCTTTTTCATAAATGTGCATTTCTGCTGAAACACCATTTTTCTTCAATGCCAGATAGTAATTAATACTATTTTCAGGAATAACTACTGTATCATCTGTGGCATGAATTAAAAATGCAGGAGGAGTTTTGGCATTGACTTTCTTTTCGTTCGAAAAAGAATCAATCAATTCCTGCGAAGGACTTTCTCCTAATAAATTAATCTGCGAGCCCTTATGTGTAATTTCGTTTTCCATTGAGATTACCGGATAAATCAAAACTGAAAAATCTGGACGGGCACTAACTTTAAAAGCTGATTCATAGACTTTATCATCATAATGTGTCGACAAAGTAGAAGCTAAATGTCCGCCTGCAGAAAAACCCATAATTCCAATTTTATTGGAATTGATGTTCCATTTTGCAGCATTCTGCCTTACATAACGAATTGCTTCTTGGGCATCCTGCAATGGCCCGACATTTTTATTCTTCATAATCAAATCACTTGGCAGACGATATTTTAATACAAAAGCAGGAATTCCAAGAGTATTAAACCATTCTGCTATTTTGGTTCCTTCTTTGTCAATTGCCAAATGCGAATAACCTCCGCCGGGAAGAATAACTACTGCGGTTTGATTAGGTTTGGTAACAGCTGGAAAAAAGGCCGTTAAAGTAGGAACCGAAACCAAACTCGTGCTTTGTACTTTTCCGTCTTTAGATTCTTCTTTTTCCTTGTAATTTGATGCTTTAATCTCGTCTGGAATTGTATTCCAAAGCGGAATTACCTGATTTTGGGCATGAGTATATAATACTCCTGTGAAAAGCAGAAAAAACAATGAGATTCTTCTTAACGATAATGTTGCTGTATTTTTCAATTTAATAGATAATTATTTGTTATACAATTGTTTACTGCTTTGTTGCGTAAAATGTAACCGCTTTTCTGCACAATAGGATTGAATGCAAAAAGAGTCCTTAAACGCACGGAAACAGGACGATTTTACCCCTAAAAAAGGATAAAATTCACCTATTAGCTTTTAACAAATATATTGTTTAATGTGTAATTTTGAGTTCTTTTTTTTGAGCAATATGTTTATTTAAAGACTTAAAATAATTTTTTATACAATTTATTTGGAATATAAAGATTAAAAACTATATTTGTGCAATCGATTACATTATTGTCGCTTTGTTACTATAAAATGTTGATTTTAATCTCTTTAAAATAGATTTTTTTACTGCGAATTAATTTTTCGAAACTTTATATAACTATCTAATAACCACTACTATGAATCAAACAGATGCTGCAACAGCCAATCAGACCATTAAATCTGCAGGACGATATCGCTGGAGTATATGTGCATTGTTATTTTTTGCAACCACAATTAATTATTTAGACCGACAAGTTCTTTCATTGACATGGAGTGATTTTATAGCACCTGAATTTCATTGGACAAATAATAATTATGGTAATATTACAGCTTTATTCTCAATATTTTATGCTGTTTCTTTGTTACTGGCAGGAAGATTTGTAGACTGGATGGATACAAAAAAAGGATTTCTTTGGGCAATTGGAGTTTGGTCTATAGGAGCTTGTCTACACGCATTTTGTGGAATCGCAACTTCTGGAATCATTACAGGAAACTGGTTCGTAGGTTTTCATGGTTCTAAAGAAATAATCAGTACAATAAACGATACAGCCTTGGTAATTAATGTGAGTGTCGCTCTTTTTATTTTTGCACGTTTCGTTTTAGCAGTTGGAGAAGCGGGAAACTTCCCTGCAGCAATTAAAACAACAGCCGAATATTTTCCTAAAAAAGACAGAGCTTTTGCAACCAGTATTTTTAATGCTGGAGCAACAGTTGGAGCTTTGGCGGCGCCAGTTACCATTCCGTTTATTGCTAAATCTTTTGGATGGGAAATGTCATTCATTATCATTGGAGCTTTAGGATTTATATGGATGGGATTCTGGATTTTTATGTACGACAAACCAGAAAGACATTCAAAAGTAACGGCTGAAGAATTAGCTTATATCCAACAAGATGATGCAGTTGATCCTAAAATTAGTGAACTTACTTTAGAAGCAACTTCAAAAGTGTCTTTGGTGGAATGTTTTAAATACAAACAAACTTGGGCATTTGCTTTTGGTAAATTTATGACTGATGGTGTATGGTGGTTCTTTTTATTTTGGACGCCTGCTTATTTAAGTTCAGTTTACGGAATGGACTCTACAGAAGCAGCTCTGCCGTTGTTTGTCTTATACATGATTACATTATTGTCAATTATTGGTGGATGGCTGCCAACGTATTTCGTAGAGAAAAAAGGAATGAACCCTTATGAAGGAAGAATGAGAGCTATGCTGATTTTTGCTTTTTTTCCTTTATTAGCTTTGATTGCACAACCATTAGGTTACATTAGTTACTGGGTTCCTGTAATCATTATCGGAATTGCGGGAGCGGCTCACCAGTCTTGGTCGGCAAATATTTTTACAACAGTAGGCGATATGTTTCCTAAAAAAGCAATTGCAACAATTACTGGAATTGGAGGTTTAGCAGGAGGTGTTGGATCAACTTTAATTAACAAAGGTTCAGGAGTTTTATTTGATTACGCTAAAGAAACTGAAATGGTTTTTATGGGTTTTAAAGGAATTGAAGCTGGATATTTCATTATTTTCTCTATCTGTGCGGTTTGTTATTTAACAGGCTGGATTGTAATGAAATCATTAGTTCCAAAATACAGCCCAATTACGGATCTATAGATTTGTTCTAATTAAAAGATTTTTTGAATTTAAATTATGCTATTTGAATATAAAAAATTAATTTTGTGCAATCGATTACATTAAATAAAAAATTATGACAAAATATAGTTCAAGATACGCCTCTAGCCCTGAAGCTGTAAAAAAATATGATACACAGCAGTTACGAGAAGAATTCTTAATTGATGACTTAATGCAGGAAGATGAAATCGTATTGGTTTACTCGCATTACGATCGATACATTGCGGGTTCTGCAGTTCCTGTAAAAGGCGATTTGGCTTTGGAAACTATTGATCCGCTAAAAGCACCATATTTTTTAGAAAGAAGAGAATTAGGAATTATAAATGTTGGCGGAAGTGGTTCTGTTGTTGTTGAAGGTACAACTTATGAATTAGGTTTTAAAGATGCTTTGTATATCGGAGCTGGAAATAAAGAAGTGGTTTTTAAAAGCGATGACAGTAATAACCCAGCTAAATTTTATTTGAATTCTGCACCAGCTCACACAACTTACCCAACTAAAAAAGTAAGTTTAGCTGAAGCTAATAAATTACAGTTGGGAACAATGGAAACAGCGAATCACCGAACTGTAAACCAGATGATTATTGGAAGCGTAGTGACAACCTGCCAATTGCAAATGGGAATGACAGAATTAAAACCCGGAAGTGTTTGGAATACCATGCCGGCACACGTTCACGATCGCAGAATGGAAGTTTATTTCTATTTGGATATTCCGCAAGATCAGGCAGTTTGCCACTTTATGGGGCAACCACAAGAAACAAGACATATTTGGATGAACAATCATCAAGCAGTGATTTCTCCGCCTTGGTCTATTCACTCAGGTTCAGGAACTAGTAACTATACTTTTATCTGGGGAATGGCTGGTGAAAACCTAGATTACGGAGATATGGATGTTTGTAAAATCACTGATTTAAGATAAGAAAATGACAAACTTATTCGACATAAAAGGAAAAATTGCCCTTATTACAGGAAGCACGCACGGACTAGGAATGGCAATGGCTAAAGGATTAGGTCAGGCGGGTGCAACGATTGTGGTAAACGGAAATTCTTCTCAAGAAAAAATTGATAATGCTGTAGCAGAATTAAAAAGCGAAGGTATTACTGCAGTTGGTTACAAATTTAATGTAACGGAAGAACAAGAAGTAAAAACAGCGATTCAGAAAATTGAAACCGAAGTTGGACCTATCGATATCCTAATCAATAATGCTGGAATTATCAAAAGAATTCCGCTTTTAGATATGGAAGTTTCAGATTTCAGAGAAGTAGTTGATATTGATTTAGTAAGTCCATTTATTGTTTCCAAGCATGTTGCAAAAGGAATGATCCAAAGAAGACAAGGTAAAATAATCAACATTTGTTCTATGATGAGCGAATTGGGTCGAAACACCGTTTCTGCTTATGCTGCTGCAAAAGGAGGTTTAAAAATGCTGACCAAAAACATGGCAACAGAGTGGGCAAAATACAATGTTCAGATCAACGGAATTGGACCTGGATATTTTGCAACAGAACAAACAAAACCAATTAGAGTTGACGGACATCCGTTTAACGATTTTATTATAAGCAGAACACCTGCAGCCAAATGGGGAGATCCAAATGATTTAGCAGGAGCAGCAATATTTTTATCATCAAAAGCGAGTGATTTTGTAAACGGTCACATTTTATATGTTGACGGCGGAATTCTTGCTACAATCGGAAAACCTTCAAACGAAGAATAATTTTCATATTATATTTTAAAAACTATGAGCCAGACATTTATACACGATAATTTTTTATTAGAAAATAAATATGCTGAAGAATTGTACCACAATTACTCAAAAAATCAGCCTATTATTGACTACCATAATCACTTAAATCCTCAGTTTATTGCCGAAGATAAAATCTTCGACAACATAACAAATGTCTGGATAAACGGTGACCACTACAAATGGCGTGCTATGCGTACCTTAGGGATCAACGAGCAGTTCGTAACCGGAAATGGATCGGATAAAGATAAATTCTTAAACTGGGCAAAAACGGTTCCGTATACTATGCGTAATCCTTTGTATCACTGGACTCACTTAGAATTAGCGCGTTATTTTGATATTTATGATTTACTGAATGAAAAATCAGCAGAAAAAATCTATATCGAAACCTCTGAGAAAGTAAATTCTCAAGCGTACAGCACGCAAAACCTTCTTAAAAAAGTAAATGCTGAATTAGTTTGTACTACTGAAGATCCAATTGATTCTTTAGAATTTCACCAAAAATTCGCAAACAACTCAACTGGAATCAAGATGAGTACGGCTTTCAGACCTGATAAAGCCATCTTAATTGCTAATGATGGTTATAATGCATATCTGGACACATTAGGGGATGTGTCCGGAGTTGCAATTAATACGTATGCTGATTTGCAGTCTGCTTTAAGAAAAAGAATTGAATTCTTTAATGCAAACGGTTGTAAATTAAGCGATCACGGTTTAAATCAGATTGATTTTGAAAACTTTACAGAAAGTGAAGTAAATGCTATTTTCAAAAAGAAAAGAGAAAACGGCGAATTGTCTCCAGAAGAAGTTTTAAAATTCCACAGTGCCATTTTGGTTTTCTTGTCAGAAACGTATCATGAATTTGGATGGGTACAGCAGTTTCACTTAGGTGCATTGCGTAACAATAATGCTCGTATGCACAGAATTTTAGGCCCAGATACAGGATGGGATTCTATTGGAGATTATCCACAGGCACAAAAATTATCGGCTTTCTTAAACGCTTTAGACAGTAAAGATAAATTGACTAAAACCATTATTTACAACTTAAATCCAGCCGATAACGAAGTTATGGCCACTATGATTGGAAATTTCAACGACGGAAGTGTTCGCGGAAAAGTACAATTTGGATCAGGGTGGTGGTTCTTAGATCAAAAAGACGGAATGACAAAACAATTGAATGCGCTTTCAAACATGGGATTAATCAGCTGTTTTGTGGGAATGTTGACTGATTCAAGAAGTTTCTTGTCATTTCCGAGACACGAATATTTCAGAAGAATTTTATGTAATCTTTTGGGAGACGAGATCAAAAGAGGAGAACTTCCAAACGATATGGAATGGATTGGAAAATTAGTTTCAGACATCTCATACAATAACGCAAAAGAGTATTTCAAATTCTAATTTTTTCAACCATTAAGATATTAAGAAAATTAAGTTTTTGGGTTTAAATAGTTACTTAATAATAGAAAGATAATTAAGCGGGGATGCTTAATAAACTTAACTTTTACTCACAAAGAAAACATAAAGTAAAGCTTAATTTTCTTAATGTCTTAATGGTAAAATTAAAAATAAAAAAAATGAGTAAAGTAGTTGCATTTGGAGAAATCATGCTGCGTTTATCGACAGAAAGACATTTACGTTTTTCGCAATCTACAGCATTTGGTGCTACATACGGAGGCGGAGAATTTAATGTATGCGTGTCACTGGCAAATTACGGTTTAAACGCTGAATTTGTAACAAGATTACCTCAAAACGAAATTGGTTTATCGGCATTGAAAGAAATGCGAAAAATGAATGTCGAATGTAAAAATATAGTATACGGAGGCGAGCGTTTAGGAATTTATTTTCTTGAAACCGGAGCTGGAACACGCGGCAGTAATGTAGTGTACGATCGTGCGCATAGTGCGATGGCAACTATTGAAAAAGGCCAAATTGACTGGGAAAAAGTCCTGGAAGGAGCCGAGTGGTTTCACTGGAGCGGAATTACTCCGGCAATTTCTCAAACCGCAGCTGAAGCCTGTTTGGAAGCCATTAAAGTCGCTCATAAATTAGGAATTAAAATATCATGCGATTTAAATTACAGATCAAAACTTTGGCAGTATGGTAAAACTCCAAGTGAGGTTATGCCAGAGATGTTAAAATACAGTAATGTGATTTTAGGAGATATCGATACAGCTTATTTTATGCTGGGAATCCCGAAAGTAAATCCGAATTATCAGGATGAAAAAACACTTCCGGTTTTATATGAAAAACTGTTTGAGTTAATTCCAAATTTAAAAATTGCAGCGACTACGCTTCGTTATTCAGTAAGTGCCTCTCACCAAAGAATTGGCGGCGTTTTGTTTGATGGAAAAACACTTTATCAAGCAGCGGTAAAAGAAGTTACTCCAGTAGTTGATCGAGTAGGAAGTGGAGATGCTTTTATGGGCGGATTAATTTACGGATTGTTAGAATATCAAAATAATAACCAGAGAGCTTTAGATTTTGCAGTAGCGGCTTGTTGTTTAAAACACACTATTGCAGGGGATTATAATCTGGTTACTTTAAAAGAAGTTGAAAATATGATTGATGGCGATGGTTCTGCATTGGTATCAAGATAATTTAATAAAAACATGGCAAAATATTCAAGAATAGAAGTAGCACAGACAATGAAAGATAATGGAATGGTTCCGTTGTTTTTTCATTCTGATATTGAATTAAGTAAGAAGGTTTTAAAAGCGTGCTATGACGGAGGTTCCAGATTAATGGAATTTACAAGCAGAGGTGACTTTGCACACGAAGTTTTCGCTGCTTTAAACAAATATGCTCTGGCTGAATTGCCGGGAATGATTTTAGGTGTTGGTTCTGTTACAGATGCGGCATCGGCTTCATTATACATGAGTTTAGGAGCAAATTTTATCGTAACTCCAGTTTTTAGAGAAGATATTGCAATTGCCTGCAACCGTCGTAAAGTATTGTGGTCACCAGGCTGTGGAACTTTATCTGAAATTGCAAGAGCAGAAGAATTAGGATGCGAAATTGTAAAATTATTCCCTGCTGACACTTATGGACCAGAATTTATTAAAGCCATAAAAGGACCTTGCCCGTGGACAAACATTATGCCTACTGGCGGTGTTTACCCAACAGAAGAAAGTTTAAGTTCATGGCTGAATGCTGGAGCGACCTGCGTTGGTTTGGGTTCACAGTTAATTTCAAAAGATATATTAGAAAATAAAGATTTCAATGGCCTAACTGCTAAAGTAAGTCAGGTTTTGGATATCATAAAAAATATAAGAAAATAAATAAGGAGTAATCATGCCAATTCCTTATTTAGATGCGTTTTTTTTAGATTTTAGAGATTGTAATTGAACATTACGCTTGCGGAGCAGATTTTGTCACTCCTCACAGCAAACTTTGTCCTTATACAGGTGTAATGTTTCATTTACAATGTATCCGAATTAATAAAAGATAATAAGGGAAAGAAGTGGTTATTTAAAACACTTTAATCAAGAAATAATGGAAAAAATAAACAGATCAAATTCAGAGTTTTCAAACAAACTTCCTATAAAAATTGTCCAATTTGGAGAAGGAAACTTCTTAAGAGCCTTTGTTGAATATGCCATCCAAAAATTAAATCAAAAAGCTTATTTTAATGCTGGAATTGCGGTGGTTCAGCCTATCGATAAAGGTTTGGTGAACATGATTAATGCGCAAGACGGATTGTATACTCTTTTTATGAAAGGAGTAAAAAAAGGAGAAGAAATTCAGGAAAAAGAATTAATAACGAATATTGTTAAAGCTGTTGATCCATACGCTTCTTTCCAAGAATATTTAGCTTTGGCTAAAGAAGAAGAATTAGCTTTTATTATTTCAAATACAACAGAAGCAGGTATTGAATACATTGCTTCAGATACAGTAACAATGCAGCCTCCGGTTTCATTTCCGGCAAAATTAACCGTACTTTTATACGAGAGATTTAAGCACTTTAAAGGCGCTTCAGATAAAGGATTAACCATCATTCCATGTGAATTAATCAATTATAACTCAGATACTTTAAAAGAAGTTATTTTGAAATACTGTGTAGACTGGAAATTGGAACAAGAATTTGTTTCGTGGTTGTTAAATGACTGTTCTTTCCATAATACATTGGTTGACAGAATTGTTCCTGGATATCCAAAAGATCAAATCGAAGAATACAACAGACAGTTAGAATATAAAGATGATTTAATCGTAAGTGCCGAAACGTTCTTTTTATGGGTAATTGAAGGTGATGATGAATTGAAAGCAAAACTTCCGTTTCACAAAACTGATTTAGATGTTAAAATCGTTGAAGATATGCAGCCATATCGTACACGTAAAGTAAGAATCTTAAACGGAGCACATACCGCAATGGTGCCGTTTTCATTGCTTTATGGAAACGAAACTGTAAAAGAAACTGTTGATAATCCGTTTACGGGAGAATTTATCAATAAAGCGGTTTTTGAAGAAATCAACGAAACTTTAAACATGGACAAAGAAGAACTGGCAAGTTTCTCTGAAGAAATTTTAGACCGTTTCAGAAATCCATTTATCAAACATTTATTATCATCGATCGCTTTAAATTCAATTTCTAAATTTAAAGTTCGTGTATTGCCAAGTTTAACAGGATATGTTGATGTTCATGGTAAACTTCCCGTTCACTTAACTTTCGCTTTCGCAGCCTTGATCCGTTTTTACAAAGGAACTTGGAACGGACAAGCTTTACCAGTCAACGACAGCGAAGATATTGTAACATTCTTTGATGGTTTATGGAAATCAGATGACTATGAAAAAATCGCCAGACTTACTTTGCAAAACAAAAATTTCTGGGATGAAGATTTAACGGAAATTCCTTCGTTAACAAAAGCAATTACAATTGCTTTAGAAGAAATTGATGCAAACGGTGTTGAAGCTGGTTTTGCTAAGTTTCAGGAAAGAATAAAATAAAAAAGATAAAAAAACAAAGAACAAAGGTTGATTATGGCAGCGCAGAAAAAATTAATAAAAGTACATCCAACGGATAATGTTGCGGTGGCTTTGGTAAACCTTACAGCAGGCGAGGTAATTGATTTCGAAGGAGAGTCAGTTACAATTGAGTCTGATGTAAAAATGAAACATAAGATTGCGATGGTTCCTTTTAATATAGGAGACAGAATCATTATGTATGGTGTTTTGGTTGGAAAAGCAAGCGCCAGAATTGAAAGAGGTGGACTTCTTTCTACAGAAAATGTAAAACACGAAAGTGATAAAGTTACTGGCAAAACAGAAACTATTGGCTGGACGGCTCCAAATGTAGACAAGTGGAAAGACAGAACATGGCAGGGATATCATAGAGAAGACGGACAGGTAGGAACAGAAAACGTTTGGCTATTCTTCCCATTAGTTTTCTGTGAAAACAGAAATATCGAAATCCTAAAAGATATTTTTGAGAAAGAATTAATGAAACCAAAAGAGAACGATTACCAGTTATTGCTTCGTTCTTTGGTAAAATCAGAAACTGGAGGAGCAGGAAATGAAGCAGCATCAAATGATGCTAATTTATTCAACAATATTGAAGTAAAATTCATTACACATCAAGGTGGTTGTGGAGGTATTCGTCAGGATTCTCATAGTTTGGCTAAATTATTAGCGGGTTATGTAAACAATCCAAATGTTGCGGGAGCAACTGTGTTAAGTTTAGGATGCCAAAATCTTCAAATTTCGATTTTCAAAGATGCTCTTAATGCGATTAATCCAAACAGTAAAAAGCCTGTTTTGATTTACGATCAGCAATCTATAGGAACTATCGAAACAATGCTTAGCAGTGTTGTAAAAGATACTTTTGAAGCGATTAAAAAAGCAAACGAAATTAAGAGAGAACCAGCTCCATTATCTAAATTAAGAATTGGTTTAGAGTGCGGTGGATCTGATGGATTCTCTGGTATTTCGGCAAACCCAACATTGGGAGTAACTTCAGATTTATTGGCTGCTTTAGGAGGAACAACTATTCTTTCTGAGTTCCCTGAATTATGTGGAGTAGAGCAGGAATTAGTAAACCGTTGCGTAGAAGACGAAAGCGGAAAACGTTTCTTGGATTTAATGCAATGGTATGAAAAAACAGTTGTAGACGCTGGTTCGGGATTTGATATGAATCCATCTCCGGGTAACATTAAAGACGGTTTGATTACAGATGCAATGAAATCTGCAGGAGCTGCTAAAAAAGGAGGAACATCTCCAATTACAGGAGTTTTTGATTATGGAGAATACATTACAAAACCTGGTTTAACTTTGCTTTGTACGCCAGGAAACGACGTTGAATGTACAACAGCAATGGTGGGATCAGGAGCAAATATGGTATTGTTTACAACAGGTTTAGGAACGCCAACAGGAAATCCAATTGCACCGGTAGTTAAGATTTCATCTAACACACAATTAGCGAATAAAATGTCAGATATCATCGATATTGATACTGGTGGAATTATCACTGGGGAAAAATCGATTGAAGAAATGGCAGATGAAATGCTGGAATTTATTATTGATGTAGCAAGTGGTACGATCAAAACAAAAGCAGCGCTTTTAAATCAAAACGATTTTATTCCTTGGAAAAGAGGAGTTTCACTTTAATTTTTTTAGGTTCAAAGTTGCAAAGAGACAAAGCAACAAAGGTTTATATGAAGAGACGCACATTTGTGCGTCTTTTTTTTTGAACCATATAAGTGATATAAGTTCATTTTTTAGTTATAAAGTTGCAAAGAGACAAAGGTCTATATAGAAGACGCGCTGTTTTGCGCCTCTTGTTTTTGAGAAAGCTTCGAAGAAGCGAAATATTTATAGGTTGCAGAAAAATATGTCGCTCCGCTGGAGCTTTATGTTGAACCCTAATCTTTTGCTATAAATATTTCGCTTCTCCGAAGCTTGCATAAAAAAAAAGCCCATTCTAAAATGAGCTTATATGACTTATATGGTTTAATAAAAACGGTTTTAAAATACTTTTTTTTGGCTAGAAATTGGTTCTCGATGATGATTTACGGATATGTAATTCAGGTGCAAGAACGACCTTTTTCTCTATTTTAATCGTATCTGTTTTGTCTACTTGTTCAAGGAAAACACGAGCAGACATTTTTCCCATTTCAAGCGGTGACTGGTCTACAGAAGTGATTGATAATTCCATGAATTTGGTAAAAGGCTCATTACTGAAGCCAGCGACACAAAACTCATTCGGAATGCTGATATTTCTTTCTTTCAATTCCTGAATTGCGCCTAACGCAGCAAAATCACTAGATGAAAATATAGCATCTGGCGGCGTTTCTAACTGCAGTAGTTTATCTACAGCTTCTTTTCCAGCTTCTACGCTACTTTTAGTACGAATTACATATTCTTCTTTAAATTCAATTCCGTGGTCTAAAAGAGCCTGTTTGTATCCTAAAAACCTGTTTTTGAAGATTTCCAGCGACTGGTCTCCTGAGAAATGCGCGATATGTCGGCAGCCCTCATTAATTAAATGTTTGGTTGTTAAATAACCTCCTCTAAAATCATTTATAGTTACCGAGCTTACACCATCAATGTGTTTACTTCTATCAAAGAAAATAAGCGGTACATTTTTTTGTAATACATTTTGGAATGCTCCGTCATTTTCGTCGGTTACATCGGTTACAGACATAAGAATGCCGTCAACCTGTGCATCGATTAAAGTATATAAGTTTTCATTTTCTCTTTTCTTGCTCTCATGAGTCTGACAGATAATCACCTGATAACCATGAGGATGAAGTTCTTCTTCGATTCCTCTGATGACTGAAGCAAAAAAATTGCTGTCAATACGAGGAACGATCACTCCAATATTGTTACTACGACCGCTTTTTAATGCTAAAGCAAGTTTATTCTGCTTGTAGTTCATTGAGGCAGCGGTTTTAATAACCAATTCACGAGTACTCTCTTTGATCTTCGGATTGTTATTCAACGCTCTGGAAACAGTAGCTGCAGTGATATTTAGTTTTTCCGCAATATCATAAATGGTTACTTTTTCGCTCATTAAAAACGGTTTTACAAGTTAAATTCTTTGACAAAAATACATTTTTTTAATATAATCTAACATTTAATGTTATCGATTACCATAATTAAAAACTACATCGATTTAGATTTTACAATGATAATAAATTACAATAATTTTTGCATTAAATGTAATTATAATTCTTAATAAAAATTAAAAATACAATTTATTTCTAAATAAATTTGGTTGGTTAGAACATATTTTCTACTTTCGTGTAATCGATTACATAATTATTTATGTTTTCACCATGTTAAATCAGAAATTCAATTCTAATGAATCCAGATAAGGTTACAGCGTTTAAATCTATTGTTTCTGCTTGTGTAATGGTTGTTTTAACTATATCGTGCTCAAAAAAAACTACATCTGTTTCAGAATCTGATCCGTGGCGAAGAATGGAATTCATCATAAAAAACCTTCCAAAAACAAATTTTCAGGATAAAACATACAATATAGATGATTTTGGAGCGGTCGCTGATGGGAAAACATTAAACACTCAGGCATTCCAAAAAGCAATTCAAACCTGTGCATCAAATGGCGGAGGAAAAGTACTTGTCCCAAATGGAAAATATTTAACTGGGGCTATTCATTTAGAAAGTAACGTCAATCTTCATTTAGAAGATCAGGCTGAAATTCTTTTCAGTTTAAATCCGAAAGATTATCCAATTGTTCATACTTCTTGGGAGGGCACTGAAGTCATGAATTATTCTCCTTTGATTTATGCCAAAAATAAAACCAATGTTGCCATAACCGGAAAAGGAACTTTAAACGGTCAGGCCGACAACACCAATTGGTGGATTTGGTCTGGAGGAAAAAATTATGGCTGGAAAAAAGGAATTCCTTCCCAGAATGATCCACAGAATCGTGAAGTTTTGGTAGATATGGCTGAAAGAGGGACTCCAGTAAACGAAAGAGTTTTTGGTGAAGGAAGGTATTTGCGTCCTAATTTTATTGAATTTTTTGAATGCAATACTGTTTTGGTAAAAGACATAACAGTAATTAATGCTCCGTTTTGGATTCTACATCCAATAAAAACCAATAACATGATTATTGATGAAGTTACTGTAAACAGCCACGGACCAAACAATGATGGCTGTGATCCTGAATATTCTCAAAATATTATCATTAGAAACTGCACGTTCAATACTGGTGATGATTGTATAGCTATTAAAGCAGGACGTGATGCAGACGGAAGACGAGTAGCGATTTCAAGCAAAAATATTATTGTCCAAAACTGCAAAATGATTGATGGTCATGGCGGAGTGGTAATTGGAAGCGAAATTTCGGCAGGAGTAAACAATGTTTTTGTAGAAAACTGTGTAATGGACAGTCCAAATCTAGATCGCGCCATTCGTATTAAAACCAATTCAAAAAGGGGAGGAATTATCGAGGACGTTTTTGTAAGAAACCTTGAAGTAGGAACTGTAAAAGAATGTGTACTCAAACTTAATATGTTCTACAATGTTTACGGATCTCAAACGGGAAATTTTATTCCAACTATCAGAAACATACATCTTGAAAATGTAAATGTTAAAAACGGTGGTAAATACAGTATTTGGGCAGAAGGTTACGAGCAATCGCCAGTAGAAAATATAACACTAACGAATGTAAAAATAGAAAAAGTAGACTCCATCTACTTATTGAAAAATGTAAAGAATTTAAAATTTAATAATACCTATATCAATGGAAATAAAGTAAAATAGAAACTATAACTAATAATTTAACCAAACCACTTAAACCACTTAAACCACTTATGAAGATTAAACAACAATTAAAGAAAGTAAAATACAGTCTTGTATTTTTATTTTTTCTGAATTTTCTGCTGGGCCAGACTGCGAATGCTCAGTCTACCGCAATTGAAGGGAAAATTACAGATGCTACAGGATTATCACTGCCAGGGGTAAACATTCTGGAAAAGGGAACTCAAAATGGAACTTCAACTGATTTTGAGGGAAGTTTTAAAATTAATGTAACCAATAACAAAGCTGTTTTAGTAATCAGTTATTTGGGTTTTCAGACACAAGAAATAAGCGTTGCCGGAAAAACAAAAATTAATGTAAGTCTTGCCGAACAATCCAATTCACTAAACGAAGTAGTAGTGGTAGGATATGGTTCTGTAAAGAAAACCGATCTTACAGGTTCTGTAAGTACTATTAGTGCTGCAACAATTACAGAAAGAAATACCACCAGCGCACTCGAAGCAATTCAAGGAAGCACTCCCGGGGTTCAGATTTCGGCAAGTTCTGGTCGTGCAGGAGACGGATATAAAGTAGTAATTAGAGGAAATAACTCATTAGTAGGATCATCTCCATTATATGTGGTGGATGGCGTTCCTGTTGATAATATTGACTTTCTTAATCCACAGGATATTTCAAGAATGGATGTTTTAAAAGACGCTTCTTCAGCTGCTATATACGGTTCTCGTGGAGCAAGCGGTGTTATTATCGTAACCACAAAAAGCGGTGCCAATGTAAAATCAGGAATCAATGTAACTTTTGATTCTTCTTACGGAACAAAAACGGCAGCCAGAATGCCTAAAATGATGAGCGGAGAAGAATGGTGGAAATTTCATCAAGTGGCTTATATGAGTGCTACTCCAGCCACGCAAACCCCAGCGCAGCTTGCCGCTTTAGCAGGAAATCAAAGTCCGTTATTAGTGGCAAGAGCCAACAACGGTTATAGTTTTGACTGGGCAGATGCCGTTCTTAAACCTGGTATGACGCAGAACAACTATTTAAATGTTACAGGGCGTTCAGATTCTGGATTGAGTTATAACTTAGGATTTGGTGTTCAAAGTGACGAAGGACTTATCGACAATGATTCTACGGATAAATATTCTTTCAAACTCGGATTAAACCATAAAATCAACGACAAATTTACTACAGGAGCCAATATTACTGTTGCACGTGTAAATACACAATTTGGTAGTGATTTAGCGATGCAGGATGCCTTTAGATTAAGCCCGCTTATGTCGCCTTGGGCAATTGATGCTGACGGTAATGAAAAAGTTGGAACATTATTTTTCCTTCCTGGAAAATTAACTTATCCAAATGGTGCGTGGGCGATTAATAAAACAAGTACCGTAAATCCTTTAATGGAAATCGCAAATTCATCGCAAACAGAAAAAACATGGCAGACTGTTGGAAACGTCTTCTTTCAATATCAGCCTTTAAAATGGCTTTCATTCAAAACAACATTTGCAGGAGGTATTGAAAACACCGTTACAAGTGCTTCCTATACTGCACAAACCAATGCGGGTGTTACTTTAAACGGTAAAAACTCAGCATCAATTAAAAACTTCAATAACTTTAATTATACTTGGGATAACCAAATTGATTTAAAACATACTTTTAAAGAAGTCCACGATTTCAGTGTTTTATTATTGCAGAGTTTGTATTCAAATGTTGATGAAACTTCTTATTTGTATTCTAACAATCAGCCTTTTGATGTAGGATCGAATAATATGGGATCAGGAGTTCAAACAAGTTACAACATCAGTTCAGGATATCAAAAGAATACTTTAAGCTCTTATGCCGTTCGTTTAAATTATACTTTTAAAGACAAATACTTATTAACGGCTTCAACACGTTGGGACGGTTCGTCAGTATTATCAGCAGGAAATAAATGGCAGAGTTTTCCATCTGTAGCTTTAGGCTGGAAAATCAGTAAAGAATCTTTCTTGGCAAGCAGTTCTGTAGTTTCAGACTTAAAACTTCGTGCGAGTTTGGGGTATACAGGAAACGACAACGTTGCGCCTTACACTTCTCAGGCGTTGTTAAACCAGCAGACTTTTTATGCAAACGGAGCAAATGTGGTTTCGGGCTGGCAGTCTGAAAATTTAGCCAACCAAAATTTAACATGGGAAAAAACAAGAGAGTTAAACTTTGGTCTTGATTACGGATTTTTAAATAACAGAATTACAGGTAGTGTTGATGTTTACGACAGATTATCGGATAAATTAATTTACAAACAACAGTTACCAGCAGAAACTGGTTGGAAAAATACGTATGCCAATGTAGGTTCAGTGAGCAACAAAGGAGTTGAAGTATTATTAACCACCAAAAATATTAAAGGTGAAAAAGTAAATTGGGAAACTACTTTTACCTTCACTAAAAACGTGAACCGTTTAGAGTCAATTTACAATCAAGATAAGGTAAGTGATATCGGAAATAAATTGATTTTAGGAGCCGAGTTAAACCCAAATTACAACTACGTTTATGATGGTGTTTGGCAGGAAAGTGAAGCAGCGCAGGCAGCTTCTTACGGAATGGCTCCAGGACAGGCAAGACCAAAAGATTTAAACGGAGATGGTAAATTCAATCAAGACGATAGAACTGTAATAGGAAATGCAAATCCTGATTGGCAGGGAAGTTTGTATTCTAAATTAACCGTTGGCAGCTTTGATTTTAATTTCTCAGTTCTTACCAGCCAAGGGCAGACAGTTTTGAGTACATTTCACCAAAACTTTGCCGATGTAAGCGATAGAGGACGTCAGAAATTAGCAATGGATTATTTTATTCCAACAAACGGCGCGGGGATTGCAGCCAATGCCAACAATACAAACCCAAGACCAGGACCTGTAGCAACGGGTGCAGGAGCATATTGGACTTCTTTATTTGGGTATTACAGAGACGTTTCTTACGTGAAAATTAAAAATATATCTTTAGGATACACCTTGAACTCTGAATTATTGAAAAGACTTAAAATCAGTAATTTAAGAATTTATGTAAATGTTTTAGACCCATTTGTATTTACAGATTTTGATGGATATGACCCTGAATGGGCTGGTGCTGCTTTTGGTGTAAATCGTCCGGCATCAGTAACGACGCAGTTGGGATTAAGTGTTAAATTTTAATAAAGGTATAAAATGAAAAAGTTCATTATAGTATTAGGAATCATTGTGGGAACTTTAAGTTCTTGCAGCAATTACATTGAAGAGGAAAGTTTATCAAACGTTCCTGCAGATGGAACTTACAAAACAGCATCAGGTTTTCAATTGCTTGTCAATACAAACTATGCTTGGTTAAAAGGAATTTATGGAGGAAATCCATGGCTTTTTGAAGCGGGAACCGATATGTATGCCGAAGGAAGAACTCCAGAACCTGCAGGTTTGAGTCAGTATACCCTTTTAATTCCATCTTCAACAAATGTCGAAGACTTATACAATTCGTGCTATCAGCTGATTCAATCAGTCAATAAAACCGTTTATTATTCAGCAATTACTGAGCAAACAGCTAATTTGAACACATTGGTAGGAGAGGCAAGATTTTTAAGAGCAAATGCCTATTTTCTATTAGTTCAAACATACGGTGGTGTGCCCATTGTAAACGAAAATATTACAAGCCCAGTTTTATCATTCACCAGAAATACAGCCGAAGAAGTGTATACGCAAATTATTGCAGATTTGGATTTTGCTTTAGCAAATGTGGGAACGACAGCTTACAATACTTCTGGAAAAGTAAACAAAAGAGCAGTAAATGATTTACTGGCAAAAGTATATTTAACACGTGGTTATGAAACATTTGGCAAAGCCGATGATTTTGCAAAAGCAGCCGCTTACGCAGATGCTGCAATTGGCGGACAAGGATTAAATCTTGCTTTTGACCAATTATTCAAACCTGGAAATGATTTAAATGCAGAAACGATTTTCTCAGTTCAGTATGATAAAGCTTCCACAAGTACAGATCCAACAAAGTTAGGGAATAACCAATTTTACTATTTTAGTTCTTATTTAGGAGGAGCCGAAACAGGAGCGCCTTTAAGAAGTTACAATTTATGTCCAACCGATTATGCTTTAGGCTTATATGAAAAAGGAGATAAAAGATGGGATGCCACTTTTATGACAGAAATCCTAGAAGGTCCTGAAACCACAAACGGAGTTACTAAAAATGTTTTATACTATCCGTATTACAGAAGCACAAATCCTGCTTCGTTAAAAGTGAGACATTTTTATGAGCCAAAATGGTTTACGCCAGCAGATAAAGCAGCTTGGATGACTGCAAATGCTTCAAGATTATCATCAACTTTTGTGTATCATCCTTGGGGAGAATATTCTGCAGCTCATTCGTTAATTCAAAACTTAGACTGTTATACAATTCCAGTTAAGAAATTTGACGATCCAGATCCTACAACGCCATCAAGCACAGGTCCCGTAAGCACAAGAGACATTATCATTTCAAGACTAGGAGAAACGTATTTAATCGCAGCTGAAGCGTATTTAAAAGCAGGACAGCCATCAACTGGACTTGATCGTTTAAATGAAGTAAGAAGAAGAGCCGGAGTAGTAAATGCAACAGCAAGTGAGTTCAACATTGATTATATTTTAGATGAAAGAGGAAGAGAATTATTAGGAGAATACAAAAGATGGTTTGATTTAAAACGTACCGGAACACTTGTAGCAAGAGCTTCGGCACACAATTATAAAATTAAGGCAGCCAATTTTGTTGGAGTTGGCGGTCAGTTGAAAATATTAAGACCAATACCACAAACGGCATTGGATTTAAACCAAAACAAAGATTTTCCTCAAAATCCAGGTTATTAGTAATTTGATTAAATTTTGAGAAATTGTTTTTTTGAAGCAGAAAGAAGGAGTTTGGCAAAAAGCCGAACTCCTTTCTTAACTAAAAACTAAATTGAATTTAATGCGAAAAATAGTATTGATTTTAGTATTGCTCACCAGTGTTTTACAAGCACAGGTAACTTACCGTGTAGACACTTCATATACTGTGAAAAGCACATATACGAAATTGATCAAAAAGTATCCGTTTATAACGATTCCTGTTATTACTGAAAATAAAAATGTTGAACAAATATTAAATGTTCCGTATTTCGAAGAAAAACAAAGAACCTTACATCTCGATGCATTTGTAAACAATGCAAAAAAGAAAAATCCTGTTGTGGTTATGATTCATGGCGGAGGCTGGAGATCAGGAAACAAAGACCAAATGAATGCAATGGCACAAGAAATTGCGGGAAAAGGTTTTTCATGTTTCACAATCGAATACCGATTATCGCTTGAAGCAAAATATCCGTATGGAGTTTACGATGTTAAGAATGCTATTAAGTTTATAAAAGATAATGCAAAGAAATTCAAAGTAGATCCAGACAAAATTGCGGTTTTAGGCTGTTCTTCGGGAGGTCAAATGGCAGCTTTGATTGGTACTACAAACGGAAAATCCAATTTTGAAAATCCTTCTTATAAAAGTAGTTCTTCTTCAAAAGTAAATGCGATTATTAATGTAGACGGCGTTTTGGCTTTCAGACATCCCGAATCTTCAGAAGGAGAAATGGCAGCATTCTGGTTAGGAGGTTCTTATGAAGAAAGTACTGAAAACTGGAAAAATGCTTCGGCTTTAAATAATACTGACGGCAATACACCGCCAACATTATTCATCAACAGCAGTATTCCGAGATTTCATGCAGGAAGAGACGATATGATTGCAATTTTAAATCAGCATAAAATTTACAGTGAGGTTCATACATTGGAAAATTCACCTCATTCTTTCTGGTTTTTTCAGCCTTGGTTTAGTCAAACGGTTGATTTTACAGTCAATTTTTTAAACAAGATATTCAAATAATTACCATAAAAATGAAAACAAAAATTACAGTTGCAGCCTTATTTTTAGCAGGTTTAACCTCTATAAATGCTCAGAAATACGATATTAAAACCGCAAAAACATACGCTGAAATTTCGGCAAAAACAGATGGACATTGGGAAGGAAGAAAATACAAAGGCGGAACCGTTTTTAAAAATGTAGACCGCTTAAAATTAGCACCGGAACATACGGATCATTCTTTTGATATTCGTTATGAAGGTCCGGGCTGGGAAAATAACAGAATTGGTTACCGCTTGTATTTAGATTGGAGAAATGCGATTGATATTTTTGGTAAAAAAACATCAGAAAACATTCTTCCTATAGTAGGACAAGATGGTTTTGATTCCTACCATGAAATGAGTGATTGGGGAGCCGATATTTTAAAAGCTGGAAAAGGAATTGGAATTGGTTCAATTGATCGTTATTTAAACAATGAGAAACTGCATTTCCGCGAAGTAGATTCAACTATTGCTACAGTTGCCAATAAAACAAACGAATCTATTGTAAAAGTGAATTACTATGGATGGAAAACTGCTTCTGACAAAATTGATTTTACATCGATATTGACTATTAAGCCAAATCAGCTTTACACAAAACATACTATTCAAGCTTCAAAAGAAATTAAGGGAATCTGTACGGGGATGGTAAAACAAAAAAATACTGAACTGCTTAAAAAAGAAAGCAAAAACAAAAAATGGGCTTATTTAGCAACTTACGGCGTACAGTCTTTAGTTCCAGACAAATTAGGAATGGCTATTTTCTATGAAGTAAATGCAATCGAAAGTATCGCCGACACTGATTTGGATTATCTTTTAGTTTTCAAACCTAGTACAAAAGCAAGTTCTTTTTATTTATTAGGAGCGTGGGAACAAGAGAAAAATGGAATTAAATCGCAAGAAGAATTCGTGAAATATCTGGATGCTCAATTAGAAATTTTGAACAAAAAAGGCAAAATGTAATGTTTTTAAAATCTGTTTTCATAAAAATCAATTTTTCCAAAACAGCTCTTGGTTTGTTTTTGTTTATCAGTAGTTTGTCATTGGCGCAAAATAAAGATAATGCAGAAAAAAATGCAATTCCTGCTCATGCAAAATGGTCGGAGAAAACCGCTTTAACTATTTTAAACAAATATCCAAAAGCGTGGCAGATTGACGGAACTGAGAAACCCAAATGGGATTATAAAATGAGTTTGACTTTGTCTGCTTTTGAGAAATTATATCAGCAAACCAAAGACAAAAAATACCTCAATTACATTAAAGAATATGCAGATGAATTGATCGACAGTAACGGAAACATACTAAAATACGATATCAACGAATACAATATCGATTATGTAAATCCTGGGAAACTGCTGTTCAATTTGTATGAAATAACAAAAGACAAACGTTATCAGACCGTAATTGAGCAATTAAGAAAACAGATTGCAAGTCAGCCGAGAACGCCAAGCGGTGGTTTTTGGCACAAACAAATTTATCCCAATCAAATGTGGATTGATGGTTTGTACATGGCAGAACCTTTTTATACGCAATACACAGTTACGTATGAAAATGGAAAAAGTTTAGATGATATTGCCAAACAATTTGAATTAGCACACGATCATTTAAAGGATTCCAAAACAGGTTTACTGTATCATGCTTGGGATGAGTCAAAAGAAATTGGCTGGGCAAATCGTGAAACAGGAACATCGCCAACAATCTGGAGTAGAGGAATTGGCTGGTACATGATGGCATTGGTGGAAACATTGGATTATTTTCCAAAGAATCATCCCAAACAAAAAGAACTAATAGGATTTTTGAATGAAATTGCACAGAATGCAGTTAAAGCCCAAAGTTCTTCGGGATTATGGTATCAGGTTACTGATAAACCAGAACTACAGGGAAATTTTCTAGAGTCCTCAGGATCAGCAATGATAATCTATGGATTGGCAAAAGGAGTAAACAAAGGATATCTGCCATCATCTTATAAAAAAACAGCACAAAAATCTTTTGATGCCTTTATTAAAGAATTTGTGAAAACGAATGAAAATAATGAAATTACCATTTCAAATGTTTCATCAAATGTTGGTTTAGGTGGAAAACCTTTCCGAGATGGTACAAATGAATATTATGCCAAAAGCAAAACGAAAGATAACAGTTCTCCCGCATTAGCAGCCTTTTTATTAAGTGCCATAGAATTAAAAAAATAGTAGAATTTAAATATATTTTGAAATGAAAAGTAGAAGGAAACAAAGTTTTATGTCGGTTTTATTAGTGTGCGCGCTGGCTTTATCAGGATGTAAAGCAATCTCGCAGGAACCGGCAAAAAAGGGAATCGTGATTTCTAAAGACATGAAATGGTCAGATAAAATGGCTTTGACTTTAATGAAACGCCATCCAGAAAGTTACATGCTGGATGATGCTAAAAAGCCAAAATGGGATTATGTTCATGCCTTGGTTTTACATTCAATTGAGGAATTATACAAGAAAAATCCAGATCCAAGATACAAAGCCTACATAAGAGGTTATGTAGATGAATTGGTGCAGGCTGACGGATCGATTAAAACATACGAATTCGATAAATACAACATCGACTTAGTAGTACCGGGACGTTTGTTATTTGATATTTATGCCGAAACGAAAGATGATAAATATTTAAAAGCAATGCAGTTAGTTCGCAAGCAGTTAGCAGAACAACCACGTACAGCAAGCGGAGGATTCTGGCACAAACAAATTTATCCAAACCAAATGTGGTTAGACGGTTTATATATGGGAGAACCATTCTACGCCCAATACACACTGACATTCGAAAATGGAAAAAGCTTTGATGATATCGCCAAACAGTTTGAATTAATTCAGCTTCACGCTACAGATCCCAAAACAGGATTATTGTATCATGGCTGGGATGAAAGCAAAGAAATGCCTTGGGCCAATAAAGAAACAGGAAACTCTCCAAACTTTTGGTCAAGAGCATTAGGCTGGTATGTGATGGCATTGGTTGATGTTTTAGATTATTTTCCAAAAGAGCACCCCAAAAGACCTAAACTGATTAAATACTTAAACAATGCTTCTGCCGCATTAGCTAAATATCAGGACAAAACTGGATTATGGTATCAGGTAACAGATAAAGCAGGTGGAAAAGACAACTATTTAGAAGCTTCAGGATCGGCCATGTTTGCTTATGCTTTTGCAAAAGGAGCAAATAAAGGATATCTGCCTTCTAAATATAAAAAACTAGCCAACAAAGCTTTTGATGGATTGACTAAAATTTTAATCAAAAAAGTTGATGAAGATGGCGGTATTACTCTAACAAACTGCTGTCAGGTGGCAGGTTTAGGAGGAAATCCATATCGTGACGGTTCTTACGAATATTACGTAAACGAAAGAAAAAAAGACAACGATCCTAAAGCAACGGGACCTTTTATTTTAGCCGCTTTAGAATTGAACAGATAAGATTTTATGGAGTGAAATCCTGACTCTTAAAACTTGTCAGGCTTCACTAAAATCCAAATACTTTTAAAATGAAAAATATAAAAATCATCCTTTTTCTCCTTTCCATTTTCTCAGTACAGAAAAATACCGCACAAGTCTGGACACCTGATAATGGAGACGGAACTTATACAAATCCTATCATTCACGCCGATTATTCAGATCCTGATGTGGTTAGGGTTGGTGACGATTTTTATATGACAGCATCTTCTTTTAACTGTATTCCCGGATTACCAATTTTGCATTCTAAAGACTTGGTAAACTGGAAAATTATAAGTTATGCGCTGCCAAAACAGCCTCCTTTTGAAACGTACAACAAAGTACAGCACGGAAATGGTGTTTGGGCACCAAGCATTACTTTTCATAACAATGAATATTATATTTATTATCCCGATCCTGATTTTGGAATTTATATGATTAAATCCCAAAAAGCCGAAGGACCGTGGTCAGAACCTTTATTAGTGAAATCCGGAACGGGATTAATCGATCCAAGTCCGCTTTGGGATGATGATGGAAAAGCATATCTCGCACATGCCTTTGCCGGAAGCCGTGCGCAGATTAAAAGTTTATTAGTTGTCTGCACGATGAATCCCGAAGGAACAATTGCCAACAATGATGAAGTTATGGTTATTGACGGACATGATGGCGAAGGCACTATTGAAGGACCTAAATTCTACAAACGAAATAACTACTATTACATTTTTGCTCCTGCTGGCGGCGTTTCAACAGGCTGGCAAACTATTTTAAGATCAAAAAATGTATTTGGTCCTTACGAAAAGAAAAAAGTATTAGAACAGGGGTCAACCAAAATAAACGGTCCGCACCAAGGAGCTTGGGTACAAACACAAACTGGAGAAGATTGGTTTATTCATTTTCAGGATAAAGGTGCGTACGGAAGAATTGTGCATTTACAACCAATGAAATGGGAAAAAGATTGGCCGGTAATGGGACAGGATTTTGACAAAAATGGAATTGGAGAACCTGTTACCACATTCAAAAAACCGAATGTTGGTAAAAAATACCCAATTGAAAATCCGGCAACGTCAGATGAATTTAACGAATCAAAGCTTGGACTTCAATGGCAATGGCAAGCCAATTCGCAGATTAATTGGGGATTTCCAACAAGTATGGGATATCTGAATTTATTTTGTGTAAATACGATTTCCGACAGTAAAAAAATCTTTGAAGCTCCGAACCTGCTCTTGCAGAAATTTCCAGCTGAGGAATTTACCGTTACGACTAAATTGACTTTCAATACGCGACTAAATGGAGAAAGTACAGGTTTAATAATCATGGGATTAGATTATAGTTATTTGTTTCTGAAAAATGACAACGGAAAATTATACTTAAACCAGAAAACAGGAACTTTCAATAAAACCGTTTCAGAGACAGAAACAAAACCGATTTTGATTTCAAATACTACTATTTACTTGAGGGTAAAAGTAAAAAAAGGAGGAATCTGCAGTTTCTTTTATAGTTTAGACGATAAAAATTATCAGCCAATTGGAAATGATTTTACTTCGGTTGAAGGAAAATGGATCGGCGCCAAAATGGGACTTTTCGCTTTAAGCGAAAAAGTAACCAATGACTCCGGAAATGTAGCAGTTGATTGGTTTAGAGTGACGAAATAGGTAAAAGTTATGAGTTATGAATTATGAGTTAAAAATTAAAAATTAAAAGTTATCAATGTTGAGGATTGAATAATATTATGATGAAAACATTTAATCCAAACTCATAACTCATAACTCATAACTCATAACCTCTAACCTAACTTCCAAAAAAACATTAAAAATGATTCTATTAAAAAAAGCAGCCTTAATTGTGATAGTGTTTTCGAGTACTGTACTTCAGGCTCAAAACACCTATAAAAGATGGTCAGATATTATTCGTAAAAACGATGCATCTTGGTTTGCTTCAGATGAAGCTAAAAAGATAGCTGAAAATGTACTTTTATATCAAAGAGATATTGGAGGATGGCCTAAAAACATTCCCATGCAGGATGAACTTTCTGCTTCGCAAAAAAATAAACTTCTAGCAGAAAAGAAAACCGCAGCAGAAACCACGACAGACAATGGCGCTACTACTCAGGAAATGTTATTCATGTCCAGAATGTATGCTCAAGTAAAAGACGAACGTTACAAAGATTCTTTTTTAAAAGGATTGAGTTATCTTTTAGAAGCACAATATCCAAATGGAGGATGGCCGCAGTTTTATCCGCTTAAAAAAGGCTATTATACCCATATTACTTATAATGATGATTCGATGACTCGCATTTTGAATGTATTGAAAGAAATCAGTGAAGAAACGGATTTTTATAGCATCAAACCATCAAAAGAAATTGTAGCAAAAACCAAAACGGCCTTTGATAAAGGAATCGACTGTATTTTAAAAACACAATACAAACAAAATGGAGTTTTAACAGGTTGGTGTGCTCAACACGATGAGGTTACATTGCTGCCTGCAAAAGCACGTGCATACGAACTTCCTTCGCTTAGCGGAAAAGAATCCGCAGGAATTGTGATGCTTTTAATGTCAATCGAAAAACCATCACCCGAAATTATAACGGCAGTAAAAAGTGCCTATGCTTGGTTTGAAAAAACTAAAATTACCAATATTAAAGAAGAACCCATTCTAAATGATAAAGGGAAAACCGTCGACAAAAGGATCATTACAGTACAAAATGGATCTCCGGTTTGGGCAAGGTTTATGGAACTCGACACCAACGAACCTTTTTTTTCAGATCGTGACGGAGTTAAGAAAAAATCTTTAAATGATATAGGAAGCGAACGTCGAAATGGCTACGCTTGGTATACAGATGATCCGTTGGATGTATTGAAAAAATATCCAGCTTGGGCCGTAAAAAATGGTACAAAAGTATCAGAAAGTGATAAAAAGGCTGTCGATTATATTACTGTTGCACAAGACGGTTCGGGAGATTTTACAAAAATTCAGGATGCCATATATGCTTCTCCAGCTTTTCCGTATGAAAAAGTAACCATATATGTGAAAAACGGAACTTACAACGAAAAAGTCCGAATCCCAGAATGGAATACGAATGTTATTTTATTAGGCGAAAGCAAAGAAAAAACAATCATCACTTTTGACGATAATTTCTCTAAAATCAGTTTAGGCAGAAACAGCACATTTTATACTTATACCCTTTTGGTAGAAGCAAATGATGTCACAGTCTCTAACCTGACCATTAAAAATGCTTCGGGCGATCGCGGACAGGGGATTGCTTTATCAGTTACAGCCAATCGTGTAAAAGTTGTGAATTGTAACTTGTTAGGAAACCAAGATACTTTATATCTGTCAGGACAAAATGCCAAACAATATTTCAAAGACTGTTATATTGAAGGTACAACCGATTTTATTTTTGGAGGAGCAACAGCGTTATTCGAAAATTGCGAAATTCACAGTATTAAAAGTTCATACATAACCGCAGCTTCAACACCGCAGGGAACAGAATTTGGATTTGTTTTTAAGAACTGTAAACTAACAGCAGATCCATCAGCAAATGCAGTATATTTAGGAAGACCTTGGCGTATTTATGCTAAAACAGTATTTCTAAACTGTGAAATAGGAAAACAAATAAAACTGGAAGGCTGGGAAAATTGGTCAAAACCAGAAGCTGAAAAGAATGCTTTTTACGCTGAATACAATTGCAGTGGAGAAGGATTTCAACCTACAAAAAGAGTATCATGGTCACACCAGTTAAAGAAATCCGAAGCTGAAAAATATACTGCAGAAACTATTTTAAAAGACACAATACCTAATTGGTATTCAAAATAAACTAGATTATGAATACAAAGTTTTTTCTTTTTCTATGGATGATTTCTTGTACTGCTTTTGCACAAAATTCAGAATTTCCAGTATCGAAAGTAGATTCAATTGTAAAGCGAATTCAATTGCCCGTTTTTCCTTCTTATCAAATCAATATCAGTAAACTGGGAGCAAAGGGAGATTCTGTTAGTAATAACAAAGCCATTTTTGATAAAGCAATGGCTTTGTGCAAAAAGAATAACGGCGGAACGATCATTGTTCCTAAAGGAATTTACAAAATAAACGGTCCTATTCATTTTGTGAGCAATGTAAAACTAAAACTTGAAAAAGGAGCTAGAATTAAATTTAGTGACAACCCTAAAGATTATCTTCCAATGGTTTTAACAAGTTGGGAAGGGACCATGCTTTACAATTACAGTCCCTTGATTTATGCTTATGACTGCACTAATATTGCCATTACTGGAGAAGGAACAATTGATGGAGCAGGAGGAAACATTTGGAAAAGTTTTAAAGCAAAAGAAACTGAGGGAAAAAATCGTAGCCGAGATATGAATCATAACAATGTACCTTTAAAAGACAGAAAGTTTGGGGAAGGTTATTTCCTGCGTCCACAAATGATTCAGTTTTTTAATTGTAAAAATATAGTAGTTGAAGGCGTCCGGATTGAAAATTCGCCATTCTGGTGTCTGCATCTTTTAAAATCTCAAAGCATTACAATTAAAGGTATAAGTTATAAATCTCTTAATCATAATAATGACGGAATCGATCCAGAGTATGCAAAAGATGTTTTAATCGAAAACGTAAATTTCGATAACGGAGATGATAATGTAGCCATAAAAGCAGGAAGAGATCATGAAGGAAGAGCCAATACTGCTACTCCAAGTGAAAATATTATTATTAGAAACTGCAATTTCAAAGGACTGCATGGAGTTGTGATTGGCAGCGAAATGTCGGCAGGCGTGCAGAACGTTTTTGTTGAAAACTGTAAAACAAATGGTTATTTGAAAAGAGGAATTTACCTAAAAACTAATGCAGACCGAGGCGGTTATATCAAGAATGTCTTTGTTAGAAATATTAAATTGGATGAGGTTGAAGATTGCTTATACATTACAGCCAATTATCACGGAGAAGGAAACGGATACCAATCGGACATTTCGAATATACATTTTGCATCTATAAGCTGTAACAAAGCCTCTGAATCGGGAATTGTAATTCAAGGATTTCCAGATAAAAAAATCAAAAACATTACTTTAAAAAATATTGAAATCAAGGAAGCTAAAAATGCCCTGTCAAATGAAAATGCGGATAATGTATTAATGACAGATGTTTTTATCGGTAAAAGGGCAGGAGTTCCTACAGCGGTTTCTAAGAATTAACAATGTTTAAAAGTTTAAAATAGGACAATAATGAAAAAATACATTTTACTTTTCACCCTGCTGGCATTAAACTGTTTTGCACAAAAAACAACTTTGTATTGTATTGGCGATTCAACAATGGCGAATAAAAAAGATCCTGAAAAGAATCCAGAACATGGATGGGCACAAGTTTTACAACCATTCTTTACAGATAATATAGTGGTTGTAAATAAAGCTGTAAATGGAAGAAGTACCAAAAGCTTTATAAACGAAAACCGTTGGGATTCTATTTATAAAAAACTAAAAAAAGGAGATTATGTTTTTATTGAATTCGGACATAACGATGAAAAAATCGAAGACCCTAGCCGTTATACTAATCCGCATACAGCATACCGATACAATTTAATTCGTTTTGTAAATGAAAGTAGAGAAAAAGGCGCAATTCCTATTTTGCTGACTTCTATTGCCAGACGAAATTTCAATGAAAAAGGAGTTTTGATTCCCACACATGGCGATTATCCATTAGAAACCCGTTTAGTAGCACAAGAATATAAAGTACCTTTTATTGATTTAGAATATTATACAGAACAACTGGAACAATCTTATGGTCCAGATAAATCGAAAGAATTGCATTTACACTTTAAGGCTGGAGAAAATCCGTATTACGATAAAGACAAAGCCGATGATACACATCTTTCTTTAAAAGGAGCAACAGAAATTGCACAAATTGTAATCAACCAATTGAAGAGCCTGAATGATTCTTCCTTAGATAAATTAAGAAAAAACATAAGATTTTAGTCTTAAAATACAATTTTTAAAACTTTTAGAGGCACTATCGTAGTAATACAAATAAGATCTTTGCAGAAGAAATTTTGATTTGACTATTTAATTGATTTTAAAATGGTCTTTTCGTTTTCTTGATAAAGATTTAGGTTTATTAGTAAAAGAGAGAACAATTGTTCTCTCTTTTTTTTTGACATATAATCAGAATATAAGTTTTTATGTCTTATTGTAATACTTTAATAACTTTTAGGGGATGTCTTGGTGTTTTATATATACGATTTTTGTCAATGAATCTTTATAGTAATAATGTTCGGGGCTTTATTACTGGTTTTTCAAATTCCATCAAATTTTTTTGAAACTGAAAAGAGAGAACTTAGTTCTCTCTTTTTTATTTTATAAAATTCAACTGCACATAAGATATTTTTTAAATAATTTATTAGCTGGTTCGTATTTTAATTCTTTCCAGTCTTAAATAAAAGATCCAAATTTCTCTGGATAACACCTCTAAACCCCATAATTTGTACGTATACAGATGTTTTAAATGGTAATTATTATCAATTATTAAACGGTTGCACTAATAATTTCATCAAAATCATTTTTTAAAATAATGTCTTAAGTTATTAGTTTAAAAACTTTTTAGGGCAAAAAAAATAAGATAACCGCAAGAACTTTGCACTGTGAAGTTAAGGATAAGTAAGTTGTTTTAAAAAGAGCTTTAATACATTGATTTACAATTAGAATGTATGGCTTGATTTTGTTGAAAACGAGATTTGTTTATTCTTAAAAATAACTAAATAATTAATAATAAATATTATGAAGAATAGATTACTTCCTTTATTTTTAGTTTTAGGTGCTTATTCTGCCTACTCACAGGTTGGAGTAGGGAAGTTGGATCCGAATCCATCTTCGCAATTAGAAGTTTTTGCTGAGGATAGAGGTATTTTAATTCCAAGAGTAAAGTTGAAAAATTCAACGGATAAAACTACAGTTATCAATGGAAGCAGTGGTTATGAAAACAGTTTAATGGTTTTTAATACTGAGCTTATAGCTCGACAATAAAGGCGTTTTTCTGAAAATGTTTAAAAGAAAATTTAAAAATGAATTTGAATTTTCAGAAGATTCTTTTTTGTTGAAAGATGAAGAAAAAGCAAAAGAATTTGATCATTCAATATTTGTGGTGTATGATAAATCGGAATTAATTGATTTTCTGAAATTAGATTATAAAGGACGTAATTTTTTATTATGTCTCTTTGACAAACAATTACAAGTTAAGCTTTCGATATTTGATGAAATCAAGAATTTTAATTTAATCGATGCATCAAAAACTAGAGCGGAAGTTTTTAAAGATTTAAAATTATACTTTAAGAAAAAAACAGATTCGGCAACGAAGTTTCCGGATATGAACTTTTTGAATTTTAAAAATAAAGAAATGCCAGATGATGATTTTCAAAAGGCTTTATTTTTTATGATTTGATTTAATTGATTAGTTAGAAAACGGATAATAGTATTATCCGTTTTTTTTGTTTTCTAACAAAATTTCCTGCCAGAGTTTTTCCGTTTCGATTAAATCAGTAAATTGAACTTAAAATGAAAATAATAGAATAATGAAAAGTAAAATTAGACATTATGTTCCTCTTGCAATCTCTATATTTACCTTTGCAGGCTGCTATGCACAGAAAAAATCAAATGGAAATACTATTGTTTTAAAAAATAGTTCTGCAATTGAATTATCTCAGAAATCGGTTTCTATCAAACGAAATCAGCTTTCTTTAAAAAATGATTCAGGTAAATATCCCATTTTAATCAATAAAAAAGACACAATTCCTGCTCAGGTTAACGATCTGGACGGAGATGGAAAATGGGACGAACTTTTTTTAGTAACTGATTTTGCTCCAAATGAAACTAAAACCGCGGTATTAAGCTGGTCAGATAAAGAGCCTAAATTTACAATTAGGACCAGTGTACGTTTTGGAAAAAGAGAAGGTAAAAATCTTCCTGTGCATCCTGATACGCAGGAAATACTGTTAGCGAATCAGGTTCATAAAAAATTAGGCTATCAAAAATACCAAACTGATGGACCAAGCTGGGAAAATGATAAAGTTGGCTTTAGGCATTATCTTGATGGAAGAAATTGTAAAGATGTTTTCGGGAAAAAAATACCTGGAATCACACCAGAGGATGTCGGTATAAATAGTAATGGCGCTGTAGAAGATAATTATCATGTAATGCACGAGTGGGGAAGAGATATATTTCCTGTTGGAAGTTCTGCTGGATTAGGCGGTTTTGCATTACTAACGGCAGACAATAAAATAAACAGGTTGGGAATTTTGGCTAATGATACCATAAATAATATCGAAAAAACAACTTTTAAAATTGTAAGCGAAGGTCCGGTCAATTCTGTTTTACATTATGAATATGAAAACTGGCTGGTATCGGGAAATAAATATCAGGCAAACGAAACCGCTTCTATATGGCCGGGAATGTATGGTTATAAAAATACGGTTTCGGTAAATGGTTTAAAGAATGATGATACACTCCTTATTACACTTTCAAATATTAACAATCAAAATCCATTGCAGGTAATCGATTCTGGCGATTTCGTATGTTTTATTCAGCACGATAAATTAACGTATGAACGTCAGTGGATTTTAGGTACAGCCGTAATTATTCCGAAAAAAGATTATAAAGGATATATAGAAGCTCCAAAAACCGGTCAGCTGACTGATTCTTATTTGATAAAAATGAAAGTCAAAAATAATCAAGAAGTAAACTATTATCCAATTGCTGGCTGGGAGCTAAGCGCTGATCCCGGTTTTAAAGATTCGGCTTATTTTACGACTTATGTAACAAATTTAGCAAAGCAATTATCCGCTAAAATTAAAGTTGAAGTGAAATAATACTGATTTAGAAAAACAAATATTGATAAAAGCGTAATAAATGATAGGGAATTTGGGTGCGCTGCGGGTAAATAAATAATGAATCGAGTAATTTTTCCGCACATTCTCAATAGGGTAAAAGTTTTTTTAAGCCAAAATCCTATGTTTTGATAAAAAATAAAACGTTAAAATAAAATTTTTTAGGTCACTTTTGAAGTGCTTCAATCAAAGGTTAAGAAAATATTTTGATAGTAAATGTCTGAATAATAACTTGTTGTAAAGAGGCTGTTTTTGAAATATGCTAATGTAATTTTAAAGTTAATTTTTCTCTTAAAAAACATTGACAATTTTTAACAGCAAATATGTTGTAACTACCAATCAAACTTCTATTTTTGCGCCTTAATTTAATAATTATAAGCATGAAAGATCTATTAGTAAAAATCAACGCCGAAATTGAAACATTCAAGGCAGAAGCTGAATCTTTAACTGAAAAAGGTATTAAAGCTGCAGGACCAAGAGCACGTAAAGCTACTTTAGAAATCGAAAAACTTTTAAAAGAGTTCAGAAAAGTTTCTATCGAAGAATCAAAAAAATAATACAATTAAACCTCGTCCAACTGACGAGGTTTTTTTTTGCTCTGTATTTTTGTATTTCCATCAAATTACATAAGATGAAAAACCAGCAGTAGGAGAAAATTAATAAATTAGGGATAAGGCTAATTTCGTTCAATTTTATATAAAAAGATGCGGGTAATTTTGTTCTATAAACAACATTAATTATGATAAAATTATTCTTTTTGATTGTATGGACATTTAGCAGCTTTTCGAATGTATTTGCTCAGGAAAAATCTGTCCGTATCGATAGTCTGCTCCAGTCAGCTGTTCAGCGTGGTATGTTTAACGGAGTACTATTGGCTGCTCAAGATGGCAGAATTATGTATGAAAAGGCTTTTGGTTATGCTGATTTTGGGCAAAAAAAAGCTAATACCATAGAAACTGGTTTTGAATTGGCTTCGGTTTCAAAAGTATTTACGGCAGTTGCTATTCTTCAGTTGAAAGACAAAGGAAAGTTAAAGTTTGATGATCCTTTTAGTTTGTATTATCCTGATTTTCCATACAAAACAGTTACAATACGTCAGCTGCTTTCGCATACTTCGGGCATTTCAGATCAGGATATTGAAAATCAAAAAGCAGAAATTCCTTTTAAAGATACGTACACCAATCAGGAACTGGTAACATTTTTATCCCAACACACTTTTAAATTTAAATTATCGCCAAATGAGAAATGGTGGTACAGCAACACTGGATATGCTTTATTGGCGGCACTAGTTGAAAAGTTATCAGGAAAAACGTTTGATGTTTACCTTCAAAAAGAAATCTTTAAGAAAGCGGGAATGAAACATACTTATCTTAAATCGGATTTTTTGAATACTAAACCGAATTTCCCAGAAACTTCTAATTACGATTATCCTAAACGCTATATCTCGGAACGAGAGAAAATGGAAGGCAGTAAAAGTTATTATCATACTGCCAGTTATGGCGCCAGCAATGTAGTAAGTACAGTACATGATTTATTATTATTCGATAATGCGCTATACAATACTACATTGGTGAACCAAAGTACACTGAAAGAAGCATATCAATCTACAATATTGAAGAATGGTGAAAAGAATTATGTCTGGATCAATATTGGAGGAATGGGAAAGGCATATGATGGTTTGGGCTGGTTTTTGTTTGATGATGAATCTGCTGGAAAAACAGTGTGGCATACGGGTGGAATGCCCGGTTGTGTTACGATATTACTTCGGAATGTAGTAAAGAAACAAACCGTTGTATTACTGGATAATGTAAACAGCGAAGGAGTGTATTTAACCGCTTTTAACACACTAAATATTTTAAATAATCAGCCGCTTCTGCCAGTGCGTAAATCTTTTTCAAAAGCGTATGGAAAAATACTCATGAAAGATGGGGATGAAGCTGCAGATTTATTTTTGATTGAAAATCGTACTCGTAAAAATCTGTATTCAATTTCTGAAAACGACCTGAATAATTTAGGTTATGATTTTCTTTCAGATAAATTGTATTCACAAGCTTTGAAGGTATTTAAAACCAATATTGTACTTTTTCCTGAAAGTGATAATACCTACAACAGTTATGGAGAAGCATTATATAAAATAGGAAAAAAGGACGAAGCCCTGCAAATGTTTAGGAAATCTTTGGAAATAAATCCTGAAAATGAGGACTCAATAAAGGCAATTGAAGATTTTACCAAATAAAAATATCAAGTTATTTTTAATATAAAAATTTCAAATTCCAATTGATATTGTGATTCATTGACGAAGGACGAGAATTAAAGTGCTGCAGAATTTTTTTTGGGGTAACAATAACTTCTTTTTGAATCTGGTCAAACCATTGTATTTCTTTGGTTACTTCGGCACAGCATTCATTTTTTGCATTAAAAAAAGAACTTTTGATTTTGATTTTATCATCAATTTGACAGTGCTTCATTTCAATTAAAAATGACTCGGTAAACATAAGGTTTTTATAGCAGATGAATTCATTATTTTCTTCTACAAAGCCCAAATGTAAAGCATTTAATTTCTCTTTTGAAATACCATTATTAAATAAAAAGTGGTACCATAATTTAAGCGTGTAGGAAGTATAAGCGATGGTTTCCATTACCATACTATCATTTACATCTTCGCCTGTAACGGTGTAATTTTTGCAGATCATTTTTGAATTCAGTTTAGGTTAGTAATAAAAAGAGGCCGGCTAAGTATGAAACCGGCCTCATAATAAATGTCCAATGAATTTCTTAATCAGAAGACATTTATTTAGTCAGTAAAAAGTTGTAATCGATTTTGACTTTGTCAGCAATTTTCTTTCTCACTAAACTTGGTATTTCAATACCGTAATCTTCAGGTTTTGCTTCAAATGAACCAATCATATTCACGCCTCCATTTGCAGCTTTTGAAATTTTTACCGTTACGGTTACAGGTTTTGTTTTTCCGTGAATCGTCAAGTCGCCTTTTAAGGTGAAGTTTTTTGGTGTATTTGAGATTTTAGAAATGTCAAAATCTTCAATTTTGCCTTTTAAGGTTGCTTTCGAAAACTTTTCAGATTCCATGTAATTTTCATTGAAATGCTCTTCCATCAAAGCGACTTTAAAGCGAAATCCTTTTATAAGCACCAGCGAAGCAAAATCTCCAGTTGACTGCTCTAATACGGCCGATACACTTTTGTTTTCTGCAGCCACTTCTTCATAAGAAGGCATCGAAGCCTGAAATTTAATACTGCCTGTTTTAGTTATTAGTTTTTGTGCCGAAACATTGGTATTTATACTCAAAAACACAAGCAGTATTAAATAGATGATATATGACTTTTTCATATTGATTAATTTTCTTTTAGTCCGTCTGTATTCCATTTTACAATTACGTCAATATTTGCTTGAGACATTCTCCCGCCTTGCGGCATAATACCTTGTTGTCCATTCTGCAGCTGAATTCTAGTAAGTAAACCCGCTGTTTCTACGGCTGCTTTTACTTCGGCATAAGTAGTTAAAGGTCTAAAAGCAGCTGTTCTTCCAGCTTGATGGCATGATACACAATTAGAAGTAATAATTGCTTTTACATTTTTATCATAGGTAACTGCAGTTGCTGGTTCTGAAGGATTTCCGGTTCCAGGATTTCCGGGATTAGTTGGTGTCTCGATATCTTGATACGTGTCAGAATCGCTGCAGCTTGCAAATACAGCCATTAAAATAGAAAGTGCTAATACTTTTTTCATAGTTTGTTTTTTTATTGGTTAATTAAAATACTCGATATAAGTTAAATCCGAAGAAGAAATCTCCTTTGCCCCAGTCGCCCGCTGCATTTGTTACATATCCGCTTTCGTTCATAGCCTGCGAATTGGTAAATATCAGCTGAAATACGTGTCCGCCCGTTTCAATATCAAGACCTACAGATAATGGGTTTTTGTAAAAATCTGGTTTGTCAAAATTGTGCATGTATTCTAAGTTGACAGATAATCGTTTGGTGATTTTATAGCGTCCGCCGCCTCCAAAAGAAAACTGATTATCTCTTTCAATATCAGGATTGTAAAGGTTTTTATGAATGAATGACGGCACTAACTCGAATGAAAGTTTTTCAGTGAATTTTCTAGAGATTAATAACTGTTGTACATAGGTTAAGCGATGTTTAAATTCTAAACCTGGATATTGATCTTTTTCTAAAAAAGAATTAATATCTGCAACGCTGTACCCAACAATGTCTACAGGAAAATGATCGTCCTGCCTTGCCAAACGGTATTTCAAACCAGTTTCATACATTTTATTTAGAGTATGTCGTGAAAGACTCACAGAAAGCCAGTCCGTTACACCATAAATTCCACCCAATTTTGTAGTGGCATTATCAAGACCAAAAAAACTGTCAAAACCATCTTTTACAGTTCCAAAGCGGTGTGAGACTACAAAATAAAATTCTTTTTTGGCAGCCATTTTTGTCGATTGTAAGGTTACGATTTGTAAAGCTTTAAAAGCTGTTACCGGTGTTTTTCCGTCTACCTGTGTAGAATCAAGGCTGTTTAATAAATCATCCTGCGAATAAGCCATAGAAGCCAGGAAAAGGCATAGAGGCACTAGAAATTTCTTCATAAATAGTTAATTATTTGGTTTGTTAATCGTGCATTGATCTAGTTTAATTTCTTGAAACAGTTCGTCGTAACCAATGCATTTGCCTTTAACGACTGCATTAGTGTTTAATAAATTATGTTTTAGTTTTTGATTGAAAAGACAGAAAACACTGCTTTGGAGTATGATAACAGAATCTGTTTCTTTAGTTACAGTTCCTTTTATTTCGATAGTTTTATTGAGGTACTGTAAATCTGCTTTTTTAGGATCAGAATTATAATCATCAATCAATTGTGAGGCGGTGATGCTTATCTCTGGATTTTCTGATTCTATATTACGTGCTTCCTTAAATAGAAAGCCGTAATAAAAATAAATACCACCAGCGACAATTATCAGCAGGGCTGTCATTAATAAGGCTGTTTTTTTTCTTTTCATTTCTATTCTTTTTGATAGGGTTTAATAGTAAAACAGCTTTGATGCAGATTACCCTACCAAAGAATTGTGATTTTGTAAAAAAAAAGATAAAAAAGTAAAGAAAGGATTGTTATGTCCTTTGTTATTAAGGAGTTATAATGAAACCCTAAAGCTCATATTTGGAGTTCTCTGCAGGGCAAAAGTTTCAACTTCTTCTATAGAATTCGTCAGTGAGCTAATTCGGTAGTATTCGCCGATTTCGTTTTTTCGGTTTAAAATATTCAGAATTGAGATTCCTATTTTGTATTGAATGCCTTTAACACTTTCCCATTTATAAGTCGAAGAAAGATTAACCTGTGAAAAGACATGTAAATTGGTGTTGTTTGGTTTGTGATACACTAGTACAGGATCTGAAAAATCAATTTGAGAAACGTCTGGAGAAGTTATTGGTTTACCCGAAGTCCATTTGGTTCCTAATGCAATTTTGAAATTGTTTTTCTCATACATTACCGCCCACGAAACCGTGTGGATTAATTCAAAATTGTTTGGAAATCGTTGAAATTCATAATTAGGAAAATCGTAATTATTATTGTTGAACGTATAACTAAACCAAGTTAGAAAATGATTCATTTTTTTCTGAACCAAGATTTCCGTTCCCAGAACTTCATAATCTCCTGTGGTGCGTACAAATTCCAATTGGTTTTGAAATCCCTGACTAGAAGTTGTAATTCCGTTTACTCTTTTATAAAAGTTTTCAATATCCAGCAGCCAGTCATTTTTCTTATAAAATAAACTTAAAGACAATTGTTTGCTTCTTTGAATAGGAATTGAAGTATTGTTAGCTATAATCCAGCGCCTTTTTTCAATTCCGAAATAATCTTTCTGTAAATCAATTATCTGCTGTGAATTTTGGCTTTTAAGTTCGCCTAAAAGTTCAAAATGAAGGTTTTTGTTAATACCGTAATTGAATTGAATTCGCGGCTCAATAATAAACTTTTTAAAGTTTTCGATGTAATTCAATCGTGTGCCAGCTTTGAAATAAATCCTGCTGATGGTATCATTGTATTTTCCTTCAACAATAACAGCGTGGGTTCTTAAAACATCTTTTACTTTGCGGAAAAAATCAGGATTGCTGACACGCTCTAGATTCGTAACGCCAATTTCATTAAACTGATAACCATCGTTTAAACTGAATTTAGAATTAAGAATATGCTGGTTTTCTAAATTAATTCCGTTGTTGTTAACCGTGTTTTCTTGAATAACAAGCTGGTTTCCAATGCTGGTTCTTTGATTTCCCAGTAGTTCGTATGCGGAATTGTAAATGTTGATTTTTGTGGTATTAAAACTATTCCAGTTTCTTTTCCATGATAAATTACCGCCATAATTCTGCTGGCGTAAAGTATTGTTTTCAGATCGGTATATGTCGTATGCCGTTGCACTCTGGAAAACTTCCAGATTGTCCTGAATCGTTATTAAATCAAGAATTATTTGATCTTTGTCGCCAATTTTTTGAGCGTATTTAAAAGTCGCATCATAAAAACCAAACTGTTTGTCGCTTTGATAATCGACATTTTGATTTTGTGCAAAATCAGTGATTGTAGTGTTTTGGAACACTTTATTGAAATATTCTTTATAAGTAGGAGTTTCTACAAAATCTGTAATAGATTTACGTGCCGAGATTTCGATAAAACTCTTTTTGGAAAGATTGTATTTTCCATAAACATCGGCGTTAATCATATTTATTCCGGCACCAAAACTGTTTTTTTCGGTTGTTTCTGGAGTAGAAGAAATGTCAACTACGCTCGATACGCTTTCGCCGAAAAAAGCCGAACTTCCATTTTTGTAAATTGAAATAGTATGCGCTAAATTGGGATTAAAAACCGAGATTAAACCAAAGAAATGTCCAGTTTGGAACATTCGGATTCCGTTCCATAAAAATAGATTTTGATCGTGCGTGCCTCCGCGGACATTAATGCTCGAAACACTTTCGTCAATACTGTTTACGCCGGGAATCTGCTGCATTGCCTGAAGTGCATCAGGCTCGATAAGTCCGGGAAGGATTCCGAATTTTTTCGGTTTAATTTCAAATGAACCGTCTGTGTTTTTAGAAATACCCGAAGCAAGAATAGCACTGGCTTTGATTTCTTTTAGTTCTGTAATTTCAGGTTCTAGTACAATCTGAAAACAATTTTTAGGATCAGAATTATCAGCAGAAACTCTTTTAGATAGAAATCCAATGTGGCTCACTAAAAGCGTATTTGTATTCGTTTTGATACATTCAAAATATCCATTGTAATCCGTTTTAACCTGCGCTTTGTTGTTTAAACTTATATTGGCATTTTCAATAGGTTTTTTATCTGTGGCAGAAAAAACATATCCGCAGATTTTTTGAGTTAACTCTTTATTTTTATGAATATTGATGAATTTGTTGTCAATATTTTCAAATGACAAATTGGTGCTTTGGGTGAGATACTCCAATTTCTGATCTAACGAAAGTGACCTCTTTGGCGGCATTAACTGCAATCCAGCAATGTTTTCTTCAAGATAATTAAAGCTAACCTGATGCTGCTGTTCAATATCAATTATAATTTTATTCAAAGACACAGCTTTTCCTTTGTCCTGACCCAATAAATTGAGGACATAGAAAAAGAGGCAAAACAAAAAATGATATTGTTTGGGGAGCAACATTTATTTTTCGTCAATAATTATTTTATTTTTTGAAACTTTTTGAACTTTTACGTCATATGTCGTACTGATAATCTGCAAAGCAGTTTCCAGATTTTTCGCAGGTAATTTTCCTGTAAATAATGACGTCGTATCTTTTGCATTTAATTCGATACTGATATTGTATTGTCTTTCCACTTCGTCTAAAATAGTTCTGATATTCTCTTTATAAAAAGATATTCGATTTTCTATCCATTCTGGTTTTACTGAAGTGATGGTCATTTTAAGTTCTTTTCCATTTTCAAAACTCACACCTTGACCATGAGTCAGCAGAATTTGCTGGTTTGCATAATTTACTTTTACACGTCCTTCGTAACACACAACATCAAACCTGTTTTTTCTGGCTTTTACATTAAATTGTGTTCCTAAAACGGACACCTTACCAAGTTTTGTTTGTACTTCAAAACGTCTTCCTTTGGCCACTCTAAAATACGCTTCTCCTTGAAGTTCGAGATATCGGTGAGTGTCCCAATTCCATTTTTTGTATTGTATTTCAGAACCGGAATTTAATACTACTTCTGAATGATCTGGTAATGAAAAAGAGGTTCTTTCGCCTAAAGCAGCCGTTTCTGTTTCATGTACAGTCATTTTAAAAGCAAGCGTAATTCCTAGAGCGATAACAAAAATTGCTGCCGCACGGAAAAGCCACGTTTTGTATATCGGAATTACTTTTGGAGTTTCTTTTTTCTGTTTTAGAATAGAAGAAAGCATTGCATCTTCATCTGAATCATCTATCATTAAATGATCGGTATATTTTTTTATTTTCTGATATTTTTCAAAGTCGGGACTGGCTTCAAATGCAGCTAATTCGTCCTGAGACAAATCGTTGTTAAGCCATTTGGCCAATAAGTGATTCTTTTTCATTGTACCGGTATTATGTTATTAAAACAGTCAGGATTAAATTTACCCTACTTTTATAAATCAATTTCTTTACGTAAGCTTAACAAAGCCAAATGAATGCGTTTTTCGACTGCTTTTACGCTGATATTTAAATCTGCCGCTATCTCGCTGTACTTTTTTCCATCAATACGATGCATTAAAAAAGCAATACGCTGTTTTTCGTTTAAGTTTTCTATTGCCTTTAAAAGTTTGGCTTGAAACTGCTTTTCTTCCAGAAGATATTCAGGATTCTGATTGGTTTTGTCTAAGCCAGTGAAATCTTTTTCATATTTCAAAACTACTTTTTGATGCGCAATTTCATTGAGACTGCTGTTATTGGCAATTGTGTACACGTATGATTTTGCTTTTTCAAGCGGCACAGTAGAACAGTTCTGCCAAAGTTTTAAAAAAGCTTCCTGCGCAATATCTTCCGCCTTTTCCAGATTACCAAATTTGTAAAAAAGGAAATTGCGGAGCGCTTTTATATGACCTTTAAAAAAGGACGAAAAAATAATTTCGTCGCAAGTGTTTGATTGGGGGTTATTTGGCATTTAGATTTTACAATTTGTAAGATGCAAAAGTATTTGTTTTTAGTTTAAGTAGGGTAAAAGTAATCATGATTGTTTTATTAGAACATAAAATGTTGTTTTTCATGTGATTATTAAGTAGAAAAAATGAAATCAAATCTTTTCAAACCCAATTTATTAAAAAGCAGTTTCTTGAATTTTTATTACCTTTGTAAAAATAAAAGTATGCTGTCTCTAAAAAAATATTTGTCACCAATAATTTTGCTTTTTTTATTGTCCTGCCAGAACGGAATCGACGAGCAGGATTCTAGCAATCAGAGCACAGTGACCAAAAATTCGCCTTTAACGACCTATTTGCAAAGAGTCGCAATGGTTCCAACGGTGCAGGATAATATGATAGACGGATCGACGTATTGTACTATAAAATTCCCATATACTGTAACCGTAAACAATGAAGTAATTGCCATTAATTCAGCAGCTGATTACCAAAAAGTAGTTGATAATATCAATGCGAGTAATACTGACGATGATATTGTGAAAATAACTTTTCCGGTTACAATGGTGTATTATAATTACATTCAGAAATTAATACCTAATCAGTCTGATTTTAATGATTTAATTGCCTACTGGAATCTTTATCCCGACCTTTTATCTAAAATCAACGGACTCAATATTAATTATCCTATTACAATCAACATTTACAATAGTGCTAATCAAATCGCGAGTTCGGCATCGATTATAAGTGATCAGGCTTTTTTTAATTTTATAAAAAACCTAAACGAAAGCCAATATATTTCTTTACAATACCCGATTTCAATAGTAGATTATAATTATCAAACAAAATTAATTTCGAGCAATTTAGATTTCGAAAATGCTATTAAATACGCCATTGACAATTGTCCGGAAAATAATATTGCAACTCTTAATTTTGCATCAACGATTGTAAACGGAACTTGGAAAATTCCCTATTTTTTTGACGATTCAGATAAAACATCTTTGTTTAGCGGATATTCATTTGTATTTAATAATGATATGTCTGTTGTCGCAACGAAAGACGGAACCACCGAGACAGGCCAGTGGCAGACAACAACCCAATATGGCGTACAGGAATTAAAATTAAACTTTAGTTCTGCATTACTCAGTAAATTAAATAACAACAGCTGGAAATTATTTGAATTCAATAACTCACAGATTCGATTACGAAATGTAGCCACTAATAATACTGATTATCTTTATTTTGAAAAGTAATAGTTAGAAGAATGATATAAAAAAAGGATGAACTTATGTTCATCCTTTTTTATTCTGTGAAAATTGAAAGCTTGTCTTTTGTAAATCTTCGTCAAAAAATATATTTTCATTTTACGCCTTAACCTTCTTTGGTTTTGATTTCTTTTTTCCTTTTTTCCACCAAATAATAAATCCCGTTATAGGAAGAGATGCACTAATTAAACTAACCAAACTCCAGATTATTTTTCCGGCAAGACCAAAGAAAACTCCTGTGTGCAGATCGTGGTTGCTGGCTTCATACACATCGGCAGCATTATTGTCTTTGTAAAGTTTAGTTCGAAGCATTTGCCCCGTTTTCCCGTCGAAGAAAATTGTATTTTGGTTTCTAGCCCAATTGTTAGGGTAGGTCATACGCAATCGAAGTTCGCCCGTTTTTCTAATTGAAAATGAAACCGAAGTCGCTCCGGGATATTTAGAATTCGCATTTTCATAAATAGCATTGTACCGAACAGGAATCGTAGTTGAATCGATTTTTTGATTCGAAATTACTTCATCACCTTTTCGAAGTTTACTTCCCGTTACTAAACTGACCGTTTTTTTAACCGTATCATATTTAAAATAGGTTCCTGAAAAAGCAATCAATAATAAAAAAATCGATGCATAAAAACCTAAAACCTGATGCAAATCGAAATTAACTCTTTTAAAAGAACCGCTCCATTTTATTTTCAAAGATTGTTTGATCAGTCGCCTTTGATTTGGAAACCATAAAATGAGTCCAGTAAGGAGCATGATGATAAAAATCACAACCGACCATCCTTGTATAAATTCCCCAAAATCGCCTAACAATAAATTGCGGTGTATTTCTAAAACGGTATTCAGCCAGTCGGAGCCTTGTTCTTTAATCAGAGTTCCATCGTAAGGATTAAAATAGTACGTTTTTTTCTTTTTGGTAGAAATCTCAACTGCCGCATTTGGTTCTTCACGGTTTATTTTTAGAGCCGTAATTTTCTTTTTAGGTTCAAGATGTTCGTAATTTTCAAGTATCGTTTTTAATCCTATAAAAGGCTTCTGCTGAACGGGAACGTGTAAATATTCTTGATGTGAAAAATCACGGATTTCTTCTTCAAAAACATACAGAAATCCAGTAATGCTCACTATAAAAACAATGAGGCCCGATGCTAAACCGAGCCACAAATGTATTTGTCTGATAGTATTTTTAAAACCTTTGGTCATAATTGTAATAAAGTCCAAATGTAGAGAATATCATTGGAAATGATAAACACAGATATTAGAATTTAAAAGTAATATTTCCTGTTACTCTCGTTGGATTTTGCGCTGCTAAACGATACGACCAATATTTTTCATTCGTAAGATTGTCTACTTTTAATCCTAATCTGTATTTTGGTCTGTCGTAGAAAACAGAAGCATCTAGAACAGTATATTCAGGAATACTAAATTTGAAATCAGCAGTATTGGTTTGATAGTAACGGCTTCCATAAATTCCTCCAATACCAAATCCCAGACCAGATGCAGCACCTTCCGTTAAACGGTAACTTGCCCAAAGATTGGCAGTTGTTGGTGAACCCGCAGTTGTTGGTCGTAATCCGTTTGTGCTTGGACTTGCTTTAGTAAGTCTACTGTCATTATACGTATAACCCGCTACAATGTTTAATCCGCGAATTGGGTTTGCAATAAACTCTGCTTCAAAACCTTTACTTAACTGTGTTCCATCCTGAATTTGAAAGTTTACGTGATCAGGATCTTCACGAGTAACATTCGTAACTTGAATATCATAGTAACTAAAAGTAGCACTGATTTTGCTGAAATCAAATTTTAATCCTCCTTCTAACTGATTGGCTTGGTTTGGTTTAAAAGTATTTCCGTTAAAATCAGAACCACCCACGTTATTAAATCCGTTCATGTAATTTCCAAAAACAGATACTTTTTCCTTTACGATTTGGTAAACCGCTCCAAATCGAGGAGAAAATGCTGTTTGATTGTAATTTCCAGTAGTAAGATTGGTACTTGGGTAATAAGCTCCTTTATTGATATAACGATCTGCTCTAAGACCAGCCATTACGATTAATTTTTCCGTAACATTTAATACGTCAGATACATAAGCGCTATAGGTTCTTTCGTTATTAGAAACAAAATTTGAGTAAGTAGCGGCAGCAAATAATGGTTTTATTTTCTCAAGAGTAAAGTTGTTATAAGCCGCTCCTGGTTCTCTATAATTGATAGCTGGCATGTTTACCGATGCATCGTTACGAGTTGCACGAAGACTATAGAAATCAAAACCGGCAACAACTCGGTTACGAAGATTTCCAATTTTAAAATCACCATTAAAATTCTGTTGAATATCAGTTCCGTAATAAGGATAATCTTGGTTGGTAACTTGTTGTCTTAGTGTTTCATTACTTAATGCAGTCAATTGTACTACATATCCTTCCGACGATGATCTTGTACGCGAAATAACGGTTTGCGACGTCCATTCATCTGACATTTTATATTTCAACTGAGCAAATATGTTGTATTGCTGACTCGTGTAATTCACTGTATTATTGGCAAATGAAAGTTTATAAGGAATTTGCATTTCTTCAATACTATGTGCTGTAGCATCTGCTTTTGTATACGGCGCTAATCTTGTCGGAGAAGTTCCTTTTGAAGCACTAAATTCAGCATCGATAAGTAAAGTCAATCTTTCGTTTACCTGATATGAAAAACTTGGCGCTATAAAAAAGCTTTTGTTGAATCCAGCATCTTGAAAACTTCTTTCGCTGTGTAAAGCTGTGTTGATTCTAAAAAGAGCTGTTTTTTCTTCGTTAAGCGGTGTATTGATATCAGCGGTAAAACGATTCAAATCCCAATCTCCAGCAGAATAGGAAACTTCACCTTTAAAGAAATCAAAAGGCTTTTTGGTAACTCGGTTAAACAATCCTCCAAAAGAAGAAATCGTACTTCCAAACAAAGTGGCCGATGGCCCTTTAATAACCTCAATACGTTCTAAGTTAGACGGATCGATAGTAGTATAAGTAAAACTTCCAACTCCGTTTCGTACCAATTGAGGCGTTGCAAAACCTCTAGAAATGTTGGTTGTTCTGCCTTGGTTTCGAACTTCTGCAATACCAGCTCCGGGAACGTTTTTAAAAGCACTGTTATAATCGGTGATCACTTGTTCCTTCATAAGTTCTTTACTTACAATGGTATAAACCTGAGGATTTTCCATGTTTTTTAGTTTCATTTTCGAAACCTCTTCACTTTCTTTTTTGGCAAAACGATTTCCTCCAGAACTCACAATTACTTCTTCTAATTTTTGCGAAGTATACGTTAGTTCAAAATCAAGTTTTGCATCTGTATTGTTTTGATCTACTAAAACAGTAGCAGGAGAAGCATCGTATCCGTTTAATTTAATTTCAACTAAATACGTTCCAAAAGGAATATTTCTTAGCTGGTAGGAACCATCAGAATCAGTTGTGGTAGTTTTATTTAATTCTGAAATTTTAATGGTGGCACCTTGTAAAGAATTTCCGTCTTTCAAAATAGCGTGACCCGAAATTGTTCCCACTGTTGATTGAGAAAAAGCTGTTTCTGAACCTAAGAAGATTGCCAGAAAAGCAAGAAACACATGTAGTAAAATATTGTTACTAAGTGTTTTAAAAATTGTTTTCATATAAAATCTGTAATTTATTCTTATTTAGACTGATTACAAATATATTAAATGAGACAAACTTCTAAGAGTAAGATTAAAATTTTCTTAAAAAATAATTAAAATGTTAACATAGAGATTTGTGCCAAATTTCAAAGCTGATATTTGGATAATGAATAGGGAAGTGTGTATAGATTTTAAATCGAATTTCGATCAATAAAATTAAACGGAACTTTTACCTGTCCTTTTTCTTTGTTTAAGATCATTCGGGCGGCGGTTTCTCCCATTACATTAAAATCAGTTGACATAACGGTAATGCCTAAAAGCTCTTTTAAAGGCGTATCATTATAAGAGATCACACCAATTTCTTTTCCTAAAACAAACTCTTCATCTCGAATCTGTTTCATTAAATTTACCAGATCAGATTCTTCGATTGTAATAAATAAATCACCTTTCTTCAGAATCATATCGTCATACACTTCACTCAAAATCTCAAAATTGATTTCGTGTTCAACGCAGAATTTTCTAAAACCATGTAAAATTCTTCTCGGATACGGATAAACGGCTTTATCCGGATATACCAAAATTAAACGTTTGTATTTTGTTATTTTAGAAAGTCCTTCTTTTAGAGCATTATAAATATCATTTTCGAAATCCTGATAAATTTTGATGACATCATCACCAGTTCCTAATTTGATATTGTCTAAAACAACCAGCTTTTCCTGCGGGATCTTTTTAATCGCATTTACAACTTCATCTGTAAAACTTAAATGCTTTAATTCGTCGGTTTTAAAGTGGGTTGTAATCACATAATAATCGTAAGCGCCTTCAAACTTATCTAAGATATTCAGAAATAAAGTTTCGTCGCAGTGGTAAATTTGAAGATCAGTATGAGCATTTGCGCCAAGAGTATCAATAAATGAGCTGTAGGTTTTCATTTTATACGAACTCAATTTATTGGTCAAAAACAAAATATTGACTTTCGATTCTAATTTTGTTCTCGTTATATAATAGCCTTTTCCTCTAATAGAAGAGATAATTTTTCGCTCTTTTAAAATATTATAGGCTTTTTCAACGGTATCGCGTGACATGTAAAACTCCTCACTGAAACTGTTTATAGAGGGAATTTTTTGGTTGATTTTTAAATTTCCGTTAGCAATATTCTGCAAAATCGAGTCTACAATCTGCTTGTATTTTGGAACTCTCGAATCCTCATCTATTTTAATTAACTTAATCATGCTTGTAATTTCCAAATCAGTTCCATTTTTTTTAAATGAATGCCGATTTTTTTTAATTATAATTTAATGAAAAGCAACCTAAAAAACTGCTTATGTATTGATTTTACTACTTTCCTTACAAAATGCTAAATTAAAATCAAACTTTATTTTATTTTCAAGCAGTTATCTTAATTTGAGACTTATTTGCGGATATAATAATTACGAAATCGATTGCTAAAATAGCGTATTTAAATTTATTTTTCCAATATAATCCAATTGTTCTTTATAATAAGTATGCACTTTTAACATAATTAACCGGAATTATAAAGGATAGTACAGGACAGTTTTGTTTTTAACATTACATTATTTTACAAAACCAAATTAACTATCACAATTAACCAAAAACAAAATTATTAAATGGAGTCATTATTAGGAATCATTTTTCATTCTATCGGAGGATTCTCTTCAGGTAGTTTTTATATGCCTTTCAAAAAAGTTAAAAATTGGGCATGGGAAAGTTACTGGCTCGTAGGTGGATTTTTCTCATGGTTAATTGTACCGCCCATTGCCGCTTACTTAACGATTCCTAATTTTACAGAAATTATCGCTTCAGCTTCACCTTCCATTAAAGCTTTTACATTTTCAATGGGCTTAATATGGGGAATCGGTGGATTAACATATGGTCTTGGCGTTCGTTATTTAGGAATGTCGTTAGGAAACTCCATTATTTTAGGATTCTGCTCTGCATTTGGAGCATTAGTTCCTTCTATTTACTACGATTTATATCCAACATCAGGAAAAGTATCTTTTACCGATATGCTCGGAAATTCTGGCGGACAACTGGTTTTATTAGGAGTTGCAGTTTGCTTATTGGGAATTGCCATTTCAGGAAAAGCAGGAATGCTGAAAGAAAAAGACTTTGCCGTGGGACATGAAGATAAAGACAAAGATTTCAGCCTCGTAAAAGGTTTAATCATTGCAGTTGTTTCGGGGATTTTAAGTTCATTCTTCAATTACGGAATCGAAGCAGGAAAACCAATGGCAGAACAAGCTGTAATTAACGGCTCAAATCCTTTGTTTCAGAATAATGTAACTTATATTGTGTTGCTTTGGGGAGGTTTAACAACCAACTTTATCTGGTGTATTTACCTAAACTTCAAAAACAAAACAATCGGTGATTATACCAATAAATCAACACCGATTACCAAAAATATCCTGTTTTCAGCTTTGGCCGGAACAATGTGGTTCCTGCAGTTTTTCTTCTACGGAATGGGAGAAAGCAAATTAGGAAACGGAGCCAGCTCATGGATTCTGCACATGGCCACGATTATTTTAACCGCAAACTTCTGGGGCTTTTATCTAAAAGAATGGAAAGGCGTTTCAAAGAAAACCTTCAATACTTTCCTTTTAGGAATCGGATTAATTATGCTCTCAATTGTTCTAGTCGGAATTGGAAATTCACTGTAAATATTAACCAACTATATGATAACAACGTCGAATATAAATACAAAAAATATGAATTTTAAGCATGTAAGCTATCTTTGGGATGACGATAAAGCCGAAGCATTAGCCGGAGATGAAGTAGCGCTTTTCATTTATCGTTCAAACCTTTTAGGAGCTGATTTAAGGCTTACTAACTATGGAGGAGGAAATACTTCTGTAAAAATTATTGATAAAGATCCTTTAACAGGTGAAAATTCAGAAGTAATGTGGATTAAAGGTTCTGGAGGAGACATTGGAACTTTGACAAAATCTGGTTGTGCGGCACTGTATTTAGACAGATTACGTAATCTTGAAAATGTGTATAGAGGAATTGAATTCGAAGACGAAATGGTAGAACTATTCAACCACTGTATTTTCGATTTGGCTTCAAAAGCACCTTCTATCGACACACCATTACACGGATTTTTGCCATTCAACCATATCGATCACTTACATCCAGATGCGGCAATTGCAATCGCTGCTGCGAAAGATGGAAAAAAAATCACAGATGAATTATTCGACGGAGAAATCGGTTGGGTAGGATGGCAGCGTCCTGGTTTTGACTTAGGGCTTCAATTAAGAAGCTGTTTGGAAGAAGCCGAAAAGAACGGTAAAAAACTACGCGGGATTATGTTAGGTTCTCACGGATTATTTACTTGGGGAGATACTGCATACGATAGCTACATCAATACGCTCGAAGTTATCGAGAAATGTGCAGCCTATCTTGAAGATAACTACGGTAAAAAACGTCCTGTTTTTGGAGGTAAAAAAATCGACAGCCTTCCAGAAGCTGATCGTAAATTAAAAGCAGCAAAAGTGGCTCCAATCTTAAGAGGTTTCTGTTCGTCAGAACGTCAGATGATCGGGCATTATACAGATGATGCCAGAGTTTTAGAATTTATCAACTCAAATGATCTTTCAAAACTAGCGCCGTTAGGAACTTCCTGTCCAGATCACTTTTTAAGAACTAAAATCAGCCCATTGGTTTTAGAATTAGATCCAAATGAAGATTTATCAGATGTAAATGCCGTTAAAGAAAAATTAGCTCCGGCTTTTGAAGCATATCGTGCCCTGTACAAAGACTATTACAACGCTTGTAAAAAGTCGAATTCACCTGCAATGCGTGATCCAAATCCAGTTGTGATTTTATATCCAGGAGTTGGAATGTTCACTTTTGCAAAAGATAAAACAATGGCGCGTCTGGCATCAGAATATTATATCAATGCCGTGAACGTAATGAAAGGTGCCGAAGCAGTTTCTGAATATACTTCATTACCTCACCAAGAAGCTTTTGATATTGAATATTGGTTATTGGAAGAAGCTAAATTACAGCGTATGCCAAAACCAAAAGCATTATCTGGCAGAGTAGCTGTGATTACAGGTTCTGCTGGAGGAATTGGGAAAGCAATTGCTAAGAAATTTGCTCAAGAAGGTGCGTGTGTAGTAATCAACGACATCAACGAAGAGCGTTTAGAAGGCACAACAGCAGAGTTCATCCAATTATTTGGTAAAGATGCCGTTTCAAGCACTTTGTTAAATGTTACAGATGAGGTAAGTACAGAAAAAGCATTAGACGAAGCTTGTTTAGCTTTTGGAGGTGCAGATATTATTGTAAACAATGCTGGGATCAGTATTTCTAAATCAATTGCAGAACACACTCTTGAAGAGTGGGACCGATTATACGATATTTTGGTAAAAGGACAATTTATTGTTTCGAAAGCCGGAATCGAAGTAATGCGCAAGCAAGGATTTGGAGGAGATATCGTAAACATTGTTTCTAAAAATGCAGTTGTAGCGGGGCCAAACAATCCGGGCTACGGTTCTGCAAAAGCAGCGCAGGCACACTTAACACGTTTAATGGCTGCCGAATTAGGAGCAGATAAAATCCGTGTTAATACTGTAAATCCAGATGCAGTAATCTCAGATTCAAATATTTGGTCTGGCGGATGGGCAGAAGGACGCGCAAAAGCATACGGTATTACGGTGGAAGAATTACCGGCATACTATGCAAAACGTACATTATTAAATGAAATTATTCTACCAGACGATATTGCCAATGCATGCTTCACATTTGTCGGCGGTTTCCTGAACAAATCAACAGGAAATGCCCTTAATGTAGACGGCGGAGTCGCAATGGGATTCTATAGATAATAGATAAGTTTTTTTATAAGTTTGTTTAAGCAAAAGTGGTTTTTTGTGGTCTAGCGTTCGAATTTTTTCGAACGTTAGATTTTTTTAGATGTATCACTTTTTGTAAACAAATCTACCAGTATAAATAGTAAAGTGAAACAAGAGTTTAGTTTATAGAAATTCTATATATTGTAAACTCTATTAAAAGAATAAATAACTATGTTAATCTCATCAAACCACATTGAATCTCATAACGAAGATCTATTAAAAAAACACCAGAATAAATTTGCCTTTACAACCTCAGAAATTGAAAATGCTGAAGCCATTATTCAAAAGTTAATCGATTTTCAAATTGCCATTCCATCTTGGGCTTTAGGAACAGGAGGAACAAGATTTGGACGTTTCGCCGGAGGTGGAGAACCTCGTTCATTAGAAGAAAAAATCGAAGATGTTGGATTACTTCATAAATTAAACAATGCTTCAGGAGCCATTTCACTTCATATTCCGTGGGATATTCCAACAAATTATACTGACATTAAAATACTAGCAGCACAGCACGGATTAAAGTTTGACGCCATGAACTCAAACACCTTCCAAGATCAAGCCAATGCTGAACATACTTATAAATATGGTTCTTTGCAAAACGTAAACAAAGCCGTGCGTAAACAAGCAATTGCTCACAACATAGAAGTAATTAAACACGGAATCGAATTAGGATCTGAATCTTTAACCGTTTGGTTAGCGGATGGTTCTAACTTTCCAGGACAATTAAACTTCAGAAAAGCTTATCAAAATACATTAGAAAGTTTAGAAGAAATCTACGATGCATTGCCTTCAAACTGGAAATTGTTTTTAGAATATAAATGCGCAGAACCTAATTTCTATTCGACAACAGTAGCAGATTGGGGACAATCGTATTCATATGTAAAAAAATTAGGAGACAAAGCACAAACGTTAGTCGATTTAGGACATCACCTTCCAAATGCCAATATTGAACAAATTGTTTCTTTATTATTGATGGAAAACAAATTAGGAGGATTCCACTTCAATGATTCAAAATATGGAGACGACGATTTAACTGCCGGAGCTTTAAAACCATACCAATTATTTTTGATTTTCAATGAATTGGTTGAAGGAATGGATGCCAGAGGAATGAATCATGCAAAAGATTTAGGCTGGATGATCGATGCTTCTCACAACATCAAAGATCCGTTAGAAGACTTATTGCAATCAGTTGAAGCAATTATGATTGCGTACGCCCAGGCACTTTCTGTTGATAGAAAAGCATTAGAAAAAGCACAAGAAGAAAATGATGTGGTAAAAGCACAGGAAATTCTTCAAAATGCATTCCGTACCGATGTTCGCGCTTTAGTGGCAGAAGCTCGTTTGCGTTCAGGAGCGGCTTTAAATCCAGTTGAATTATACCGCAGCCTTTCCGTTAGAAAAAATCTAATCGGAGAAAGAGGATTAAAAACATTGGCCACTGGGTTGTAATTATAAGTTATGAATTATAAATTATAAGTTATAAGTTAACCCGTTGGGTGAAATTATTTTAACGCATAGAAATCTATGTTTCTATGTGTTAAAATTAAATTTGTTCCATTTCGCCCAACAGGTTAAATTAGTGTGTACATATTTATAACTCATAATTCATAACTTATAATTCATAATTCTTGAACTCATAACTCATAATTAAAGAAATGAATGTAGTTGCAATTTTTGATATTGGCAAAACAAACAAAAAGGTTTTTTTATTTGATGAAAATTATAAAATCGTCTGGGAAAAATCAGTCAATTTTGAAGAAACAGTCGATGAAGATGGCTTTCCTTGTGAAGATATAAACCTTCTTAAAAATTGGATTTTCGAACGTTTAGAAGAAATAAAAAACCTGACGAGTTACGTTTTAAAAGCCATCAATTTCAGCACTTACGGCGCCAGTTTTGTCTACATCGATCAAGAAGGAAAAGTTTTAACTCCTCTGTATAATTATTTAAAAGAGTATCCAGAGAATTTAAAATCAGACTTTTATAAAAAATACAAAGGCGAAGAATCATTTGCCGTAAAAACAGCTTCTCCAGTTTTAGGAAGTTTAAATTCGGGAATGCAGATTTACCGCTTAAAAGAAGAAAAACCAGACGTGTTCGAAAAAGTAAAATACTGTCTGCATCTGCCTCAATTTTTAAGTTTTCTTTTAACCAATGAGGCTTACGCCGATATTACAAGTGTGGGCTGTCATACCAATTTGTGGAATTTCAAAAAAATGAAATATCATAAATGGCTTGAAAAAGAAGGCATTTCAAATAAAATTCCACCGTTTCATTACGGAAAAGATAGTATTAAAAATTCAGACGGACTGGCAGTTGGAGCCGGACTTCACGATAGTTCATCAGCGATAATTCCGTATACCATAAACTTTACAGAACCGTTTGTTTTATTATCGACCGGAACGTGGAGTATTTCCTTAAACCCGTTCAATAACAAACCTTTGACTTTTAAAGAATTGCAAAATGACTGTTTGTGTTATTTGCAGTACACCGAAAAACCCGTAAAAGCCGCAAGACTTTTTGCAGGAAACGAACACGAAGTACAAACAAAAAGGCTGGCAGAGTATTTTAATGTTCCAATTGATACGTACAAAGAAGTTTATTTTGATAAAAATATTGTTTCGAATTTAAGAGCTTTAAATTTTCAAATCCTATATCCTAAAAAATATAATTTTGATATTTTAAAAGAATGTCCTTTTCAAAAAAGAAATCTTTCGACTTTCAAAAATTACGAAACAGCCTACCATCAATTAATGCTGGATTTGGTAGAACAACAAGTTTTTTCAACTAATTTAGTCATTCATAACAGCCCTGTAAAAAAGATTTTTGTTGACGGAGGATTCAGCAAGAATTCAATTTACATGAACTTATTAGCAGAAGCTTTTCCAGATGTAGAAGTATACGCCGCATCGATGGCACAAGCAAGCGCATTAGGTGCTGCATTGGCAATTCATCAAAACTGGAATCCTAAACCAATTCAAAATGATTTAATTGATTTGAAATTTTATAAGCATTAAAGTGATCGTTGATGAATAGATTAAAAATTATGAATTAAAAATTAAAACCTTTTTGATCTGATTTAATCTGCGTGAAAATAAATAGGTAATACGTAGAAAAATAGATTTTTATGGCTAAGATTCAGAGTAAAAAATAACATATTATTACACATAACTATGTTTGTTTAAAGAAATAAAATGTCTTTTTTTGAGCTATGAAATCTATATTTCTATGTGTTTAAAAAAATAAAAATAAACTAAAATGAAAATCGGACTTTTTATACCGTGTTATGTTGATCAGTTTTACCCAAAAGTAGGAATTGCGACATACGAACTTTTGCAGAAATTAGGCTGTGAAGTTGAGTTTCCGATGGGGCAGACTTGCTGCGGCCAGCCCATGGCAAACAGCGGTTATGCACATTTAACAAAAGGCTGTGATGCTAATTTTATAGCTAATTTTTCAGGATACGATTATATTGTTTGTCCTTCCGGAAGTTGTGTTTTACATGTGAAAGATCATTTACACGACGAAAAACAGGAAGAAAAAGCCACCGCAATCCGAAATACAGTTTACGAACTGACAGAGTTTATAACTGATGTTTTAAAAATCGATCACATTGACGGAAGTTTTCCTTTTAAAGTCGGAATGCACGTAAGCTGCCACGGACAAAGAGGATTAAAGCTTTCGCAGATGTCAGAACTAAACGCACCATTTTTCTCAAAACCAGAACAATTATTGCATAGCATTAAAGGACTGGATTTGGTTTCCTTAACTAGAAAAGACGAATGCTGTGGTTTTGGAGGAACATTCTGTGTTACTGAAGAAGCGGTTTCAGTAAAAATGGGACAAGACCGAATTAAAGATCACGAAAGTCATGATGTGGATTATATTACAGGTGGAGATATGTCTTGTTTGATGCACTTAGATGGAATTCTAAAAAGACAAAAAAGCAGGATCAAAACCATTCACATTGCTGAAATATTAAATTCACTCGAAAATTAATTTTCTTTCTACCATTACGATATTAAGTTCATTTCGCTTAGTGTGGTAGATAAAGAAGAGATTTAAGGGATTTAAGTGATTTTAAATTGAGCTTAATTTTCTTTTCACTATTAAGAAATTAAGTTTAAAGTTTGGCTTAATTTACTTAATGCCTTAATGGTAAAAAACAACAAAGATGTCATCAGAAAAAGTAATATCGCACAGCGAAGCCGCAACAAAATTCAACAAAAATGTCGAGCGTGTCAATTGGCATGATGAAACACTTTGGTTTGTTCGTGCGAAAAGAGATAAATCAGCACACCAGATCGAAGATTGGGAACTGCTTCGCGAAACGGCTTCTAAAATAAAACTGAACGTTCTCTCTAATATTCACGACTATTTAGTGGAATTTGAAGCGAATGCTCAGAGAAACGGAATAATTGTACATTGGGCGGCAGATGCCAAAGAACATAATGAAATAGTACATTCGATTCTGGCAAAACACAATGTAAAGCAAATGGTAAAATCCAAATCGATGCTTACAGAAGAATGCCATTTAAATGATTATTTAGCCGAAAAAGGAATAGAAGTAATCGACTCTGATTTAGGTGAATATATCGTACAACTTCGAAAAGAACCGCCAAGCCATATTGTACTTCCGGCGATTCACTTAAAAAAAGAAGATGTAAGCGAAACTTTCCACGAACATTTAGGAACTGAAAAAGGAAATTTCAATCCGCAGTATTTAACAGAATCGGCTCGTCATAGTTTGCGAAATACATTTTTGACGAGGAAAGCAGCGTTGACTGGAGTTAATTTTGCTGTGGCAGAAACCGGAGAGTTTGTGGTTTGCACCAACGAAGGAAATGCCGATATGGGCGCACATTTAGCCGATGTTCATATTGCCTGTATGGGATTTGAAAAATTAATTCCGAAAAGAGAACATTTAGGCGTTTTCCTGAGATTATTGGCCAGAAGTGCAACAGGACAGCCTATTACAACTTTTTCGAGTCATTTTAAAAAGCCAAGAGACGGAAAAGAAATGCACATCGTAATTGTAGACAATGGCAGAAGTACACAATTAGGAAGAGAAGACTTTAGAAATTCGCTAAAATGTATTCGTTGTGGTGCGTGTATGAATACCTGCCCGGTTTACCGACGAAGCGGCGGACACAGTTATCACAATGCGGTTGCAGGACCAATTGGTTCTATTTTGGCGCCAAACCTAGATATGAGCAAAAATGCCGATCTGCCTTTTGCAAGTACACTTTGTGGTTCTTGTACCAACGTTTGTCCCGTAAAAATCGATATTCACGATCAGCTGTACAAATGGCGTCAGGTTTTGGTAAAAGAAGGACATACGCCAAAAGCAAAATCCATCGCCATGAAAACTATGGCAGCCGTTTTAGCTAATCCAACGATTTTTAATATTGCTGGAAAATCAGGACGATTTGTGATGAAGAATATTCCAGGAATGGTTAACAATAAAATGAACAAATGGTACGATCAGCGTGAAATGCCTGATGTTCCAGAACAATCCTTTAGAGAATGGTACAAGAAAAATTCTAGGGAATCTAAAAATAAAGAAAATGAGCAGTAAAGCCGAAATCCTAAAAAGAATCAAACTGAACCAGCCTAATGTTGCTGCAGACCTGCCAGATTTAACTGTTTTAGGTTCGGAACAATTTGATACAATCGAAACCTATAAAACGGTTTTAAAAGGCATTGGAGGTGATCCAGTTGAAGTTGCTGATTATACAGAGATTATCAAGTATATCAAATCCAATTACAATCTGGAAAAAAGATTGATAACCACGATTCCAGAACTTTCAGAAATAGCATCTTTAGACTGGAAAAATACTGATCCGCATTCGCTTGAAAATGTAGAACTAACTGTTATTAAAGCCTATTTTGGAGTAGCCGAAAACAGCGGACTCTGGGTAACCGATGATATTTTAGGACAGCGTGTTGCGCCTTTCATTGCACAATATCTAGCGATTATCGTTCATAAAAGCGATATTGTACGCACGATGCAGCAAGCATATGATCGAATAGGAAATCAAGAATATGGTTTTGGAACTTTTATTGCCGGGCCTTCAAAAACGGCTGATATTGAACAATCTCTGGTTCTAGGAGCACATGGCGCAAGAGGATTAATTGTCTTTTTGTTGGATTAAGATTTAGTCCCTACGGGACAATTTTTAGAGGTCTAAGAATGTTACCAATATTTAATCTCTCCGAGATATTAACAGAGCAAATACTCCGTTAAGAGTTCAATATGGGTAAAACCCCATTTAAGGGTTAAATATCGGTAGGCATAGAAAACGTCAAAAAAATACCCCGCTAGGGGTTAAATATGGGTAGAACCCCGATAGGGGTTAAATGTCGGTAGAACCCAGTTAGGGTTTAAATATTGGTTGAATTCCGTTAGGAATTAAATATCGGTAGAAATATTATTTTAAAAAAGAGGATTTATAATCCTCTTTTTTTGTTATTATAAATCAAAAATTTTAGGACGTCAGTAATTAAAAGTTTATTTTTATGTAACTGGATCATAAAAAAGAATTAGAATGAAAAACGAAAAAAATCTTAAAGCAATAGCTTTTGGCGAAGTATTGTGGGATGTTTTTGATGGTGAAAAGAAAATAGGAGGAGCACCGTTAAATGTGGCGTTGCGTATGAAATCCTTTGGTGCTGATACCGCAATGATTAGCTGTGTAGGAAATGATGAAGAGGGAAGGGAAATTATAAATAAAGTAAAAGAGTTGGGATTGGAAACGGATACTATAAGTATTTCAAATGAATATCCAACAGGTCTGGTTGAAGTAACTTTAAACGAAAGTGGTTCTGCAACTTATGAAATCAATTATCCATCGGCTTGGGATAAAATTGTATTAGATCAAAAATCCAGATCGATTGTCTCAGAAGCAGATGTTTTAATTTATGGCAGTTTGATCTCAAGAGATAAAGTTTCAAGATTAGCGCTTCAGGAATTATTGCAGGCAGATATTTACAAGGTTTTTGATGTCAATCTGAGAAAACCACATTATTCATATCCCGTTTTAGAGCAGTTAATGGAGTCTGCAGACTTTATAAAGTTTAATGACGAAGAATTACTTGAAATTACCGCTTTTTTTGGCTTTATCTCGTCTAATCTTCGTGAAAACATGAAATTTATTTCCAGTATTACAGAAGCGAAAGCAATGTGTGTGACACGCGGAAAACATGGCGCTTTGTTATATTGGAAAGGAAAACTGTACGAAAACAAAGGCTATCCAGTAAAAGTGGTTGATACGGTAGGAGCAGGCGATTCTTTTTTAGCGGCTTTAATTACGTCACTGCTTTCAGGAAAAGAACCTCAGGATTCAATTGATTTTGCCTGTGCGGTTGGAGCGTTGGTTGCCGGATCTCCAGGAGCAAATCCGCAATTGTCGGATGCTGCAATCGAGGAGTTTAAAAATAAAAATTAAAAATTATTAAGATAGAAAAGCCTTAAATGTGATTTCATTTGAGGCTTTTTAATTAATGAAAACTTATAAGTAATAATTCGTTAAAAATATTATACAAAGATAAAATCCTATAAAAACCAAAGGAAAACCATCATTTCTACATTCATTATTCTAAAATTTTATAAAATTAGCTTATAATTGTACTTTTTACAAGAATATAAAAAAGTGTGTTTTGAAGCGTTTTGTTCTCTATTTTCTGCTGATACTAAGTTTTTCTTCGATAGGATATTCACAAGATTATCCCATAAAGTTTCTTGATATTTCAGATGGTCTTTCTAATAATTCCGTTACAACCATTTTTCAAGACAGTGAAGGCTATATGTGGTTCGGAACGTATGATGGATTAAACCGTTATGACGGCTACAATTTCAAAGTTTTCAGAAATCGCATCAACGACAAAAAATCGCTTTTATTCAATACCATTTACAACATCGAAGGCGACTCTCGAAAAAACATCTGGGTTGGCGGAACAAATGGTGTCAGTATTTACAATAAATCTTCAGGGACTTTTCATTCGGTTGAATATATTTCCCAAAATAAAAAACCTCAATCGTTAAAAGATATCATTCATCAAATGCGTTCAGTATCAGAAAATCTGGTTTTGGTCGCTTCTCAAAATTTAGGTTTAATTGTTTTTGAAAATGGTTCTTTTACTGGAAAACAAATTCCGCTGACTGTTTTAGGCAACCGAATCAGCGTCAATAATTACGATGCAATTGCTATTCAAGAAAACAAACAAAAAAATGCCTGCTGGATTTACGTCCGAAATGTTGGGGTATGCAGTTATCATTACAAAACAAAAGATCTAAAAGTAGTTTTTCCGCTTTCGATGGGCGTAAAATCAATGAAATTGGCTCCCGATGGAAATCTTTGGCTGGGAACAGATGAAGGTCTTTTTTTGCTCAATACTAAAAACGGAAGCGTTTCAAATAATTACTTCTCCAGCAAATGCAGTGTTACCGATATTTTGGTAGATAAAAAAGGTGAAGTCTGGCTGACAACAGATGGATGCGGTATTTTTTACGTTAATGTAAGTCTTAAAAAAACAATTCCGTACAATATTTCAAAAGGAATAGAACTCGCCAAAAGTAATTCAGTTTGGAGTTTATACGAAGATCAATCTGGCAACAAATGGTTCGGTTCGCTTCGAGGCGGAATCAGTATGTTGAGCGATACGCCAAAATATTTCAAAAGCATTAAATACAACGCCAAAGAACCAGCGGAAAACTTTATTTTATCTTTCTGCGAAGATGAAAAAAACAACGTTTGGATTGGTACAGACGGCGCAGGTTTAAAATATTGGAACCGAAAAAATAACACTTATACCAATTACAATACAACACTTTCGAGTCATTTCATTACTGGAATTGTCCGCGACAATAATAACGATATTTGGTTGTCGACTTGGGCAGGCGGTGTCAATAGAATTAATAAAAGCAGCAATACAATTACACAGTTTTCGTGCTATAATCCGTATACAAAACAAATAGAAAAAAACATTTGGTTTGTTTATAAAGATTCAAAAGGAAATATCTGGGCAAGTGCGACCAACGAAGGTTCGCTATATCTTTTTGATCGTTCCCAAAACAACTTTGTACTTTTTGATAAAAATATAAACAACCTGCAGTCACTTACAGAAACCAGTGACGGAAAGCTTTGGGGAGGAAATTATACTTCGTTGATTTCAATTGAAAAAGAAACCAGAAAAATCCATAAAACAGTTATTGGAAACCCAATTCGCTGTATTCATGAAGACCAAGACAAAAACCTCTGGCTTGGAACACAAGAAGGCGGTTTGGTTTTATTTGACCGAAAAAAAAATACCTTTAAAAGACTAACAACAGATGACGGACTTCCGTCAAATACCGTTTTGAGATTGCTTGAAGATAAAGAAGGAAATCTCTGGATGAGTACTTACAATGGCATTTGCAAGTTTGATAAAAAACGAAAAACCTTCCGTAATTTTTCGGTAAATGATGGTTTACAAAGCAATCAGTTTAGTTTTAATGCCGGAATCAAATTATCATCGGGAGAATTTTTATTTGGCGGTATAAACGGTTTCAACATCTTTTTCCCAGAAAAAATCAAAGGATTCAATCAGAAAAATCATGTTTTGCTGACGGATTTTTATGTAAACAATCAACCAATTGAAGAAAGCAAAGCCGAAGTTGACCCCGATTCAGATAAAATAAAAGATGTTAGCCTAGCGTATGATCAAACGACTTTATCATTAGAATTTGTCGCACTCGATTATAACAATGCCGACAAAATCAATTATGCCTACTTTCTGGATGGCTGGGATGAACAATGGAGTTATGTTGGGCAGACCCGAAAAGCCAATTACTCAAAACTTCCAGAAGGAAAATACACTTTTAAAGTAAAAACGACCAATTTTCAAGGAGGCTGGAACAAAGAAGTCAGTTTGGTAACTATAGAAGTCTTGCCGCCGTGGTACAGGACCTGGTGGGCGTATACTTTGTATTTTTTGGCGACAGCCGGATTGTTATTCGTGTATTTGGATTATCATAAAAACAAAGAAAAACTAAAATACAAGGTGAAAATCGCCGAACTGGAAAGCAAAAAAGAAAAAGAGATAGCCGAAAAACAGTCGTCGATGTTTACCTATATTTCGCATGAATTTAGAACACCGCTTTCGCTGATAATTAATCCGTTGAAAAAAGCCGTTCAGAAAGAAAATGTCGAAAACGGATCATCAGGAAGCGATTTGGCAATTGCACATCGTAACGCCAGAAGACTTTTGAGTCTGGTAGATCAATTGTTATTGTTTAGAAAAGCCGAAAATGATGCCGATTCTCTGCGTTTGTCTCCAATTAACGTTAATAATCTGTGTAATGAAGTGTATCAATGTTTTGTCAATCAAGCAAAAGAAAAAAACATCAATTATAGATTTACGATTCCAGAACATGAAATCACGATTATTGGGGATTATGAAAAAATAGAAATTTCTTTATTTAATTTAATGTCGAATGCCTTCAAATACACACCAATTGGAGGTGAAATAAAACTAACACTTACCGAAAACGATGATGAAGTTTTCCTAGAAATATCGGACAATGGCGACGGAATCGACAAAAAAGATATTGATGTTATTTTTGAAAAATTCAAACAAATCAATTCTAAAGTTTCGGTTGGAACCGGTTTCGGAATTGGACTTTACATCGTCAAATACTTTGTCGACAAACATAAAGGAACCGTAAGCTGTACGAGTGAAACGGGAAAGGGAAGTACGTTTAAACTTGCCTTTTTAAAAGGAAACAGCCATTTTGAAGATATTGAAATTATAAACGACAAACCGCAGAGAAGCCAGTTATTTGACGAATTAATTCCAGATGAAATTGAAGAAATCAATTCGGTTTCAACTTCAAATACGGCTGAAAGTGATTTCCAGCAGATCATGCTTACTGAGAAACGCACCGTTTTAATTATCGATGATAATGCCGAAATAAGAGCGTATTTGATTAAGTTATTTTCGGAGAATTATATCGTGTACAGTGCCGAAAATGGAGAAGAAGGTTTAAAACTGACCAAAAAACACATGCCCGACCTTGTGATAAGTGATATTACAATGGAAGAAATGGACGGTTTGGAATTGTGCCGAAAAATTAAAGAAGATAATGCCTTATCTCATATTCCGGTTATTTTATTAACGGCATCTAAAAATCCCGAGACTCATTTGCAGGGAATCAATGAAGGAGCTGATGATTATATTACGAAACCTTTTGATGATGATATTCTCACAGCACGTGTCGAATCGTTATTAAGAAACCGGCACAATCTGCGTACGTATTTCTTAGACAGCATTACGCTGAAAGAAAACACACAGAAAGTGCCTGTAGAATATCAGGAAATCTTAAAGAAATGCATCGATATAGTCGAAGCCAATATTCACAAAAGAGATTTCACTATTAAAAACTTCGCACTCGAAATGGGTATGAGCCACAGAACACTGTATACTAAAATTAAAATCATTTCAGGACAGACTTTAAATGCTTTTATTCGTTCTGTCCGGATTAGAAGAGCGGCGATGTTAATGCTTACAGAAGACATGAATATTACACAAGCCAGTTCCGAAGTTGGATTTGAAGACCCAAAATATTTCAGACAGCAGTTTGTAAAACTTTTCGGGATGACTCCATCAGAATATATTAAAAAGTACAAGAGTTCATTTAACTCTGATTTGAATATTATCAAATAACTCCTTCAGAATTTAGATTTTTCCTTTGCTTTTTAATCAAATACAACACGCCGATTTTTTGACTCTAACGTTTGAGTTCGAAAATCGGCGTTTAAAATACTAATTGCGTATTGTGTAAAAATATGCTGTTATTTTTTCGTATTTGTTAATTTTTAACTCTAAATAATAGTTAATTGCAATTTTGACCTCCTTTTTTTTCCAATTTACCCCTCCTTAAAAGTGTGAATTAAACATTTCTTTGCAATACCGATAACCAATTTAAGGTTTGTTATGGGAATTAATTAATAAGTGTTTTTGTTTTAAAGATAAGTGTTTATCAGTTTAAAGAATTGAGCCTTCTTTAAACTAAGTAGTAAGAGTTGGTTTTACAATATTACTTATCAAACCCGCGGTTTCAGCTGCGGGTTTCAAAACAAAAAAACTAATTCTGAAAAAGGATAGATATCAAGAAGAAGAATAAAGAGGAGAGAATAAAGAGGAGAGAATAAAGAGGAGAGAATAAAGAGGAGAGAATAAAGAGGAGAGAATAAAGAGGAGAGAATAAAGAATAAAGAATAAAGAATAAAGAATAAAGAATAAAGAATAAAGAAGAAAGAATACAAAAAATAAAACAACCAAACCATTAAACAGACTTCCATACTTATGAAAACAATCCAATAACCACTTTTGCTTTCTGTTTTGCCCCACATAAATAAGAAAGCATCAAAACTCGAATAACCTACAAACGCAAACAAACTTTACGTCTTAAAAAGACAACTAACTAAACCTAACCTTAAAATTAAAGAAATGAAAAAAAATCTATTTTTATTTTTTCTTGCCCTTTTTGCCATTCTCTTTACAGGATGTCAAAGTAACGATTCAGATTTTCCTAGTTCTGATAATCCTACGGTGGTGGTATCGACAAAAGAAATTTATGGTGCCCCAAGCAGGAAATTTGAAATCAAAGCAGCTCTTGCAGATGACTTAGGATTAAAAAGTGTTCAGATTCAAATTCCCGAATTATCACTTAATAAAGTAATCACTTTTGCAACAGATCCACTTTTAAAGGCCTACGATTTAAGTTACTTTTTTGAAGTTCCGTCAAGCAGAGGAACTTCTGAAGCTTTCAAAATAAAATTAACGATTACAGATGTTTCTGGAAATGCCGTAAATGAAGAAATCAATTTACGTCTTGACGGAGAATTTGCTGCGCCAAGTATTTCGATGGTAACACCAAAAGAAGGAGCAGTAATCTTACTATCAACGAGTAATCAAATGCCGGTAAATTTTGTAGTAAACGACGATTCTGGTATCGATTATATTCAGGTAAAATGTGAAGCTTTAGGAATTGATGAAATGATTCAATTAGCTGATTCTCCACAATCATACACCTTCAATAAAACCTATACTTTGCCTGTAACTGCTGCTGATTACGTTTTAACGATTACAGCAAAAGATAAATTTGCGATTCCGAATACAGGAACGTTAAATGTAAATATTGTGGCTACAAACGAATATCCGGCAATTTACTTATGCGATCAGCCAAAGGGTACTAACCTTACAACAGATGCAGTAGGAGTTCCGATGTATTTCCACGAAAAAAGCGGACAGGATTTCGAATTCAAATATTATGCTGATAAAGACAATAAAGAAATCTTCTTCTTAGGTCAGGAATCTGATTTTGCACCGCACTGTTTCGGTTTAAATACTTCAGGAGAATTAACAGATGATGTCGCTTCGGCACCTATTATTTTACCAACAAAAGGATATTACAAAATCAAAGTAAATCCAAATACTTTAAAATACACTGTCGAAAAATACACACCAACAAGTAAAGTTTGGGCAGACGTGGCAAACGGTTTATGGCATGATGATGCTGCACAAAGAAGACCATTTGTAAGTGTGTGCGGTGGCGGAATTCAAGGAGCAACTTGGGATACTTGGGATGCGTGGACTCAAAAAAGCTTACACCTTGCAAACAATCCTAATAATCCATATCAATTAGTGGGCGAATATACGTTGACAGGAACTTTAGAAGCGACTTTTACAGGCCAGTGGTGGGATCCATCATGGAGGCTGATTAAAAACGGTATTGCCACTATGTCACCAGGTGAAAATGGAAATGCTAAATATCCAGCCGCTCCAGGAGTTTACAAAGTAGTTCTGGACACCGAATTGGAAAGAGTATTTATTACCAAAAAATAATGGGTTATGACGCTGTTATAACATTAATCAAAAAATAGCATACTATGAAATTCAAATATATAGGATTTTTTATTGCCCTTTTGTGTACTGCGGTATCCTTTGGACAAATAAAAATAAAAGGAACAGTTAAGGATAAAGCCAATGTACCAATTCCGGGAGTTAACGTGATTGTAAAAGGAACTGCATCATCGGCAGCAACTGATTTTGACGGGAATTATACGATAAGTGTTCCAAACAAAAATGCACAGCTTGAATTCTCTTTTGTAGGTTTTACAACCAAAGTACAAAACGTGGGCGAACAGACAGAAATTAATGTAATCCTTGAAGAATCCAGCCAAGCATTAGATGAGATAGTGGTGGTAGGTTACGCGGCCGTGAAAAAGAGCGACGTAACGAGTTCCATTTCTTCTATAAAAGGAAAAGAACTTCAAACGATGACCGTTGGTAACGTAACAGAATCACTTCAAGGTAAGGTAGCCGGAGTACAGGTTACAGGTCAAGGTGGTCCGGGCGCGCAGCCAAGAGTTTTAATTCGTGGTATTTCGACTTTAAACTTAAATACAGATCCGCTTTATGTGGTTGATGGAATTCCAATGGGAACCAGCATCAACTTCTTAAGCAACAATGAAATAGAATCGATGGAAGTTTTAAAAGATGCTTCAGCAAGTGCCATTTACGGTTCACGAGCTTCAAATGGAGTGATCTTAATTACAACCAAAAAAGGAAAAGTAGGTAAAACCAGATTCAATTTTGATTTGAGTTCCGGTATGCAGATCATGAACAATCCGTATAATATGGCTGATGCCGAAGGTTATGCATCAATCATGAATACAGCGTATAACAATTCGGGTTATTCAGATTATCTGCCAAATCCTTCTCAATACAGAGGAAAAACAACGGATTGGTGGAAAGCAGGAATCAGAACGGGAACACCAGTTACCAATGCCTCTTTAGGAATAACAGGAGGTTCAGAAAAACATACTTTTGGCGTAAGCTTAAATTACTACAATTCTGAATCTATATACGGCATAGGCGGATGGGAAAGAATCACCATGAGAATTGCGAATGATTTTAAATTCTCTGATAAATTCTCAGCAGGTATTACATTAAACCCTCGTTACGAAACTTGGGGACAGCCAGGAAACTGGGCTGATTTTGATAAAATTGATCCAATTACGCCAATTTACAAACCAGCCGATCAGTTAAACGGAACTGAAAACGAATACAGCATTTATGCACGATCTCCATCATATATTTGGAATCCGGTTGCAGCAGTAAAAAGATACGATGATTACACAGATCAATACAATTTAAACACAAACGGATATTTACAATACGAACCAATCAAAGGTTTGGTAATTCGTACTCAAGCATCTGTTGAAGTGGGAGATAAAGTAAGAAATTCATTTACCCCAGATTTTGTAATTGATGCAGCGCACGAAAAACAAGAAATCAATAATGTTCAAAAATGGAATACAACAAATGTTGATTGGACATGGCAGAACACCATTACGTATTCTAAAACATTTGCTCAAAAACACAATGCCTCTTTAATGGTAGGTAACACGATGGAAGAATACAACGGAAATGATCTTTGGGGATATGGTGAAGGAGTTCCAAACAATTCTGATTCCATGAGAGAGCTGAATGCAGCAACTAAAAACAAAGACAGTAAAGGAAACAGCTGGTCAAGTTCGTTGATGTCTTATATTTCGCGTTTTTCGTATAACTACGACGGTAAATACTATTTTACAGGAACATTTAGACGTGACGGTTCTTCTAAATTCATGACCAATAACAAATGGGCAAATTTCCCATCGGCATCGGTTTCTTGGAGAATTTTAAACGAAGGTTTTATGGAATCAGCTAAAGATTTTGTAAGCGATCTTAGACTAAGAGCAGGTTGGGGTAAAGTAGGAAACCAAGGATTACCAAATGCTGTGTATCAATCGAATATCGGACAAGGATATTATGTAATCAACGGACAAGTGGTAGATACTTCTTATCCTTCTTCAATGGCGAACAAAGACATTAAATGGGAAACAGTAGAAGATATGAGTTTCGGACTTGACTTCGGATTTTGGAAAAACAAAGTTTCAGGTTCATTGGAATATTATAAAAAACAAACCCACGATATGTTGTTCTTAAAACAGTTTCCAACCTACAGCGGATTCCCAGGATATTCAACGATGTGGACAAACGTTGGTTCTATGCAGTCAAGCGGTATCGATTTATTGCTTTCCTACAAAGATAAAAAAGGCGATTTCTCGTATGGTGTAGACTTGACTTTTACAACCGTAAATGTTGAAATGCTTACGCTTTCTGCAGATGGTGAGAAACTATACGGATCTGGAAATAGAACTTTAACCGTAAAAGGCGATGTACCAGGATATTTTTACGGATATGTTGCTGATGGATTATTCCAAAACCAAACCGAATTAAACTCACATACTGATGAACACGGAACCAAATTACAACCTTATGCGCAAGTTGGTGATGTTCGTTTTAAAGATTTAAACGGCGATGGAAAAATTGATGAAAAAGACAGAACAAAAATTGGTTCTCCTTGGGCAGATTACAACGTAGGTCTGAATTTAAACTTTGGTTACAAAAACTTTGATTTAGTAGCGAACTTCTATTCAAGTATTGGAAACGAAATCGTAAACCAAAACATTTCAGATTTATACAACGGAGCAAGTTTAACCAACAAAGTCAGTGGATTAGAGCAGATGGCGTGGCACGGCGAAGGAACTTCAAATTATATTCCTCGTTTGTCAAAAGATGATAACAACGAAAACTACACCAAATTCTCCTCTCTTTATGTAGAAGACGGTTCTTTCGTTCGTATGAAAAATTTACAATTAGGATATTCTTTCTACAACAAATTCGGATTGGATAAACTAAGAATTTCATTGTCAGGCCAGAATTTATGGGTATGGACAAAATACACAGGAGTTGACCCTGAAGTAGCCGGAGGAGATCCTGATAAAGGAGACAGAGTAAAAGGATCAGGTTTTGGAGGATGGAATTATCCCGTACAGCCAACAATCTTGATGGGTCTTAATGTTGCATTTTAATCAAAACGATCATGAAAAAAATTATAGTATCAATCATAGCTTTCTCTCTGTTTTCAGCTTCTTGCAGTGATTTCATTGAAAAAGAAGAAAGAGGAACCCAAACATTAGAAAACTACTTTCAAACCGCACAAGAGTGTGAAAATTATACAAACGAATTAACAAAAAGATTGTTGCTTCCAAACGACTGGTGGACATTACTAGCGCCAAGAGTAACCAACGAAATGTCAACCGATGATGCTTGGATGGGAAACACAGGACAAGACAGCGGTGCGCATAGACCTAGTTCACAATACCTGATTACTCCTGATAATATGGGAGATATGAATAGTATTTATACCGCACATTATTACACCATTCAGTCGGCTAATATTGGTTTAGAAAAAATGGCATTATCGCCAATTTCAGAAACGCTGAAAAACCAATATATGGGAGAATCACTTTTCGTTCGTGCTTATTGTTATTACGAATTAGTGAATCTTTTTGGTGGAGTGCCTTTGTACACTACATCTTTAGGAACCGCAGATTTAAAATTAGAAAGAAGCTCAGCCGCAGCAGTATATGCACAGATTGAAAGCGATCTTAAAGAATCAGCAGCAAAATTAGAAAGTGCTCCAGTAGCCAAAGATGGAAGAATCAACAAATGGGCTGCGTATGCTTTGTTAGCTCGTGTGTCTCTGTTTCAAGAAAAATGGGCAGAAGCAAAAAACTATTCAAACAAAGTAATTACAGAAGGACCTTTTGCACTTGAAGCTGATTTCCTAAACATCTGGAATGTAAACAATCATAATGGAGTAGAATCTATTCTAGAAGCACAATCTTCATCAGTTCAAAATAGAGATTTAGGTTCTGCCTTGCCAACTTTATCAGGTGCTAGAGGAGAAGACAAAAAGAACTTTCCAAGTAATGATGCCGCTGACGTTTTGGACGGATGGGGTTGGTGTATGCCGACAAGTGATTTAGAAAATGCCTATCTTTCTGAAAATGACGTAATCCGCAGAAGAAGTACGATTACAAAATGGGGAGAAGCTGCTTACGGAGATGAAGTTTTAAATCCAACTCATAAATTCAGTTTAAACGACAATAAATCAGGACGTATCTGTCGTAAATATTACATTCCTATTGCGACTCGTCGTTCTTTAGATAAAAAAGATGGACATCTTCCGCTAAACATTCCGTTGATTCGTCTGGCAGAAATGTACTTAACAAGAGCAGAAGCCAATTATCATTTAGGAGGAGATGCTTTAGCAGATATCAACATCATTAGAGCACGTGTAAAATTAGATCCAAAAACAGGAATTTCTGGACCCACTTTATTGAGACAAATCTATAAAGAACGCCGTTTAGAACTAGCTTTTGAAGGATTACGTTTGTTCGATATTCGTCGCGAAAAAGACCCAACAACCGGAAGACCAGTTATCGAATCTTTAATGGGACCAAACGGAACTTTTGTAAAATACAATCAGAGTTCAACAGACCCGTACGAAACAACCAACTTGAGAGAACCACAAGACAAAGGAATCAATTTTGATCCTTCAAAACACCTATTGTGGCCAATTCCTCAGTTAGAAATTGACTTAAGTAACGGAGTAATCAAACAAAACCCAAATTACTAAGATGAAGTTTTTTAATACAACTAAAGTAAGTCTGCTGTGTGCAGGCTTGCTTTTGGCTAACACTATAGTAGGATGTGATTCTGAATCAGATAATTCAAATTCTGAAAATGCTGCCGTAACAAGCCTCAACGTAAATCTTGATATGGGTTTACAAACGATGGAAAGTTTTGGAGCTTCAGATGCTTGGCAGTGTAATTTTATTGGGAAAAACTGGCCATCGGATAAAAGAAATAAAATAGCCGATTTATTGTTCAGCCAAGCCGTAGATGCAGATGGAAACCCAAAAGGAATTGGATTGTCATTATGGCGTTTTAACCTTGGAACCGGAAGTGCAGAACAAGGCGATGCCAGCGATATTACCGATGAATGGAGAAGAACCGAATGTTTTACGACAAATGGAGTTTCGTATGACATGAACAAACAAGCGGGTCAAGTTTGGTTTATGAAAGCCGCAAGAGAACGCGGTGTAAACAAACTTTTAGCTTTTGCCAATAGTGCTCCAGTTTACTTAACGCAAAATGGAAAAGCACATGCCGCAATCAAAGAATTTTACAATTTAAAAGATGGTAAAATGCCTGATTTAGCCGATTTCTGGACCACATCTTTAGACAAACTAAAAACAGAACACGGTTTAACAATCGATTATGTAAGTCCGTTTAACGAACCGCAATACGAGTGGGATGGTTCAGGACAAGAAGGTTCTCCGGCAACCAATGCGAATATTTACAGCTTTGTAAATATCCTTTCGCCAAAATTACAAGCAAAAGGATTAGATGCTAAAATTGTAGTGGGAGAAGCAGGATCTTATGAATCTTTATACAAAACCGTTTCAGGAAAAGAAAGCAGATCCAATCAAATTGATTATTTCTTTGCCGCCAATTCTACTAAAAAAATCAGTGGTTTAAGCAATGTAAAAAATACAATTTCGGGTCACAGTTACTGGCAGGCGTGGCCATTAAATGAAATGGTATCGTCAAGACAAGCCGCTGCTTCTAGAATCCAATCTGTTGGTGAAGTGAGTCTTTGGTCATCAGAATATTGTGTTTTAGAAAGTCCGGGAACAGCTGAATTGCCAGGTGGAGCAGGAGCAGGAAGAGACTTAGGAATGTCATTAGCACTTTGGACAGCACGTATCATCAGTACAGACATTGCCGTGGGAGGCGTTACGTCTTGGCAGTGGTGGACAGCAATCAGCCGTGGTGATTATAAAGATGGATTAATTCACGTAGATGATGGAGCAAGCAACGGAGCAGGAAACGCCGATTATTGCAAAAACGATGGATACATCAGAGATTCTAAAACGCTTTGGGCTTTAGGAAACTTCTCTTTCTTCGTAAAACCGGGAATGGTGAGAGTGCAGATTCCAACTATTGACAATTCAACTGAATTAAATAATGTTATGGTTACCGCTTACAAAGATGCGGTAAATAAAAAATTGGTAATCGTTGCGGTAAACATCAGCAAATCGGCTAAAAAGTACAATTTAAAGCTTTCAGGCGGAACAGTTACAGACAATAAATTGACTCCTTACACCACTTCTGAAACTCTAAGTTTGAAAAAAGGAACCGCGGTCGATGCAGCGAGTTTAGAAATTCCAGCAAGGTCGGTTGTGACTTATGTTGGGAATTATAAGTAGAATGTAAAATTAACCGCAAAGACACAAAGAAAAAGCGCAAAGTTCGAAAAGCCTAAAATTTACTTCGCGAACCCTGCGATAACTTGTCGTCTTTGCGGTTAAAAAACAAAAAAATAAATGAGGAAAATATATCTCACGCTTTTACTAGTAACAAGTTCGCTGTCGTTTGCACAGCGAACCGTTACTATCAGCACAGATAATGTAGTACAAACCATGGATGGTTTTGGAGGTTCTGATGCCTGGAGAACACAGTTTGTAGGCAAGAATTGGCCAGAACAGAAAAAAAATGCCATTGCAGATTTGCTGTTTAGCAAAGAAATCGATGCACAAGGAAATCCAAAAGGTATCGGACTTTCGATCTGGCGATTTAATCTTGGAGCAGGAAGTGCCGAGCAAGGCGAAAACAGTAAAGTTTCGGACGAATGGAGAAGAAGCGAATGCTTTCTAAATGCCGACGGAACGTACGATTTCTCAAAACAAGAAGGCCAAAGATGGTTTTTACAAGCGGCCAAAAAACGCGGAGTAGAAAAGTTTCTGATTTTTACCAATAGTCCGCCAGTGCATATGACGAACAACGGATTGTCTTTTGCTTCTCAAAAGAATAAACTGAATCTAAAAGATGGTGCAATTCCAAAATTTGCCGATTTCTTAGTTCAAAGTATTCAAGGATTGGAGAAAAAAGAAGGAATCAAATTCGACTATGTGAGTCCGTTAAATGAACCGCAGTGGGAATGGATGCCGAAAAACGGTGACACCAACAGCCAAGAAGGAACTCCGGCAACCAATCAAGAAATATATGAGGTGACCAAAGCACTTTCGGAAAAACTGAAAGCTAAAAAACTAAGCACCGAAATCGTAATTGCTGAAGCCGCACAAATCGATTATTTGTACGAAAATGTAAATGCCGAAAACCGAGACAATCAAATTGATTATTTCTTTGGAAAGACCAAAACCAACATTACTAAATTTTCGAATGTAAAAAATGTGATTCTAGGACACAGCTATTTTACAACTTGGCCAATTGAAAGACAGGTTTTAAGCAGAAAATTAATCGCTGCCGAAATTAAAAAAAATCCGGGACTAAAATACTGGCAGTCGGAATACTGTATTTTAGAAAATCCAGGAGAAGCTGAAATTCCGGGAGGTTCTGGCGGAGGAAGAGATTTAGGAATGCAGACCGCTTTGTTTGTAGCCCGCTTAATTCATAATGATATTGCAGTAGCCAATGCCGCATCATGGCAATGGTGGACTTCTATTACAAGAGTAGATTACAAAGACGGCTTAATTTATCTGGATGATGGAAAAAGCAACGGAGGAACAGCTCCAGATTATGTAAGGAATGATGGAGAATTTCACGATTCTAAACTGCTTTGGGCTTTAGGGAACTATTCGCTTTTTGTTCGTCCAGGAATGCTTAGATTAGATGTTCCGAACCAAAACGAATTAGACAAAGCAAACGATGTAATGCTAACCGCTTACAAAGACATTCAAAATAAAAAATTGATTGTGGTAGCTGTCAATTGCGGAAAATCGGTCCAGCAATACAAATTTGATCTATCAAAAGGAACTTTAAAAAACAACGAGTTCATACCTTACGTAACTTCTGATACATCAAACTTAAAAAGAGCCGAAGTTCAAAAAAATGGAAATCTAGAAATCCCAGCAAGGTCTGTAGTGACGTTTGTGGGAGAATTGCAATATTAAAAAATTGTTTCAAGTTTCAAGTTTCACGTTTTGGCGCGAACTTGAAACTTGAAACCTGAAACAAAAGAAACAAAAGAAACAAGTAATAAACCAAAAGAAGCTTAGAACCTCAGAATCTTAGCATCTTAGAACCTTTAGAAAAAATGTTAACTAAGAAAACTTTAATCCCCGTACTTCTCTTTTCATGCGTATCGGCATTTAGCCAGATATCGTTTGGAGATTCTAAAAAAATAAATGACAACTGGAAATTCAATCTTCAAGAAACTCCAGATGCAAAAAATAATGCTTTTGATGATAGTAAATGGCAACAGGTTAATGTGCCGCACGACTGGAGCGTAAAAGGACAGTTGAGTCCAACTCTGGCAAGCTGTACAGGTTATTTGCCTGGCGGAATTGGCTGGTATAGAAAATCAATTAATATTCCGCAAAGCAAAGCTGGTGAAAAAGTCTATTTGTATTTTGAAGGAGTTTACAACAGAAGCGAAGTTTTCATTAACGGACATTCTTTAGGAAAACGTCCAAACGGCTATATTTCATTTGCTTATGACGCCACTGAGTTCGTCAAATTTGGTGGAGAAAATATTATTTCAGTTCGTGTCGACCACAGCCAAAGTGCCGATTCAAGATGGTACACAGGTTCGGGAATTTACAGAAATGTTTGGTTGGTGTATGCAAATTCTGTTCACATTGCGCAATGGGGGGTTTACGCCTATCCAGAAGTAAATAAAGGAAACGGAATTTTGAATGTTGAGGTTGAGGTTGAAAATGCTTCAAAAGGAAAAGCAAGTCTGACAATTGTAAATGAACTTTTCTCAAAAGACGGAAAATCAGTAGCAAAATCATCTTCTAAAGTAGATGTGGCGGCGAACCAGAACGGAAAAATTTCGACAAAAATCAATGTTAAGAATCCGAAACTTTGGGATTTAGAAAATCCAAATTTATATGAATTGAAAACTACTGTTTTAAAAGACGGAAAAGAAATCGATAAAACGGTAACGCAAACTGGTTTTAGAAGTTTTACATTCGATCCTAATAATGGTTTTGCCCTTAACGGGAAATGGATGAAAATGAAAGGCGTTTGTCTGCACCATGATGCAGGAGTTTTAGGATCTGCAGTTCCGAGAGAAGTTTGGGAAACCAGATTAAAAACCTTAAAGGAAATTGGCGTAAATGCCATTCGTACCAGTCATAACCCGCAAGCACCAGATTTTTATGAACTATGCGATGAATTAGGATTGTTAGTTTTAAACGAAGCGTATGACGAATGGGAATTCCCAAAACGCAAATGGCTAGAAGGTTGGAACTATGGAACACCAGGATTTGAAGGTTCGTTTGATATTTTTGCTGATTGGGCAGAAAAAGACCTGGAAGATTTTGTACGCCGTGACCGAAACCATCTTTCTGTTTTTGGATGGAGTATTGGTAACGAAGTAGATTATCCAAACGATCCGTATTCGCACCCCGTTTTAGATCAAGGAAAAAATGGATTCGGACAAGCTGCCTACGGAGGTTACAAAAAAGATGCTCCTGATGCGATGCGTCTTGGCGCGATTGCAAAACGTTTGGTGGCTGCAGTTAAAAAATACGACAAGTCACGCCCGACAACAGCAGGTTTAGCTGGAGTTGCGATGTCTAATGAAACAGAATATCCAGGCGCTTTAGACATTACAGGTTACAATTATACAGAAAGCAAATATCAGTCAGATCACCAAAAATATCCAAAAAGAGTAATTTTTGGAAGTGAGAATGTTCATGATATGGAACCTTGGCTAGCAGTAAAAAACAACAAGCATATTTTCGGACAGTTTCTTTGGACAGGAATCGATTATTTAGGAGAATCAGGAAGATGGCCTTCAAGAGGATTTTATTCTGGTTTAGTTGATTTTGCTGGAGTTATCAAGCCAAGAGGCTATTTCCGTCAGTCATTATGGTCAGATAAACCTATGGCATATTTAGGAACATATCCGTTGACAAACGATAAAGATGTTTCTAAAGATGCATGGGCAATCTGGAATTACGAAAACGGACAAAAAATTCGCGTGGTTTGTTATACCAATGCAGCAAAAGCACGTTTGGAATTGAACGGAAAAGTAGTGGGAGAAACGAAGTTGTATGATGAAAAAACGGGAATTATCTATTGGGATATTCCGTTTGCATCAGGAAAATTAGAAGCAGTTGGTTTAGATGCAGGCGATAAAGAAGTAAGCCGTTATGCCATCAATTCTACTCAACAGCCATTTGAGTTAACCATTGCCGATAAAGATATCACCATTAGCAAAGACAAAGGCGTGGCTAAAATTATGGTTCAGGTAAAAGACCAAAACGGACTTCCAGTAATGCTTTCAGACAACGAAGTGACTTGTACCATCAATGGCGCAGCAACATTATTGGGATTGGAAGCAGGAAACAACAGCGACATGACCGATTATACTGATAATATTCAAAGAGTTTTCCACGGACATATTGCAGCGTATATTCAAGCAAATGGCGATTCGACAGCACCTATAAAAGTAAAATTTACAAGCCAGTGGTTAAAACCTGTTGAGGTTACTGTAAATGTGAAATAACAAAGCAGAAAAAGACCTAACAGGTTTTTAAAACCTGTTAGGTCTAATTTTTGTCTGTAACAATAAAATTTCATTATATTTAAAGTGTAAAAACCACACATAAAAAACCACAATGAAAATTACAAACTTACTTACAATGGCGATAGGAGCCTTTTTTCTATCAGCCGTATCTAACGCACAAACCAAAACGTTTCAAAAAGAAGAATTCAAACAATGGGCTCAGACTCCGCCAATGGGCTGGAACAGCTGGGATTGTTATGGACCAACAGTAGAAGAACACGAAGTAAAAGCCAATGCTGATTATATGGCAAAAGAGCTCAAGAAATTTGGATGGGAATATGTTGTTGTAGATATTCGATGGTTTGTCGAAAATGACAAAGCGGGAGGCTACAACCAAACAGACCCTCGTTATGTAATCGATCAATACGGAAGATATCTTCCAGCTGTTAATAGATTCCCTTCAGCAAAAGACGGACAAGGTTTTAAACCATTGGCCGATTACATCCATAAAAAAGGATTAAAATTCGGAATCCATATTATGCGTGGAATTCCTAAAAAAGCGGTTGAAGACAAATTGCCAATTAAAGGAGCAAACGGAATCACAGCAGATCAAGTGTATTCGACAGCATTGCAATGCGAATGGCTGAAAGACAATTATACCATTGTAGCAGACAAGCCTGGAGCGCAGGAATATTACGATTCTATTTTCGAATTATATGCGCAATGGGGAGTAGATTTTATTAAAATTGATGATTTATCAAGACCGTATCACGAAGGCGAAATCAATTTAATCAGAAATGCAATTGACAAATGTGGGCGTAAAATTGTTTTAAGTACATCGCCAGGAGAAACACCAATTTCAGCAGCGCCACACGTATCTACACATGCCAATATGTGGCGTATGGTAGATGATGTTTGGGACACATGGCCGCATATCACGCATTTAATGGATGTTGCTCAAAAATGGTATCCGTACATCGCGCCGGGAACATGGCCAGATTGCGATATGATTCCGTTAGGGCGCATTTCAATCAGAGGAGAAAGAGGCAATGACCGTATGACACGTTTAACAAAAGACGAGCAATATACTTTGATTACATTTTTCAATATCTTCAAGTCTCCCTTATTCTTTGGAGGTGATTTGCCTAGTAATGATGCCTTTACCTTATCATTATTAACCAATAAGGAAGTTGTAAAAATGCACAATCAAAGCACCGATGTTAAGCAGCTTTTCCAAAAAGACGGAAAAATTGCCATTACTTCAAAAAATCCAAAAGATGGAAGTGTTTATCTAGCCTTGTTTAATATTTCGGATAATGCTTCGCAAAAAGTTGTCGTAAACCTTTCTGATATAGGAATTTCAGGTTCAGCAGAAATTTTGAATATGTGGACAGGCGAAAAATCAAAATCAACTTCAAAAGAAATCGGACTGGAATTAAAACCTCACAGTTCTGTTTTATATCAATTAAAAAGTAAAAAATAAATGAAAAGAATACTTCTTTGCCTTGTATCATTACTAAGCCTTTTTGATCCTTTACAAGCCCAAAATACAGCAAAAGGAATTCCGCCCGTTATTGCCGACAAAGACTTAACAGCGTATTTGTTCGTTTATTTCATTGGAAATAAAGTCGAAGAAGAGGCCGTTAATTATGCAGTAAGCACTGACGGGTATCATTATTATGCACTCAACAATAACAAACCTATTTTAGACAGTAAAACCATCAGTTCAACTGGAGGAGTTCGTGATCCGCATATATTGCGTGGTGAAGACGGTAAGACATTTTATATGGTTTTGACCGATATGACTTCTTCAAAAGGCTGGGACAGCAATCGTGCCATGGTTTTACTAAAAAGCACCGATTTGGTAAACTGGAAAAGCAGCATTGTCAATATCCAAACTGCATTTCCTGGAAACGAAGACTTAAAACGCGTTTGGGCGCCACAGACTATTTACGATGCAAAAGCAGGTAAATACATGATTTACTTTAGCATGCAGCATGCAGGAGGACCAGATAAAATTTATTACGCTTATGCGAATAAAGATTTCACGGCTTTAGAAAGCGCTCCAAAATTGTTATTTGTTCCAAAGTCGGGAAATGCTTGTATCGACGGTGATATCATCGAAAAAAATGGAGAATACCATCTTTTTTACAAAACAGAAACCAATACGCCAGGAATCAAAGTGGCGGTTACAAAAGATTTGACTTCAGGAAATTGGATTGAAAATGATAACTACCTGCAGCAGACCAAAGATGGAGTAGAAGGTTCGAGTGTTTTCAAACTAAATAATTCAGACGAGTATATTTTGATGTACGATGTGTACACCAAAGGAAGATATCAATTTACAAAAACGAAAGATTTAGAAAACTTCAGTGTGATTGACAATGACATTTCAATGGATTTTAATCCGCGTCATGGAACGATTCTTCCGATAACTCGTTCTGAATTAAAACGAATTACAGACAAATGGGGAACGCCTGCAAAACTTCCAAAAGTAAACCATAATCCAGTTTTGGAAGGGTATTACGCCGATCCTGAAATTTTGTATTCCAACAAAACAAAGAAATATTACATCTATCCAACAAGCGACGGATTCGACGGCTGGTCGGGTTATTATTTTAAAACCTTTTCTTCAGATAATTTAGTCGATTGGAAAGATGAAGGTATCATTATCGATCTGAAAAAAGACGTGGCTTGGGCAAACAGAAATGCTTGGGCGCCTTGTATTGTAGAGAAAAAGATTAAAGGGAAATACAAATATTTTTACTATTTCACAGCAGCACAAAAAGTGGGAGTAGCCGTTTCTGATAATCCAACCGGACCATTTAAAGACAGCGGAAAAGCAATTGTGGCAACAAGACCCGAAGGCATAAAAGACGGACAAGAAATTGATCCCGATGTTTTTACAGATCCAAAAACGGGCAAAAGTTATTTGTATTGGGGAAATATGTATATGGGAGTTGCGGAGTTAAATCCTGATATGGTTTCGATAAAAGCAGGAACAACTAAAGTAATTGCAGTTAATGATACTTTCCGTGAAGGAACATACGTAATCTATAGAAACGGAAAATATTATTTCTTTTGGAGCGAAGACGACACCAGAAGTCCGAATTACAAAGTGAGATACGGAATTTCAAATTCTCCAACAGGACCGCTTGAAATTCCAAAAGATAATATCGTAATTCAAGGAAACCCAGCAGAAGGCATTTATGCAACAGGACACAATTCTGTTTTGCAACTTCCGAACAAAGACGAATGGTATATCACGTATCATAGATTCTCTTATCCAACAGGAATTAAAATGGGAGATGCGGGAGGTTTTCACCGAGAAGTCTGCATCGATAGATTAGAGTTCAATCCAGATGGAACCATAAAGCAGGTAATCCCAACACATAAAGGGATTCCAGCAGTCAAATAATATTTAATTTTAGTTTTTAATGAAGAAGCCGTTCTCTGTTTAGGGAACGGCTTTTTTTGTGAGCATAAGTTACTTTAACTATCGAATTTATTATAAGTAAAACGCTATATAGGAAAAAGAAACTATAAGTAAAAATTGATGAAAAGATTGAATTACAACCGTTGGTTATATTCTATAAGCTGCTTTGTAGGAAAAAAATAGGTTTTATCCGTAATATTGCGATATGGTGTGTTGTTCGAACATTACAGCATTTTTAAACACATTTTTTTAAGCCCCAAAAACACTTTTAGACCGTCATGTTGTATTTGACTTCTAAATGATTCTTATTTTTTAATTATTATTTATTATGTTCATTTTCCTTACCCACGATCAGGTACAATTTCACTATGGATCAAAGCGCTGGCAGTACAGTTTTAATGAAATTGTAGAATTAGGACTGCTCAAACGAAAAAAGAGTTACTTTTTTGAAAACAGTGCATTTATTACAGTTACCGCAATGGCCTATTACTGTATGATATTTACCAATTTAATGGAGCTCTATTACCTAATTCCAGCCCTGTTATGTTACACCCTCCTCATTATCCTGCGATTTCACAACAATACCGAATTCAATTATTACGTTATTGTTAGAGATACAAACCACAAAGAAATAAAAGTAAAGATAAATCCCGTAGACCGCCCCGCTATAGGAAGAGAAATCGATGACTATTTGAATTTTGAGTTTGAACGCATATTAGAGCAGACTAAGAAAACGGCCTGACAATGTATGAATTATTAAACGAAATTTCAAATTACGATTTGGTTTTTATTATCGTAGCTATTGTATATGGTTTTATCATTATTATAAGAAAAAAATAAAAATTTACGGCTTTAGAAAAACCTACAACAATAGCAGTAAAAATTATTCACCCAAAAATATAGCTGTAATTCCGTAAGTTTAGCAGCGTTCTGTTTCAGCTATACGTGCCCCCCAAATTAAACTTATGGCAACTTCAATCAAAAATAAAATTAAAAGTATAAGAGAGTTAAAAAATTATACTCAAGAATATATGGCAGATCAATTAGGTGTCACTCAAGCAGGTTATAGTAAAATTGAAAAAGGAAAAACAATTTTGTCTTACGTTAAATTAGTCGAAATAGCAAAAATCTTAGAAGTTAGCGTAGAAGATATCATTAGTTTTGATAGTCAGAGATACTTTAACAGCTTTAATACCGTCAAAGGAAATAGTAATTCTGGAAATATTTCCATCAATTCAGATAATAGTGAAGCTTTAAAATCACTTTATGAAGATAAAATAAAACTGCTCGAAAAACTTCTGGCCAAAACAGAAGAAGAACTGAATCGATACAAGAAAAAATTTGGCAGTTTATAAAATGAAAAAACGAGGTCGTATGGGCCTCGTTTTTTATTTTGTATATAAGAATTTAAGCTGTTTGATCGTCAACAGCTGCATCAGGAGCATTTTTCTTTACAGATTCAATTCCGTTTTCTCTTGCAGAAACACTTTCGTACATTTCGCTGGATCCAATGATTTGTCCGTTACTTGCTTTCAAATTAAAATAAGGTTTACCGCTGCTTGATTCTTTTCTGTCAAAACGATTATCGTCTTGAGAATTAGTTTTCACAGATTCAATTCCGTTTGAGCAAGCCGCTTTGGTGCTGTACCCTTCACTACTTAAAATTGTTTGGCCGTTACCAGCTTTCAAATTAAACTGAAATTCACCATTGGTTCTTTTAGTAATTACAAATTTTCCCATGCTAGTTTATTTTAAATTAGATATTATTTTTGATTTTGCTAATTATAAAAATACAAAACTTCATAATATAAAAAATGTTGTAAGAAAAAATAATTGTTAAGCTATTATTTCCAGTAAAATAAGTTTGGTTTAAAACTTCTGTAAGTAAGAAAAAGTTTATATTTTTGAAGCAAAAAAATATGAAGAAAACAATTATAATATGCATCGCTGCTTTTCAGCTGCTATCTTGTAATTCCAAAAAAAGCCAAGAAGAAGATAATACCGTATCTATAGATTCTGTAAGTACAAATAATGAAATAGATCCGATTAGAGTTTTTGAAGGAACATTGCCGTGTGCCGACTGCAATGGCATACAAACCGTTTTAAAAGTTAATATTGTAGATAATAACTTTGAATTAACCAGTATTTACGAAGGAAAATCACCAGAGAAAAAAATAGTCGAAAAAGGGAATTTAAATACTGAAAAAGGATTAGACAAAGACAAAGATGGTACTATTTATATTTTAAACTGGGATAAACCACAAACCGAACAAATCTACTATGGTTATTACAGCAACAACCCCGAAAAACTGTATAGGCTTGATAGAGATAAGAAAATAATCAAATCTCAGCTGCATTATTTTTTAGAATTAAATGAATAATGTTATCTGAAACAATTTAGATAAGCTTTCAAAAAAATATTACAAACTTAAACGCAGGAAAGTCATTTAAGTTTGTAATATTTTTTATTTTTAGACATTAAACTAAATCATTAGTACCTATTTTTATTGATGGATAAGAACGTATGAAAGAAATCACTGAAATCCTTAGAGCCTATACAGAAGCAAAGTCAGCAGGAAAAAAAACAGCTTTGGCAACCGTAGTAAAAGTAGAAGGATCATCATACAGACAACCCGGAGCCAGAATGCTGGTAACCGAAGATGGGATGCTGACAGGAGCCATAAGCGGCGGCTGTTTAGAAGGTGATGCCCTGCGAAAAGCACTTCTCTCCATCAACCAAAAACAAAATAAACTCGTAACCTACAATACCAGCAGCGAAGATGATGCCGAAGTTGGTTTGCAGCTTGGATGCAACGGAATCGTTCATATTCTTTTTGAATATATAGATGAAGAAGCTCAAAATAACCCCATTCAGCTTTTAGAACAATTAGAATCAGAAAGAAAAGAAGCTGTTATTGTTACAGTATTTTCCCTGAAAAGAAATGCTTCTCAAATAGGGACAACCTTATTTTTTAGAAAAGACAGTCCTGTTTTAAATCATCACAATGAAGCTTTGAATCTGATTTCTGATGTGAAAGAAGTGTTGAAAACGAAGACTTCTACAATAAAAAAACTTCAGGAAGAAAGCGATGATGAAGCATTGATTGAATATATAAAACCATCCATTTTGCTTGTAATTGCAGGAGCAGGAAACGATATTCAGCCAGTTGTTAAAATGGCAGCCATTTTAGGATGGAAAATTACTATTGGCGATGGACGTGCGACGCATGCAACAGCAAAACGTTTTCCAAAAGCCAATCAGATTTCGGTCGTGAAACCAGAACAATTTCTAGAAAATATAATCATTGACGGTCAGACCTATTTTGTTTTGATGACACACAATTACAAATATGATCTGGCTGTTTTGAAGGCATTGCTGCAAACTAATTGCTATTATGTCGGAATTCTCGGTCCAAAATCAAAATTCAACCGAATGCAGGATGATCTTTTAGCAGAAGGAATTACCATAAATGAAGAGCAGTTAAGCCGAATTCACAGCCCTGTTGGTTTAGATATTGGCGCCGAAACCTCAGAAGAAATTGCCTTGTCAATCATCTCTGAAATTAAAGCTGTGGCTTCATCCCGTGAAGGAACTTCTTTGAAATATAAACTGGGTAAAATTCACGATGAAATTCATAATGGAGAATAAATTCCGAAATAAAACAGGGATTATTATTTTGGCAGCCGGAAGTTCTTCACGATTGGGCAGCCCCAAACAACTTTTGAAATATAAAGAATCAACTCTGCTGAAAAACACCATTTCACAAGCTTCTAAAGTTTCAAGTGCCTTTATAATTGTGGTGACAGGATCAGAAGCTGAGATAATTGAAAAAGAATTTAATACAGAAGAAATACTGTTTTCTTTTAATCCAGATTGGCAAAACGGAATGTCTTCATCAATTATAAAAGGAATTGAGGAATTATTACATTTTAATCCAGATTGTGAACAATGTATTCTGGCGGTCTGCGATCAGCCATTTGTAACGAGTTTCGTCTTTGAAAATTTAATTCGAGAATCAAATAAAAATCAAAAAGGAATGGCAGCTTCTGCATATTCAGAAACATTAGGAACACCAGTTTTATTTCACAAAAAGTATTTCCAAGAATTACTAAAATTAAAAGGACAGGAGGGAGCCAAAAAACTCATTAAAAAGCATCTAGATGATGTTATCTCAGTTCCTTTTGAAAAAGGTAACATTGATATCGATACAGAAGATGATTATTCTCAGTTGATTTCTTTTGATAAGTGACAGAGGTTTAAAGAGACAGAGGTTCAAAGAGACAAAGGTTCAAAGAGACAGAGGTTCGAAGTGAAAAAGGTTCAAAGTGACATAGTGGCAAAGTTTTTTTAATATCACGCACGCGCTAAGATGCAACGCTTTTTATGAGTTGCCTCCAGTTTTAACTGGAGGTACATTAAGGAGCAAAGTAATAGGCTTTAGCCAAACATGTCGTAGTTTGGCTAAAGCCTGCGCTAGTTGTCTTTTCTCATCCAGCTAAAGATGAACGTAATTCAAGTAGTATAAAAACTTTGCACATCTGCAATCTTCGCGAGATTAAACAAACTTCACGCCTCAGCGACTTTGCGAGAGATAAAAAAACTTAGCGTCTTCGAGCCTTAGCAACAAAAAAGATCATATTCGTCTAGCCAATTCCAAAACCCGCTCTACAGCAATATCAATTTCCTCAGAAGTAGTAAATCGTCCCAAACTAAATCGAATCGAACTCAAAGCATCTTCATCAGATAATCCCATTGCTTTTAAAACATGCGAAGGTTCAGAAGTCACCGCTGAGCACGAAGCGCCATTTGAAACTGAAATATTTCCCAAACCCAAAATCAACTGTTCTGAATTTACGCCTGGAAAACAAATATTTGTGGTATTATAAATTCGGTTTTCAATATTTCCATTTACAAAAGAACCTTCAAATTGCAATAAACCTTTTTCAAGTTTGTCTCTCAAAAGAAGAATTCTATTTTGATCTTTTTCTAATTCATTAAGAGCAATTTCCGATGCTTTTCCCAAACCGATTATTCCGGGTACATTTAACGTTCCGCTTCGTAATTTTCGTTGCTGCCCGCCTCCAACAATTTGAGGAGACAATTTGATTTTGGCTTTCGCCGAAACATACAAAGCGCCAACACCTTTCGGACCATAAAATTTATGTGCTGATAAAGTCAAAAGATCAATTCCGAGTTTTTTAACATCAACCGGAATCTTTCCAATCGCTTGTGTCGCATCACACATAAAAAGTACATTTTTATCTTTCAGAATTTTAGAAATCGCACTGACATTTTGTATGACACCTGTTTCGTTATTAGGAAACATTCCAATGAAAACCAGTGTTTTATCGGTAATTATTTCTTCCAAAAGTTGAAGATTTAAAAGCCCATCAGAATCAGTTGAAAGATACGTAATGTCATAACCAATGCTTTCCATAAACCGGCAAGTTTCAAGAACGGCTTTATGTTCGGTTTGAACGGTAACAATATGTTTTCGGTTTTGATCTGCCAAACCTTTTATTGCCAAGTTGATAGCTTCAGTAGCGCCAGAAGTAAAGACGATTTCATCAGCCTCTGCATTTATCAAATCAGCCGTTTGCCATGCCGCATTTTCAACCGCTTCTTTTACTGTTAATCCAGCCAAATGAGTTCCCGTCGAATTTGCGTATAAATCAGTAAAATAAGGAAGCATCGCATTTAAAACTCGCTCGTCAACACGGGTTGTGGCATTATTATCAAGATAAATGATTTCTTGTTGTGGCATAATTTGGGCTTATTTCAGTAAAAATACAATTTTATAATCTCGCAAAGGCGCGAAGACGCAAAGTTTTTTAAACCATATAAGTGATATAAGTTCAATTAAGAAAAAACTTAAAATTCCTTATATCCCTTATATGGTTATTTTTTTGAATTAAACTTTGCGTCTCTGCGACTTTGCGAGAATTTATTTATTATGCTTTGCGAACTTTGCGAAAACATTGCGCCTTTGCGGTTAAAAAAAACGAAATTGTAATTATTCTAAATAAGAGTAATGTTTGAATTTCATAACTTTTTGTGATTTAAGTTGATTAAATTTGTTAGAATGACAAAGTGAATTTGCTAATTTAACAAATAGACTGAATGGCTTCTAAAAAAACAAATCAGAATAAAGTAACGCCCGAGGATGCTAATTCGCGCCGTGACTTTATAAAGAAATCAGGACTTTTTACCGCTCTTGCTCTAGCACCGCCTTCATTGGTAATGGCTTCAGAAAAGAAATGGGACGAAAAAATTGCGGAATATTTAGAAACAGTACCGCTTTCTATTGAAGTAAATGGCACAAAACACAATTTAAACATTGAGCCTAGAACCACACTGTTGGATTTACTTCGCGAACAATTGCAGCTTACAGGAACTAAAAAAGGCTGTGACCACGGACAATGTGGTGCGTGTACGGTTCATGTAAACGGAACTCGAATTTTGTCTTGTCTTTCTCTGGCATCGATGCAGCAAAATGCCCAAGTAACTACAATCGAAGGACTTTCAAAAGGTAAAAAACTGCATCCCATGCAGGAAGCTTTTATCAAACACGATGGTTTTCAATGCGGATATTGCACTCCGGGACAAATCATGTCGGGAATTGCCTGTATCAAAGAAGGCCACGCCAACAGCAGAGAAGAAATCAGCGAATATATGAGCGGTAACATCTGCAGATGTGGTGCTTATCACAATATCGTTGATGCTATAACTGAAGTGAAGGAAGGAGGGAAGAAAATATGAAAAACTTTCAGATCATTAAAGCTTTGTCGTCATCATCGGCAGTTATAGGAAAAGCTAAAGATAATTCTTCTATGTTTATCGCTGGAGGAACCAATCTGGTTGATTTAATGAAGAAAAACATTGTCGCTCCTGACAAACTGGTTGACATCAACGGATTAGATTTAAAGAAAATAGAATTTTTAAAAGGAAAAGTTTCAATAGGGGCTTTGGCTAAAAACAGTCAGGTTGCCGAAGATGCTTCCATCAAAGAAAAATATCCTTTGCTGGCATTGGCTTTAGCGGCTGGAGCTTCTCAGCAGATTCGTCACATGGCGACTGTCGGTGGAAATATGTTGCAGCGTACTCGTTGTTCTTATTTTTACAACACTGATATGCCTTGCAACAAACGCGCTCCAAAAAGTGGTTGTGGTGCAATTGGCGGTTCGAACAGAATGCACGCTGTATTTGGCGCTTCAGACAGTTGTATTGCGGTTCACCCTAGTGATATGTGTGTGGCTTTGGCTGCACTTGACGCGAAAGTTTTGGTAGAAGGTCCAAAAGGAAAACGAGAAATTGATTTTACCGATTTTCATCGTCTTCCGGGAAATACACCTGAAAAAGACAATACTTTAGATAGCAGAGAATTAATTACTTCGGTAGAAATTCCAGATAATAATTTCACTAAAAATGTCCATTATCTAAAAGTTCGTGACAGAACGAGTTATGCTTTTGCATTAGTGTCTGTTGCTGTGGCTTTGGAAATAAAAAATAATACCATAAATGATGTCAGGCTGGCTATGGGCGGTGTGGCACATAAACCTTGGAGATTAACGGAAACCGAAAAATTCCTGAAAGGAAAAGCAGTTTCAGAAGATCTATTTAAACAAGCAGGCGATTTGTCTATGAAAGGCGCTAGAGGATACGGCGACAATGATTTTAAATTAACGCTTGGAGGAAACGCAGTAACGGAAGCACTTACAATAGCAGCATCAAAATAATTAAATTATGAGCAAGACAAGTAATATTAATAGAGTTGACGGATTTGCTAAAGTAACGGGCTCTGCAACTTATTCAGCCGAATATAAAACACCGGGTGTGGTTTACGCCTGCCTTGTGGGAAGTACAATTGCCAAAGGTAGAATTAAAAGCATTGATACTAAAAAAGCCGAATGGGCGCCGGGAGTTTTGGCGGTGATTACGCATTTAAATGTCGACAAGCCTGCTGGTTATCAAAAAGCAAAAGACAAACGAAATTTTGGTCAGCCGCTTCAGATTTTTAAAGATGATTCGGTTTTGTATTACGATCAGCCGATTGCTTTGGTAATTGCCGATACTTTTGAACGTATGCGTTATGCGGCAAGTTTAATTAAAGCCGATTATTTCAAAGAAGAACATTCGACTGAACTTCACAAAGCAGCTAATAAAGAAAGAAAAATAGATACCGATAAAGGAAATGATTACCATCGCGGTGAACAGGATGGTTATAAGAATGCTGAGGTTGTTTTGGAAACCGAATACACGATTCCGACCGAAGTTCATAACCCGATGGAATTGGCGAATATCATTGCGAAATGGGATGGAAACAAACCCATTTTATATACCAAGAGTCAAGGTGTTGAAGGAACTAGAAAAAGTGTAGCAGGAGTTTTTGATGTTCCTGTGGAAGATGTTGAGGTTCATGCAGAATACATTGGAGGCGCTTTTGGAATGGGATTGCACACTTGGCCGTATGAAATTGCCGCTTTAATTGGAGCTAAAAAATTAAATCGTCCCGTAAAATTAGTTTTGCATCGCGAACAGATGTTTACCAATGTGGGGTTCAGACCGTATACCATTCAAAAAATGGGATTGGGCGCTACCAAAGATGGAAAACTGACTGGATTAACGCATGAAGCCGTTGCTATGACTTCGAGTTACGAAGATTTTATGGAAGGAACGGTAAACATGTCTCGATTTATTTACGATTGTCCGAATGTTTCTACGCGTTACAGAATTGTGCCTTTGGATACGTGTACGCCAATCTGGATGCGCGGTCCGGGAGAAGCGACAGGTTCTTTTGCTTTGGAAAGCGCCATGGACGAATTAGCATATAAATTAAACTTAGATCCGATTGAATTCAGAAAACGCAATTATGCTGAAAAAGATCAGGAACAAAATAAACCGTGGAGCAGCAAATTTCTTTTAGAATGTTACGAAGCAGGAATGGAACGCATTGGCTGGAACAATCGTAAAAACGAACCAGGTTCTGTTAAAGATGGGAATTGGCTCGTAGGATACGGCATGGGAACGGGAACATTTGGCTGTTATAGAAGCCCGACTTCGGTAAAAGCAAAATTCTTAGCCAATGGAGATTTAGTGCTGCAATGCAGTGTCAATGATATGGGACCTGGAACTGCAACCATGATGACGGCAATTGGAGCCGAAGCAATTGGTTTGCCTACTGAAAATGTCATTATCGAAATGGGTAAAAGCGGATTGCCAAAAGGTCCAACGCAAGGAGGATCGGCAACGACTTCTTCTGTAGGTTCTGCGGTGCATGATGCCTGCAATTTGTTGGTAAATAAAATAATCGAAATAGGAAGCAAAAATGCTGCTTTAAAAGGAATTGCCCTTACAGATCTAACTTTTGAAAATGGCGCTGTTTCTTCTAAAAAAGACAAATCAAAATCGGTTACGTTAGCCGCACTTTTGAACAGTAATAAATTAGAAGATTTTGAAGTAGAAAATCTTTCTAAAGCGGCCGAAGAAGCAAAGAAATATTCGATTTACTCATTTTCTGTTCATTTTGTAAAAGTACTTGTGAATCCGAATTTGGGTAAAATCAGGTTGGCTCATGTGGTTTCTTGTGCCGATATTGGAACGGTTATCAGTCAGAAAACTTCTGCTGGACAAATGTTTGGCGGAGCAGTAGGCGGAATCGGAATGGGATTAATGGAAGCATTGGAAATAGATCATCGTTTTGGTCGTCCGATTAATAACAATTTTGCCGATTACCATGTTCCCGTAAATGCAGATATTGAAAAGCAGGAAGTGTTTTTCGTCAATAAAAAAGACCCAATCAGTAATCCAATGGGAACAAAAGGTCTCGGAGAAACAGCTTTAGTTGGAATGGCTCCTGCAATTGCAAATGCCGTTTTTAATGCCACGGGAAAACGCGTGCGAGATTTACCAATTACGTTGGATAAGATTATAGAAACTGTTAAAGTTTAAGTACTATCTTAAATAATGAAATATTTGTACGAACATATTGATACTATAAAAATAAGACCTAGTCTATATGTTGGTTCTTCTCGAATAAGCGATTTGTATATCTATTTAAATGGTTATCAGACTGCTTTAAGAGATTTGAAATTTACTGAAAAAACTCTTTTACCATTACCATTTTGGTTTTTTCATGAATATGTGGCTCAAAAATTCGATTATTATGAATCAACTTCGGGTTGGTGCAATATGATTCTGGATCAAGTTGAACATGATGAACAAAAAGGATTCAATTTATTTTATTTATTGTTTGATGAATTCAAAAAACTAAAAATTGACAAATCCTTTCTAGCCTATATAGGAGATTCACAAAGAAAATTTCATTTTTCAGATAAAGCACCTAAAAAACTAATTGGATATGATTTGAATGCTAGAGAGCCATTATTTAAAGATCCATTGAAGGTGTATTATGTGAGATTGTCGAATTTGAAAAAATATAATGGGTATATCGCAATAGTTCAAAATTCTGACGAATATATTTTGGAACGAAAAATTTTTAGGGATGAAAAAGATGTTTTAAATTATTTCAAAAGTTATTTTGGAAATGATATATTTAATTGGCAAACCTATAATGTTGAAAATATTAATTTTGATGAATTAAATTAAGAAGAGACATTCAAAATGTCTCTTTTTTTTAGTTTCACTAATATGAAATATGTCGCTCCTCTGGAGCTTTATTTTTATGACTTAGAATTTTCTATAAATATTAAGCTCCGCAGAAGCTGCTGCATATTCTAAGAAAGTCCCAGCGGGGCGACATAAATCCTTATTAAAACAATCTATATCAAATAGCCCAAGGTTTCAACCTTGGGAACGCAATCAAAATCTCGTCGTGTTTATTCTGCATGTTTTCCATGGTTGAAACCATCGGTTATGTTCTGAAACTATTTGTCTAAACATAGAATAAAAAAAGAGGCATTTTTGATGCCTCTTTTTTGTATTTGAATATTCAATTTTTTACTTAACAGTAATAGGCAATTCAACCGTTGTTTTATCCCATCCAATAACTAAATTAGCGATATTACCTTGAGTTGTAAAAGCAATAGATAAAGCTTCAACTGGTGTAGATACTGGTTTAACAGGAACCGAAACTCTAACTACATCTTTACTTTCATCATAAGCGTATCCTCCCCATAAATCCAATTCTTTATTGATAATGATCGTCCATTTGTCTTTTTCTGGAATGGCAAATAAACTATAGTATCCAGCAGGAACTTTTTTTCCGCCAATGGTTACGTCTTTGTAGAATTTGATTTCTGTGTTTTCGTTAGCACCAACTCTCCAAACTTCACCAAATTTAACAACATCACCAAAAATGGTTCTTCCTTTTGCAGAAGGTCTTGAGTAAAGAACTTTAATAACCGGATTTGGATTATCTGTTTTTTTGAACTTAACTGATTTGTTTGGGAAGTAAGAAATATCAACCGGACTAGCATCCAGCGGAGCAAATTTCACTATATCTTGTGCCTGAACTGTAAAAGCAGCAAACAATGTAACTGCCAGTAAATAAATTTTTTTCATAGGATTACAATTTTTAGATTAACTACAAAGTAAATTAATAATGAAGAAAAATCATATAATTTAGAGCCTGTTTTTTGTTAATGAATTGATAACAGGTTTGACAATATAATTTTATTTCCTTTCCAATTTTCTGTAGAGGCGCACTGCAGTGCGTCTCTACGATATGCATTGTGTAAACCCTGTAATAATTTAATATTCGCTTTTCTTTTTAGCATACCAATCCTGCATGATATAAAACGCTTTTTTCTTTTCGCCATCATTCGAAATTAAACCTTTACGATTGTAACCATCCTGAATTCCCGGCAGCAGTCTTTTCGGTGATCTGAAATCAACCAGAATCCATGGACTTAATCCGCTTAGGTGTGGAATCTTTTCGATCATTTTTAAATTCTGAATGTATAAATATTCCTGATATTCTTCGGTCCAGCGCTCGTTTTTTTCTCCATGCAAACCTGCTTTAGCATCGCCTCCAAATTCAGAAACAATAATCGGTTTGTTGTATTTTGATTTCCAAGTGATTTTTTCGGCATCTTCTAGATTGCCGCCGTACCAGCCCAAATATTGGTTGAAAGCCACAACATCTAAAACTTCACCAATTGGATCATCAATGGTTTCTTTTTTAGTTAATAAAGCAGCGCTGATTAATCTTGTGTTATCTAAAGATCTTGTGTGTGAAGCTAAGTTTTTAATAAAAGTATTTCTAGCATCAGAAATTGGAGTTTCATTTGCCATTGACCAAATAATAATACAGGCTCTGTTTTTATCTCTAGTGATAGAAGCCGTTAATTGATCTTCGGCATTTTGATATGTATTTTTATTCGTGAATTCGACAGTCCAATACACTGGAATTTCTTCCCAAACCATGATTCCCATTTTGTCAGCTTCGCGAATGATATTTTCGTTATGCGGATAATGCGCCAAACGAACATAATTGCAGCCTAATTCTTTTGCCCAATTTAGCAAACGCAAAGCATCTTCTTGGGAATTAGCACGTCCGCCTTTAGCATTTTCTTCATGAATCGAAATACCTCTTAAGAAGATTGGTTTTCCGTTTAGCAGAATTTTATCTTCTTTAGTTTCGATAGTTCTAAAACCAATTTGATCTTTTAATTTTTTTCCGTTAAAGTCAATCGTTACGTCATATAATTTTGGATTTTCAGGTGACCAATACAAGATTTTTTTAGCAGGAATTTCGAAGTTTAAAATTCCCTTTGCATCCGCTTTTCCCTTAAAATTGATTTTCAATTCCGGAATAGAAATCGAAACAGTATTCTGAGAAGCTTCTAAATTATTGATTTTAATAAAACCAGAAATGATACCCGCATTACCTTTTTTCAGCTGAATGTTATAATCTTCTACAAATGAAGCATCTTCTTCAATCAAAGTCACATCGCGTGTGATACCGCCATAATTCCACCAATCGGTATTGACTGTTGGAACATCTTCTTTATGGCGCGTGTTATCTACTTTTATTACCAAATAATTGTCTTTTGGCTGTACGATTGAAGTTACTTCATAGTTAAATGGTGTGAATCCGCCTTCGTGAGTTCCCAGTTTTTTTCCGTTCAAATAAACATCAGCCTTGTAATTGATGGCTCCCAAATATAAAAACAGACGTTTCTTGGCTTCTAAATTATAATCGAAAGACTTTTTGAACCAAACATTTCCTTCATAATATTTCAGTTCAGGAATCTGTGAATTCCAATCGCCAGGGATATTGATTGTTGGTGATTTATCAAAATCGTATTCCACCAGTTCCTGTTTGTTTTGAGCATGATAATTGGTAAAAAATGCTCCTTTGGCTGGTTTTTCACTTTTATCGTATTGATCCAAGTGAAAACTGTAAAACCCAGTTTGATAGGGATCGACAATATAATTCCAAACTCCATTTAGTGAAGTGGTGTTTCGGTTTGGAACATTGGAAATTAAACCTTGTGACTGTCCAATTGCGAATGATGTGAGGAATAATAATGTTAGAATTTTTTTCATTTTGTAATCTTGTTTGTGTAATATATCTCGTTCCTACGGAACTTAATTGGTGTGACGTAATTAATTCCACCGGATTTCATCCGGTGCTACCGATCTTTCGTTCCTAACGGAACTTTTTTAATTCTTTAATCTGTGACAAAAAGACTTAGAATCTTAGCTCCTTAGCATCTTAGAGCCTTTTCACTCAACAGGAATCTTTAAATATTCCCCTTTAAAGCTTTGATTCAATGCCGTCATTTCGATTGGAGTATTAGAACCGTCAGGAATTACTTCGATAGAGGCTTTTCCGTTTGCCATTCTAATGGATTCGCTTCCGGTTGGTGTTCCTTGGTTTTTCAATGTTTTTCCCCCTTTTAAACATTGAAAATAAACACTAGCTTCATAATCCAAACAGCGTAAATTATTGTTGTCTATTGCAATTGCGGTTACTAAGTAATTCCCGTTTTTTAGTTTCTCTGATGACAATTGCAATGAAACCGCCGTGTCATTTTTATTGAAACGATAATTCACTTTCAAGGTATCAGAAACTGTTTTTCCTTCTTTTGTTTTTCCAACAGCGATTAAAACATTTTCACCTTTTGCAAAATTGACATCCCAAGTTAAGCCATTTGCAGGATAAAGAGCCAGATTTCGCTGTTTTTCTCCCAATGATTTTCCGTTGTGAGATAAAGTTACTTTATCACAATTGCTGAAAACGCTGATGGTTCTTGGTGTATTTTGAGGTCCTTGACGTTCTGTCCAAGTATGCGATTCGATGTACGCAAAAGGCTCTTTTGCCCAATAACTTTTGAAAACATAATACGCATCTTTTGGGACTCCGTTTCGGTCTGTAAGTCCTTTTTGATTCATATACGGAATATCATCTTCCGGACGTAAGGGCGTTGCAAAATCTTTAAATGCCCATTGAATATTTCCCACAAACGTTGGGTCATTCTCGGATATATGCAGATGCCAGTCAAACAAATCAACAATATAATTTTCGCTCCAGTCGCCAATTTGAGCTATGTTTGCGACTTTCGTCTGAACAATCGCTTCTTCCCAACCTTCGGCTTTTATGACATTTTCTCCTGTAACCGGATTTTCGCTGTGGCGGCCAACATGGCTATCTCCGCCATATTCGGCATGAATAAAATGTTTGTATTCTTTCTTGTACACGTCAATTGCTTTTTGATAACTTTTGTAACTTCCAGAATACCAGCCTGACCAAATAGAAGGCGAGAAGACATCCACGATATGCGAACCTTCATAATATTTTCTGATTGCCGTTTTTCTCGTCGGGTCTAGTTTGTGTGCAATATCATTCAATTCTGTTAAAAATGCATTTGTCTTTTCGGCATTATCTCCGTCTGGAAAATCGGGAAGCCAGTTGATCTCATTTCCTAAAGACCAGATAATAATACTTGGATGATTGTAATTTTGATTGATGATTTCTTCCAGCATATTTTTGGCATTGGTTTTCCAAACCTCATTTCCAATTCCGCCGCGGCACCACGGCAATTCATCCCAAACCAACAAACCTAATTCGTCGCAGGCTTTATACACTTCTGGATCTTGCGGATAATGTGCCAATCGCACAAAATTGGCACCCATTTCTTTTATCGATTTCATGTCAGCCCAATGCTGTTCGTTGGTCATCGCCGCGCCAACTCCGGCTTGTTCTTCATGACGATGTGTGCCACGAATTAGGAGACGTTTTCCGTTAAGGTAAAAAGGGCCATGGTCTTTAAACTCAAACCATCTGAAACCTACTTTCTCGGTAATGCTGTCTTTTAATTGATTTTTTTCAGATAAAGAAGCCGTCAGTTTATATAAATTTGGTTTTTCGGTATCCCAAAGCTCTGGGTTTTTGATGTTTTCGAAAGTAATGGTTGCAGTTTTAGCTGAAACTGGAATCGTTTTACTAGCTACTTTTTTGCCTTTCGGATTTTTTAAAGTGATCGTTAAGGATAACTCTTTTGCATTATCAGCATTTACGATAGAAGAAATAACTTGCACCGAAGCTTTTTTAGCCGAAACTTCTGGAGTTGTAATTTTTATATTGTCGATATGATTTTTGTATTTCGAAACCAACCAAACATCACGTGTAATTCCTCCATAAATAAAGAAATCGCTTTTTTGAGATGGAATAATTTCGATATCATAACTATTATCCACGCGAACAAAAATGTCGTTGTTTCCTTCTTTGATTAATTTTGTAATATCGATCGAAAAGCCAATGTAACCGCCAATATGCGATCCGGCTTCTTTTCCGTTTACATAGACTTTAGTAGTTACGTTTGATCCTTCAAAATACAAGGAATAAACCTGATTTTGATCGATTTTAGGAATATTGAGTTTCTTTTGGTACCAACTTGCATCGCGTCGGTAACCAGGCATTAAATCAGTTGCATCTTCTGCATTCCAAGTGTGAGGTAAATTTAATGAAACCCAATTGGAAGCTTTTTGTGCTTCGTTGAGGTTAGAAGTATGATTTTCTAAATAAAGCCAATTGTCGTTAATGTTCATTTTTGTCTGAGCAAAACTGCTGCTCAGACAAATCTGAAACAAAACAAAAAGCGCAAAAATTGAAAAAGTTTTATTCGGTTTATTCATAGGTACAAAGGTTCATAGTTACAAAGGTTTAAAGGTTTTTCTGGTTCAAAGGTCCAAAACCTTTGTTACTTTGAACCTTTGAGCCTTTGCATCTTTATTAAAGCTTCCAAAAAATAATAATCGGCATAGATTATTGGTTCGTCGATTTCGTCGTGTTTTGGCCAGTTTCCGGTGCTGTGATCGAATAGGAATGGTGCTTTAATTTTTGTATCCAAAATATATTGATCGGTCTGCACTGAAGCCATTAGTTTATCAGCGAAAGCCAAATAACTTTTGTTCTTGGTATAAGTATACAATTCGTATAATCCTGATGCCATAACCATTGCGGCAGAAACGTCACGAGGAGCATTTGGAATGCTTGGGTCTTTTAAATCCCAATACGGAATTCCGTCTTCTGGCAGGTTTTTATTGGTCATAAAAAACTTTGCCGTTCCTTCGGCTTGTTTTAAATATGCTGGGTCTTTTGTGTAACGATACGACATGGTAAATCCGTAAACTGCCCAAGCCTGACCGCGCGCCCAAACCGAATCGTCATTGTAACCCTGAAGTGTTGTTTTCTTTCTCACTTCACCTGTAGTCGGATTATAGTCGATTACGTGATAGCAAGAATTGTCTTCTCTAAATTGATTTTTTAAAGTAGTATTGGCATGTTGAATCGCAACATCACGGTATTTTGGATTTCCAGATATTTTAGAGGCTTCAAACAGCAATTCTAAATTCATCATATTGTCGATGATTACAGGAAAATCCCAGATCTCTTTATTGAAATCCCAAGAACGTATAGAACCCACTTTTGGATTAAACCTTGTGCATAAAGTTTCTGCGCCTTTCACAATTACCGCTTCGTATTCTTTTTTGTTTTCCACTTTTAGAGCTTCTCCAAAACTGCAAAACACTTTAAAACCTACGTCATGCGAATTGCTGTTAACGCTTTCCTTTTTGCTGAAAGGAGTCCATTTTTGAGCTTGTTCTTTGTATTTTGAATCGCCTGTTAATCGGTACAATTGCCAAAGGTTTCCAGCGAAGAAACCACTTGTCCAATCTCTAGACGGCACTTTGCGAATCTCAAGGGTTTTGGTATTCATACTTCTCGGCATCGACATTGAATCTGCTGGATAATCGAGCAGCATTTTGTAACGCGTTTCTAGTTTTTCAGCCGCTGCTGATGCGGTTTTGGTTTGAGGGTTAATCCCAGGCTTGCATGCCGTTACCAGCGATGCAAAGCCTAGAATTAAAGAAATGAAATTAACATTCGTCATATTAAAATAATATATATTATGATGTTTGGATGCTGATTGGACGTATTCGCTATAACAAAAACGCGGATTTGAACGGATTTTTTATTGCGTTGCGTATAATTGGTTTCACGCAGATTCTAAAAGATTTTAGCAGAGAACGCAGATTTAGTTTTCCCGCAGATTTGGCAGATTAAGCAGATCTAATTACAATCAATGCATAGTAAATGAAATAAAAAATCTCCAAAATCTGCGAGAGAATATTTTTAAACGCATTTTAAAAATATCTATCTAAATCTGCTTTAATCTGAAAAATCTGCGTGAAATAAAAAAACGTTTGAATCCGTGTCTTATATCCATTATTAATAACCAGGATTATTCGGTTTTAAATTCGGATTAATGGCCAATTCTGTTCCCGGTAATGGCCATAAATAATCTTTTTCAGGATTAAAATTGGCATGCGGTTCTAGACCATTCGGACCAAATACTTCAGGTCCATTTTTGAGTCTTTTGATATCGTACCATCTTATATATTCAAAAGCCAGTTCTAATCTTCTTTCGTCGATTACCATTTTTTTGAAATCGGCTTTCGACAATCCCGGAGTAACATTTGCAGGGAAAGAAACTTGTTTTCCGGCTTTGTTTCTCGCTCTAGCACGAACGCGGTTTACATAACCATCGGCTTCTGTTGTTCCCGGATTAATTTCATTTAAAGCTTCGGCAGCCGTTAATAAAACTTCTGCATAACGCATTGTGATGTAATTGTGCTGCGAAGTTCTTCCGTTTGCACCTGCTTTACCCGGAAAACGGAAGTATTTTGCAATGTGGGGACGTGGCGCTTTTTCGTTGTCACTTGAAGGATAAACCTGAAGTGATCCGCCCGGACCTGTTTTCTTTCTAATAATCGTATCAAAACTTACGGCTCTTCTGTAATCTCTTTGATCCCAAGTGTTGAATACTTTTAAAGAAGGAACGGCAACAGAAAATCCTTGTCCATAACTGTAACTGTCATCTTTTAAAGATCCTGTAAAAAATGCCGTGTAATCCTGACCGTAATTTCCTGATGTTAAGTTATTAAAATCTATTGTAAATAATGGTTCTTTTAATGAAGCCGCTTTTGTAGCATTAAATAAATCCTGAAAATCAGCATCTAAACCTAAACCAAATTTGGCTTCGTTGGTAATCACATATTTGGCTTCGTCATACGCTTTTTGATACTGGCCTAAAGTTAAATAAACCGAAGCCAAATAACCAGCTGCAGTACCTTTTCCGGGAACTGCTTTTACTTTTGGTTTGTCGTCTAACCATTGTTTTGCAAATTCTAAATCGGCAATGATTTTCGGATATACTTCTGCTTCTTTGGTTCTTTTTAAAGAGTTTACCTGAGAAACATCATTTACCACAAAATCAATGTACGGAATATCGCCAAACAAACGTACTAAATGATAATACGTAAAAGCTCTTGCAAAATAAGCCTGCGCTACAATGGCGTTTACTTTTGCGGGATCTCCCGGTGTTTTTTTAGCACCTTCGATCGCCTGATTAGCAGCTGTAATAATTACATATGACTGTGGCCAAAAGTTGGCAACAAGCGCATTTGTATCGTTCATGTTCATGTCGTTTACATCAATACGGGCTGCTTGTGTAGTTCTATCGCCAATATCGGCCATGTCGTCACGGAGCATTAAGGCGATTGTAAATTCTCTTCCCCAATAATTGTTGTGGGCAATATTAGCGAATGCTCCATTTACAGCAGCCTGTAAATCGTCTGTGTTGTTGAAAAAGTTTTCTGGACGAATAATTCCTGTTGGTTTTTCTTCCAGATCAGAACAGCTGAAAAAAGCCAGTGTTCCAAAGCAAAGAAAAGCTATATATATTTTCATAGTATTTTTATTAGAGCTAATTGGATGTAATTAATTTTAACACAGAGAAACATAGATTTAAAACTCTTAAAAAAGACGTTTCACTTATCTCTAACACACATAGAAGCTATGTGTTAGAAACCATGTTTTTCTTTATATCCTTTCTTAAGGCATAAAAAAAACTATGTTTCTATGTGTTTAATTATTAAATCCAAAAAAGTTATTAGATTAAAATTTTAAATTGAATCCTGCTGTAAACGTTCTTACGTTTGGATATCCTCCATAATCCAATCCTAAATTGGTATTACTTCTGGAGTTGGTATCGTTCAGGTAATTGGTTTCAGGATCTGTTCCCGGATAATCGGTAATGGTCCAAAGGTTTTGGGCACTGATGTAAAAACGAACTTTGCTTAATCCCATTTTCGAAACTACCTTTTCATTTAAACTATATCCTAAAGAAATGTTTTTTAAACGGATGTAACTTCCATCATACACAAATCTTGACGTGATTCTTTTCGTTCTCGCTGCGTTTGCCGGAACATTAGTGTCTGTATTCGTTGGAGTCCACGCATCTAAAACCTCAGTTGTCGCATTGTTGTTTCCAGAAGCTAATTCCATCAAAGTATAGTTCAAGATTTGACCTCCTTGTGAACCTTGGAAAAAGATATTCAAATCCAGATTTTTATACGTGAAATCATTGTTTAATCCGAAGATGAAATCCGGATTTGGATTTCCTATGATGGTTTTATCTTGAGAATCCAGTTTTCCGTCGCCATTGTAATCTCTGAATTTTTCTCCTCCCGGAGCGGTTTCAAAGTTTCCCGGTAAAACAGTTTCTCCCTGCTGAATTACGCCATCATAAATGAATCCGAAGAAAGACCCAACCGGTTGTCCCACTCGTAAAATCTGCGATTCAGTTGCCAAGAAATGTCCTGGAGCAGAATTGATTAAAAGGTCTTTGTTATCGGCTAATTTTAATACTTTGTTTTTGTTGGATGAAATATTAAAGTTGGTTGACCATGTAAAATCAGCGCCAACGAAATTTCTGGTGTTGATACCCAATTCCCATCCTTTGTTTTCTAATTCACCCACGTTTTGAAGCTGCGAAGCAATTCCCGAAACTCCCGGAAGCGGTCTGTTGAACAATAAATCTTTCGTGATGGTTTTGTAATAATCCGCTGTAATGCTGATTCGGTTATCGAATAAACCTAAATCAATTCCATAATCCTGCTGATAAGAGGTTTCCCATTTCAAGTTCGGATTGTCTAATGAAGTCAACTGCACCGCATTGGTAATGACGTCGCCGCTTACATAATAGATTTCAGAAAATCGTGAAAGGGTAGAGTAAGCGCCAATCGAAGGATTTCCTGTTGCTCCGTAACTTGCTCTTAATTTTAGGTTTGAAATGGTTTTACTGTCTTTTAAGAAATTTTCTTTTCCGATGTTCCATCCAATGGCTCCAGAAGGAAAAGTTCCGTATTTGTAGTTTTTACTAAAGCTTGAAGAACCATCTCGTCTGGCTGTAAATGTTAGTAAATATTTATCGTCGTAATCAAAATTCAACCTTCCGAAAGCTGAAATCAATTCTGTTTCAGATAATCCTGAATCTGGTTTTAAGAAAACTGTTCCTGCACCCAGATTTCGGTATGAATTGGTATTCGTTAAAAATCCTCTTGAAGCGGCGTATGAATTTTCGTTTTTGTTTTTTTGATACGAATATCCAGCCAAAACCGTCAGCATTCCTTTTGCAATTACTTCACGTTTGAAAGTCAAATAATTCTCTGTTAAGAAAGAAGAAAATCGGGTATTATTTACAGAAGCTTCTCCTTTGATGTTTTTTCCAGCAATTAAAGTAGATGGAATAAATCGTCCGGTTTGCGAATTATTATCGGTTAAACCCAAAGTGGTTTTAAAATCAAGGCCTTTTGTGATTTGATATTGTGCAAAGAAATTGTTTCGGTTTACAATAGAAACGGTTTCCAGAATATTTTCCATTGCTGTTGCGTACGGATTGTCTATGTCGTCTCCAATTGGAGCTGTTGTCGTGTACGTTCCATCTTCGTTATAAATTCCTTTATCCGGCATAAAACGATACGCTGACGCAATTACACCTGCAGCACCAGTTCCTCCAGCGCCTGTCTGGCTGATGATTCCTTCTTTGTTTTGCTTGCTTGTAAACGTGTTTAAACCGACTTTTAATTTAGGAGACAAATCGGCTTCAAGATTGGCTACAATGGTGTATCTGTCAATTCCTGAATTGATTACCACTCCGTTTTGGTTGAAATACGTTCCAGAAACATAATATTTTACATTTTCTGATCCGCCTGAAAAAGACAATTGCGAATTCGAAATCAATCCATCACGATAAATAACATCCTGCCAATCTGTATTTGCCGGGCCTTGTGTATGTGTGGTGAAACTTTTGCGATACGCCGCAAACTGATCTGCATTTAATAAATGCAATTTGTTATTAACCGTTTGTACCGAAGTCGAATTGCTGAATTCAATTACTGGTTTTCCTGCTTTTCCTTTTTTGGTCGTTACCATGATAACCCCGTTTGAACCTCTTGATCCGTAAATCGCAGTTGCCGAAGCATCTTTTAAAACTTCAATCGAAGCAATATCCTGAGGAGCCGGCATCGAAACACCTGCAAAACCATCTACTACAACCAGTGCATCACCGCTGGCATTGATAGAAGTTCCGCCGCGGACCCTGATTTTTGTTGGAGCGCCTGGTTCACCGCCGTTATTGGTCATTACCGAAACACCCGCTGCACGTCCTTGTAATGCTTGTTCTGCGCTTAATACGGGATAAGCGGTAAGCTCTTTTGCCGTTACAGATGATACAGATCCTGTAATATCGCTCTTTTTACGTGTACCATAACCGACTACAATAACTTCGTCGAGCGCTTTGGTATCTGGTTTTAAACTGACATTAATAACACTTTTAGTTCCAACTGGAACTTCAACAGTTTGAAATCCAACAAAATTAAAAACTAAAACAGCATTTTTTTCTCCTACAATTACAGTATAATTTCCGTCCATATCGGCAGAAGCACCTACAGAGGAATTTTTGATATATACATTAGCACCAGGAAGTCCGAGTAAATCTTCGCTTGACGTAATTTTCCCCGTCACTTTTCGTTCCTGTGCGTACATCACGATATTCACCAGTAAAAAAGTTACCAGTAAACACCATTTAAACGGTTTGATTTTTTGGTCTGTAAACATTCATTTTTTGGTTTTAAGGTTAATGTTAGATAAAGTAGAAAAGCAATAAACTCATTCCGATTATCATAATGACAAACAGAATCTGCAATAACAACAAGTTTGTTTTTTTGATTTTCATATCGCAAATGTATTAGCCGAAAACGATATAGAAATACAAAAAAGGGTATCTAAAAATACAGATACCCTTTTTGAAGCCTTAAAAACAAGGATTTTGAATTCTTAATTGTGAATTGTGAATTGTAAAAATTAAAAAATAGTCACATTAACAATTTACCATTAATAATTTACAATTTAATAGTTGAAGATTTATAAAATTTGTCGGCGTATTGAGATGGTGTTTCACCGTACTTTTTCTGAAAGCATTTGCTAAAGTATTTCGGATTGTTAAAACCGACTTTATAACTGATTTCAGAAACCGTTAATTTGTTTTGTTCCAATAGTTGAGCGGCACGTTTTAATCTGATTTCATGGATAAATTCATTTGGTGTACAATTCGTCCAAGCTTTGATTTTTAAAAACAACATGGTTCTGCTTACACCTAATTCTGAACAGAAAAACGGAATATCGAATTGTTCGTTTGAAATGTTTTCTTCCACAATTTTGAAAGCTTTTTTAAGAAGTTCTTCATCTAGAGAAGAAACCGTAATTTCTGACGGAATAAAACTGTCTTCGCTTGTAAACTTGATTCTTAAACGTTCTGTCGTATTCAGGAGGTTTTTAACACGGAGTCTGAATTCCATTAAATTAAAAGGTTTACTGATGTAATCATCGGCGCCGCTTTCCAATCCTTCAAATTTGTAAACCAATGAAGATCTCGAAGTGAGGAGGATAACCGGAATATGACTGGTTTTGATGTTTTCTTTGATTTTTGAACACAATTCAGTTCCAACCATTTCAGGCATAATTACATCACTGATAATCAAATTCGGAACAAATTTTAAAGCTTTTTCCAAACCAATTTTGCCATTTTCCGCTTCAATAATGTTGTAATCTTTTTTGAGAAGATTTTTCATGAACTTTCTCAATACTTTATGATCTTCAACAAGTAGAATGGTCTGTTTTTCTTCGTTTACAATTAAATCTTCAATGTCATCATTTTCTACAACTTCCGAAGGTTCCAACTGTGCAGCATATTGCGCAATATCATCACTGATTTTAAAATCAGGAATAATTTCGCTGTCCAGAAGATGTTCGCGTCCAAGCGGTAATGTTACTTTAAAAATAACCCCGCCATTCGTTTTGTTGGTAACATCGATTTTTCCTTTATGTAATTCGACAATATTTTTTACGATTGAAAGCCCAATTCCGGTTCCTTTATTGTAATTTTTCTGAACCTGATTGTGTGTCGGAACTTCAAAAAATAAATCGAAAATTTTATCAATATGTTCTTCAGAAATGCCTACACCGGAATCTTCAATCGCAATAAAAAGATTCTGCTGATCGTGATTGATTTTAACTTTAATAGAACCGCCTTTTGGAGTGTATCTAAATGCATTCGAAATCAGATTATAAAATACACGTTCGAGTTTGTAGCGGTCAAAATAGACTAAGATTTCTTCATTTTCAGTTTCAAATGTATAATCGTAACCGCCATCTTTGGCATATTCGATAAATGACAAAAAGATTTCTTTGGTGAATTTGACAATATTTCCGTTTGCCGATTCTAGTGCAACTTGATGATTTTCTAGTTTCCTGAAATCCATTAAACGGTTAATCAGACTCAACAGATGGTTGGCACTTCCTTCAATAACCAGAAGCTTTTTGTACATTTCGTTGGTTCCGTTATAATCGGCGAGAATTTGCTGTAATGGACCTAAAATCAACGTTAAAGGAGTTCTGAATTCGTGTGAAATATTGGTAAAGAAATCCAGTTTTAATTTGTTGTTTTCTTCAATTCGCTGCGTTTCCAGATATTCCAGTTCGAGTTTTTGTTTCAATCTCGCTTTCGATTTCATAATCCAGATCAAACCGTATAAACCTAAACCAATTATAATTCCGTACAACAAAAATGCCCAAATACTGCGCCACGGAGCCGGATTTACAATAACCGTTAAAGTGGTTGGGGTTTCATTCCAAACACCGTCGTTATTGGCTCCACGCACTTCAAACGTATATGTGCCTGGATTTTGAATTGCAAAGTTGGCTTCGCTGTTTTTAGTCGTCGTCCAGTTGTTTTCTAAACCTGTTAATCGATAACTGTATTGATTGTTCTTGGATCGAACGTAATTCGGGATCGCAAAGCTGATCGAGAAATTCGCTTTGTCATAATCCAACGTAATAGTTTTGGTAAAACCAATACTTTGTTCTAAAATCCCGTCTTTATCGTGCGCATGTACTGTTTCGTTTTTGATTTTCAAATCGGTAATTAAAACTTGCGGAGCATAATTGTTTAGGGAAATTTTTGTAGCATCGAAAAAAGTTGCTCCAGACGGACTTCCAAAATAAAATTGATTCGAACCTAATTTTAAAGCCGAATTATCATTGAATTCATTGCTCGCCAAACCATCTTTTTGGTCGTAAATCACAACCGATTTTTTTATCGTATTGTATTTGATAATTCCTTGGTTGGTGCTGATCCAAAGGTTTTTATCGTCATCTTCTAAAATTGAATGAATAGAAGTAATGACTGTATTTCCAAATTTTAGATTGATTCTGTTGAATTTTTTTCCGTCGAAATAGTGCAGTCCTTTTGCTTTTGTTCCCACCCAGATTTTATTTTGAGAATCTTGAAATAAAGTCAAAATATCATCGCCAGACAAAGAAGAATGATCATAAAAGAAATGCTGTATTTGGTATTTCTTCGGATTAAAATTTTGAAGCGGAATGCGATTTAGACCATTTTGTGTTCCAACCCAAAGTGAATTTTGTTTGTCAACCAAAAGTGTTCTAAGAATGTTATTGGTTAAGAAAACAGGTTTGGTGTTGTCGTTTCCAATCACATCAAAAGTTTTGGTGATAGTGTTGTAACGAATTAATCCTTTACCAAAAGTGCCAATCCATAAAATAGAACCTTCTGTTTTTAGAGCATATACACCAGTATCTTTTAGTAAAACGGTTAAATCGGATGAAATTTTCTGGTCTTCGATTCTTTTAGAAATTGTATTATATGCTGATAATCCTTTCGAAAAAGTGCCAATCCATAATGTATGATCTTCTGAAAGACACATCGCTTTGATGTCATTTTTATTCGATTGTCCCGTTTTGCTGTTGATGTAACTCACAGCTTCGGTGTTTTTATTGTAAATGGTAATTCCGCCGCCTTCAGTTCCAAAATAAATGTTCTGGTTTTTATCAGAAATAATAGAACTCACGACATCAAAACTCATGGGAATCTTTTTCGAATTTTGATTGTAGTTAGAGAAATTCACATTCGAAACATCCCAAAGATTTACGCCTTTGTAATAACAGCCAATCCAGATCGAACCTTTTTTATCCATAAAAACCGACTTCACTTTGTCGATTCCGTTGTTATTATTGGTATTATTGATTTTCTGCAGACTTTTATCTTTTCCTAAAATGTAAATTCCGTCATAAGAACCAATCCATAAAGAACCTTGATTATCAATTATTAAAGAGCGAATATCGGTATTGATTTCACGATATCTTTCGGCGGGTAAAAAAGAAACAAAAGCTTTTTCTTTCTGATCAAATTTCAGAAGTCCTTTGTTTTTTGTTCCCACCCATAAACTGCCATCTTTTTCTTCAATTACCGATTGTACGTTTAATAAATCAGTTGTGTTTAGCGGATAATTTTTAAAGCTGAATTTCCCGTTTTTTCGGTTTATCAATTGACACAAACCTTTTGTAGTTCCAATCCAGATTTCGCCTTTTTTGGTTTGTAAAATGCTCAGAATATTATTGCTGGGAAGGGTGGAAGCATCATCATCAGAATGAAAAACTGAAGTAAATAATCCTGATTTTTTATTGAAAACTGTTAATCCTTTTGAAGTTCCAAACCACATTTCGCCGCCAATTTCTCGAATGCTCCAAACCGCATTGTTGCTGATGGTATGATTGGCTTTGGTATGAAGATATCGTGTAAAACGGTTCGAAACAGGATCATAACAGTTTAAGCCATTGTAAGTTCCCACCCAGATTTTCCCTGAATTGTCTTCTTCAATAGCTAAAATATCATTGTTGCTGATGGAATATTTATTAGAAACATCATTCCTGAAAACGGTAAAGCGGCTTCCATCATATTTATTTAAACCATCGCGGGTTCCAAACCACATCTGCCCAAATTTATCCTGATGAATGGCAATGACAGAACTCTGCGAAAGTCCGTCAGTTGTTGAGAAATTTTTTAGGCGGTATTTATTTTGGGAAAATGAATTTCCGAAAACAAATACAATTGCGAGAAAAGCTATTTTATATTTCATAGCGTTTATGTTTTTTTTTCGCCACCAATTCACGAATTATTTATAATTTAAATTTGAATAATTCGTGAGTTTTTGCCATTTCAACACAAATAAAATCAAATCAAAAGATTAGAGAAATTCGTGAATTCGTGGCGAAAAACCTTGTAATCTGTGGCAAAAATTTTAGGCTATTTTAAGCGTTTTTGTAATTGATAATCGTAAAGAGACGGAATTTTTTCAATTGGAATATTCAAAAATTCAATATAAGGATCAATATCGTATTTGATTTCAAATTTCGCATTTCCGTGAACGCCAATAATTCGGGCTAAAGCGCCATCTTTCATTCCGTATAATAAAACTGGTTTTGAAGTATCTGGATTTTCAACTTGAACGTTTAGATTCCAAAACGTACTGAAAGGTCCATGAGAAGGTTTCCAATAATCGGCACCGCCGCCGCCAAATAAAGCGTAACTATTGTTTTTGTCAGCCTTTAAATGAACGGTAATATTATCAAACAAATTTTGGTGATTCGCTCCCGAATGCTGATCTAAAACCGGATCTGTAAAAATTTCACAGTTTTGATACACATTTTTTGTAGCAAAAGTGTTGAAACTTAACGGATGAACGGCTGAATTATAAATTTTCAGGTTCTTCACCAAAATGTTATGCACACCGCCTAAAGTTACGGTGTAATGTGCTAAATGCGGACCATCTGTCGTAATATCCTGAATAGTAACGTTAGAAACTTCCTCGGCTAAAATACCGCTGTCGGCATTGGTGATTTTTACATCTTTAACCCAGCTGTTGAAAAGGCGAGTCAGGAAAATACCGTTATTTCCGGGTTCGACATGATGTGCCACTCGTGGAATATCTGGAAAAGTAAAACGAAGATGCTCAATTCCGACTTCATTTAAATGTTTCCATTCCACTAATTGCGCCTGATAACTCGGTTTTATCGAAATGGTTAATGGCGTTTTTAAAGTGATTTTAGAACCAGAAATTTTAATGATTTCTACCTGTTGCCTTACAATGGGCAGTTTTGGAAATTTCCAATGATGCGAACCGGGTTTTACTTTGGAACCTTGATATAAATCTTTGATGATTTCGCCGTTTTCACCGTCTTTATTAAACAATTGCAATTCGACAACATCGCCGACTTTTAAGCCTTTTACATCAGAAACGGTTATAATATTTTCGCCCATTTTTCCCAAACTGACTTTCGCCAACGGATTTGATTCTGGCTCGTATTTATCGAGATATGATTTTACACGCTCGCCCGGAACCTGCGTCCAGATAAAACCGCCAGACCATGCATATTGCGAAAAAGGAAGATCGATATTGTTTTCGGGTTCGCGCTGTCTTTTGTCGAAAGTGGTTAAATATTCCCGAAGCTCAGCTAAAACTTCTGAATCTTTAAGATACATCATAGGTCTTGGACAATAAATTTCGGTTCCGTTCTCAGCAGAACCAGCACCTCGAAGTACAAAATTGCTTCGTTCGATATACAAAATATCGCTTAGAATAATTCGTCCCGCGGGTAATTGTAAAATTACGTTTCCTTCAATGGCATTTGCTGCTTTAAAAGCTTTTAAAAGCGCTTTCGAATCGTCTAGATTATCATTTGCTTTTACGCCAAAATCAACAGCATTAATGATTTTTCCGTTCACTTCAGGAATTTGGCTTTCGCCGAAATGATAGCCTGCATAGCTGAAATCAGGCAGATAATCGGTTTTTGAAGTAATAATTTTAGGTAATTCCTGCGAAAGCAAAGTATTCATGAAAAGACCGCAGGATGTAAGAAGGATTTGGCGAATCATGGTTTTGTGGTTTTTGTGGTTAGTTAGTTTTTTTGAGAGTTTGCTGCTAAGGCGCCAAGCACGAAGGTTTTTATAAAGCTTTGTGTTTTAATCTCGCAAAGACACAAAGTCGCAAAGCTTTTGTATCATTAAGCCAAGATTTTTCTTCTTTCTCAGATCTTGCAGATTTAGCGATTTTTTTCTCATAGCCAATGGTTTTAGCCATTGGAACGCAACGTAAATCACAATACGTTTCCCAAGGTCGAAACCTTGGGCTATGTTTGCTTTTATGTTTAAAAATTTTGTGTCATAGCGAGATTAAAAAACACAAGTTTATTATTTATTTCACGCAGATTTAAAATGATTTAAGCAGATAGCAGAGATTTATTAAATTTTAAATCGTATTAAAATCTGCTCAATCTTCCAGATCTGCGTGAAACAAAAAAACTTTGCGTTTCAGCGACTTCGCAAGACTAAAAGCACAAAGCTTTAAAAAACTTCGTGCCTTAGTGTCTTAGTGGAAAAACCCTCATTATAAAGATCGTTTTATTCCAATCTCAAGTCCGCGGAGTTCTGCAAGACCTCTTAAACGGCCGATAGCAGAATAACCCGGATTTGTTTTTTTCTTCAAATCGTCCAGCATTTGATGTCCATGATCTGGACGCATTGGCAATTTGCTGTTGTTTCTTTTTTCAACTTCTAAAATAGCTTTCACCACTTCGTACATATCAACGTCACCTTCTAAGTGGTTTGCTTCGTAGAAACTCCCTTCTTCGTCGCGTTGTGTACTTCTTAAGTGAATAAAATTCATTTTATCGCCGTGACGTCTTACGATTCCTGGCAAATCATTATCAGCACGAACACCGTAAGAACCTGTACACATAGTAAATCCGTTTGATGGAGAAGGAGCAGCGTTCATTAATTCGATCAAATCTTCTTCGGTGCTTACCACTCTTGGCAAACCTAAAATCGGGTAAGGCGGATCGTCTGGGTGAATAGCCATCAAAACTCCTTTACTTTCGGCAACAGGAATAATTTCTTTTAAAAAGTAAAAAAGATTATTCTTTAAAGCCTGTCTGTCAATATGATTGTACGCGCTTAAAGTCACTAAGAAATCTTCAACCGTATACGCTTCTTCTGCACCCGGAAGTCCAGCTAGAATGTTCTGCTGTAATTTTACCTTATCTTCGTCAGTCATGGCGTAAAAATAGCTTTTTGCTTTTTGTTTCTGCTCTTCAGAATATTCGTTTTCAGCGCCTGGTCTTTTTAAAATATGCAGTTCAAAAGCAGCAAAAGCATTTATGTCAAAACGCAACGCTTTTGAACCGTCTTCAACCGTGTAAGACAAATCAGTTCTCGACCAATCTAAAACAGGCATGAAATTATAGCACACGCATTTAATGCCACATAAAGCTAAATTGCGAATGCTTTCTTTATAGTTTTCAATATATTGAAGATAATTTCCAGTCTGTTTTTTAATGTCTTCGTGAACCGGAATACTTTCTACAACCGACCAAGTTAAGCCAGAAGCACCTTTTTTAGGATCGCCGTCTTCGTGTTCTATTTCTACTTTTCTTTTAATGATTTCGTCGATGCTCCAAACTTCTCCGTTTGGAATATGGTGTAAAGCGGTTACAATTCCGGTTGCTCCGGTTTGTTTAATATCTTGCAAAGAAACAGGATCATTTGGTCCGAACCATCTTAATGTTTGTTCCATTTTTATATTTTTTATTTCCTGCAAAGTTTTCAAAACCTTGTAGGTATAGTTGGTTATTAATTGTCTTAAATTAAACCTACAAGGTTTTGAAAACTTTGCAGGAGCGGAAAATATTAAATACTTGTAGCGGCAAAACCTCCGTCTACTTTTAGTATAGTTCCTGTTACGAATTTCGACATGTCGCTGCATAAAAATAAAAGCGCTCCGTCGATATCTTCTGGAGTTCCAAATCTTCCCATTGGGGTATGGTCGATGATTTTTTCGCCTCTTGGCGTAAGTTTTCCTTCTGGCGTAAGCAATAAAGCGCGGTTTTGTTCTCCGATAAAAAAGCCTGGAGAAATAGCATTTACACGAATTCCCTCGCCGTATTTTTGAGCCAGTTCAACCGCCATCCATTGTGTGAAATTATCAATCGCCGCTTTTGAAGCCGAATACCCAACTACTCTCGTTAAAGGTCTTTGTGCTGACGCCGAAGAAATGTTGATGATGTTTCCTGATTTCTGCTTTGCAAAAAGCTCTGAAAACACCTGAGTTGGAAGCATAGTTCCAATAATGTTCAAATCGATTACTTTTTGAAGATCATCGCTTTTCATGTCATAAACGGCCTGATCCGGCTGAATTGTTGCACCCGGCATATTTCCTCCGGCAGCATTAATCAAAATGTCAAGACGTCCGTATTTTTCAACAATAAAATCTCTTACTTTTTCTATTTCTTCTTTATTTAAAACATTGGCCTGAACAGCAAAACCTTGTCCGCCGTGTGCTTCGAGTGCTTTTACAGTGCTTTCTGCTTTTTCTAGTGACTGCGAAACGATCCCGACAATAACGCCTTGTTTGGCTAATACATTTGCAAAATTGCTTCCTAAAACTCCGGCACCTCCCGTAATCAGAGCAATCTTTCCTTTTAAATTGAATATTGAATCCATTTTTTAGTTTAAAATTTCAATACTTAAATTCCAAATTCCAATTTGGAAAATAAAGTAGGGTTATGGTTTAGTTTAATATTTAAGTTTTAATTGCGTTTTGAAATTCCAAATTTCAAATTTGGAATTTGGAATTTCAAAATTTTGGACTTTTTTAGATTCTGACTTTAAAAACCAATTTTTTCAGGAAACCTTCGCCAATCATAGCGGCATGAACATCTTCTGGAAATAAAATCGCAAACTGTTTTTCTTGAAGTTCAAAAAACATATCTGGTTTGTCGTGAAAAAAACGAACGTCTTTGTCATCGCTGTATTCACCATTTGGATGTACACATTTTTCCCTTGGTTTCCACGCAAAAGTTTCAGGACCTTGTATCGAAATCTGAATGTCAATGTTTTTATCATGACATTCAAAGCCTTTTATGCTTTCTTCTCTTGATGTTCCATCGCCGTGTATTACAATCAATTTTAAACCTTCATTTATTTCAATAACTCCAGGTTCTAGATTTGTAATATCGGTTTGATTAACATATTCAAATGCTTTTTGAAAATTGTGGTGCAGACTATAGTATTTAGCTGCATTATGTACAGAATCTATTATCATCTTGTTTGGTTTAGTTTTGATTATCAAAGCTTTATTTAAATAAATTACACAAAAAAATAAAGTTATTTTTACAAATTGTGTAATTTTACGTGTACGCACACGGTATTTTACAAATGTATGTAAATTGTGATGTAAAACAACTTATTTTTGCTAAAAAAATATAATTTTACAAAAGCGCTTTTATTATTTTAACTTAAAAAGAATCAATATCATAACAATTAAGAAAATAGCCGAATTGGCAAATATTTCAGCCGGAACAGTGGACAGAATTATTCATAAACGCGGACAAGTGGCTCAGGAAACTGTAGACAAGGTCAATGCGATAATTGAAGAGTTTGGTTATAAACGCAATATTCTTGCTAGTAATCTCGCTTTGAATAAAAAGTTCCATTTTGCAGTTTTCCTTCCTAAATCTGAAACGCTGGAATATTGGCAGAGTCAGGCAGACGGAATTGAAAAAGCCGCTTTGGAGTTTGGTAAATTCGGGATTGTGTTGGATTATTTTTTTTATGATTATAATCTGGCTTCTTTTAGAGAATCTGCTAGAAAAGTGATGGAATTTGACTGCGATGGTTTATTGTTTGCACCCATTTTTTATGAAGATTCGGTTCAGTTTTTAAAAGAATATGAGCAGAAAAATATCCCGATTGTAATGATTGATTCGAATATTTCAGAAGAAAATGAACATGCTTATGTGGGACAAAATGCTTTTCAGAGTGGTTATCTGGCAGGCAGATTAATCAGTTTTGCGGTTAAAAATGAAAGACAGGTGTTGATTTTTAAAATCACGCGCGAAATCGAAAGCACGTCAGTTTATCAGCAGCGCATAAAAGGATTCTATTCGTATTTTAAAGATCATGACGAATTGACGAATTTTAAATTTTCAGAATTTACCTTAAAAGATTCTGGAATCGATCAGCTGAATTTGGAAATGTTTTCGGGCGTAAACAGCGTTTTTGTGCCCAATTCGCGTGCCTATATTGTGGCTGAATTTTTAGAAAAAAACAATATAAAAGGGGTTCGAATTATTGGTTTCGATTTATTGAAAGAAAATATAGAATATCTAAATAGAGGTGTTATTGATTTCTTAATCAATCAAAGGCCCGAAGATCAGGGGTATATGGGAATTAATTATCTGTATAAAAAACTGGTTCTTCAGGAAGAATCCGAACGAACACATTATATTCCGCTGGAGGTTATTTTAAAAGAGAATTATTTTCCTGTTAAGCGATAGTTTTTTTTGCCTTGTGTTTTTAATCTCGCAAAATTGCTGAGACGCAAAGTTTTTAAGACATAAAAAGGCAAACCTAGCCCAAGGTTTCAACCTTGGGAAACGTATTGTGATTTGCGTTCCAATGGTTGAAACCATTGGCTATATTTAATCTAGGAAAAAATCTTCGCGTCTTCGCGCCTTCGTGGCAAAACCATTATTTCTTAACCTTCACAATCAAAGGATTATTAACCTTTTCAGCAAAAGAACTCAAATATTTTTCCCATTCTTGTTTGGTTTGAAACGGACTTCCTTTTTTCCATCCAAAACCAACATAATAAATGGCTTTGTTATTTTTAACTGCGATATTTCCGTAAAGATTGCTTAGATCTTTTTCATTGGTAACGTGATTGTCGAAACTTTTTAAAGTGTTTTTTGGAGCCACAAGTCCAATTCCGATTTCAGAATCATCGATAGGTTCCCAATAACTCAGCCAGCATTCTTTTAAATTCGTGCCGATAGTTCCCTTTTTCTCATGAAGCGTCAATCCCGCAGCAATTTGATTTGTTCCGGTAATGTTAATTTCAAAGCGGGAAAGCTGGCTTCCGTAATCTAAGCTGATTAATTTCGATTCGGTTATTTTGTTTCCTTTAGCGTCCCAATCCGCATACGTTAAAATAAAACTCGTTCTGATTGGGCCGGTTGTAATCGTTTTCCAGCTGATGAAATTTTTTGAAAAATAATATTTTCCATCCACTTTTACGGCAATTCCGCCCACGCCGCGGCTGTCACCAACATGAAAATTATCCAGACCTTCGCCTGTATCTTTGTGATATGTTCCGGTTCCGTTGGTGGCTTTTTCATACCATTTATTGATGATGGGATAATCGACTCTTTTCAGCCAAGCATCGATTCCGCTCGTTAAAGTTCCGCCTGCAATATTATCTTCCACCATTTTTTGAGCTACTGGACCGTACGTTCTAAAAGCGACTTTGTTGTTTTCCCAAGCATAGTCATCTGTACGTTCTGGAACAAAACGAGAATAACAACTGATTACTTTTGAAGCTGAAGGATTTGTCCCGATTAAAACCTCAAAATCTTGTTTGGATGAAGCTTTAATTTTAGGTTGAAACAATAAAACATCAGCCGTTCCGTCTCCGTCAGTATCTACAGTTTGGGTTTCTAAAAATGTATCGCCGTTTTTTATGGCATAATCTTCGAGTTTGGCATTTGCCGCTAATCCAAGAGATTTTTTGGTTAATTCGATGGTTTCGAATTCTCTGTCAACTTTTAAATTGTTGGTAACCGTTATGGTTTTATGCTGAGAGAAAGCAGTAAAATTCGCTGTGAGAATGGTTATGATGAAAAGATGTTTTTTCAAAGTGTCAAGTTTTTTAATTTTTTTAATCGGTTTGATAGAATGTTATAAAAGTACAAATCAAAAAGGTATTGGAAATACAAAATAGGGGTAATTCTGTACAGAATGTTGATTATGAGTTTGTTTTTAAAAATAGTTATAAATGAAAAACGTATCTTTAGTATAAATATTGAAAGATGAAACAAAGCGCTGGAATATTAGTATATAAATTTATAGATAAAACGATCTTTTTCTTTTTGGTTCATCCCGGAGGTCCCTTCTGGAAGAATAAAGATTTAGAAAGCTGGTCAATACCAAAAGGTGAATTTAATAATGAAGAAGATCCGCTTGAAGCAGCAAAACGTGAATTTCAAGAAGAAACCGGTGTTAAAGTCGAGGGAGATTTTATTGAATTGGAATATGTAAAACTTAAATCGGGTAAAATTGTGCATGCATGGGCGGTTGAATTTGATCTTGACGAAAGTTTAATAAAAAGTAATGATTTTGAAATAGAATGGCCTCCTAAATCTGGAAAACTTCAAAGTTTCCCCGAAATTGATCGTGCCGAATGGTTTCAAACTGCTGATGCTTTAAAGAAAATAAATCCTGCACAAGCTGATTTTATTATTCAGATGGTTTCTAAAATTTCGGCTTCATTGTAAACAATATACCGTTTTACGAGATAATTTTGTACTTTCAATTTAGTTTGCCAATTGAATAATATATGGCAGTTTTAAAATGAAATTTAAGTTATGGAAGTAAAATGTATAATTTTCGATTGTGACGGAGTTTTAGTCGATACAGAAAAAATAGGCAACGGAATACTGCTGGCAATGGCGCAGGAGCATGGTTTTGAGATGGAATTGGAAGATGCGTACCGTCATTTTAACGGCAGAAATCTAAAAGACTGTTTTCGTCATATTGAAGAAGCAATTGAACAAAAACTGCCTGAAAATTTTGAAACTGAGTATCGTGAAAAAAGTTTCGAAGCTTTTAAAACGCAGGTAAAACCAATGAAAGGAATCGAAGCTTTTATCGCAAAATTAAAAATTCCGTATTGCGTAGCTTCAAGCGGTCCAGTTGATAAAATCCGTTTAAATCTTGAAGTGGCAGGTTTGCTGGATAAATTTGAAAACAAAATATTTAGTTCATACCAAATTGGCAGCTGGAAACCAGAACCTGGAATTTTTCTGCATGCAGCCAAAGAAATGGGTTTTGAAGTACAAGACTGCATTGTAGTTGAAGATAGCAAGGCTGGTGTAAAAGCCGGAGTCAGCGGCGGATTTAAAGTATATGGCTTTGCCAATGGTTTTAATAACAAAGATTTGCAAGAAGAGGGAGCAATAATGTTTGATAGTTATGAAGAGTTAAGCAGGCTTCTTACTTTATGATATTTGTAAAAACACAAACTGCCCGCGAAGTTTTACGGGCAGTTTGTGTTTAAAGTATTTTATTTTATAAAAGTTAGAATATCATTATTGATGATTTCAGCATTTATAGTTGGCATTCCATGAGAGAATCCTGGATAAGAAATTAGTTTTCCGTTTTTCAACAGTTTTGCTGCTCTTGGTGCCTGAGCGTAAGGCACAATCTGATCATCTTCTCCATGTAATACAAGAACCGGAATGTCTAAACTTTTCAAATCTTCTGTAAAATCTGATTCAGAGAATGCTTTAATACCTTCATAATGAGCTAAAACTGAACCCATCATTCCTTGACGCCACCAGTTTTGCTTAATGCCTTCCTGTACAGTTTGTCCTTCGCGGTTCCAGCCGTAAAATGCAATAGGGAAATCATAAAAATACTGTGCTCTGTTAAATCCTGTTCCTTTTCTAATTTCGTCAAAAACAGATAATGGAACACCTTCTGGGTTTGATTCATTTTGAATCATTATTGGAGTTACTGCACTTATAATAACTGCTTTTGCAATACGCCCTTTTCCATATTGTGCTGCGTAACGGATTACTTCACCGCCTCCAGTTGAATGTCCAACATGAATGGCATCTTTTAAATCTAAATATTCAGTTAATTCTGCGATGTCTGATGCATAAGTTTCCATATTGTTTCCTTCAGAACTTTGACCAGAACGACCATGTCCACGGCGATCGTGAGCAATTACTCGGTATCCTTTTTGAAGGAAAAACATCATTTGTGCATCCCAGTCATCGCTTGATAATGGCCATCCGTGGTGAAAAACAATCGGCTGTCCTGTTCCCCAATCTTTGTAATAAATTTCTGTTCCGTCTTTTACTGTAAATGTGCTCATGATTTTTAGTATTAAATTGTTATTATTTGTTATTTTGATTTTAATGGTAAATTAATTTTTGTTTTTTAACGTTTACTGTATGTACTATTCAGTTTTGTTATGATTATGATGCAAATTTATTGCAGGAAGGTCTGTCTATCGATTAATCTAGATTAAGAAGTAAAAAAAATGTTCCAGAAAATATTTTTTTACTCTTAGAATAGTGTTTAGCTTTTTTATTTCAGTCTTTTTTCTTTCAATTTTACTATTCGTAATAACTAATGTAATTTGTTACATTAAAATAAATTTTTATATATTTGAATTTCGACATTCGTTTTTTTAGTTGGTTATTGGTATTGAATTATTAATAAGCTTCGGGAATAAAACGAATTTTTTTGCCTAAAAATGGCTTTCCCAAAGGGTCATTTTAAAATTGTGATTTCAAATCGCAAATAAATAACCTACAGACAGAAACAAAATGACGAAATTTATAATTAGACTTTTAGTTCTATTACTGCCGCTTATTTCTCCAGTTGTTACTTGCCAGATAAAAAAAATTGGAGTTCCTTTTATAACTAGTTATAGTCCAAAGATGTATAAAGCCGCGTCTGAAAATTGGGACGTTTTACAAAATTCCAAAGGCATGATGTTTTTTGCCAATCATTTCGGTATTCTGCAGTTCGACGGCGTGCGATGGAGTATTGTTACCCAGCCGGAAAACCGCAGTATGGTGCGTTCTCTGGCGATTGATCAAAATGATAAAATGTATGTGGGGGCTCAAGGCGATTTTGGATATGTAATCCAATTGCCAAACGGACAGTATCAATATACTTCTCTTGTAAAATTGATTCCGGTTTCTGCTCGAAATTTTGGTGATGTTACGCATACTGTAATTCAAAATAATAAAGTGATTTTCTTTTCTTCTGAAGGGATTTTTATCTACAATAACAACAAAATCAAGGTTTTACAATCAAAATCTAATTTTGATGATTTTTTTGAAGTGAATCATGAAATCTATGTTTCAGATAATGCGAAAGGACTTTTAAAACTTCAAAACAACAAACTTCTTTCAGTTCCCAATGGAGAGCAATTAATTGGAAAGAAAATTCGAAAAATCTTTAATACAAAAAACGGATTGCTATTGCTTACGCAGAAGGAAGGACTTTTTACGTATCAAAACAATAAAATAAAACCATTTTTGACGGAAGTGGATTATCTGCTGAAGCAAAATCAAATTTCAACAGGTATTGCATTTTCTGATGGATATTTTGGAATTGGAACTCGTCAAAACGGATTGATAGTTGTAGATAGTGCGGGACGTTTGATTCAGCACATCAACAAACAAATGGGACTTCAGAATGATTATGTTACGAATTTAAAAACCGATAAAGAAGGTAATTTGTGGGTAACGCTTAAGGAAGGGATTTCACTTATACAGATTTCATCTCCTTTGTCCCGAATTTTAGATAGTTCAAATTCTGAAACGAAAATATATAACAGCTTGATTTATCAGAATAAATTATACATCGCTACAGACAACGGTTTATTTTGGCTCGATTGGAATGAATATAAAAACGGGAAAAGAGAAAATGTTCATTTTCAGCATGTTTCGGGTATGTATGAAAACGTTTGGAATATTGGTGTTTTTGGCAATTCGCTTTTGGCTTTTGAAAAAAACGGAATATTTGAAGTCAGCGGTAATGCAGCAAAAACAATAGCCAAAATTGATGGCGCTTGGAAAGGGATTCTGATTCCGAATCATCCTGATTTACTGCTTGCTGGCGGTTATACGGGTTTGTATCTTTTGAAAAATACAAATGGTTCGTGGGTATATCAGCATAAAATAAAAGGTTTTGAGGAAAGCAGCCGTGTTATTGAAACCGAGAAGGACGGGAGTATCTGGATTGCACATGGTTACAAAGGGATTTTCAAACTCAAACTGAATACCACTTTTGATGCTGTTTCTGAACTTCAGTTTTACAATCAGAAGAATGGATTTCCATCGAGTTTGTTTCTGAATACATTTAAAATTGATAATCAGATTTTATTTGGTACCACTAAAGGAGTTTACAAACAAAATCCGGTTTCAAAAAAGATGGTTCCAGATCCTGTTTTTAAAAAATATCTCGGACTCGGAAGTCATATACGTTTATTAAAGCCAGATAATCAGAATAATATTTGGTATTTATCGGGAGAGAATACAGGAAAAATGATTCAGAAATCAAAAGGGAATTATCAAATCGATGAACTGCCTTTTCGAAAGCTCCGCTATTTGTATGTGCCAGGATTTGAAAATATTCAGACAACTGCCAGTGGTGATGTGTTTTTTGGAACACAAGACGGATTGATTCATTACAGTGCTGTTAAAAACAAGAAGTACCAAACGAAATACAAAGCGGTTATTTCTGAAGTAAAATGTATTTTTCCTAAAGATAGTTTGCTGTTTTCAAGCCGGTACGATGTGCTGCCAAACAAAACAGGATCTCCAAATGATACGTTTTCGGTAGAACTTCCGTATTCAAATAATGCGCTTCATTTTTCTTTTGCATCTTTGTTCTTTGATGATGCCGAAGCTACGACTTATGAATATTGGCTGGAAGGTTTTGAACCAGAATGGTCAGATTACAGCATTCAGACCGAAAAAGAATATACCAATCTGCCTGAAAACGAATATGTTTTTCATGTAAGGGCAAAAAATATTTATGGTGTAGTAAGCGAAGAAGCCGTTTTTAGGTTTGAAGTTTTACCGCCTTGGTATAGAACTATTTGGGCTTATATTTTGTATTTTATATTGTATGGCGTTGTGATTTATTCGGTAATAAAATATCAGAAGTCAGTTGCAGAACGTCAGCGTCAGCAATTAATTCTGAATCAGGAAAAAGAACTGCTTAGAAGCCGTGCAGAACTTAATGAGCAGAAACTGACACTGGAACAGGAGAATATGAATATTATGCGTGAAAACCTCGAATCAACTATTAATCTTAAAAATGCAAAAGTTGCTTCGAGTACGGTGAATTTGATTCATTTAAACGAAATCCTGCTTTCTATAAAAGATTTAATTACACAAATTGACAAGAAAAACGATCCGAATGTCAACTTTAGTTTATTGGCCAAAATCAATAAATTAATTGATCATGAGCTGCAGGGAGATAAACAATGGAATGAGTTTGAGGAAATCTTCAATCAGCTTCATGATAATTTTATGCAGCGTTTAAAATCTACTTATCCAGAATTGACTCCACGCGATATGAGATTGTGTGCGTATCTGCGGATGAACTTCAATACAAAAGAAATTGCACCGCTTTTAGGAATTTCTGTTCGAGGAGTGGAAGATACCCGATATCGTATTCGTAAAAAATTACAACTTCCATCTGATACGAACATAACTGAATTCATTCTTAATTTTTAATTTTTTATTGTGAAGTAAAATCTTAAGTGGTTCTACTGGGATTTCACGGTCTATTGCGGTAATTTTTTTCAAACACCGTAGTCAAACCGTACTCAAAAATGTAAGTCTAGCCTGATTTATTTGTTAATATTGTCCTTCAATTCGGCAAAATAATAAGCTATTATTTACAAATAGCCAATTACGATGCCAAAGCACTTTACTAACAAAAAACTAAAAAGAATGAATCAAAAAGACTCTTTTTTCGGCCGACCACCGAAAGACAATTACTATTTATTTAAAAGATTTTGTGTAGCTGCTTTGTTCCTGCTGCTGCCCTTTATCAAACTTCAGGCACAGTGTAATACACTGGTTTGGTCTGACGAATTTAACGGCACGACTGTCGATTTAACCAAATGGCAGAGCATTTCTGGAAACGGATGTCCGTCGCTTTGCGGATTTGGAAATGCTGAGGCTCAGCGTTACGATCCAAATCAAGCTACAATTGTGAAAGAAGGCACAAACAGTTACTTGAATATTGAGGCTAAATATCAGCCTAGCTCACAATTTCCAGATCAGCCGTATGCTTCTTCAAAATTAACTACAGAAGGAAAATATTCTTTAAAATACGGAAGAATTGAAGCTCGTATGAAGCTATCCAATGCGCAAGGTGCATGGCCTGCATTTTGGATGCTTCCAGTAGGAGGTGGCTGGCCATATACAGGTGAAATTGATATTATGGAAGCCAAACACAGAAACCCAAAATCAGTAGATGGAACAATTCATTACGATGGAGGCGGTTATCAGTTTACAGGCAGAAGCTATAGTTCTGCAGTAGATTTATCAGCTGATTTCCATGTGTATGCTGTAGAATGGGGGCCAAATATTATAAAATGGTTTATTGATGGAAATTTATTTCATACGGCAACTCCAAACACAACGGTAAACGGAGGATGGCCTTTTAACGATAATAACTTTTACATCATTTTAAATTTGGCTGTTGGTAGCTACGGAACGCCATATACCAGAGTAAACGGTGTTGGAGTAGAGCCAGTTCCAGCCGATTTCCCAGCGAAATTACAAGTCGATTATGTACGTGTTTATGACGGAAGTTTTAAATATGCAGTAACGGGAGATAACAAAGTATATCAAAACGAAACCAGCAAAACATATTCTATAAATGCAGTGGCAGGAGCCTCTTACAACTGGACCGTTCCTGCGGGTGCTACAATAGCTTCTGGACAAGGAACAAATGCGATCACAGTAAACTGGGGAACAGCAGGAGGAGATGTTTCCGTTGTTACAACAGTTTCTGGATGTGCTGCTAATACGTATAAATTGGCTGTAACTACAGAACCTGCTTTACCAGTAGAAAAAATACATGACGATTTTCAGACCAATAGAAATGTACTGTATCCGGTAAAAACAGGTGTTTTAACAGAAGCAGTTGCAAATCCATCTGCTACAGGAATCAACACATCTGCGCAAGTGGGAAGATATGTTCGTAATTCAACAGAATTGTATGATGTTTTAAACATTAGAAATCTTACTATTACGAATGCCAATGATTATGTTTACGGAAGAAAAAGACTTTCGTTTGATATTTATACATCGGCTCCAGTTGGGACAAAAATTTCAATGCAGTTAGAAAACAGTAACGTAACGACTGCAACTAATTATCCATCAGGAAGACATAGTGGTTTTAAAGCTACGACAACTGTTCAGAACAAATGGGAAACCATCGAATTTGAATTTGAAAAAATCATCGATCCCAATACAAGTGCTTTATCTATCAACAATGTGGTATTGCTTTTTGAATCAAATTCTAATTCAGGAGCGACTTATTATTTCGATAATCTGCTGACAAAAGCAGCGCCAGAAAAACCAATTATTGCTACAGATGTTCTTCAGAATTATGATGGAATTAATAAAATCATCAAAGGAACTACTACTGGAACGTATTCTGTTGTAGCAAATCCGGGATCAAATTCGGTGAATTCGTCTGCTAATGTGGCGAGATATGTTCGTAATGTAACGGAGCAGTACGATGTACTTTTCTTCAATACCCAAAGCACAATCGAAGATGCAGGTTTATTGAAAAATCAGACGAATAAAATCATGATCGATGTGTATACTTCGGCACCAATTGGAACCGTCGTAAGTCTGAATTTAGAAAATAGTGCTACTTCGCTTCCAGCTAATTATCCAACAGGAAGAAACAGTAATTACGTTGCCATTACAACAAAGCAAAACCAATGGGAAACATTGACGTTCTACTACAATTCAAGTCCAGATGCAGGAACTTCGAATCTGGCTGTAAACCAAATGGTTTTATTGTTTAACTCAGGTTCTTATACAAACGATACGTATTATTTTGATAACATCAGAATTGGTTCGACTAAACTTCCAGACACTTTTACACCTGGAGTAGTTTATGAAGATTACCAAAATACACACAATATTACCTTTAGAGATGCTATTGGAACATATACAGCTAATACAGCAAATCCAAGTGCTACAGGAATCAATACGTCTTCAAATGTGGGAAGATATGTTCGTAAATCAACTGAATTGTATGATAACTTTTCATTCAATACTACTTTAACTAATATTGGAGATTTCAAAGGAGGCGTTAAAAAATTCGCTATGGATGTGTATACATCGGCTCCAGTTGGATCAATCATTTCGTGGCAGGCAGAAAGCAGTGCTTCGATTCCGTCAAACTATCCAGTAGGAAGACACAGTATTTATCAGGGAGTTGTAAAACAAACGAATACTTGGCATACTGTAACTTTTACGTATGTAAGCGCGCCAGACGCGTCAACTTTAGACAGCGAAGTAAATCGTTTTGTGTTTTTGTTTGAACCAGGAACCAATTCTGGAAATACCTATTATTTTGATAATCTAAGAGCTTTAAATTTAGTTTCGACCGAAAATCCAAACACATTACCAGCACCTTGGACAAGCACAGATTTAGGTGCCGTAACTCCAGCAGGAGAAGCTGCACACTCAAATGGTATTTTTACGATTAAAGGGGCAGGAAATGATATTTGGGAAACAAGCGATCAATTTCAGTTTGTAAACCAGCCAATTACTGGAGATGCTGAAATTATTGCTAAAGTAAATTCATTAACCAATACCAATACATACGCAAAAGCAGGAGTAATGTTCCGTGAAACACTCACACCAACCTCTAAACATGCTACGACCGATGCAAGCGCCGCTGCTGGAATTGAGTTCTTAACTCGTGATACCACTTCGGGAATAACAGCTGCAGAAGTGGTAACAGGAGTTGCTCCAAAATGGGTTCGTGTCGTAAGATCAGGAAATGTATTTACCTCTTATGCTTCTGATAACGGAACAACTTGGACACAAATTGGAACGCCAAGAACCATTGCAATGGCCAACACCATTTATGCAGGAATGGCAGTTACATCTCACGCTAACGGAACTCTAACAACAGGAGTTTTCAGCGATGTAATTGTTAGGAATATTACACCAAATCCGAATGTGAATCTGGCGCTTTCGAAAACAGCAACAGCTTCTACAGAAGAAAATTCAACCTTATCTGCATCTAAAGCAACAGACGGGAATGCTGCTACTACAAGATGGGCAAGTTCTTTTGCAAATGCAACGGAATGGATTTATGTGGATTTAGGAAGTAATTACAACCTTAACCGTGTGGTTTTAAAGTGGGAAGCTGCTTATGCCACTCAATACAAAGTACAGCTTTCAACTGATAACGTTTTCACAGAAAATGAAACGATCAGCACACAAACAGCAAGTGATGGTGGAACAGATGATTTAACAGTAAGCGGAACCGGAAGATATCTTCGTGTTTTATGTACCACAAAAGCTTTGGCTCCTTACGGATATTCATTGTATGAAATCGAAGCTTACGGATCAGCATCAGCAGCTAAAAAAGCATTGACTGTTGTAGAAGAACCACAAACTGAAGAAAAAGTTTTTGCGGTATATCCAAACCCAGCAGGAAATTATATTCAAGTTTCATCTCCTGAAAAACTAGATCATAAAGTCATTTCAATTTATGATAATTCAGGAACCTTAATGCTTGAGAATAAAACTCAGGATAATGAAAGCGTAATAGACATCAGCAGACTGACAAAAGGAATTTACATTTTGAATTTCAAATCAGATCAAAAAAGCTGGACTAAAAAGCTGATTAAGAAATAATTTAAATCCGTTGGGTGTAATTAAAATTAACAATATTAAGCTGGTTTGATCAGCCACAATATAAATATAAGGATAGCACCGAAAAATTGCACCTGACGGATATTTAAAGTCATTCGTTTTCAAGATGACTTTGGTTTAAATCTATTTATGTAACCCCAAAATTATTTAGATATGAAAAAAAATAAACTTCAAAGATTTTCTTTTCTCATCACACTTTTTTTAGTGTTTTCAGCCCTAACGTACGGACAGGGGCCAGTACCGTTTACCATTACCAATAATTCAACTTTTGCCGACAGCGATTTATACGTTGCCATTGTCGGAATCGATTATACAACCGGAAACCATGTTTGGGTAAATGCCAAAACAAGTCAGGTTTTGCCAATGAACGCGTCTTACAATACAGTTACAGGACCAACTTATGGTGGAAATACTGGACCAGGGCAAAACTCCAAATATGCAGCTTGTTTTACCAAACTGAGTGAAATTCCAAACAAAACATTTACACTGCCATTAATTGCAGGATGTCGTGTTTTTATTTCTAAAGGATCCCAATTGTATTTCTATTTTTTTGGAGCCAGTGGAGCGCCTTCTGGATATGCATCGCCAAATCCGCAGAATGCAACCGATCCTAATCAGGGAATCTTATACGAAATGATCGAATTAACGAACAATCAATATGGTTTCTTCGGAAATCCAACAAGAGTTGATTCGTATAAATATCCAATGGGACTTGAATTATTTGGTGCTGGAGGTTACCAAAAGAAAGTGGGAGATTTGAAAAAACACGCTGACATTGTTGCAGCTTTTAAAGCAAATGTTCCTGCAGAATTTCAAGGTTGTGTAAATGATGCGACAGGAGAAATTACAGCACCTTCAAAAACGGCTGCTTATGCCGAAGGTTCAGGTCCGTATGCTAACTATCTGAAATCGTATATCGATGCGATCTGGAACAAATACAAAAATGAAGATTTAATCTTTTATGCCGGAGATGCTGGAGTTTTCAAAGGAAGAGTTATTGGAGAACAGTTAGAAATGGTGGGACAATCTGGGGCTTTTGTTGGAAGAACCGGACGCGTGCAAAACCGCCCAACTACTCAGGAAGCACTTGAAGGAAAAGGTGTTTTAGACAGAAGATTGGTAGATGGAGATTTGGATCTTGTAATTCAAGCTCAATTGACAGCAGCAATTAACCGTCATGTTGTAAATACTACTACACCAAATCCAGGTCAGCAAAACTGGTATGATGCCTCAAAATATTATCAAGTAAACCCAACGAATCATTATTCTAAATTCTGGCACTTACCAGGAATCAATATCGATAATTTAGCTTACGGATTTGCTTATGATGATGTTGCAGACCAGTCACCATCACTTCATACGCCACAACCCACAAAAGTTATCGCTGTTTTTGGAGGATATTATGGACTTACAACACCTTCAGTTCCTGCGACTACAGATGTGGTTACGGTGTATAAAGATTGCAACTACGCAGGATTCTCTGGCGGATTAACCATTGGTGATTACAATTTAGCTCGTTTAAATTCATTAGGCGTTTTAAATGATGATATTTCGTCATTAAAAATCACTCAAGGATATCAAGCGATTTTATACATGGATGATAATTTTACTGGAACTTCAACCGTAATTAATGCTAGTAATTCATGCTTAAACACTACTTGGAATGATAAAGTAAGTTCAATCAGAATTATTGCTAATGGAACTACTACTTTAGGAAACCAGACTTTCTTTTTACAAAACAGAAACAGCGGTTTATACATGGACGTTTGGAATTCAAGTATGTCAAACGGAGCAGGAATCAACCAAGGTGCTTTAAATTCTGGAAACAACCAGAAATTTACATTCACGCACTTAGGCGATGGAATGTATAAAATCATTGCCAACCACAGCGGTATGTCAATGGATATCAATAACTTCAATAAAGCGAATGGCGCAAGAGTAGAGCAATATCCATACAATGCAACCACTAATCAGCAGTTTATTTTAGTTTCTACAGGAGACGGTTTCTATAAGATTGTAGCCCGTCACAGCGGAAGAATTGTTGAGGTGGCCAATGCAAGTACAGCTTCTGGCGCAATTGTACAGCAATGGGACAATAATAACCAAACTTGCGGACAATGGAAATTAGTTCCAGCAACTACTTCTCAGACATCAACTTTAATTCAGGCAGAAGATTATTCAGCAATGAGTGGTATTCAAGTAGAAGCGACGACAGATACAGGAGGAGGTTCGAATGTGGGTTACACAGAAACAGGTGATTGGTTAGCATACAACAACATCAATTTCCCAACAACGGGTTCTTATTTAATTGAATATAGAGTTGCAAGTGCTTCAGGCGGTGTACTTTCTTCAGATTTGAATGCTGGTACTATTGTTTTAGGAAATGTAACTGTTCCCAATACTGGAGGATGGCAGAACTGGCAGACAGTTTCTCAAACTGTAAATGTAAATGCCGGAACGTACAATTTCGGAATCTATATTCAGAATACTGGAATGAACATCAACTGGATAAAAATTACTAAAGTAGGTAATGCGGCGGCTAAAACGGCTTCGGTACAAACAGCAGCAGAAGAGCCAGAAACAACAGTTCTAAACATATATCCAAGTCCAGTAGAAAATACATTATTTACGACAACAGATCTTTCTGGAGGAGATGTAAAAATAGTTGACGCACAGTCTGGAAGTGCAGTTTTATCGAAAAAAGCAAATGGTAATAGTATCGACGTTTCGCATTTGAAACAAGGAATCTATCTAATTGTTTTCGAGAAAGACGGCAAACAAACGATTAAGCGTTTCATCAAGAAATAATTTAAGATTGCAAATGATATTTAAGATTTAAGATTTTAGATTTCAGATTGATTTATAAATAGATACTAATAATTGGAATTTGGCGCAGCCAAATTCCAATCTAAAATCTAAAATCTAAAATCTAAAATCTAAAATCTAAAATCTAAAATCTAAAATCTAAAATCTAAAATCTAAAATCTAAAATCTAAAATCCAAAAACATAACTCAAAAAACCGTCCCAACATTTACGAGTTTATTAATCTATTAAAACAATTATTATGAAAGACAATTACAAAAGAATGTCGGCAAAATGGATTCTCATTTTAGTATTGGGTGTGTTTAACTATTCGGTAGCCCAGCAGAAAAAAGTAATCGCGTATGTTCCTAACTGGATCGATTTAAATGCTTTTGCAAGCACAATTCAGTACAGTAAATTAACGCATATCAATATTGCGTTTGAAAATCCTGATGCCAATGGTTATTTAAGTTTTAATTCTGGAAATAATGCCATTATTAATACGGCGCATGCCAATAATGTAAAAGTTTTTGTTTCATTAGGCGGAGGATCAATTTCAGAAGGAGGTGCTATTCGTGACAATTATTTCAATTTAATCACAGCAGGTAATAGAACTGCATTCGTTCAAAAAATTTATGATTATGTTGTAGCTCATAACCTTGATGGAGTCGATGTAGATTTAGAAGGACCAGCAATCAACGGTGATTACGGAGGATTTGTAACTGCTTTAGCCAACAAACTTCATGCTAATGGTAAACTAATTACGGCAGCACTTTCAGAAGGCTATGGTGGAGCAAACGTACCTTCATCTGTTTTTTCAGCTTACGACTGGATCAACATTATGGCATATGATGCAACAGGACCTTGGGCACCAAACAATCCAGGACAACACTCTCCGTATAGTATGGCTGTCAATCAGTTTAATTACTGGACAGGAAGAGGATTACCAGCAAGCAAAGCCATCATTGGTGTTCCGTTTTACGGATACGGTTTTGGAGCTTCAGCCAATCAAGGAATTTCATATGCGAATATCGTAGCGCAATATCCAGGAGCTGAAAACCAAGACCAAGTTGGAAATACAATTTACTACAACGGAATCCCAACGATCAAACAAAAAACAACTTTTGCGATTCAAAATGCTGGAGGAGTAATGATCTGGGAATTATCTCAAGATGCAACAGGTTCAAAATCATTGCTAACTGCAATCAATCAAGTAATTACTGGAAGTAACCCTCCAACGGGAACAGGAACTTTAATTCAGGCTGAAAACTACAATACTATGAGTGGTGTTCAAACTGAACCAACAACTGATACAGGAGGAGGATTAAATGTGGGATACTGCGATACAGGAGACTGGATGGCATATTACAATATCAATTTCCCAACTTCAGGATCTTATGTAATTGAATACCGCGTGGCAAGTGCTGTTACAGGTGGAAGATTATCATCTGATTTAAATGCAGGAACAATCCAGCTTGGAAATGTAAATGTACCCAATACTGGCGGATGGCAGAACTGGCAAACGATTACACAAACTGTAAATGTAAATGCTGGAACTTACAATTTCGGGATATATGTTCAAAATACAGGTTTTAATTTAAACTGGTTCAGAATCACGAAATCAGGAGCTGCTTTGGCTGCGAAATCGGCTTCAGCTGCAACACAAGATTCGATTCCAAGTTTAACAGTATATCCAAATCCAACTGAAAGCCAGCTTTTCTTCAGCGCAGAAGTTTCAGGAGGAAATGTAAATATTATTGATACTGAAGGCGGAGCAACAGTTTCTTCACAAACAGTAAACAACAACAGCATTGATGTTTCCAGCCTTAAGAAAGGGATTTACCTAATCTCAGTAGAAAAAAACGGAATAAAAACAGTAAGACGTTTTATTAAAAAATAAATTTTTCAAAAAGTATTATTCTGCTGCAGAGCAGAATAATGCTTTTTATTTCTCATTAAAATTTAATGCATAGAAGTATACATCTGAAAATCAAAAGAGTTGGTTTTCACAGATCACTATTGCTTTTTTTTAAACAAAAGAAAAGCGGTTTAAGTGTTAAAAAAATGAATGTGACTTATGCGTTACAATTCTAAGTATTCCCTAAACCCCAATTATATGAAAAACAATTACAGATTTAGTTTAAGCGTGCTTGCATTTTTGATTTTTGGAAGTTTTGCTTTTGCACAGACCTCTTTAGGATCGAGTAAAACATTTATGAATAGTTTGAAAAAAGAACTGGGAAAAAATGCCACTTCAAAAGGAACAGAAAAAAGTATTCTGCTTCAAGCTGAAAAAACAAGTTTCAATGGAAAAATTAATTACAAAGAATCAAATGAATCAAGCGAATTTTTGATTGGAGAAATTAAAAGCATTCCTGAATCTTCTTTTTACATTAAAGTAAAAGACAAATCTCTGGAAGGTCATATTCTTCTAAAAAAAACAAAAGAAGCCTACAAATATTTCTCTGATGCAAAAGGAAATGCTTTTGTAGAAAAAGTAGATATCAATACTTTGGTTTGTATTGATTATAAAAACCTACCCACAAAAGATAATACCGCGAGTAAAACAACCGCAGCGGCAGCAATCGCTCCAGCTTTACTGGATTTACAAAGTTTACCAGGTGCAGCAGGTTGTGTGATGCTGGATTTTGACGGCTATTATATGCCAGCAGGAAATCTTTGGAACAACGGAAATGCAATCAATGCAGCTCCATCAGGAATGACTGATGCAGCCGTCCAACAGCATTGGGAAGTAGTTTCAGAAGATTATCGCCCTTTTAACGTAAATGTTACCACAAACGAAGCCGTTTTCAATTCATATCCTAAAAACAGAAGAATGCGTGTTGTAATTACACCAACCAATACTGCCGCTCCGGGTGCAGGAGGTGTAGCCTATATTGGTTCTTTTAACTGGGATAATGATGTGCCATGCTGGGTATTTATTACCTCTGGAAAATCAGGTGGTGATGCATCTTCGCACGAAGTTGGACATACTTTTGATCTTGGACACGACGGACGTACAAGCCCAGCCGAAGATTATTTCTTAGGTTTAGACGGAACTTCTTGGGCGCCAATTATGGGTGCTGGATATTACAGACCAGTAGTACAATGGAGTAAAGGCGAATACAACAATGCCAACAACAAACAAGATGATGTAGCGATTATAGCCAGTGCCAAATTTGGAGTAGGATATCGCGGTGATGATTATGGAAACACTATTGCTTCAGCGGCAAATTTAGATTATAATGGAAGCGGACAAATCAATCAAAAAAACGGAATTATTTCCAGTGAAGCTGATTATGATTTTTTCACTTTTACAACAGGAGGAGGAAATGTTTCTATAAACGCAAACACAGTAAGCCGTGATGGAAATCTGCATTTATTAATCAGATTATACAATTCTTCTGGTGCAGAAATGGGAACGTATTGGAATTCTGATCCGTTTGCTTTAAATGCGTCTATGAATGTTAATCTTCCAGCAGGCAGATATTATATTGGAGTTGATGGAACTGGAGCAGGAAATGCCGGAAGCGGGGGTTATTCGGCTTATGGTTCTATTGGTAGTTATTCAATTACTGGAACAATTCCACCGGGAGGAAATGTTAGTTCATCGACAGATGTAATTACGGTTTATAAAGATTGTAACTACACAGGTTTCTCAGGCGGATTAACCATTGGAGATTACAATTTAGCTCGTTTAAATTCATTAGGCGTTTTAAATGATGATATTTCTTCTTTAAAAATCACTCAAGGATATCAAGCGATTTTATATATGGATGATAACTTTACAGGAACTTCAACTGTCATCAACTCTGATAATTCATGTTTAAACACCACTTGGAATGATAAAGTAAGTTCAATTAGAGTTATTGCTAACGGAACGGCCACTTTGGGAAACCAGACTTTCTTTTTGCAAAACCGAAACAGCGGTTTATATATGGATGTTTGGAATTCAAGTCTGTCAAACGGAGCTGGAATCAACCAAGGTGCTTTAAATTCTGGAAACAACCAGAAATTTACGTTTACGCATTTAGGAGACGGAATGTATAAAATTATTGCCAACCACAGCGGCCAGTCTATGGATGTAAATAATTTTAATAAAGCAAATGGCGCAAGAGTTGAACAATATCCGTATAACGGAACTACAAATCAGCAGTTTATTCTAGTTTCTACAGGAGACGGTTTCTATAAAATTGTAGCCCGTCACAGCGGAAGAATTGTTGAGGTTGCCAATGCAAGTACAGCTTCTGGCGCAATTGTACAGCAATGGGACAACAACAACCAAACTTGCGGACAATGGAAACTGATTGCTACAACAACATCTCAAACATCAACTTTAATTCAGGCTGAAGACTACTCTGCAATGAGCGGTATTCAGGTTGAAGCCACGACAGACACCGGCGGAGGTTCGAATGTTGGTTATACCGAAACTGGTGACTGGCTGGCTTATAATAACATTAATTTCCCAACAACAGGTTCTTATTTAATCGAATACCGAGTGGCAAGTGCCGTAACTGGAGGAAGATTATCTTCTGATTTAAATGCTGGAGCAATTATTTTAGGAAATGTTGATATTCCAAACACAGGCGGATGGCAGAACTGGCAGACGGTTACACAAACGGTAAACGTAAATGCGGGAACATACAATTTCGGAATCTATATTCAGAATACCGGAATGAACATCAACTGGATTAGAATTACGAAAATTGGAAATGCAGCACCAGCAGCAGCAATTGATGAAACAGATAACATTGCTTTAAATGTATATCCAAATCCGGTGGCAGATGTATTATCATTTACAACCAACATTATAGGAGGAAAAATCAATATTATTGACTCGCAAGGAGCAGTTATTGGATCTCAAAAAGTAAATGATAACACTTTGAACGTTTCGAATTTAAAACAAGGAATTTATTTTATTGTTTTAGAAAAAGATGGAAAACAAACCATAAAACGTTTCATTAAAAAATAATTTTAACCGAGTTGCCATACTGGTTTAATCATTACATTTTTTGGTTTTAATGTAATGAAAAGGCTGTCAGAAATGACAGCCTTTTTAAATTTGTTAGAAATAGATATAGTCCCTACGGGACAATCTATATGACGATATATTTATCTACCGATATTTAATTCCTAGCGGAATTACCTCGTTTAAACGTTGGTAGAAAACAGATTTAATTCCTAACGAAATTACCTCGCTAGAGGTTAAGAATTGGTAGAAAACAGATTTAATTCCTAACGAAATTACCTCATTAGAGGTTAAACAGTGGTAGAAAACCAATATTTAATTCCTAACAGAATTACCTCGTTAGGCTAAACGTTGGTATAAAACCGATATTTAATTCCTAAAAGAATTACCTCGTTAGAGGTTAAATATCGGTAGAATATGGAATACACCAGCAACATCATTGTCCCGTAGGGACTGCGTATTTTTCAATTATAATAAAAATTACAAAACATTATTATTCCATAACAATAGGATAAACTCATTTTAGCTATAAATCAATAAACTTGCTGCGTATTAAAAGCTTCCGTACTTTTAATAATTCCATTTTGTTAAAGTTGCTGCTTATGTATTCAAGATTTACTTTCCTAAATATTTGCATTTTTTTTATTTTTTTTAATATCAAAATTTCAGCACAGAAAACCCCGAATCTAGAAGGAGTTCAGGTTGCTTTTTTATCAGATGTACACCTTCAGGATTTGTTTGGTACGTTTTCTGATAATGATTTTAAAGGTGTTTTAAATACCAAAACCAGAAAATATACGTTAATAAGAACGATGGCCTCGCAGTTACATTCGACGAGAATTTTCAATGAAAATTATTTTGCCTTCATCGCAGCACTTGAAGATATTGCCAAAAGAAAGATAAAATATGTGGCACTTCCGGGTGATTATACAGATGACGGACAGCCGATACACGTGCGAGGATTGAAGAAAATATTAGATCAATATCAGAAAAAATATAATATTGAGTTTTTTATAACCACCGGAAATCACGATCCGGTTGGACCATTTGCTCAAGAATCGGGAAAAGAAGATTTCTTAGGTAAAGAAGGAAAGAGCCAGCCCATTTTTAGCAAAGACGGCATGTATAAGCCTAACATGAATATCGAACAGCCAGTTGTCATAACAGCCGATATTGCTAAAATGGGTTATTTAGGCATAACTGATAACCTTAAAAATTTTGGTTTTTATCCCAATAAAAAATACAAGTTCTGGGCAACTCCATTTACCACTTACAACAGCCAGAACTACAATTATAAAAAAGCAGTCGAAGGTTCTCTTTTAAAAAACAGAGTTTACGAAGTAGAACCCGGATATGAAGTTCCAGATGTAAGCTATGTGGTAGAACCTATTGACGGACTTTGGTTAATGGCTATCGACGGAAATGTATATATTCCAAAGAAAAATGCTGCCGATCCTAAAGATTCAAAAAGTTATTCTGAAGCCAGTACAGGATATAATAATGTACTTTCCAACAAAAAACATCTTATAAAATGGGTTCAGGATATTTCGGCGGAAGCCAAACTTCAAGGTAAAACTTTAGTAGCGTTCAGTCATTTTCCTATGATTGATTTTAATGATGGTGCTTCCGCAGAAATTAAAGAATTATTAGGACCGAATAAATGGCAGTTAAACCGCGTTCCCGTTGAAGAAGTAGCGCAAGTTTTTGCCGATGCCGGATTGAAAATTCACTTTGGCGGACATATGCATATCAATGATACCGGAGTTCGCACAACAGGAAAAGGAAATACATTGGTTAATGTTCAAACGCCTTCGCTTGCAGCGTATATTCCAGCCTATAAATTACTGACGATTCAAAAGGACAATCGTATAGACATTCAAACCATTACAATAAATGACGTTTCAGGATTTGACGAACTTTTTGATTTGTATAAAATGGAATATCAATTTCTGCAGAGCCAGAACGATAAAGACATTTGGAATATTGATATCTTAAAAACCAAAAGCTATCACGATTTTACCGATTTTCATTTAAAAGAATTGGTACGTCTTCGCTTTCTAAAAGACGATTGGCCTTCTGCATTTAAAGATTTTATCTTGAATGTTTCTGCCAAAGATTTATTGATTCTAGCCAACATGAATTCTGATAAAGATTTTGATTTTATACTGAAAAATAAAACACAGTTTCAAAAAGAATGGAATGAAGCTGAAGCAAAATCGGTAGAAATTTTAACACAGAACAATCTTAAAAAAGAAGATTTCAACTGGACAGGAAATGATCTTTTAATTGATTTTTACCGTTTTAGAAGCGCGGATGAATTGGCTCTTGCCGATGTTGGAACTCAAAGAGCAAAAGAATATAAAGTCCTTTCTAATTTGTTTTTAGAAGGTTCTAAATCGGATTTTTTAAAAGATACACCTCTGCAAAAACAGATAAAATTATTTTTCGTAATCTTCAATAAATTCATGCACGAAGTTCCTGCAGATCATTTTTCGGTCGATTTGAAAAATGGCGAAGTTAAGAGTGTTGAATAGTTTTTCAGTCTCGGTTTTCAGTTTTTTAAACCGTCATATGGTTATTTTTAACCGCAAATTACGCTAAGATTTACGCAAAGCACGCCAAGTTTTATATTCTTTACGACTCTGCGTCTTTGCGAGAATATTAAAAATAAGTCCGCAAAGCTTAATCAATCTAGCTTTGCGGACTTTGCGTTTATGAACCAAACTAAGCTAAAAATTTTAGCGTACTTTGGGTTAAAATTTACGGTACATTTACAGGATTTGTTCTAACATAACTTCCATCATCGTATTTAATCTGATAAGGAGAATTAAAAAAAGTACTTGGCAGATAATAATCAGTTGTAATAACCTGCGCACCTGATTTTTTAGCGGCTTCAAAACGCGAATAATCATTTGCACGCGCTTCTTTGGTATCAGAATCGGCTCTGGTTCTAATTAGATATCCTTTTTTTACCAAATCTACAATTTGTGGATCTTCTGAATTATTTCTGAAAAGCCAGGCTGCTTCCGGTTTTCCCGGTTCAGCATTTATAAAAACGGCGCGTCCTTTAAGAGACGGATGATTTAATGCGTACAAATCTCTTTTTGCGCCGTTGTTATCTAATAGAAATAAAAATTTTCCTTTGGCATTTTTCAGCGTAGGCCAGTTGTTGTTTAATACCGCTTCTTCAAGCGTTTTGTATTTGCCGCGAACCATGTCGGGAGTAATTAATTTGTCTTTTCCTAGATTTTTACGGATTACTTTATCCATTTCGTCAAAAACAGCAGCAGTGTAATCTTCAGGTTTTGTTCCGAAGAAATTCGCATCTCCGTCTTTTGGTTCGAGCGTAATAAAAACCGGAACGTGATCAGGATTAGCATCCGACCATTTTTTCAATTCCTGAAGACAAATTTCGAAAGTATAACACGAAGTTCTAAAATCAATGTCCGGCATGTGAAAAACTTTAAAACCCGGTTTTTTCATTAGTCCGTTCGGGTCGTAAGCTTCTTCAGATTTAGCAATGTCCAAACCTTTTGGATGAGCGTATTTTCCACCTTTTGCATCAGCGAAAATATCTATTTCTAAATTGCGTAATCCTTTGTTTAATTGATCTGTAATACTAATATGTGTGTATTGCAAACCTTTTAGCGAACGCGTAGTATCTCTCGCTTGAATAAGATTGTATAAATCCGTTTCAATGGCATGGCGGTAGCTGTTGTGTGAACCAATAACCTGTATTTGGTTGATTTTTAGATTGTCATTTTGTGCGTGGCCCAATTGTATCCCTGCAAAAAACAATGCAAACAAAATTTGTTTCATAATTTTAATGAAATTAGAATGAGTGAATTAAGGGACGCAGCAAAAGAAAATTGCTTTTTTTGAGTATTACTAAAGTAAAATTGTGATTTAATTTTTGTGTTAGCTAAACGAAAAGAAATCGCAAAACTATTATCATGTCGGCTTCAAAATAGTAGTATTTCTACATCAAAAACATTTATTTTTTAATCGAAAGATAACTTTGAGGCAAAAAGCATTGGTGTTACATTTTATTATTTTACATCTTATAATGTGACCAATTTTAGCAATGAAGAATCCTGAAATTTTCGAAAAAACGTATACAGAATACTGGCAGAAACTCAATGCCTTTTCCTATACCATGACTCAGGATAAAGATTTGGCGCAGAATATTGTTCAGGATGTTTTTATCGATTTATGGGAACGAAAAGACGATTTAAATATTAATGCCATCGAACCTTATTTGTTTCGTGCGGTGAAAAATCAAATTTTCAAGCATTACCAGAATAATCGTTTCGATAAGACGATTATGGAAGACAAATTCGAAGACTATATAATTGATAATTTTTCGTCTATCGATCCTGAAGTAATGGATTTATTATATTCCTTATTAGACCAGCTTCCCGAAAAAAGAAAAGAGGTTTTGCTTATGTATAAATTTCAAGATATGTCAATTGATCAGATTGCAGACGAACTTGGAATTTCAAAACAAACCGTAAAAAATCAAATTTCATCGGCTTTAAAACAATTGCGCGAAGGCTTGAAAGACCTTGCCTGGCTGGCTCCAATTATTATTTTTCGACAAAACTTTTAAGATAACGCTCTGTTAATGTTTTCATAATATTTCTGGATAGTACGATTTTAAACTTTCGGTACTTATAGATAACAATATGTATTATGATAAAACGATTAAAGCATAGTTTAGAACATTTAATAGATAAAAGTTCGAGAAATAAAACTTCACAAGCAGAAGAAAATCTTTTGATGAATTTCGCTTTAAGCGAATACCAAAAAGCAGAATGGGATGAAACTTCTATGGGAGATTCTGAAGAAATATCTAAAAATATCTATAATGGAATTCAGCTTCGAATGGAGAAGAAGAAAACCATTAAACCGTATATAAAATACATGGCCGCTGCCAGTATTCTTTTTCTTGTTGGATTAGGTTTTTTGTTAAAACCTCAAATTGCAGCTGAAAAGCAATTATCATTTAAAACGTCCTCGATTCCCAAATCTATCAAATTAAGTGACGGCTCGAAAATTTATCTGGCAGCAAACTCATCATTTCAATATCCTGAAAAATTTATAGGAGATAAAAGACAAGTTACCCTTTTAAAAGGAAATGCGTTTTTTGAAATAGCCAAGGACAAAAAACATCCTTTCATTATTACTTCGGGTGACGTAAAAACTAAAGTAGTTGGAACGTCATTTCACATTCAGATGTCGAAATCAAAATGTGAAGTTATCGTAGTTACAGGAAAAGTAAATGTGACTTCAAAAGGGAAGAGCGTTGATTTAGTTCCGAATGAAGAAGCCTTGTTCGAATCGAACAAACTAACCAAATTAATGGCCAATAAATCATTTTTGGTAAACTGGTACACGACAGATATTACTATAAATGAAACCACACTTAAACAGGTTATCACCATTTTACAATATAAATATGGAGTTTCATTTCAATATGATAATGAACAAGTATTAGCAACGCCGTTAACGGTATTTATAAAGAAAGACGCAACATTGGAGAATGTTTTAGAACAAATAAATTATATCACAAACCTAAAATTCAAAGTTTATGGCGAAATAGTAAAAGTGGATTAAAACAAAAAAGCAGCTGCGGGAACAACTGCTCATTATCATTAAGTATCGTAAAAAACCAATAACTTAAATCATGTATTTTAAACCTTCTTATTTAAATCTAAAGAGTTTATTCTTTTTAGTACTAGCGTTACTGACCATTCATAGTGGTTTTAGTAAAACTAATTCAAAGGAATCAAAAGTAAAAAATAAAATAGAAAAAGCAACTCTTGTCTCTATATTTTCAAAATTAAGTCAGCAGACGGATTATAAATTCAGTTACGGACAAGCTGTAATCAATGATAATACGACTTACACTGTAAATTACACAGGAGAATCTGTTACCGAAATTTTGAATGAGCTTTCAAAAAAAGCGAGTTTCAACTACAATATCAGCGGAAAATTAGTTTTAATTCAGAAAACAGCAGCGCCAAAAGCGGTAAATACCAAAGCTGTTGACAAAATTAAAGTAAAAGGAAAAATTGTTGACGAAAATAAAGTGCCAATTCCTGGTGCTACTATTGTTGAAACAGGAACTTCAAACTCAACTGTTACAAATTTCGATGGAGAATTTGAAATTACGGTTGGAGATGGAAAAACAATTGATATTTCATACATCGGATATAAAACAAAAACACTTCCTGTTCAAAATACTTTTATGACGATTCAGCTGGAACCAAGTACAGCAGAATTAAATGAAGTTTTGGTTGTAGGTTATGGTAAACAATCTAAAAAAGACGTAACCGGTGCGGTAACACAGCTAGATGCTTCACAATTTAAGCAAGGCGTAAGTATCTCTCCAGATAACTTAATTCAGGGAAAAGTAGCCGGTGTTCGTGTAGTAAGTACAAGTGGTGAGCCAGGAGCAGGAGTAAATGTAACGATTAGAGGAGTTGGATCTATTAGAAGCGGAAGTACACCTTTATTTGTTGTAGATGGTGTGCCGTTGTCAAATGACGATGTGAGTCCTTCTGGATCAAATGTTGGTTTTGGTAGTTCTGCTGCTAAAAATCCATTAAACTTTTTAAATAACAGCGATATCGAATCTATTACCGTTTTAAAAGATGCATCTGCATCTGCAATTTACGGAGCAAGAGGTTCGAATGGAGTTGTTTTGGTAACCACTAAAAAAGGAGCAAAAGGAGACGGAACGTTAACTTTTGATTCATCTTTAGGAATTTCGACTGTAGCACACAAATTAGATGTTTTAAGTGCTGACGAATATAGAAAAGCAATTAAAGATCCAGCTTTTGACCACGGTGGAAATACAGATTGGCAAGATGTCATTTTTAGACAAGCTGTTACAAAAAGCAATGCTTTGGCTTTTTCTAAACAAACAGAATCAGGAAACTACTATGCATCTGTATCGCAGTTAGATCAAGAAGGTATTGTTAGAAACAGCAACTTTAAACGTTTAACGGGAAGAATTAATGCAGCTGAATCATTTTTAGACAATAAACGTTTAAAATTAAAATTTAACCTTACTGCCAGCGAAACGAAAGACGACGGAGTTCCAACAAGTGATGACGGAGGTTCTAACGGACAATTATTAGTTCACACTTTAATGGCTAACCCAACGAGATCTGTTTTTGATGCTAATGGAAATTACACCAACTTTAATATGAATGCGCATTACAATCCAGCGTATTTATTAAGTATCTACGAAGATCAAACACGTACGTTAAGAGTTTTAGGAAATTTTGAAGCTTCTTTAAGAATCTTCAACGGATTAGAATACAAATTAAACCTTGGTATCGACCGTTCTTCTGCAGAAAGAAACACTACTATTTTTCCAAACTTAACCGATTTAAATCCAAAAGGAAGATACGTACAAAATAATCTTGATTCTAAAAATGCATTGGTTGAGCATTACTTAACGTACAATGTTACTTTAGACAAACACAAAATTGAAGCTCTTGGTGGATTTTCATACCAAAAATTTGAAAGATCAGGAACTAGTTTTAATATTGACGGAATTGCGAATCAAGGTGTTGGTGTAAAACCATCAATCAATCCAGGTTTTGCAGGAACACAATCAGGAACAGTTGGTTATGCTCAAGAAAATGAGCTTCAATCATACTTCGGAAGATTAAATTATACTTTTAACGACAAATACCTTTTAACAGCTTCGATGAGAGCTGACGGTTCTACTCGTTTTGGAGAAAATAATAAATACGGTTATTTCCCTTCTTTCGCTTTAGGATGGAATGTTTCTAAAGAAAGTTTCTTAGAAAATGTTGAAGCAATCAGCAACTTAAAATTAAGATTAAGCTGGGGACAAACAGGAAATCAGGAAGTACAAAACAAGCTTACTAAAGCAAGTTACTCTTTATCTGGAGCAGACGGATATTATTTATATGATGATTTGAATTTAGTAAATGGTGTTTCGGTAAACAGAACTGCAAACCCAGATTTGAAATGGGAAGTTGTTACACAATACAACGTAGGTGCTGATTTTAGTTTATGGAATGATAAATTATACGGAACTGTAGATTATTTCAATAAAACAACTACAGACGCGATCTTGAATATTCCATCTTCACCTTTAAGCCCAACTACAACGGTTTGGACCAATATTGATCAAGGTAAAATCATCAACAAAGGTTTTGAAATTATGTTAGGTTCTAAAATCGTTGATACAAAAGATTTTACATGGAGTGTTGATGCAAACGGTGCAACTTTAAATAACAAGATTGAAGATCTTCCAGTTTCAGAAATACTTACAGGTACAATTTCAGGTCCTGGACAATCTGGTGTAAATGCTAATATTTACAAGAGCGGTTATGCAGCAGGTTCATTCTATTTGTTAGAACATATTGGATTTGACAGTAAAGGAGCTAATATCTTTAAAGATCAAAATGGCGACGGTAAAATCGACAACAGCGACAGAATTATTATCGAAGGTGCTTTACCAACTTTTTACTATGGTTTAAACAGTGATATGAGATACAAAAACTTCTCATTTTCATTCTCAATCATTGGTCAGACTGGAGGTTATTTATTGAATAATACGGGTTTAAACGCATTAAACATAAACAACTTGGCATCAGACAGAAACGTTGCTACAGGATATTATGAATCAGGTGCAAACCCAACAAACTCACCAATTTTATCGACACTTTTCTTAGAAAAATCTGATTTCATTCGATTAAATACAGCTCGTATTGGTTACAATTTTGATTTAAAAGGTGTAAACTGGATCAACGGATTAACACTTTATGTAACAGGAAGCAACCTGCTTACGATCACAAATTATACAGGATACGATCCGTTAATCAATAGTCCAAAAGCAAACGGAGGAAACCAATCTATTGGTATCGATTATGCAAGTTATCCAACTTCCAGAACAATCAGTTTCGGAGCAACTTTAAAATTATAAATCACATGAAGACAAAGACATTAAGCATAAAAATTTTAACTCTATTCTCTTTTATTTTTCTCTTAAGCAGCTGTACCGATTTGGATGAAGTTGTTTTGGATGAAGTTTTAGGAAGTGATGCTTCAGATCCGGCAGGTTCGCTTGCAGCAGCATATGACAGACTTGGAGACGGAACTTTTACAGATCACGGAGCTGTTTTTGCCATGCAGGAATATACTACTGATGAGGCTATTTTACCCACTCGTGGAAGCGATTGGGGTGATGGCGGAAAATGGAGAGATATGCACGAATTTACATGGAGCTCAAGTAATGCTATTATAGTAAACAATTGGGATTTGCTGACAAACGGAATTACACGTTCGCTGACTGCAATTCAATCAGCAGAGCAGACTACTTTTGCTGAAAAGAAATTATTTCTTGCAGAAGCAAAAGCACTTTTAGCTTTTTACACCTACACTACTTTAGATTTATACGGACAAGCTCCTTACAGAGATCCTATGAATCCTAAAGCACCATTGGAAATTTTAAAAGCAGATACTCAAATTGACAAATTAATTACCGATGTAGAAGCTTTAATACCCGATTTGGCTGATATTGGTACGCAACGTACACACCACGGAAGATTTACAAAACAAGCCGCTTATGCTTTTTTAAGTAACATGTATTTGAATCGTGCAGTATTAAAAGATCGTTACAATGTGAATTCAAACTTCAATTTTAATGAACCAGCTGTATCGGGTACAGGAACAGATATGGATCGGGTGATTTATTACACATCTTTATTGATCGATTCAGAAAAATTCAGTTTAGAAAGCGATTATTTCAAAAACTTTGCGAGGGATAATAACAACGGTAAAGAACTTATTTTTGCGATTTCTCAAAAAATAGACTACATCCGTAACGGTTCAAACAGCTTTGCTTACGTTTGTATGGAGCGTAACCAAAGAACATCTGCTGCAAACAGAGGAACAAACGCGGCTTGTACCACTCCAGAATTCTATGCGACTTGGGACGGCAACCACGATGACCCAAGATTTGAACAACATTATCAATATGCTGATGGTACATGGTTTATGAACGACGGAACAGATGTAAGCGTACCTGCAACAGATATCGTACCTAAAAGCGCTAATTTACCTTGGTTCCACTTCAACAGAGGAATTCAGGCTGGACTTCAGTACGGACCAATTTTATTGGCTTCGGGATCTCTGGAAATGATTGGCAACCGTATTAAAGTTTCTCCTTTATACATGGAAAAAAGTACGACTACAAGAATGAATTTCACACCAACATTGACATTTGCAGATCCAACAAAATCTGTTTTTGCTCAAAACGAAATCAATCAAGGAGCACGTGTATTCAAATACGAATTCGATCCAGAAGGAGGAAACGGTAACAGTAACGTTGATATTCCGTTATTCCGTTTAGGAGGAATTTACGCGATGAGAGCTGAAGCACTTTTCAGAAAAGGAAGTACAGGCGCAGCAATGGACGATTTAAACAAACTGCGTACGAGCAGAAAAAGAGAATCTTTATTTGCAAATGCTCCAGGAAAAGCACTTACTTCTCTAGACGCAGCACAGTTATATAAAGAATTAGGATTTGAGTTATACTGGGAATTACAAAGAAGACCAGAAAGCATCCGTTTTGGAAAATATGATCTTGCTGGAACTGCAAAAGCGGCTTCTCAACCTTTTAGAAGAGTATTCCCAATTCCACAGACTGTTATTGACCAAAAAGTCTTTAAACAGAATCAAGGATATTAAAAGTTTGTGTTAGTTTATTTTTTATTTTTTGTAAAAAGCCTGTCTCCAAAAGAGCAGGCTTTTTCTCTTGAAAAAGTCTTTAGGCTTTTTATTCATTTTTGTCCCTTTACACCTCAGTACCTTAGCTCCTTAAAATATAATATTCAATTGGATAAATGTAAGATTTAGCTATCGTTTAGTCGTATATTTGATGTGCATTTTTAAAGTCTAAATAATTGGCTTTCAAAATGATAATAACGATTAAATTAACTCAAAAAAAAGTATGAAATTATGATACATCAAATTGACACTACCGATAATATTGTAGCATTTAGAGCCTTAGCAGAAGTAACAAAAGACGATTTTCTAGCGGTTGTAGTTCCTGCCGTAGAACATTTGGTAAAACAAACAAACGAAATCAATTTTTTGCTGGTATTAGATACAGATATTAAAAACTTTACAGCAGGAGCGTGGCTGCAGGATGCACTTTTGGGACTTAAACATTTAGGAAAATGGAACAGAGCAGCAATTGTTTCAGATTCAGATGATATTATTTCGTTTACCAACGGATTTAGCTATATCGTTCCGGGAGAATTCCACGGATTTAAAAAAGAAGCTTTCAATAAGGCACTTAACTGGGTTGAAGGAAATATTAACCTGGCTTGAATACGCAAATTAGAAAGTCTGGCACGCGGAAATATTGATTTAAAGTCATTCCTGCTTTGGGAAAAAGAAGGCAATTAATTTAAAATTTTCACGATGCTGTTTTCTAAAACTCAGCATTTATACAAAACAAAAATCCCGTTAAGAATAAACTTAACGGGATTTTTTATGATTTAATTTTAGAGACTGCTTACTTCGCTAGTTTTTTGTAAACTGCTGCAGATAATAATGGTAATGCAAGACCTCCTACAACAGCAGCTGTTTTAGCATGTCCTGCTTTTTTTAAAACGGCACCAATTAATAGTGAACCAAATCCAGCGCAAGCTAGTTGTTTTACACTAAGTTTTGATGTGCTATCTTCAATAGGTTTGATTCCGTGTAATAGAGGGTCTATGAAATTTAAATTTTCCATGATTGTTAATTATTTAGTTAAACGTATTTTTATTTGTGTTGATAGTATTCTTTTCATTGTCTGTTTCCGTCTCAATTTTTTCAATTTCGACTTTTTCTTTTTTAATTGCTTGTCGAAGAAGTGCAAAAAGGCTCATATAAATATTCGCCATAAATACCAGCGAAAATCCCGCCAAAATGTATCCGCGCCAATCGTTTAACAAAAGTTTATAATCGCAGAGTATCAAAAATGCTATTGTAACATAATGGCTGAAACAATATTCGCAGGTCAGCAGATAAAAAAACTTTCGAGACAAAATGTACTTGTCGTTTTTAGAATGTCTGACACACCATTCGTGCGGCTCTCTAAAAATCTCTTCGTGCGTTACTGTCCAGCTGATACAGGCAATTGGAACAGCCAATACAAAAAGCCAGATAATTTGAACTCCTATATCCATAAAACAATTTCTTGAAACGGTTATTCTCTCGGATGATTTTCAGGATAATGTTCGGCATCAAAATCATCAAGTTCTTCGTCATCATCCAGATCGCTGTGTTTTTCTGAGTCAGATTCACTTTTATCATCCAAATCAGGATCATAATCCTCGTTTAAATCGTCTTCGGTGTCATCATTTGTAATGGCATCGTCTTCATTTACCACTCGTTCCTGATTCGGGATATTTTCAGATCTAACATTTGTGTTGGTTTCAAAATCACCTTGCGGATGATGCGGATCTTCTATAAACTCTTCCTGATATTGATACGGATCTTCATCTCGAGCATAATTGTCGTTATCAATAATCGTATTTTGATCAATATAATCAGGATCGCTTTCGCCAAATTCCCGATTGTCATGTTTTTTTACATCTTGTTTGAATTGATCTTCATTAGAATAAGTACCATCAACAAGAGTATTTTGGTCGATATAATCAGGATCAAACTGACCATATTCATGGTTGTGCTGCTTTTCCATAATGTTTATATTTTGGGTTGATAATTATTGTCTATTCTGGAATATTCTTCCTTTAGCTTTCATTTAAAAAATTTGTATTTTACAAATTTACCAAGCCTATACAAGGAAGTCCTTACACGAATATTTAATATAGTTGCATAATTAACAGTTATTTAAAATGTAAGAGTTGTAAGAAATGATATAAGCAGTAATGAGTAGAAAGATTTTATTTTTGAATACAAAAATGCAGTTAAAATGAAATCAATATGGCATCTGAAAAAGTAACGGCCTGTTGTGAGGCTTTAATCGAAAAAAATCTGACGATAGCATTTGCAGAAAGTGCTTCAGCCGGAAAAATGTGTTATGAATTCTCGACAGTTTTTAATTCGGGAAGGATTTTAATAGGAGGAATAACCTGCTATCATATTTCAATGAAAGAAGATTTGCTTCACATTCCTTGGGGCACTATTGAACAGTATAGCGCAGAATCTGCAGAAGTCACCAAACTCATGGCGCAAAATTTTCATAAATACATCAATTCAGATATCTGCGTAGCCTTAACCGGACTTACTACTCCGGGCGGAAGCGAAAGCGAATCCAAACCCGTAGGAACCATTTTTATACACATTATTATCTCAGACAAAGAAATCGCCAAACGTTTCGAATTTGATGGAGACGCAGAAAGTATCGTAAACCAAGCAATCGATACTGTTGCAGATTTGATTTTGAAAGAGCTAAATTAATAGTTACCGCCATACAAATGGCTTATTTATCAATTTCCCTGAAAAACAAATATTTCCACGCTTAATTTAAAATGTTCCGCTAGGAACAATTCATCGGTAGAATCCGTGTAAAGTTTTTGTATTTACGTTCCATAGGAACGATTGATTAAGGACAATCAATATGCAAATCAAACGTCCCTAAGGGACGATCTGAAGAGCGGGAAAACTTTTTTACCAACGAGATGTTCCTAGCGGAACATTTTTTAATTCGCTTTAATAGAATTATTTTACTAAACAACTAATAACCTTAATTTATTGTTTTTATACTTTTTAGGGATGTTTTAAAATATTTCTATAAAATATATTTGTTTTTAATTTTTAAAATTGAATTAATGGATATTTATTTTATCAAAAGTGGATACAATTCTTATGGAGGAGGTTTTAAAGCGCCCTTTACACATCTTGGCAGAATAATTTCGGATCGATTTGAAGCCGAAAAAATTGAATTCTCTTTTCAGGAAATCGAAATTCAGCTGGCTATTTTTTCAAACAAACCTAAAGGAAATAATAAAGAAGTTTATACTAATTGGTTTAATAAATTGCCAGTTTATTATAGAGGCAAAAGTATGGTAAGAGTTACATTGCCAATATTTAAAAATGAAGAAGATTTAAATGATATTTTTAAATGGATTCATGAAGTTTTTGAAATTATAGCCAGAAAAAAGAAAAAGGATGATGTTTTGAATGTAGAAAGAATGAAAGAAGTTTTAATTCTTTTAGAAACAGAACTCAATAAAACAGATTTATGGGAATTAAATAAAAAATATGAATCTATTTTACGACAAGAAACAATAGCGAAAAGACTTAAAGAAAGAACAGAAAGACAAAACCGAGTTATAGAAAACAAAAGATTAATTTATGATTTGCGTTTTTATTATCGTTTTGAAAATATAGACAAGCTTTATTTTACGCCTTACGATCATAGACTCTGTAATAAAATATTAGAAAAACTTCGAGAGAGAAAATTTCGACTTCCAGATTATACTCATATCTACCTTAGCATTTCTAATTCTTTTGAAAATGCCTTATACGAAGCTGTAAGAGTAGAAACATGGTTTGCTTATGGAGTTGCGGTGCTGGAAAATTATACTGATTATGAAAATAAAAATGAGAAAGAAAAACAAAGAATTGTTTTTGATTTATTAAAACAAGGTCTGCATGATATAGCCAACATTGATAAACTGGATATGGATGTTTTAAATGAAGTTTTAAACGAAGTTGAACAAGGATTAATGAAATAAAAAAAGCCGTAAAAGATTTTACGGCTTTTCTATTTTAAACTATTTCAAAGAATAAAGCGAACCATTTTTAATGGTCTTTTTATCCAATTTACCCTTTTGATATAATTCTTCCAGAATATCTTTTGCTTCTGTATACGAAATATCTAGAATTACGGCATACTCTTTTGGAGCCAAGGTTGGATAAATTTCAAAAAGCGATAATGAATTTTCATTAGGAATATCTTTCTTTTTGGCTTCTGGTAAAAGAGCAGACAAAGCATTTTCATAAGAAGCATAAGGTTTAGAACCATAAACCGTTAATTGATTGTTATTTCCGTCAGAGAAAAATAAAGTAGGGAAGCCCCTAACGCCTAATGTTCTGCCCAGATTTAAATCTTCTTGGAAAAGTTTTTTAGCGTCATTTTCATAATCCGTTTTTAGTTTTGCGATGTCCAAGCCTGCTATTTCGGCACCTTCGGCTATGTTTTCCCATTTGGCAATATTCTTTTTATCCAGATATAATTTTTCACGCAGTATTCGCATAAAATAAACTGCTTTATCCTTACTCTGAATTTGCGCCGCTTTCATGGCAATGCAAGAGGGATAAGAGGAATCCAACGGATCTTCAAGCCACACATCTCCATCAATAGGCATTGCGTAATACAAACTCGCTTCGTCCCAATGATGCGCCACATCTGAAGGTTTGCTGATACCGCCGCTGTTATACGTCCAATCGGGCAATAAACCGCCCATTCGATAGTCAATTTCAATATAATTGCCATATTCCAGTTTTAATTTTCGAAGCTGAGGTTCAATTCCCCAGCAGGAGGAGCAGATTGGATCTGTATAATAAATAATTTTAATGGGTTTATTTTCGGCCGGAATAGAAGCGATTTCATTAGATTTTTCGCCAATCGGCATTTCGCACATTCCTGTTTTAGGATCACATAATAACGGATTTATTTTATTCTCGTTCATTTTAGAATTTATTTGTGATTGGCAACTTACACTGCAAATCAAGATTAAGAATAGCGAAAGTATTTTCATATAACTGTTTTTAATTTCCGCTTGGTTTAAATTTTTAACTTTACGCAAAGTTCGTTTGTAAATATTCACAAGTCAATTAGTCAAAAAAACATGACTACCGAAAATAAATCCCAAAAAGAAAATGAATGTCCTGCCGAAGGACTTCTCAAACTATTATCAGGTAAATGGAAACCGCAAATATTCTTATTGGCTGTTAACGGACCAATACGTTTCAATGGACTTTTAAGAGATCTTAAAGGAACCAATAAACAATCTATTTCGACTGCATTGCGCGAGCTGGAAGAGTTTGGACTTCTGGATAAAAATGTCATCAAATTAAAACCGCTTCACATCGAATATAATTTATCAGAAAAAGGAAAATCATTGATTCCAGTTTTCAAACAATTGGAGTTTTTCTCTGATAAATAATAATTAAGAATACATTATCAATTATAAAGTAATTGCAATCTTACAAGAATTTATGTATTTTCACGTTTGTAAAAATATATAAGCCAAAATTATGATTGAAATACACGAAAAAAAAGAGATTCTGGCTCTTGAATTCTATTAAAACTACCTCGCCAGAAAAAACAAAACTATTTCACACCATACTAGCAGTAACTTGTTTTACTGCATGTTCGCTATTTGATTAATGGAAATATTTATTTCCTCTGAAATACTTAAATAAAAACTTCACATGAATTATATACAAAAAATCAAACGTCTTTATAACTTGTCTGATAAAGAAGACTACGGATTTTCAAAAGACGAAATTTCTGCCCTAGAGAAAGAATTAAAAGTCACGCTTCCCTCAAAGCTAAAAGAATATTATCAGGAATTAGGGAAAGAAGAAAACCTTAATTATTGTTTTAACCGACTTTTAAAACCTGATGGTGAAATTGAATTTTCAGAAGATGACTATCTAGTTTTTTATGAAGAAAACCAAAACGTAGCGATCTGGGGAATTAAAAAAGAAGATTTAATAGAAGACAATCCACCCGTCTATGGAAATTACGATACCATTGAAAAATCAGATTGGGAAGTTGAAACCCAAACAACCGAAAACTTCTTTTTATTGATGGCTGTTTTTAACGGAACTTTAGGCGGACTTCAATACAACGGAAATTTCATAGGAGCAATCGAACCAGAGATCGTAAAGTTTGTAGAAGACAATTGGAAATTAGTGCCCGAAATCAGTAAAGACAATCAAAAAGTGTATACAGATCAGTTTTATGATGTAATCAGCCTTTCTTTCGATCAAAATAACAATTGCCATGGCGCGTTTATAGGAACAAGCATTCAAGATCGTTTCGATGAAATTCTTGATTGTATAGATATCGATTGGTCTTATCTTTCGTATGATGACGAAGAATTTGATGAAGATGACGACGAAGATTAACTAAATTAAAAACAAGTAATTATGTGGTTTAATAAATTTAATTTTTTCGACATACATCCGGGATTAACAGAGTCAATTCCAGACGATTTTTTTACAAAACCTTATTCAGTGAACGAATTAGAGATATTGGATAATATAAGACAATTATATCCAGAAGGAACTGCACCCGAAATTCTCCCGATTCCAAAACAAATAAAACTTCCCGAAGAATATATCAAACTATTGAATCATTCAAACGGAGGCGGAATTTTAAACGGCGATCGAGAATTTGGCTATTTCTCACTTGAAGATATTAGAGAAATGTACATTTCTTATGGTTTTCCGTTCTGGGCTCCGGCATTTCTTCCGGTAGCATTTAATGGAGGCGGAAAATTCTACGCCTACGATCTCAGAAAAGAAAACGAGTTTCCTATAATTGCTGTTTCCTCAGGAAATATTGGCTACGACGATGACTGCTGGGGATTTTTAGGAAACACAATGGAAAATGTTTTAAGCAATACTAACAATATTGAAGATGAATTGGATTAATAATAAGTATTGTTCGGGGAGAACATTTAATTATAAAGTATTTTAAATAAAATGTCATGGAAAGAATATTACAAACAAAATACAGATTTGTAATTAATTAAAATCATACGAATAATATAATTACATTTATTTAAATAAAAATAAAAGCCTAATGGAAAAAGAAATATTTGAAATCATTGAACTGCTTCCTGCCACAAAACATTATTACGGAGACAGCTTAAAAATGCCCGAAATTTTATTAAAAGATGGATTGCTGGTAAAAGCAGGAACCTTAGATATTCCTTTGGGACATTCTCGTTACGGCGGACCAATTGCTGATCTTCCCAAAGATTTTGAATATCCTAAAGACCTTCGTTTTGCAGCTCAGTTAGATCTCAAACAAATTGCTCCTCACGACACCTCTGGGCTTTTGCCAAAAACGGGACACTTGTTCTTTTTTGCCGATATTATCGAAGATAAAGGACTTGTTGCCTATGCGGATATTGAGAACAGCGAATTAGTAAGAGTAGTAAAAGATCATGACGATAATTTCTTTGAAGGAGTTTTGATAAAAGAGGCCTTTGCGGCAACCGAAAAACTTTCAGATCGTTATCGTGATCCAGAAGATGAATATGAAGAAGAAGATGCCAATGAAGACGGACTTTTATGGGACTTTTTTGAAGGAAGCGAAACATCAAAAATCTTCGGAATCTTTACACATTGTCAGACACAAGAACAACAAATATTAGAAGTAGTGAATTCAAATAAAGTGGTCTTATTGCAAATAGGAGAGAACGGATTCAACGATGAAGGTGTGTTTAGTGTTTTAATAAACAAAGACGATTTGAAAGCATTAAATTTTAGTAACTGCGAATTTCATTGGGGACAATCTTAAAAAACTACTATGATTAAGGAATTAGGATACGGTTATAAATCATTGACAACGAATACAGTTACTATATGGGAAAACGAACTAAATTATAAAAACATCATGGCAGTACATAAATTTAATGAGGTTCTAAACGATCTAATGGATTATTTCATCTTGGGCGATGTGGATTGTTTAATGCAGTATAAAATCGAAAATGATTTACCAGATGATCTTTTAACAGAATTCACAACAGAAGAAACCGGAGATCAGGTTGTCGAAGAAGGTGTAATTGTACCCATGATTGGGATAGTAAATTATCCGTATACTGTTTATTTTAATCTTTCAGATGATGTTCCCGAATTATTAAAAACTGGAAATGAATTACAGCATAAACGTGATGGATATTGTCTTACGGTTGTAAACGGCAGGATTTATTTATATACGATTCCGTATTTGAGAGATTTTACAAAAGAGAAAGTCGATTTACTAAAAAAATACAAACACGCCACAATAGAACTCCCAAATGCTTTTACAGCGTTTCGATCTTAGCAGGTTTAACAAAACAGACTTTAGAAATCAAAACAGAATCTGGAGAAATAGAACAAATAGAAGACATGGAACCTACTTTTGAATTTCTGATAAAACCTTCAAACGAGAAACCAGATTTTACAGCTGATTTTACGTATCCGTTTAGTATAGAATTTTAATCCTTCGATTTTTTTTATTTCAAATAAAAAGAAATTATAACAAAAACGCATCGAATCCACACTAGAATGGAATCCATCACAATAATATCAACCAAACCTGGGTACTCTTTAAAACCTTAGAATATTAGTAACTCAGCTTCTTTAAAAAAACTCATTAAACTTTCATTAACAAAAAGTAAGATTTCAATAGTTTATATTTGTAAGACACAAATTAATTCTAAAGCGTTGAATCTCATGAAAATCAAGTCTTTTTTCTATATCCTTTTGTTTAGTGTTTTCTCTATTTCGGCTTACAGTCAGAACGTTAAGCTCTTAAATATCGATCAGTTAAACGAAAGAATTAAAACAGGAAAAGACAGTACCTATGTTGTCAACTTTTGGGCAACTTGGTGTGCGCCTTGTATTAAAGAATTGCCACATTTTGAAAAACTAGGAGCCGAATATAAATCAGAGAAATTGGCTGTTTTATTGGTAAGTTTGGATTTTAAATCAAAACTGGCTTCCAATGTGGTTCCGTTTGTAAAAAGAAAAAATCTGAAAAATGAAGTTTTTCTGCTGAACGAAAGCAGTCCGCAGGAATTTATCGACCGTATTGATCCAAGCTGGTCAGGCAGTATTCCCGCGACACTTTTTATCAAAGGCGACAAACGAAAATTTGTTGAAAGCGAATTTACTTATGAACAATTATTAACTGAATATAAAAAACTGTAAACCATGAAAAAAATAATTTTATTACTGACATTAGCACTTTCTGCTTTTCTGGCTCAAGCACAAACGGGAACAACTCTTAAAGCAGGAGACGCCGCACCAGATTTTAAGCTGAAAAATGTAGACAATAAAGAAGTTTCTTTTGGAACTTTTAAAGACGCAAAAGGGTATATCGTAGTTTTTACTTGTAATACATGTCCGTATGCGGTAGGTTATGAGCAGAGAATTATTGATTTAGATAAAAAATTCAAACCGCAGGGTTATCCTGTAATTGCCATTAATCCAAACGATCCAGAAGCTTCTACAGCAGATACATTTGCTAAGATGCAGGATTTGGCAAAAGAGAAAAAATATCCTTTTCCATATTTATTTGATGCTGGACAAAAAATTACAGACGAATACGGAGCAAAACGCACACCTCACATTTTTATCGTTTCTAAAACTTCAAAAGGAAATGTAGTAGAATATGTTGGCGCAATCGACAACGATCCGGAAGGAAAAAATCCTCAAAAAATAAAATATGCCGAAGATGTTATTGCATCTTTAAAAAGCGGTCAAAAACCAGCTGTAACCCAAACCAAAGAAATTGGATGTACAGTAAAAAGAAAAGCGAAAGCTTAATTATTGGAATTTTAAAAAAAACTAAAAAGCTTGTAGGTAGAAACTACAAGCTTTTTAGTTTTTTCATAAAAACCGGAAATACATCATTCAATTCATCAAACAAAGGATTTTTGCGGTGTCTAAGTTTGATTTCGCTGAATAATTTCAGGCCAATGGCAAACTGAGTAGCTTCATGCGGATTTTCGAATATATTTTTGTCTTTGATTTTTTCTATAATACCAAATATTTCATCGTGATTGTCAAATTCAATTCCTAGTTCTTTTGCAGGAGTAGTGGCTCCATTTGCGTATTCTTTCAGGCTTAAAGTCAGATAATATTTGTTTGCTCTTTTTTCCATGATAATTGTATTCTATTTTATTTCAACCATTTGTCTACAATGGTTTTAAATGTTTCTTTGTATTGTTCGCCAACCGTAATTTCTGTTTTGCCAATTAAAATTGAATTTTTAGTAATTGCATTTATTTTGTCAAGCGCTACGATAAACGAGCGGTGTACTCTCATAAATTTAGCAGAAGGCAGTTTTTCTTCCAAAGCCTTTAAGGAAATCAATGACATGATTGCTTTTTGCGAATCGTCAAGATGTACTTTTACGTAATCTTTTAAACTTTCGATATACAAAATATCTTTAAGCGAAATACGAACCCATTGATATTCAACTTTTAAAAAGATAAATTCATCATCTGCCGTAACAGACTGAAATTGTGTGGAAGCTTCTGTCGTAATTTGAAGTACTTTATGGGCAGCACGCAAAAACTCTTCGTAGCTGAAAGGTTTTAAAAGATAATCGACTGCATTCACTTTATAGCCTTCAATCGCATAATGATTATAAGCGGTTGTAAAAACAATTTTGGGTACTTGTCCCGGTTGTTCCTGCAAAAGTCTGGCAAGTTCCATTCCGGTTAAATTGGGCATATTGATATCTAGAAAAACAAGATCGGGCTGTTTATCTTTAATTAAAGTCATTGCTTCAACCGCATTGTCACAACTGGCAGTTAATTCTAAAAAAGGCGTTTGTTCAATAAAAGTCTGTACCAGTTTTAATGCCAGAGGTTCGTCGTCGACTGCTATACATTTTAATGTTATCATTAGTCTAAAATTAGTTGCAGTTTTACATTATACATTCCGTTTTTGGCGATACCAGATATAAGGGTATGTTTATGCGGATAAATCAACTGAAGTCTTCGTTTCGTATTCGTTAAACCAATTCCTCCTTCATGAGGTAGAGCCGGTTTTTCGAAATAAGTATTTTCTACCTCGAAATCCAAGTGACTTCCAATTTGGCTTAATCTAATATGAATTTCGCTTTTATCCGTAGCATGAATGCCATGTTTAAATGCATTTTCTACTAAAGGTAGTAATAACATTGGAACAATTGGGTAATCGTGAATTTTTTCTGGAATGTCTGTAGTAATGGTTAGTTTTTTATTAGCACGAAGTTTCATCAACGAAATAAAATCCTTCATAAATTCGGCTTCTTTCAATAAAGTAGTTGTTTCTTCTGTGCTGTATAATAAATAACGCATCATACGGCTTAAAGTGTGAAGTGCATTTCTAGAATCTTCAATATCGGTGTACGTTAACGAATAAATACTATTTAACGAGTTAAAGAAAAAGTGCGGATTTATCTGTGCTTTCAGCATTGCCAGCTCGGCAGCTGTTTTGTCCTGTTCTAATTTTTGTTTGTATTGCGCCGCTTTCTGCCAGTGCTGTAACATCGCCCAGCTCGTGCTTATTCCTAAAACCAAAAGCGTAAGCATGAAAACATAATTGTCAAAATACGGATTTCGGTACTTTTTGAATCCTAAAATTGCTGTGATTTTATTGTGAAGATCGGTTTGCGAAGTATATACATAAGCGATAAGCTGTAACGCAAAAATGACCAGAAAAGCCCAAAATAAAAAAGGCGAAGTGTTGTCTTTAATGATGGTTTTTGGAACTATAATTTTTGCATTAGTATAAAATATAGCCATTAACAAAAACAAGATAATAATCTGCCAAAGCCAAAAAATGGACGGAAGTACTAGATTCCAAGTTAAGGGGATGTAAAACAACATGATAAATCCCAATAAAAACCAGCCAAGAATGTGTAATCCGGTAAATAAATAAGGTCTGTATAGGTTTGATGCCATTACGAATTTTACTTTTTTATTGACAATATTACACTTTATTTACATTCGATTTAGAACCAATCGCTCAACGCAGAATTATAGTCTTTAAAAACCATTTTAGAGCCGATGAGTTTAAGAATTAAACGCTTGTTTAATTTTTTTGAAACCCCGTCGTGTGTCAGCATATCTTTATCGATTGTCTTTCCGTATTCGTCTATTTGAAATTTTTCGCGTGTGATATTTTATTTCTTTTGTCTGTATATAATCGATAATTACATATTATTTCAAATGAATAAGCAATCATTTTTAAGCATCCTTGCAGCATCACTTATTATCGCTTCATGCGGTAAAAATGATAAATCGGCTCAGGCCGGAGGTGCACCGCAGATTAAGGAATATAAGACTGTGACTTTACAGTTGGAATCAGCTACGTTGAACAGCGATTTTCCAGCAAGTATTCAGGGACAGCAGAATATAGAAATCCGACCAAGAGTCGAAGGATACATCGATAAAATTTTTGTAGATGAAGGTGCTGTTGTTAAAGCAGGACAGCCATTGTTTAAAATCAGTGCTCCAGAATATGAGCAGCAAGTTCGCACCGCAACAGCAAGTATTAAAAGTGCGCAGGCTGATTTAAGTGCGGCAAAATTGGCTGTAAATAAAGTGAGACCATTGGTTGAAAAAGGAATCATCAGCAAATATGATTTAGAATCAGCACAATATACCTATGAGTCGGCTGTAGCTTCTTTAGCTCAGGCAAATGCAGCTTTGGTTAATGCTAAAACGAATTTAGGATATACAACCGTTACAAGTCCGGTAAACGGAGTGGTGGGTTCGATTCCGTTTCGTTTAGGAAGTTTGGTAAGTTCAAACACGGCAGAGCCTTTAACTACAGTTTCTAGTATTGGAAACGTATATGCTTATTTTGCAATGAATGAAAAAACATTACTGAATTTTACTAAAGATGCAGGAGCTTCATTAAACCAAAAAATAAAAAGCATGCCAGCCGTTTCTTTATTGCTTTCTGATGGTTCTGCTTATGATGAAAAAGGACATATCGAAACTGTAAACGGATTAATTAATACCGAGACAGGTACTGTAAATGTTAGAGCGCGTTTTCCAAACCCAAAAGGAATTATTAGAAGCGGAAGCAGTACTACCGTAAGAATTCCGAACGAAGTTAAAGATGCCATTATTGTTCCTCAAAGTGCCACATTTGAACTTCAGGATAAAATCTTTGCAGTAGTAGTTGGCAAAGATGGAAAAACTAAAAATGCCAATATCACAGTTCTAGACAATTCTGCAGGCAATTATTACGTCGTGACAAGCGGTTTAAATGCTGGAGATCAAATTGTATTAGAAGGAGTAGCTTCTCTAAAAGAAGGAACTGAAATTAAAGCCAACAATCAGAGCCCAGAAACAGTTTACGCCGATTTAAAATAAAAAAAATGTTTAAAAAATTTATACAAAGACCCGTACTTTCGACGGTAATATCGGTTATTATCGTCATTTTAGGTGTTCTAGGATTAATTGAGCTTCCTATATCTCAATATCCGGATATTGCACCGCCAACTGTAAACGTGGCAGCAAGTTATACTGGAGCTAATGCCGATGTGGTACTGAAAAGTATCGTAATTCCGCTGGAAGAACAAATTAATGGTGTAGAGAACATGACGTACATGACCTCTTCTGCAACCAATGATGGTAATGCTTCTATTAAAATTTTCTTTAAAGTAGGAACCAATCCAGACTTAGCGGCGGTAAACGTTCAGAACAGGGTTTCGAGAGCAACCAGTTTATTACCTGTAGAGGTAACTCAGGCTGGGGTTACTGTAACCAAAAGCCAGAGTAGTAACTTATTGATTTTCTCTTTATACAGTGAAGACAAAGCGTATGATCAGACGTTTTTACAAAACTACGCAAAAATCAACCTTGTACCGCAGATTCAGCGTGTTGTAGGGGTGGGAGATGTAACCGTTTTTGGTGCCAAAGATTACTCTATGAGAATTTGGTTAAAACCAGATGTAATGCAGCAATACAAACTGATTCCAAGTGATATTTCGGCTGCTTTAGCAGAACAGAATATCGAAGCAGCGCCGGGTAAATTTGGTGAAAATGGAAATCAGGCTTTTCAATATGTAATTAAATACAAAGGACGTTTAACAAGTGCTCAGGAATTTGAAAATATCGTTATCAAATCAGTTGGTAACGGACAAATGCTTCGTCTTAAAGATGTGGCCAAAGTGGAGCTGGGATCTTTAAGTTATGCTTCGACTATTAAAACAAACGGTGTAGAATCGGCAGCGATGGCGATCAGCCAGACTCCGGGATCGAACGCTCGTGACGTAATTAATAATTCTAAAAAGTTAATTGAAGAAGCCGCAAAGAATTTCCCAAAAGGAGTTAAATATACTACTCTTGTGGATGTTAACGAAAACCTTGATGCTTCTATCGAAAAAGTAATCCATACTTTAATTGAAGCTTTTATTCTGGTTTTCATCGTAGTATTCATTTTCCTTCAGGATTTTAGATCGACTTTAATTCCAGCAATTGCAGTTCCCGTTGCGATTGTAGGTACATTTTTCTTCCTGAATTTATTCGGATTTACAATTAACTTATTGACGCTTTTTGCGATGGTACTGGCGATTGGTATTGTGGTCGATGACGCGATTGTAGTAGTAGAAGCCGTACACGCAAAACTCGATCACGGATATAAATCAGCTAAAAAAGCGACGATTCATGCAATGGACGAAATTTCAGGAGCGATTATTTCAATTACATTGGTAATGGCGGCCGTATTTATTCCGGTAACTTTTATTGGAGGATCAACAGGAGTTTTCTATAAACAATTTGGTATTACGCTGGCTGTTGCAATTATTCTTTCCGCCATTAACGCTTTGACTTTGAGTCCGGCTTTATGTGCGCTTTTATTGAAACCACATGCTGACGATCATAAACATAAAAGCTATTTACAGCGTTTTTATACCGCATTTAACGTGGCATTTGATAATGTTACCGAAAGATACAAACGTTCTGTAAGTTTCCTTTCTGTAAAAAAATGGATTGCCTTAGCTTCAATTGTGATCGCTGGAGTGGCATTGGTTTATATGATGAAAACTACGCCGTCTGCTTTCGTACCTTCTGAAGATCAAGGAACTGTTTTTGCAAACATTAGTTTACCGCCATCTGCTTCTATGGAGCGTTCTGATGTAATTGCTAAAAGAGTAGACAGTATTGCGAAAACTATTCCCGGAGTTAAAAATACACTTCGTATTGTTGGACAGAACTTTACAGCCGGTGCGGGTAGTGCCTACAGTATGGTTATCGTAAAATTGAAACCTTGGGATGAACGTGATTTAAGTGTTGATGATGTAATTGGACAGCTATTTGCTAAAACAAGCGGTATTCGTGAAGCCAATATTTTCTTTATTTCTCCTCCAACGATTCAAGGTTTTGGACAAAGTGGTGGATTCGAATTCCAATTACAAGATAAAGGCGGACATACCACTGCCGAATTCTATAAAGTTAATAATGAATTCTTAGCTAAATTAGCCGAACGTCCTGAAATACAATATGCAACGACACCATTTAACCCTGGTTTCCCGCAATATATGATGGATATTAATCTAGCAAAAGCCAAAGATGCAGGAGTTTCGGTAAACTCGATTTTATCAACTATGCAAGGCTATTATGGTGGATTGTACGCTTCGAATTTCAACAAATTCGGAAAACAATACCGTGTTATGATTCAGGCTTCACCAGAGTTTAGAACCAATACGCAGGGATTAAATAAAATCTTTGTCCGCAACAGTGCAGGAAACATGGCGCCAATTACGGAGTTTGTAAAAATGACCAGAGTATTTGGACCAGAGTCGATTTCGAGATTTAACTTGTTTACGTCTATTGCGATTACTGGAGCGCCAAAACCAGGATTCAGTTCTGGAGATGCTATTAAAGCCATTCAGGAAGTAGCAGCAGAAAATCTTCCAGCAGGTTACGGTTATGAATTCTCAGGATTAACGCGTGAAGAGCTGGCATCGGGAAGCGAAACGATTTTTATCTTTATTCTATGTCTGGTATTCGTTTATTTCTTGTTGAGTGCTCAGTACGAAAGTTACATTCTTCCTTTTGCGGTATTGTTTTCAATTCCGTTTGGATTGGCTGGAGCGTATTTATTCTCGATTATATTTAAACTCAACAGTAATATTTACCTGCAGATTTCCTTAATCATGCTTATCGGACTTCTGGCGAAAAATGGTATTTTGATTGTCGAATTTGCTTTGGACAGAAGGAAAAAAGGACTTCCCATTTTACAAGCTGCAATTGAAGGAGCAGTAGCACGTTTACGTCCGATTTTGATGACTTCATTCGCCTTTATTTTAGGATTGGTTCCGTTAATGTTTGCAACCGGAGCAGGTGCTGTAGGTAACAGATCGATTGGAACTGGAGCAGTAGGAGGTATGTTAATCGGAACGATTTTAGGGGTATTTGTTATTCCTATTCTGTTTATCATTTTCCAATCTTTACAAGAAAGAGTGAGTGGGCCGCCAAAGGAAAATTATGACGACGATGACGACGATGAAGAAATTCATTTACTAGAAGCTCACAAAGAGTAAAATTTAATTAAAACAAAGATGACGAATAGTTCAAATAAATATATTCTTATGGTAATGACAGCCGTACTTTTAAGTGCGTGCTCCGTTACCAAAAAATACGAACGTCCGGCAACACTTTCGACAGACAACTTGTATCGTGACCAAACTTCGGCAGATACCACTACAATTGCCGATATGCCGTGGCAGAGTGTTTTTAAAGATGAGAAACTAAATGCCTTAATTCAAAAAGGATTAGATCAAAACCTTAACCTGAAAAATGCTATAGAAAACATCATTCAGGCGAGAGCTTCTTTGAGCCAGAGTAAATTAGCCTATTATCCAACTTTACAGCTGGATGCTAATGCGACACACACAAAGCAGTCAGAAGCAGGACTTAACTTTCCGGCAGGAATCAATATCAATACTTTGACTACAACGTATAAGTTAGGTTTAAGTACTTCTTGGGAAGCTGATATCTGGGGAAAACTGAGTAGTTCTAAAAGAGCGGCTTTAGCCAGCTATTTAGCAACCGATGCTGCAAAACAAGCAGTTCAGACACAATTGATTTCGGACATTGCCAATAACTATTTCTTACTTCTTGCGTATGACAAACAATTGAAAATTACGCAGGAAACTTTAGAAAGCCGTATTAAGAACGTTGAAACGATTAAAGATTTAAAAGAAGGTGCTATCGTAACCGGTGCAGCTGTCGTTCAGAGTGAAGCCAACCAGCACGCGGCAGAAGTTTTGATTCCAGATTTAAAACGCAGTATTCGTGAAACTGAAAATGCAATCAACATTTTATTGGCACAAGCGCCTGGACCAATTGACCGAGGTGAATTAGGCTCACAGATTGTTCCTGAAAATATTGCAGTTGGAGTTCCTTCTCAATTATTACAAAATCGTCCAGATGTTCGTCAGGCCGAATTTAATTTCAGAGTTGCTTTCGAATCAACCAATTTGGCAAGAACCTATTTCTATCCAAGTTTAACGCTTACAGCCAGCGGTGGATTCTCTAACTTAGAATTGAAAGATTTCTTTAGCAATTCTATATTCTATTCGATTATTGGAGGACTAACACAGCCGATTTTTAATCAAGGTAAAAACAAATTGAGATTAACAACCGCTCAGTCGCAGCAATTGCAAGCATATAATAACTTTCAGCAGAGTTTATTAACAGCAGGAAGTGAAGTTTCAGATGCTTTGTATTCATATCAAATGGCAGTTGAGAAAGAAGACTCGAGAGCGAAACAAATAGAAGCTCTTGAAAAAGCAGTTGATTATACACAGCAATTATTAGAATACAGTTCAGCTACGAATTATACTGATGTATTAACATCTGAGCAAAACCTTTTAGCAGCGCAGTTAAGCGGTATTAATGATAATCTGCAGAAATTACAAGCATTAGTAAATCTGTACAGAGCTTTAGGTGGAGGATGGAAATAATATCATAACGAACTCTTAAAACTTTACGTTTGTCGTCGAAATTATGCTCTTTGTCTAAATAATAGTACAATACCACAATATTGTATTACTTTTGAACTGTTTAGATGAATCATAATCTAAACACAAACGATAAAACTCCAAACAAGATCATAATAGTTCCTAGGATGATCGCCTTGAATTAAATAAACATGACTAAAAAACGCCCCTTTTTATGGGGCGTTTTTTGCGTTTAAGGCATTTATAAATAGGAATTGTACATCGCTTAGAAATGACTGTTCGTCGATTAATTTTCGGTTTCGGTATAATGGATATGCTAAACTTAAATATTGGCACTAATTTCGATTTATATTTACAGAAATAATATTTAAACACTAAGAAAATGAAAAAGCTAGTATTCGCCTCAATGTTATTTATGAGTGTATTTTTCGCTCAGGCGCAAGTATCAATTAATGTAAATATCGGGACTCCGCCAAGCTGGGGGCCCACAAGGATATGATGACGACAGGTATTACTATTTACCAGATATCGATGTTTATTATGACATTAACCAGAGTGTATTTATTTACGATAATGGCGGTAGATGGATTCGTGAAAAAAGACTTCCTGCCAAGTACAGACAATATGATTTGTATTCAGGTTACAAAGTAGTTTTAACAGATTATAGAGGAGATGCACCTTATACGTATCACACAAAACACAGAGCCAATTATCCAAAAGGATATCATGGAAAACCTCAAAAGAACAGAGGTGAAAAGCCAGGAAAAAACAATGGAAAACCTCAAAATAAACATAAGTCTGATAACAAAGACAAAGGAAACAAAGGCGGAAGAAATAACCATTCCGATAAAAATAATGACCATTCAAAAGGGAATCGTCACTAACTAGATTTAAACATGACCAAAGAAAAACGCCTCAGAAATGAGGCGTTTTTTATGAAAATAGTAAACGATTGATTTATAACTAGTATAGTTTTTCACTATTCACTATTCACTAATCACTGTACACCTTTCACCTTATGTCCGTATAAACCAAACGACAAAATAATCACAAAGCACAACAGCGGAATAATATATCCAGCCTGAATATCATCGTGTTTCATATCGATTAAAGTTCCCATTCCGTAGGGAAGGATAGCTCCTCCTACAATTGACATTACCAGCCATGATGAACCAGTTTCTGTATTTGATTTTAAACCGACTAATCCTAAAGAGAAAATAGTTGGGAACATGATCGACATAAAGAAACCAATTCCGCCCAAAGCATAAATTACTACGATTCCAGATCCGTAAATCGCTAATAAACAAAGTACAATACTCGCAGCACAGTAAATAGAAAGCAGCACATAATCTTTAACGAATTTTAAAAAGAAAGTACCAATAAAACGTCCGGACATGAATAAGAAACCGTAAATTCCCAGATAATATCCAGCTGTTTTTTCATCTAAACCAGCTCCTTGCTGAGCAATTCTAATGAAAAAACTAGTGATACAAACCTGTGCACCCACATAAAAAAATTGTGCTATAACTGCCCATGTTAAATGAGAAAATTTTAAAACAGAGAAAAATCCTGGTTTAACTTCAGCTTCGGTATGTTGTGGTTTCATCGATGGCAAATGCATAAAATAGAATATTACCGCTACCACAACCAATACAGTTCCTAAAATGATATAAGGTAATTTTACTGCCGCTGCTTCACCTAATAAATAAGCTGTTTTTTCAGCATCTGGCATAGCGGCCATTTGTTCTTTTGTATGATTAGTTCCTGAAAGAATGAATAACGAACCCACAATTGGTGCCACCATAGCAGCTAATCCGTTAAAAGAAGCAGCTAAATTTAATCGTTTAGAAGAAGATTCAGCAGGGCCTAAAATAGCAGCATACGGATTCGCACTTGTTTCCAAAATAGTTAATCCGCAGCCAATTACGAATAAAGCAAATAAGAACAACTCGTAGGTTCTGGAATTAGCTGCTGGGACAAATAAAAAAGCTCCCGCAGCAAATACTAATAATCCCGTTATAATACTGTTTTTGTAACCAAATCTTTTTATCAGCATTCCCGCAGGAATCGCCATTATAAAATAGGCAAAAAATACCGAGGTGTCAATTAAGGTCGATTGGCGGTTGTTTAATTCGCAGGCCTTTTTAAGATGCGGAATTAAAATAGAATCCAGATTGTGCGCCATTCCCCAAAGGAAAAACAAGCTGGTAATTAAAATAAATGGCAGAAGATAGTTGGTTTTTCCTCCTTCTGTAGGCACTTGGTGCTGATCTCCGGTTTGGTTGGTTACTTGCATTCGTTAGATAGTTTTTTGTTTCTCACGATATAAATGATACAAGATAATTTAAGCAGTGTGTTGCGTAAACGATGCGCAAAAATTATAGCAACTTATATATTTATATGGTTTTAAAAATTTAGGTTTTATAATTTTTCTATTGATATTCCGCCATTGCTACTGCTGATGTAGCAAGCTTCCACTACTTTCATGGTGTCTAAAACGTCTTGAACACTTGCCAATAATTTAGAATCTGAACCCTCTTTAAAGCGCATTAAATTTGACATTGTTCCAATGAAAGCTTCTGGAAACCAAGAACCTTCGAGTTGAACTTTTTTCCATTCATATTGTCCAGCTTCGTTTTCTACGGCATATTCAAAAATATCCGGCAGACCGTCGGGATAATTCATTAATAATCCCATTTTGGCTTTTATCGCACCTTTTGTTCCTTCCCATTTAATGTAGCTTTCTTCGTGGTTTGGACCAAAATGATGATCGTGGTTGGTATTGATTACTACATGTTTATCTTCTCCATAATCTAAAATAATCGTAGAACGGCTTGATGATAGTTTTTTAAGCGGATGTTTAGCCGTTTTTGCCATAACACCATTTGGATTTCCCAAAAATGACCTAATGCAATCGATATAGTGAACACTATGAAAAAGAATTTCCAATCTAGGATGTTCCTTAATCAGCGGAAACAATTCCCAAGGTGTATTTACAGTTACTTTAACTTCTAAATCGTATAAATCGCCAATTAAACCTTCATTGATAAGATATCGTGCTGCACTTACAAATGGTGAAAACCGAAGCTGAAAATTGATTGCAGCTACTAAATTTTTTCTTTCGCACACAGCCACAATATCTTTAGCCTGTGCTAAATCATTTCCCATTGGTTTCTGAATCAAAACAGCAGCACCATCAGGAAGCTGTTCTAAAATCTCGATATATTGATCGGGTAGAACCGTAATGTCGTACACTGTATCTGGCGGTGAGTTTTTAACTGCGTCGGCAACATTTTCAAAAACATGTTTAATGTCAAACTCTCTGGCTAAATCATGTGCTTTGGAAATCGTTCTATTCGTAATGCCAAAAACCGTAAATCCAGCCATTTTGTAAGCCGGAAGGTGCGCATCTTTTACAATTCCGCTGGCGCCAATAATCACAATTGGCTGATTTGTTTTGGGCAGTAAAGGCTTGTAAGGAATATTCATTTTTAAATATTTTAATTTAAATCAGTGTGTCAAAAACTTTGATAAGTTGACGAGACTAATTCTTAGTTCTTTAATATTCTTCTTAGTGATGTAATCGATTAAATTAATAAATGTAGAATATACAATTACAAAAGTAGAAATAAGATTCACATGAACAAGGAAATGTAACTTTTTGTAATCGTTTTTTTGAGGTATGTTATGTTCTGCATTAATTTTTTTACAAAGCATGTAAAAAATGTTATAAAATTTTAAAGAAAGATCATTTTAGGGTATAAATTATAAATTAAAATATTATTTTAGATTTAATCGATTACATTTGTAATTGTAGATTTTACATTTATGAATATTCATAAACATTTTTTACTAATAGCAAATACCCATTTTAAAATTTAATACCTAATAAAATGTTTTCATTACAGAATAAAAAAGCTGTTATAACCGGAGGAGGAAGCGGCATTGGCCGGGCAATTGCAGTCTTGTTTGCCAAACAGGGAGCGGAAGTTCACATTATCGATTTAACTTTAGAAAGCGCACAAGATGCAGTAGATGAGATAAAACAAGCAGGAGGAAAAGTATTTTCGTATGCATGTAATGTAGCTAAACAATCTGAAGTACAAGCCGCTTTTGAACAAATTGGAAACATCAATATTCTTATTAATAACGCTGGAATTGCTCATGTTGGTAAAGTAGATACAACTTCAGAAGCTGATTTTGACCGCGTAATGGAGGTAAACGTAAAAGGAGTTTACAACTGTTTACACGCCGCAATTCCACAGTTCAGGCTTTCTAACGGAGGCGTGATCTTAAACATGGCATCTATCGCGGCATGGGTGGGTATCACTGACCGTTTTGCGTATTCAACAGCAAAAGGTGCTGTAATGGCAATGACTTTATCTGTAGCGAGAGATTATTTAAGCGAAAACATTCGATGTAATTCTATTTCACCGGCAAGGGTTCATACGCCTTTTGTAGATGGTTTTATTTCTAAAAACTACGCCGGAAAGGAAGAAGAAATATTCGACAAACTTTCTAAATCACAACCAATAGGCCGCATGGGAAAACCAGATGAAGTTGCAGCTCTTGCTTTGTATTTATGCAGTGAAGAAGCAGGTTTTATCACCGGATGCGATTACCCAATCGACGGAGGATTTATTAAATTAAATAACTAAGGAAGGGGCTAAGGTTCTGAGATTCTAAGACTTTTTTAGATTTTAGAAAATAGTTAGAAGTTCAGTTCCGATGGCAATTAAATCATAAACTCAAAAAATAAAATAAATTGCAAAGTTACTGAGATTAGAAAAAAAACTTAGAACCTCAGTAACTCAGAACCTTTAAAAAAACACACACAATGAAATTAATACGTTTTGGAGAAATCGGAAAAGAAAAACCGGGAGTTATAATTGATGAAAAAAGATATGATGTTTCTTCTATAGTTTCAGACTTTAACGAAAACTTTTTTGAAGAAAATGGCTTAGAAAAATTACAAAAAGCATTAGACAGCAATCCATCTTTACCAGAAGTGGATGCCAGCGTACGTTTAGGTTCTCCGGTTGCAAGACCTTCAAAAATAATCTGTATTGGATTGAATTATGTGGATCATTGTAAAGAAACCAATGCACCAATTCCAACAGAACCAATCATTTTCTTTAAATCGACGACTTCTTTATGCGGGCCAGACGATGATTTGATCATCCCTAAAAACAGTGAAAAAACGGACTGGGAAGTAGAATTAGCATTTGTCGTGGGTAAAAAAGCAAGTTATGTTGAAGAAGCTGAGGCTTTAGATTACGTGGCCGGATATGCCTTATTAAATGATTACAGCGAAAGAGCGTTTCAATTAGAACGCGGCGGACAATGGGCGAAAGGTAAAGGAAGCGATACTTTTGCGCCTCTTGGACCATTCCTGGCTACAAAAGACGAAGTATCCGATGTGGATAATTTAAAAATGTGGCTGACAGTAAATGGTAAAAAATACCAAGACAGCAATACCTTAAATTTAGTTTTCAAAATTCCGTATTTAGTACATTATTTAAGCCAGTTTATGACTTTGCTTCCTGGTGATATTATCAGCACAGGAACGCCTCCGGGAGTTGGTTTAGGAATTAAACCAGATCCGGTTTACATTAAAGCCGGTGATGTTATCGAACTAGGAATCGAAGGTTTGGGAACAAGTAAACAAACTGCAGTTGCTTATACAAAGTAATTATTAACTCGTTTAGCATAATTATTTAAACACATAGAAACATAGTTTCGACACTTAAAAAAGTCTATGGGTTAATTGTTTTACGAATAGTTTTAAAAAATCTAAAATGAAATATATTGTTTGCGAAAAACCGCAGGAATTTCTATTAAAAGAAACCAGTATTCCAGAACCAAAAGAAGGTGAAGTACTGCTGAAAATTAAAAGAATCGGAATCTGTGGAACTGATATTCATGCCTTTGGAGGGACTCAGCCGTATTTTGAATATCCAAGGATTTTAGGACACGAACTGGCAGCAGAATATGTAAAAGGAAATGCGGCAGGCTTTAAACCCGGCGATAAAGTAACTTTTATTCCGTATTTCAACTGCGGCACTTGTGTGGCATGTCGGAACGGATTGACCAACTGCTGTGTAAATATTAAAGTTTTTGGAGTACATATCGACGGCGGAATGGCTGAATATGTTTCCATTCCAGAGCAGTATTTATTACACGGTCAGGGATTAGATTATGATGAACTGGCTTTGGTTGAACCGCTTGCTATTGCAGCTCATGGTGTGAGAAGAGCAGCAGTGAAAGCTACAGATACTGTTTTGATAATGGGAGCAGGACCAATTGGTATTGGATTAATTCAATTTGCTAAAATTGCGGGAGCAAGAGTAATTGTAATGGATATTAACGATTATCGATTGAATTTCTGCAAAACAGAATTAAATGCCGATGAAACCATTAATCCGTTAAACGACGATGTGGCGGTTAAACTGGCTGAATTAACAAACGGAGATATGGCAAATGTGGTAATTGATGCTACTGGAAATCAGAAAGTAATGAACAGTGCTTTCAATTATATTTCGCATGGAGGAAGATTTGTTTTGGTCGGACTTCAAAAAGGAGAATTGAGTTTTAGTCATCCGGATTTCCACAAAAGAGAATCGACTTTAATGAGCAGCAGAAATGCGACAATCGAAGATTTTGAATATGTAATGAAATGCCTGAAAGAAGGAAAAATTGATCCGAAAAAATACATTACTCACAGAACGAGTTTTTCTGAAATGATTAACGATTTCAGGAATTTGATTGATCCTAAGAATAATGTGATCAAAGCGTTGATTGAAATTGAGTAATTTCTTTTAACACATAGAAATATAGATTTTTTGTTTCAGAAAGAGAATTGAAAGAAACTAGTTTCTAACACATAGCTATGTGAATTGAAATTAGTGAAACGCCTTTTTCAGATTCCTATAAACTATGTTTCTATGTGTTTAAATTTAAGCGTTGCTAATTATTAATAACCACAAAAATGGATTTAAACTTAAAAAATAAAATTGTCGTTGTTTCCGGTTCGGCTGGTAAAGAAGGCAGTATTGGAGAAACAATCATTAACAGACTAGCAGATGAAGGAGCAATTCCGGTTCTAGTAGACAGAAACGCAAGAGGTTTCGCTTACGCGGAAAATCTTCAAAAAAGAGGAATTGATTCTTTATTCGTTCAAACAGATGTTACTGATCCTGTTGAAATCGAAAATGCGGTTAAAACAATTACAGCAAAATACGGAAGAATCGACGCTGTAATTAATAACGTTGGTGTGAATGACGGTGCAGGCTTAGATGCCTCATACGAAGAATTTATGGATTCTTTAAAACTGAATGTTGTAAGCTATTTTTTATTAGTAAAATATGCGCTACCATACTTAAAAGAATCAAAAGGGAATATCTTAAATATTGGTTCAAAAGTCGCTTTAACAGGGCAGGGAGGAACTTCTGGTTATGCTGCTGCAAAAGGAGGCGTTTTAGGACTTACAAGAGAATGGGCAGTCGATCTGATTCAGTTTGGAATTCGTTCGAATGCCATTATCATTGCCGAAAGTTATACTCCTGCCTATGAAGACTGGATTAAAACACTGGAAGACGGTGAAAGCGTTTTAAAGAAAATAAACAAAAGCATTCCGTTTGAAAGCAGAATGACTAAAACAGAAGAAATTGCAGATACGGCACTTTTCATTATTTCTGATCGTTCTTCGCATACTACCGGACAATTTGTTTTTGTTGACGGCGGTTATGTACATTTAGATCGTGCCTTAATTAGTGATGTAAACTAAAAAGCATGGGAAACCGAATCGATTCGCATCAGCATTTTTGGAAATTTGATCCCGTTAGAGACAGCTGGATTGATGAAACTATGGCGGTAATTCAAAGAGATTTTCTGCCTGAAGATTTACAACCGTTATTAAAAGAAAATCATTTTGAAGGCTGTGTTGCAGTTCAAGCAAGCCAATCCGAAGACGAAACGCATTTTTTATTGGATTTAGCATCTAAAAATGATTTCATAAAAGGCGTTGTCGGCTGGATAGATTTGAGAAGTGAAAATGTTGAAGAACGTTTACAATTCTTTTCCAATCAAAAAAAACTGAAAGGTTTTAGACATGTTGTGCAAGGCGAACCAGACGATTTTATGTTTGGGACGGAATTCAGAAGAGGAATTCAAGCTTTAAAAACATTCGATTACACTTACGATGTTTTGATTTTCGAACGCCAGCTGCCAGCAGCAATCAGTTTGGTGAAGGATTTTCCGAATCAGCGATTTGTAATCGATCATATTGCGAAACCAGATATCAAATCAGGAAGCATTAATTCTTGGAAAAAAGGCATCGAAGAAATCGCAAAATTCGACAATGTGTGGTGTAAAATCTCTGGAATGGTGACAGAAGCCGATTGGGAAAACTGGAAACCGCAAGATTTAAAACCATATCTAGATATCATTTTTGAAAACTTTTCTACCGATAAATTAATGTACGGATCGGATTGGCCTGTTTTAAATGTAGCTTCAGATTATAAAGAAGTGGTAAAAACTTTGGAAGATTATATTTCGAAATTTTCGATAGAAGACCAAAATAAGATTTGGTTTGAGAATGCAATTTCATTCTACAATCTGAGTGATTAATTTTTAATTTTTTGTAAGCTTCAGAGAAGCGAAATATATATAGCAAGAAATACAGTTTTACAATATAAAGCTCCAGTGGAGCGACATATCATTATAAAAAAGATGTCGCTCCGCTGGAGCTTTTTTTATTTTATCTTCTATAGATATTTTACTCCGCTGGAGATTTAAATAGTTTTACTATGACAAAACAATGTGTTGAAATTTTTACTCCTTCAAAACATCATCATCAGGCGTCCATTTCTTTTGCCATGCTGGATATTTTTTCAAAGCTTTTTCAGGTTTGTCTGTATACCACGCATAACCCGTTCTTCTTTCACGGCTTACTTCTGCCAACGAATACAAAAGTTCGCTGTCGCGATCAGAAAATAAAGGTCTGTGTGTTTTCAATTCATAATAACGCGTCCAAATTGGCGGAGCTGTTGGATCATTCACAACTCTCACATCATTTTTGATTTTCTTGTATTTAGAATCCATTTCGGGAGCTTCAAAACTTTCAATTCTTGTATTGTAAATTTTAGAATCCTGAAACCATTTTACCGCACTTTGCACCGCATTGGTAATCTTTTCATTCGGATTGTCAATATTCATTAAAAACAAAACAATATCAACACTTTCGGCATTGCAAATGCTTGGCGGTTCAAATTTACGAGCCCAAGTCGGTTGAAGTGTTATTTCGTCGTGTTGCTGGCACCATGCAGTTAGTTTTCCATTGTCTTTAATCTGCATTTCTAGAATACATTCCAATCCTTTTTCATATGACTTCGCTACTTTTTTTCTGGTTTTATCGTCTATAAAAGCATAATCTGGATCATTGTTTACAATCTTTTTAAAGAGATTCATAATCCCCATGTAAGCTCCGTCATTAAAAGTTATATGACGGCTGTATCCTTTTTCCAACGGATAATATTGTGGCCAGCCTCCGTTTGGATATTGCGCTTTTAAAGTAAAATTAATGCCACGCAGACAACCATCTTTATATTTTGGATCTTTTGTAAGTGTGTAAACCTGCGCTAAATAATGAATATGCGTATAAGTCGTTTCATTATCAAAAGTAGTATGTTCAATGTACTTTGTTTTCACAACGCTATCAATTTGCTGTGGCGTTAAGATGGCTTTCATATCATAGTTCTTCGGCCATCCGCCATTATCACGCTGGAAATACAGAATGTTATCGGCTATTTTAGCATAGTCCGTTTCTGCATATTTCGGCTGATTGGGAATTGGATTTATGATATTGGTTTTATCTTTAATATGATACCAATGATTTGTGCCGTCTGTAAAAGGTTTCGTGCTGATCTCGCTTGATTGTCCATTGCAGCATAAAAATGAAAAAGTGCAAAAAGTAACTAAAAGTAATTTGTAGGTGTTTGTGGAATTTTCGTTGAACATATAACTTTTGGTTTTTAGAATTTTACAGCCTTTTTAGGAACATCTTTTCCAATTGTAGTAGTTTTAGATAATCCACTTAAATTGATATTTTTACTTGCTCCACCATCAATTGTAAGGGCACTTGAAGAAGTAGGATTGAACTCAACATTCGTTAAAGAAAGATTCTGAGCATTGTAAATCTCAAATGCATTTTTAGCTGCGATATCTAATTTTAAATTACTGATTTTAATTCCGTTTGCATCAATTATAGAAAAGCCTTTATCTGCTTTTGCAATTAGATTTGTGATCTCGATATTTTCTAAATTCATTTCAGGAAGACCTTGTAAAAATACCGCTTGTTGAGCGCCTCTAATCGTAATATTTTTGATTGAAATGTTTTTAAACTGAGGTGTTTCTTCGTTTACAGGAACCAGTTTTGTAGTTTTCGTATTTCCGCCTTCTGCCAAAGTTTCGGCGATTGATTTTCCTCCGTAATACAAATCAAAAGAAATGGCTTGAGAAGGAATATCAGTCATAAAAACATCCGAAATAAAGATGTTTTCTACAACTCCGCCGCGTCCGCGTGTGCTTTTGAAACGTAGTCCAACATCAGTTCCCATAAAAGTACAGTTTGAAACGTGCAGATTTTTTACCCCTCCAGACATTTCGCTTCCAACTGTAACACCGCCATGACCGTGATAAACAACATTGTTTTTCACAATAATATTTTCGCAAGGAACACCTCTGTCGCGTCCGTCTTTATCTTTTCCAGATTTAATGCAGATCGCATCGTCGCCCACATCAAAACTTGAATTTTCGATTACAACGTTTTTGCAAGACTCCACATCAAGTCCGTCACCGTTTTGTGAAAACCACGGATTTCTAACCGTAACATTTCTCACAATTAAATCTTCAATTAATAGAGGATGAATATTCCAAGCAGGAGAATTTTGAAAAACAGGTCCGTCAAACAACACTCTTTTGCTGTTTTGAATGCTCACCAAAACGGGACGAAGAAAATCATGAATCGCTTCAAAATCTTCCTTTGTTTTCAAATCTGGACGCACATTTTGATCTGCACCTTTAGCACCTTTTAAATATTGTTCAGAAGGATACCAGCTGTCTTTCTTTTCATTTAAAACGCCACCAGAAGCCACAAATTTCTTCCATTGTTCATCAGTCAGTTTGCTCTTTTTCACTTGCCTCCAAGCCTCACCAGAACCATCCCAAACACCATTTCCTGTAAAAGCTACGTTTTCAAGATTTTTGCCATAAATAGGAGAGATGCATCGCCAAGTATTTAAACCTTCAAAACTGGTTTCGATAATGGGATATAAAGTTTTATCTGTAGAAAATTTGATTAAAGCACCAGTTTCTGCATGAAGTTCTATATTGCTTTTTAAAATAATCGGACCCGTGAGCCAAATCCCTGGCGGAATAATTAATTTTCCGCCTCCTTTTTTAGAAAGCGCCTCAATTGCATCAGCAAACACTTTTGTATTTAAAACATAACCACCATTTACTGCTCCAAAGTCTTTTAGATTTACTGTATTAGCAGGAATTACAGGTTCGTTAACTTTTGGCATTCTAAACTCAACATTTGCATAAGTGTCGTATAAGTTGCTTTGAGCATTCGCATTTTTCGATGCCAGACAAAGCATAATTGCGATTCCAAGAGAAAAAAGATGTAGTCGGTTGGTCTTCATTGTTAGTAATTTTTTGGTGTTATTTTTATAGATGTGGAAAATTACTTCTTACATAAATAACAATAGTTAAATGTAATCGATTACACAAATCTATTAAAAAAGTTTAAATGATAGCCACGAATTCACGAATTTTCTTTTTTTAAATCTTTGCGATTATTTTTTCGAATTAATTCGAATAATATTTTTAGATAAAGTGTTAAAAATAAAATTCGTGAATTGCTTCGCCTGTTCACTATCGCTCGAGTCGTGGCGAATAAAAATCTCAAACAGGAGGGTACAGGATGCATATAACTTTATGTTCGAGTAAATTGGACGAATTATTTGGTAATAGTGTTAAAAATAAATTTATATATGAATTATAGATGCTTAAAATTAACTGCCTAATAATTTTTTACCAAAAAAAATCAAAATATTAAATAATGCGTTTGAATTCATTTACTAAAATCCTGACTTTCTTTTTAATTATCTGCATTTCGTTTTCTATGAGTGCAGCTGAAATTTGGGTTTCCCCGAAAGGGAACGACAAAAACACAGGAACAAAAGAGAATCCGCTGGCAACAGTTCATATGGCGATGAGAAAAGCCAGAGAGCTTCGCCGTTTAAAAGATGCCTCTGTAAAAGACGGTATTCGTATTATTGTAATGAATGGAATGTATTATTTAAATGAACCTTTATTCGTAAGACCTGAAGATTCTGGAACAGCAGAAAGTCCGACTACAATTGAAGCGGATGTAAATGCAAGACCCATTATCAGCGGCGGAATTGAAATTAAAAACTGGACAAAATCGACAACAGTTATTAACCGACTTAAAAAAGGTGCTGTTTGGGTGGCAGATGCTCCTAAAAAAGCTGGAAGTATTATCGATTACAGGCAATTGTGGGTAAATGGGAAAAAAGCCGTAAGAGCTAAAAATACTGCAGGAACGACAATGGAACGTATTCTTTCATGGGATCATGAAGAGCAAACCTGTTGGATTCCGTTTAAAGATAAATCGGTTAAGTTCGAACCGGGAATGGAAATGTTTATTGTACAATGGTGGTCGAATGCCAACTTGCGTATCAAAAATATTGAAGTTCAAAAAGACAGTGCAAAACTTTCGTTTGAAGAACCAGAAAGCCGTATCCAAAGCGAACATCCGTGGCCAGCGCCGTGGATTTCTAAAAACAATGGAAATTCAGCTTATTTCTTAAACAATGCTTTTTCACTTTTAAACGAGCCTGGAGAATGGTATTTGGACAAGAAAAATGCGAAAATCTATTATATTCCGAGAGCTGGTGAAGAGATTAATTCGGTTACGGTTACTGCTCCCGTTTTAGAAAATTTAGTTGAAGTAAAAGGAACAATCGATTCTCCTGTACATCATTTTAGATTTAAAGGAATTTCGTTTCAATACAGCAATTGGCTTCGTCCTTCGTTGCAAGGTCACGTGCCGTTGCAGTCTGGTTTGTATTTGTTAGACGCTTATAAATTGAAACAGCCTGGAACTCCAAATCAGGCAAATTTAGAAAATCAGGCGTGGGTGGGAAGACCTCGCGCAGCTGTTGAAGTAAATTATTCGAATAATATTCAGTTTGAATCGTGCCGTTTTGAGCATTTGGCATCGACTGGTTTGGATTTAAATAAAGGAACAAATCACAATACCGTAAAAGGAAATTTATTTAAAGATATTGGCGGAAGTGCCATCAATGTCGGCATTTTCTCTGAAGAAGCTTTTGAAGCGCATTTACCTTTAATTATAAAAGATGAGAGAGAAATGTGTTCTGATGAAGTTATTGCCGATAATTTAATTACAAACGTAACCAATGAAGATTGGGGAACTTTGGGAATCAGTGCTGGTTTCGTGAGAAATATTACGATTGAACACAATGAAATTTCGGATGTATCGTACTCTGGAATCGCAATGGGCTGGGGTTGGACACATACGCCAAACGTAATGCAGAACAATAAAATTCTAGGAAATAAAATTCATCACTACGCGAAACATTTACACGATGTTTCTGGAATCTACACACTTTCTGCACAGCCGGGAAGCCGAATCGAAGAAAACTATATTGATAAAGTTTACAATAGTCCGTATGCGCACGATCCGTTTTTATGGTTGTATTTATATACTGATGAAGGTTCTGAAGGTTTTACGATTAAAAACAACTGGATTGCCGAAAAGAAAATCCTTAAAAACCATAACGGTCCTAAAGGAAATATCTGGGAACACAACGATCCTTATGTAAGCACTAAAATTAAAGATGCTGCCGGAATTAGAGTGCCTTACAAAGATCTAGAAAAAGAAGTGGTAATCGACGAAAAATGGGGATTGCAGGAAATGCCAAAACCGTATGCTATCGAATTAATCGGTTCTGATTTTGATATCGAAAAAATCAAATCGACTTTAGTTGGATTCAGAATCGTGGGTCAGGAATTGTACCAATGGAAAAATCATTTGGTGATTTACGGAAAAATGAATCAGCCGGAAAGAACAAAGCGAAAATTGGCAGGTGCTTTTCCTTCTTTAGAAATTAAAATCTATGAAGATCTGGTTTACGATTTCCAAAACTTCGAAAGATGTAAAGATTCTAAACCAGCATCAGATTGGGAAAATGTGGTTTTAACAGCCAATCTTCCTGCCGATGAAAAACTGCAGAAAGAATACGTAGAATATCATAAAACGCAATTCGAGAAATGGCCAGAAGTTGCAAAAGGTTTCTGTAATGCCGATTTCCAACAATTGCAAGTATTTAAAAAAGATCGTCAGTTAATCTTGATCATCAGTATTCCGAAAGGGGAGAATTTGGATAAACTAAATCCGAAAACAACACAAAATAATCCACGTGTGGATGATTGGAATTCCTTAATGAAAAAATACCAAAGCGGAATCGATGGCACAAAACCAGACGAAACTTGGATTTTCTTAAACAAAGTAGAAATGAAATAAATATTATTAGCCACGAATTCACGAATTATTTTTTTACAATCTAAACTGAATATTAATTCGAATTATTCGAAAAAATAATCGCAAAGATTTTCAAAAAATAATTCGTGAATTCGTGGCGGAAAAAATAACTATCAAAACCCTAAAATAACAACCAATGTTAAAAATAGCCATTCTGGGACTTGGAGAAGGACGAAGCACCATGTCGGCGGCTTTAGAAAGTTCAAAATTAGAACTTGTAAAAGTGTGCGACAGAAACGAAGAAATCTGTAAACAAAGAGCCAAAGAATTTGATTTTCATTCTTACACCACCAATTACGATGATTTACTAAACGACGCATCAATCGATATTATCGCGATTTACACGCCAGATCATTTGCACGCACAACATGTAAAACAAGCGTTGTTAAGTGGAAAACATGTGGTTTGTACAAAACCGTTTATCGATGACCTTTCTGATGTTAAAGAGCTTTTAGAATTAAGTAAATCAACAGGAAAAAAGGTTTTCATCGGGCAAAGTTCACGTTTCTTTGAACCAGCCAAAAGACAAAGAGCCGATTACGAAGCAGGATTAATTGGAGACTTAATTACAATTGAAGCGCAATATCACGCCGATCATAGATGGTTTTTAAAGAAAGAATGGTCTTTATTACAGTCGTTTAAATGGCTTTACGGAGGTTTGAGTCATCCTGTAGATTTCATCAGATGGTATTTGCCAAACATTCAGGAAGTAATGGGTTACGGAATGATCAGCGCTAACGGACAATCGGCGGGATTGAAAAATGAAGATACAATGCACTTTATCTTCAAAGCTACAGACGGAAGAATTGCTCGTGTAAGCGGTGTGTATACGTCACCAACTCAGCCTGCGCAACGTGACAGCGGAATGAGTACGATTTTAAGAGCAACAGAAGGAGCAAGCCAAGCCGATTATCACGAATTGCGTTATGCGGTTACCGATAAAACAGGCGAAGAAAAAGTGGTTACTTGGGGCGACAGCACTTTAAAATATTATTTCCGTTTTGAAGGACAAAGTCATCACGGCGGAGAATATCAGAACTATTTAGAATATTTTGTAGACAGTATCGAACAAGGTTTCGAAGCGTATCCAAACATGGAAGAAGGAATTGGAACCGTAGCTTTATTACAAGCAATGGACAAATCGCTGCAAACTGGAATGCCGGTTAAAATTGCCGATATTCTTAACGAATACGGACTATGAACAGTATCTACAATAAATTAACAACGCTTGATTTTGTAATTGTGGCTGGTTATTTGGTCGCATTATTAATCATTGGTTATGTGGTAAGTGTCAAGCAGCGAAAGAAAGACGAAACGCTTTTCCTGGCTGGAAATTCATTAAATTGGTACAGCATCGGGTTTAATATGTGGGGAACCAATGTGGGTCCGTCTTCTTTATTAGCCTTTGCCAGTATTGGTTATGCAACGGGAATCGTAGCAGGAAATTTTGAATGGTATGCTTTTGTTTTTTTACTGCTTTTGGCGATGGTTTTTGCACCACGTTATATTGCGAGTAAAGTAAGCACCATGCCCGAATATATGGGAAAACGCTACGGTGATAGTACCCAAAACATTTTAGCTTGGTATGCTTTGGTGAAAATCTTGGTAAGCTGGTTGTCTTTAGGATTATTCAGCGGAGGCGTTTTAGTGCGTCAGATTCTGGGAATTCCGATGTGGCAGAGCGTTACCGTTTTAGTGATTTTCTCTGGAATTTTCACTTTTGCAGGAGGATTAAAAGCGATTGCAAAAGTCAACGTTTTTCAGATGATTTTATTGATTGTTGTTTCATTAACGCTTTCCTATTTAGGATTGCAGAAGGTTGGCGGAATCGAAGCTTTAGCAGCAAAAACACCTTCTAATTTTTGGAATTTAGTTCGACCTTCTGATGATGCAAGTTATCCGTGGCCGGCTATTTTATTAGGATATCCTGTTGCTGCAGTTGCTTTTTTCTGTACCGATCAATCGATGGTGCAGAGTGTTTTAGGAGCGAAAAATCTAGAGCAAGGACAACTTGGAGTTAACTTTATTGGATGGTTGAAAGTAATGGCGCTTCCGTTATTTATTTTACCTGGAATTTTGTGCTACGCTTTATATCCAGAATTAGGAAGCAACTCTGATTTGGCTTATATGACCATGGTTACGAATCTTTTTCCAAGCGGCATGAACGGATTGGTAATCTGTGTAATGATTGCGGTTTTGGTAGGAACAATTGGTTCTTCGCTGAATGCTTTGAGTACCGTTTTCACGAATGATATTTATGTAAAGAAAATCAACCCGACAGCGACTATTAAAGATCAAATTAGAATTGGTCGCTTAACGATTGCTGCAGGTTGCGTATTTGCAATTCTGATTGCCGTTGCAATTGATAATATCAAAGGACAGAATTTATTTAACATTTTTCAGGCGGTTCTAGGATTCTTGGCGCCTTCGTTATCTGTTGTTTTCCTTTTGAGTGTTTTCTGGAAACGCACGACCAAAAAAGCTGTAAATGCAACGCTTTCTTGGGGTTCTGCTTTTAGTTTGTTTGTTGGGGTTTTATATTTATGGATTTTCCCAGCCGATAAATACCCAGTTTGGCCTCACTTTTTATTGATTTCGTTTTACATTTTTGCTGTGCTTTTAATTGCTGCAGTGGTTATTTCTTTAGTAGATAGAAATCCTGAAGTTAATGTTTCAGATGAAACTGATATTCCTAAAACTAGTAAAAAAGTGAAGTTGTTGTTTGGGCTTTTAGGATTAACAATCTTTGTTTTATATCTAATTTTTAATTTTCATTAATAATAGAAATTGCTCGCAAAGTCGCTAAGACGCAAAGTTTATTTATTTTAAGTTTTTAGAATGAATGCTTTGCGTCTTAGCGACTTTGCGAGATTAAAAAAAACTCTTTTTATCAAAGAATCTAAAACATAGCCCAAGGTTTCAACCTTGGGAAACGTATTATTGCGGATTTGCATTGCGTTCCCAAGGTTGAAACCTTGGACTATGTTCTGAAAAGGATTATAAATAAAAAACAGATAGTTTCTCTAGAATGAAAACTATCTGTTTTTTATGAATTGCTTCCAGTTTTAACTGGAGGTAAAAAGCAAGAATAGAAAAAGGCTTTAGCCAAAAAAGTATAGTTTGGCTAAAGCCTTTTAAACTTTATATTAATCTGTCATTCAGCTAAAGCTGGACGCAATTGAATTATACTATTTAAAATAGCTTTGGGGTGTCAGTATCTTAAAAATGAAACCATTTTTATTATCTAAGACTCTAAACCACTTTTGCTATTTGTGTGTTTACACGAATATTATTAGGAGCGTCCAAACCTGGATTTTCATAAGTTGTAAAATCTAAATTAACACCCGGTCTAAAAATCAAGCAATGTGTTGAACCTCCAAAATGGAACATTCCCAGTTCGTCGCCTTTCTTTACAATGTCGCCGGCTTTTACTGTTATTTGACAGCTAGAAACCTCTGCCATGCCCACAGGAATTACACACATAAGTCCAATCGCTGGATTATCTGCTTCAATAAATATAAGCGCTCTGGTTGCAACGGCTGTTAAAAAAGGCTGTGAATTGTTAGGCGCACTCGAATCAGGTCCGTCTGGATTATAGAAACCTTGATATAGATTTTCTAAATAATAAGTACCGTTTACAATTTCCGTTTTTACGATTCTGCCGTTTACAGGACTATGCCAGCGGTGGTAGCTCAAAGCACTCAAAAAAGCCTGATAAACTGTTCCACCATCAAACTGAGGCGCTAATTCATCAAAATTCATCATGTTTTCTAACGAATAAGGCTGTCCTTTCAACCAAAATTGATCAGACAAAGATACGTTAGTAGCCACTTGTAAAGGTGCCGATTCACATGCGTTTACAATAATCGAATCGTCATTAGGAGCGGTAACAGGGCGTATATTTGCACAAAATAATCTAGTGAAAAAATCGTCCCAACTTTTGAATCCGTAATAAGGATCTGAAGGATTGGACTGAAAAACATCAGAGAATGTAGCGTAGGGAGGAATTGGATTTGGTTCTAAACCTAAAGCTCCTTGGGCAACTTGCATCATTTCAGATTGTGCTAATTCGCTCAACCATGCAATTACGTTTTCTGAAGGATCATTTTCGATCAAAACATATCTTGAATCCTCCGAAACCAAAAATTTAGACCAGTAGTTTAATATCTTCTTTAATTGTTGATTTACCAATGCGTTTGAAAAAACATCATACCCAAAATTAGTTGCCATTGGCCACGCTAAAAGTGCATTGATAGGAAAACCAATCATACCTGCAGGTGTTTGATTTCCGGGAGCACCCGTTTGATAAGCTTCTGGAGCGGTTTGCATGATTCCGTTCAATAAAACAAGGAAATCTTCAAAAGTTACAGGTTCTGGTTCCCAAGGTAGAGGTGTTTGTTTTTTTAGAAAATGCGCTTCGGCAAACATTCCCTGTACATTGGCGTATAAAACAGGATCTGAGTATACCAGATTTTGGAAATCGGCAATTTCAGGAATGAGCGGTGATGGATTCTTTTTGGTAAACTCCTTTATTTTTAGTGTCCAATTTTCAATAATTTGGGGATCTTGGGGTAACCAGCTTCCCAATAATTGTTTTGCCTTGATAAATGTAGTTGTTTCCATAATTTTTTAGGTTAAATTAATAACGAAGGTATTTTAGAAAACAATTTAAAAAGATTAATTAGTTATAAAAGCTTGATTTTGTGTTATGAAGCGCTAATATTGCTGATAGGAAACTAATATTTTAGCAAAAGAAAGTTTTATTGGATTTCTTAAGATTTATTAAATCTTTTCGAAAATAAATTCAAACATAGCCCAAGGGACACGTATTGTTACGGATTTGCATTGCGTTCCAAGGTTGAAACCTTGGGCTATGTTCTGAAAAGTATTGTAAATAAAAAGCAAATAGTTTTCTAAATCTATCTGTTTTTTATGAATTGCCTCCAGTTTCAACTGGAGGTATAAAGTAAGAATAGAAAAAGGCTTTAGCCAAAAAACGTCTAGTTTGGCTAAAGCCTTTTGAGCTTTAATTAATTTTCATCCAGCTAAAGCTGGACGCAATTCAATTACAATATTTAAAGTAAACTTTGCGTCTTAGCGACTTTGCGAGATTAAATTATTTCTCAGTATTTTTTCTCCCTTCAATATTCGGCAAGAACCCTGTAATAACTCCAATCAAAGGTAAAAACGCACAAATTTTAAATACATATTCTATACTTGTGGCGTCGGCGATTTTTCCTAAAACAGCAGAACCCAATCCGCCCATTCCGAAAGCAAATCCGAAGAAAAGACCCGCTACTAAACCAACTTTTCCCGGCATTAATTCCGTTGCGTAAACTAAAATAGCAGAGAAAGCAGAAGAAAGAATCAATCCGATAATTACAGATAAAGTTCCAACCCAAAATAAAGAAACATATGGTAACATCAAAGTAAAAGGCGCAACTCCAAGAATAGAAACCCAGATTACATATTTTCTTCCAAAACGATCACCAATTGGTCCGCCAATTAAAGTTCCTGCCGCAACAGCTCCAGAGAACAAGAATAGATATACTTGCGATTGCTGAATTGAGATATGGAATTTATCAATCAAAAAGAAAGTATAATAGCTCGTAATACTGCTCATGTAGAAGTATTTTGAGAAAATCAAAACCAATAGAATAACTAACGAAACAATCACACGGTTTTTAGATAAATGATGTGTTTCAATTTTCATCGCTGCTTTATTCGCATTTCTTTCAGATAAATGTGCTGTGTACCAAATGGCAATTCTGTACAAAGTAAAAACGCCAATTAAAGCAATAATGCAAAACCAAGCTACATAACTTTGTCCGTTTGGAATGATAATAAATGCGGCTAATAAAGGTCCGATGGCGCTTCCTGCATTTCCTCCTAATTGAAAAATAGACTGCGCCAATCCTTTTTTTCCTCCCGAAGCTAAATGCGCTACACGTGAAGATTCTGGGTGAAAAATTGAAGATCCAATTCCGATTAAACTTACTGACATTAGTAAAAACGTAAAGTTAGAGGCAATTGAAACCAGAAATAATCCCGTCATTGTAAAACACATTCCGATTATTAACGAATAAGGTTTAGAATTTTTATCAGTATACATTCCAACAAATGGCTGAAGGATAGAAGCTACGATTTGGTAAGTAAACGTGATGATTCCGATTTGTGTAAAGCTCAATTCGAAATTATCTTTAATAAGCGGATAAATTGACGGAACTACAGCTTGTAAAAGATCATTGATTAAATGCGAAAAGCTGATTATAAAAAGTATCGAATACGTCGTTTTTTTTATTACTTCTGGTTGTACTTTAACGGTTTCCATGAGTTATTTTTGGATTAATTTTAATTTTAGAAATTATAGTGGCACTAATTTTTTACAAAATTGAAACAAATAAGAATGTCAAAATTGCTATATTTGGACAATGAATAGTCAATATCGGACATATAGAATGGCCACGGATTTTGGATATCAAATTGATTCCTCGATTCCTGTTATTGGTTATACCGAAATGGTAACCAACGAAATGTGTATTTCACATTCACATCCAAGAGGGCAATTAATCTATGCAACGCGTGGTGTAATGAATGTTGTGGTGGGCAATCATATCTGGGTGGTGAATCCTCTGCAGGGCTTGTGGCTTCCTGGTGGAGTAGAACATCAGGTAACGTTTCAGAAAGACGTCAATTATTATAGTGTTTTTATTGATCCGTCTGTGATGAAAGGATTGCCAGAGAACAGTTTTTCATTTGATATTCCGATGTTTTTGAAGCAATTGGTTTTTAAAATCATTTCTTTTGGAACAAGCGGCAATTTAACAGATTCGCAAAGAAGGCTAATTGCCGTTTTTCTGGATGAATTAGCTTTAATTGTTCCAAGCGCCACTTTCCTGCCAACCACAAATAACGAAAGACTTCAAAAAGTTGTTGAACTATTAATGAGTGATATTTCAAGCAAACAAACAATCGATTATTATGCTGAACTTTCGTTTATGAGCAGTCGAACGTTATCGCGTTTGTTTATAAAAGAACTAGGAATGAACTTCAGCGATTGGCGCACCCGAATGAAATTACTGGAAGCCATTAAAAGATTAGGTGAAAAGCAATCGATAAAAGAAATCGCGCTTGATTTAGGTTACGAAACGGCCAGTGCTTTTATTTATATGTTTAAAAAGCATTTGGGTACAACGCCTTCTAACTATATTTTAGAAGATGAAAATGAATCTGAAAAGCTTATTGCTTAGATTTTAAATGTGCAATTGAACGCTGATGAAACGGATTCGCTATCGCGAAAACGCGGATTGATGCGGATTTTTTATTTTTTAAACACATAGAATCATAGTCTTTCTTATGTGTGAAAAAGGCGTTTCACTTATCTAAATACACATAGCCATGTGTTAATGACTAGTCATCTTTTGATCGGCTCTAAATTCTTTAAGTATTTAAAAAATCTATGTTTCTATGTGTTTAAAAAAAAGGACAAAATAAAAAATCTGTTTTTATCAGCGTTTTTACGAAGTAAATCCGTTTTCATCTGCGTCCCATAAAAATCGTAACATCATTTTTTTTAATACTAAAAAAGTGATAACTCGTAATTTTTCCCTTAAAAAATTATCAAATAGTAGTGTTTTTTATGAAATAGCAGGATAGTACAGGGTGTCAAATGTGACGAGAACACTTATCTTTAGTCCCAAAATACACTTACTATGCTAAACCGCTTTTCCATTTTTAAACTTTTATTGGTTCTTATTATTTTCTTTCCTTCTGTTTCCTTGTCTGCTCAAGAGAAATCAAAAGAAGCGACATGGATTTGGTACCCAGGCGATTTCGAAGTTTGGTTAAGCAATAAAATGCAAGTAAGACGTACAGAACGCGAAGCAGTATTTCCGCCACTTTGGCAATATTATAGTCCTTATGCTTTGGTCACTTTTCAAACCGAAGTAGATATTCCAAAACCAGATGAAGTAAAAATCTTCTCTGAAGGACCTTTTCAATTGCTTTTAGATGGTGTTCAGGTTTACGGACAGCCAAAATCCATAAAAATTCCAGCCGGAAAACATAAAATTTCTTTTAAAGTTTACAATCAAGAAGTCTTGCCAGCGATTTATATTTCTGGTCAATATGTAAAATCTGATGCTTCTTGGAAAGTAACCAACGAAGATAAACTTTGGATTGACGAAGCTGGAAAAGCACAGCAATCGGGTACGCCATGGGTTCCTGTTGGTTCTTGGAATTTTAATTCACCAGAAAGTAAACCTTCAGGATTCAAACTAACAACAAAACCTTTAAGTGCAAAAAAAGCAGAAAAAATAGCAGGTGGTGAATTGGTCGATTTCGGAAAAGAAACTTTTGGATATATTAAAATCCACGGTTTAAAAGGAAAAGGCAAGGTCGCACTTTATTATGGTGAATCTCGTGAAGAAGCTTTGGATTCTGCTAAATGCGAAACATTAGATCATTTATCTTTTGATGGAAATCAGTCTGAAACGTATACGAATGATGGATCAAAAGCATTCCGCTATGTTCAAGTACAAGCAGATGCGGGCGTAAAATACGATTCGATTTCGATGCTTTATGAATATCTGCCATTAGACTATCGTGGCGCATTCAAATCTTCAGATCAATTATTGAACAAAATTTGGGACGTGTCGGCTTATACGATGCATTTAACTGCTCGCGAATTTTTTATCGACGGAATCAAACGTGACCGTTGGGTTTGGTCTGGTGATGCATATCAAAGTTATTTGATGAATTATTATTTGTTTTTTGATTCGCCTTCGGTAGAACGAACGATGTCAGCACTTCGCGGAAAAGATCCTGTAACGGCTCACGTAAATATCATTATGGATTATTCGCTGTATTGGTTTGTGGGTGTTTATGATTATTATTTGCACACAGGAGATACAAAATTTATTAAAACTTATTATCCAAGAATGAAATCATTGATGGATTTCTGTTTAGAGAGAAGAAATAAAAACGGATTTCTAGAACCATTAGAAGGCGATTGGGTTTTCATTGATTGGGCTGACGGGTTGCCAAAAACAGGAGAAGTTAGTTTTGAGCAAATGCTTTTGGCAAGAAGTTTAGAAGCGATGGTCGTTAGTGCTGAAATCGCTGGTAAAAATGAAGACCAAAAACACTATCAAAAATTAGCTGCTGATTTAAAAACTAATTTATTTGATGTCTTTTGGGATAAAAAAGAAAACGTGATGAAGCACCAGCGTATCGACGGTAAAATGCAGAATATTGTAACCAGATACGCTAATATGTTTGGTATTTTCTTCAATTATTTTACTGAAGAACAAAAGCAAAGTGTAAAAAATAAAGTGTTACTGAATAAAGATGTTCTTCAAATTACAACGCCATATATGCGTTTTTACGAGTTGGAAGCCTTATGCGCCATGGACGAACAAAAATTTGTACTAAATGAAATTCGTGATTATTGGGGTGGAATGCTGAATCTTGGTGCGACATCATTTTGGGAAAAATACGATCCAAAACAAAGCGGGAAAGAACATCTGGAAATGTATGGTCGCCCTTACGGGAAAAGCCTCTGTCACGCTTGGGGGGCAAGTCCGATTTATTTGCTTGGAAAATATTATTTGGGTGTAAAACCAACTGCTCCAGGATATTCGGAATATGAAATTAAACCAAATTTAGGTGGTTTAAAATGGATGGAAGGAAAAGTACCAACGCCAAATGGAGAAGTTGCTGTGTATTGCAGCACCAAAGAAATAAAAGTAAAAGCAGGTGAAGGAGAAGGAAAACTAATTTTTAAAAGTGCAAGCAAACCAAAAACAAATTCTGGAACAATTACAGAATTAGGAAAGAATAGATATCAATTGATCGTAAAACCGAATGTGGAGTATTTAGTGAGTTATAAAGCGATTTAAGTTCTAAGTTAAGTTTATCGTTACAGTATGTCATTGCGAGGAACGATGCAACCTCACTAATAATTACGCAATGTTTTATATAGCAAATGTGATTGCTTCGTTCCTCGCAATGACGCAAAAACTCAAAAAAAAAATAAAAACCAATGTTTTCAATAAGTACCAAATACAATTTCAAATTAAACACAACCATTTTCTTTGTGCTGGCATTCTGCATTCAAGCAACAACACAAAACGCATGGAAACCAGCATCATTTGAAATCGTAAAATCAAATTACAAGACTTTCAAAACCAGTCAGTATGCACACGTTTTTTCGGGAAGCAAACATAATATTGTTCGTTTAGCTCCAGAATTGCAAGGTTTGACGGGAATTGAATTGCCTTTAGATAAATATAAAAACGGAACAAATGCTCCGTTACAATTAAAGTTTAAAGAACCAGTTACGGTTTTGATTGGTGTTTTTCAGGAAAAGAGTTCAGAATATCTCCAAGCAAATCAAATTGGAAATAACAATGAGATTATTTCAAATGGAGTAACCATTACAGGTTTACCGCCTGTTGATGTCTATGCGATTCCTTATGGAAAAGGAATTCATACTGTTTTACCAAATCAAAAAGGATTGTTTGCTGTTTTGGGAGTTTTAAAAATCAATCAACAGCTGAATGCAAGAGATGCTAAATTACCAGACGGGAGGCTTTGGAATCCAACATTTATCGTAGAAGGATTTTCAGATGAAAAACCGCTTTTTGAAATTATCGGAGGAGAAAACAAACCCGTTATTGATGAAGGAATGTCAGGAACTGAAGGAATCCAAGGAGGTTTTGAAGGCGGGCGCGTGGTAAAAGTAGGAGATACCTATCATATGTTTCCAACTGAAAGGGCAGGTGAAAAAGGAGTTGATTATTATTACGATCGTGTAAAAACCAAAATCGGACATTGGACAAGTAAGGATGCCATTCATTGGAAAAGAGAATCTACTATATATCAAGCAAGCGGAACTTACGCCGTAACCGAAGATGATAACCCAATGAACGATCGTCGTGCTGCAATTTGGTCGTATATGCCAGTTTTTAATGAAAAAGCAAACAAATGGTACGGCTATTATTTGGCGTATACGGTGAGTAAAGAAATAGAACCGAATCACTCATTTGGAAGAATCTGGCGTTGCGAATCGACGGTAGAAGGAATCAACGGAATCGGAGGTCCGTACAAAGATATAGGAATCATTATGGAACCAGGATTAGATTCTCAGCCATGGGAAGGACGTCAAGGTGTAGCTTCTTTTTTTCCGTATCAAGTAGGCGACAAATATTTTGGATTTTACAGCGGTGCGTATCCGTTTAATTCTTGGGTAGATTATCCAAAGAAATCAGGAAAAGGCTGGTTTGTGGCTTTGGCCGAATCCAAAAGTTTAGAAGGGCCTTGGTTGAGAATGAACAAAGGTTTGGAGCCAATTAAAACCATGCATCCGCTTTTTGTTGAAAATCCAATTGTCAGCCAATTGCCAAATGGTTTGTACATCGCAATTTTTGACGGAGGTCCAGACGGCTGGTCACATCATTTACCAAACATGATTGCCTATTCATTATCAGCAGACGGTATTAATTGGTCAGAAGCACATTATTTGCCAATCGAAACCAAAGTAGATAAATGGTGGGATATTATGAGAACTCCGCTGTGTCTAATCCCAGAAGGAAATGACGTTTACACCATAGTTTATAATGCAATCGATTTGAAAAGAAGATTTCACCCAACAGGAATGGTAAAAGTAAAATTGAACAAAGACGTGATGGAGTCGAAATTAAAAGAATTGAAGAAGTAAGACGGGGTAGAGGAAAGAAGCAAGATGCAAGATTGTTAAGAATAGAATATAGAAAATAGAATATAGAGAAAAGAAACTTTGCGCCTTAGCGACTTTGCGAGAGCTAAAAATCTAAGCTTAAAAATAATCTCGCAAAGACACAAAGTCGCAAAGAAAAAATAAACTTAGAGTCTTAGAGCCTTTGTGGCAAAAAGCAACCAAAAACATAGCCAAGAAAATGAAAATTAAATATCTTCTTATTACTGTTTCAGCGCTTTTTATAAGCAGTTGCGCAACCAAATACAAGAAAAGAGAAATTACCGATGGCGTAATGCAGGAAATTTACGAAGAAGTAAAAACTCCCTACAAATACGGTTTGGTGATGGTGCCAACTGACAACTCTTATAAAATGGATTGTCCGAGCGTTTTTAGAAAAGACGGAAAATGGTACATGACCTATTTGATTTATGACGGAAGAGGTTATGAAACTTGGTTAGCAGAAAGTGATAATCTTTTGGACTGGAAACATCTAGGAAAAGTAATGTCGTTCTCAGAAAATGAAAAACACTGGGATGTTAACCAAAAAGCAGGATATATTTCGTTGCAAGACTTAACTTGGGGCGGAAGCTACGAATGGGAAAAATACAATGACAAATACTGGATGAGTTATTTTGGTGGAGACAGCAAAGGTTACGAAGCAGGCGTTTTATCAATCGGAATAGCTTATACGAAAGAAGCTCCGACAAAACCACACGAATTTCAAAGATTAGAAAATCCAGTTTTAACACCAAAAGATAAAGATGCTAAATGGTGGGACAATAGCACAATGTATAAAAACAGTGTGATTCGCGATAAAGATAAAGTAACAGGACACAATTTCATCATGTATTACAATGCCCGTGGTGACAGTATAAATCCTGCGAAAGGTGCAGAACGCATTGCGATGGCAGTATCAAACGATATGAAACATTGGGAGCGCTATGGCAATAAACCTTTAATCAATCATCATAAAGGAATTTCGGGTGATGCGTATATTCAGCGTATTAATGATACTTGGGTAATGTTTTATTTCGGAGCTTTCTGGACGGGTTGGAATCAAGGTGCATTTAACCGTTTTGCCGTTTCAAATGATTTAGTAAACTGGACCGATTGGAAAGGTGAGGATCTAGTGAAATCATCTGAACCTTACGACGATTTGTTTGCGCATAAATCTTTTGTGGTAAAACACGATGGCGTTGTGTATCATTTCTATTGTGCGGTTAACAAAGCAGAACAAAGAGGAATCGCAATCGCAACTTCTAAAGATTTAGGAAAAAGCAAATTGAATTTTGTGGCGCCGCCGGAGAAGAAAGTGAAAAAGTAGTTATGAGTTATGAAGAATAACTAGCACTCTTAACGAAAAATGGCTCTGATAGGAGTCTTAGGTCGGTAGCAAAAAGATTAAGCCAATGCAAGTTTGTCCTGTAGGGACAATTGAACCAAATAATAATGAAACAAAATATAAAACCAATGTTAGCGTCAAAAACAAAATACAAAAATCCATTTTTCAAATTTCGATTTGCGACGTTTGCATTTTACATTTTACTATTCACGTTTTACGTAGCGCAGGCACAATCCGTAACAGGAGAGCCTGCAGGAGTTCCAGAACTTCATAAAAAATACGAATTTGCGCCGTGGGAAGATCCAACAATAACAAGCATCAACAGACAACCGTCGAGAGCAACAGCCTATTCGTACACAAGTGTTGAAGACGCTTTAAAAGGCGACAGAACCAAAAGCAGAATCCAAATGCTAAATGGCGATTGGAAGTTTAAATACGCAGTAAACTTAAAAGAAGCATCAAAAGATTTTTATAAAAATACCGTTTCAGGTTGGGATAAAATCGAAGTGCCCTCCAACTGGGAAATGAAAGGGTATGACAACCCAATTTATAAAAGCGCCGTTTATCCGTTTAGACCCATAAATCCGCCTTATATTCCTAAAGATTATAATGGAGTTGGTTCTTACCAAAGAACTTTCACCGTTCCTGAAAACTGGAAAGATATGACAGTTACACTACATTTTGGTGCCGTAAGTTCAGGTTTTGAAGTTTGGCTGAACGGAGAATTTTTAGGATACGGAGAAGATAGTTTTTTACCTTCAGAATTTGATATTACACCTTATTTAAAAGCAGGAGAAAATATAGTTTCGGTTCGTGTAATTCGTTGGACAGATGGTTCTTACTTAGAAGATCAGGACCATTGGCGTATGAGCGGCATCCAGCGTGAAGTTTTCATTATGGCGGAGCCAAAATTACGTATTCAAGATTTCTTTGTTCAAACCAAATTGGACAAAGAATACAAAGACGCGATTTTCAAACTGAGACCAAAAGTAGAAAATCTGACAGGCGAAAAAATCAAAGATTATACGATGAATGTTCAATTGTACGATGCGAATAATACGGCAATATTCAAAGAACCGCTTCAAAGGCCTGTGATCGATTTAATCAACGAAAGTTATCCTCGTTTGGACAATGTTCGCTTCGGATTCTTCCAAGAAAATATTAAAAATCCTAAAAAATGGAGTTCAGAAGAACCGAATTTGTACACTTTGGTTATTTCGATAAAAGATAAAAACGGAAAGGTTACAGAAGCCAAAAGCTGTAAAGTCGGTTTTCGTTCGATTGAATTTTCGAAAGAAAACGGAAAAATGCTCATCAACGGAAAAGAAACGTATGTGTATGGCGTAAACCGTCACGATCACCATCCAACAAGAGGAAAAGCCGTTACGAGAGAAGACATTAAACAAGATATCACGACGATTAAGAAATTCAATTTCAACTTCATACGTACGAGCCACTATCCAAACGATCCTTATTTCTACGAATTATGCGATCAGTACGGAATCATGGTAATGGATGAAGCTAATCAAGAAACCCACGGAATTGGCGGTAAATTAAGTAACGATCCACAATGGACAAATGCTTATATGGAGCGTATGATCAGAATGGTAGAACGTGATAAAAACCATCCGTCTGTGGTAATGTGGAGTTTGGGTAACGAAGGTGGAAAAGGACCAAATCACGCAGCAATGTCGGGTTGGGTTCACGATTTCGATATTACGCGTCCCGTACATTATGAACCAGCACAAGGAAATGCAAAATTAGACGGTTACATTGACCCGCTTGATCCGAGATATCCAAAAACTATCGATCACGCTTACCGATTCGAAAATCCGCAAGATGATTCGTATGTTGATATGGTCAGCCGTTTTTATCCAGGCGTTTTCACACCGAAATTTTTAGTAGATCAAAAGAAAGATGCACGTCCTATTATTTTCGTAGAATATTCTCATGCGATGGGGAATTCAGTTGGAAATTTAAAAGAATTATGGGATGAATTTCGTTCGCTTCCAAGAGTTATTGGAGGCTGTATTTGGGAATTTAAAGACCAAGGATTGGTAAAATATGATTCTAGATCAGGTCAGAATTATTTCGCTCATGGCGGGGATTTTGGAGAAAAATTTCATGACGGAAATTTCAATACAAAAGGAATTGTTGATTCTAACGGAAAACCAAAAGGTTCGATTTTTGAAAATAAATGGGTCTATCAGCCAGCGATTTCGACTTTAAAAGGAAATCAATTAGAAATTAAAAATCGTCAGGCGGTTAAATCTTTAGAAGGATATATTCCAGTTTTGAAAGTGTTGGAAAACGGAAATGTAATCAAAACTCAGATTTTAAAACCTTTAAAAGTAGAAGCAGGACAATCGACAACATTAGATATAAGTGGATATCTTCCAAAAATGAAAAGCGATGCTGAATATCTTTTAAATATTGAATTTCAGCTTTCAGCAGATGAACTTTGGGCTTCAAAAGGATATGTGGTTGCTGAAGATCAATTTCAGTTGAAAAAGAAAGAAGCTTCAATTGATTTTAGAAATGAAAAAGATTCAGCGTATAAAACAACTGAAACAGATTTTGATTTCCAAGTTAAAGGGAAATTTTTTGAAGTAAAAATCAGCAAAGAAAATGGAGCTTTAACTTCCTATATTTTTAAAGGGGAAGAACAAGTTTTTGCTCCTTTACTTCCAAACTTTGTTAGACCTTTAACTGATAATGATAAAAGAGGATGGAAGTCCCAAAAATTATTAAAACAATGGTACAAAGCAAAACCAAAAGTTTTAAGTACAACAATGGGAATTGGAATTGATGGTACTGTAATTACAAGTGAATATGAAATTATAAAAGACAGTGCGAAAGTGAAAGTTGCTTATAAAATCAATGAGAATGGAGTTATAAAAGTAGATTACAGCTTAAAAGCTTCAGACAAACTGCCAAACCTTCCAAAAATCGGAATGCAGATGGGAGTTCAAAGAAAATTCGATCAGATTTCGTGGTACGGAAAAGGGGAGTTGGAGAATTATAGCGACAGAAGTTTCGGCTCATTTGTTGGTAAATATTCGCTTCCAATTAATGACTTTATCGAACATTATCCAAAACCGCAAGAAAACGGAAACCGATGTGATGTAAGATGGATGGCATTGACAACTCCGCAAAAAAATCAAGGTTTTATGGTAGTTAATGATGACAAAGTTTTAAGTATGAGCGCTTGGCCTTATACACAAGAAAACTTAAGTGCATCAGGTCATACGTATGATTTAAAAGATCCAGGATTTTTGACGTTGAACATCGATTTAATGCAAATGGGAGTTGGAGGAAACGACAGCTGGACGATTGTAGCACAGCCAATTGAACAATATCAAATTAAATCAGGAAATTATCAATACAGTTTTTATTTAATGCCTTTCAACGGTTCGAAGAATCAGTTGGAAAGTAGTTTGAAGAAGTTTAAGTATTAGATTAATTGGCAATTAAAAATTGAGAATTAAAAATTAAAGATATAGTTTGTCATTTCGACGTAAGGAGAAATCACACGCGGGATTCGACACAGATTGAAGACAAACGTTGAGGAGTTTCTAGTGTGATTTCTCCTTACGTCGAAATGACAAAAATGCGTAATACTAACAAATTATCAAACATAGCCCAAGGTTTCAACCTTGGGAAACGTAATGTAAAATCACGTTTCGTCCAATGGTTGAAACCATTGGCTATGTTATAAATATACCAAACCCGAAAGTTTCAAAAACCTGTTGGGTTTACAAACGAAATAAAACGATTAAAATGTTTCAAAAAAAACACCTCTTTTTTATCCTTCTTCTCGCAAGCTTCGTCTCTGCGCAGGAAGTCCATAAAAAAGAATCATTTCAGCCAACACTAGAATCCTCCAAAACTTGGGTGTATTGGTATTGGATGAAATCGGCCTATTCTAAAGCAGGAATCACAGCCGATTTAGAATCCATGAAACAAAACGGAATTGCAGGCGCTTATTTAATGACCATTAAAGGGCCAGCGAATCCGCCATTGATAGATCCGCCGGTTTTACAGCTGACGCCTGAATTTTGGGATATGATTCGTTGGGCTTTCAAAGAAGCGGATCGTTTAGGTTTGAAACTCGCTTTTCACGGAGCCGACGGATTTGCGGTTGCAGGTGGCCCATGGATTAAACCTGAAATGTCGATGCAAAAAGTAGTTTGGTCAACGACAGAAATTTTAGGAGGAAAAAAAGTCGCTTCAAAACTGCCAGTTCCAGAGCATTATAAAGATTATTATAATGACATTGCGGTTTTTGCTCTTCCGATAAAAGAATATCAAACGACTTCTCAGATTCAAATGCCAAAAGTAACGACATCAAACAATTCTGATGCTTCGTTTTTGGCTGATCCGAAGAAAGACGAAAACTTCAAATTTGCAGAGGCAGGTTGGATTCAGTACGAATTTGTACAGCCTTTTACCTGCAAATCGATTGTAATTGAAACCAAAGGAAGAGACTATCAGGCACAGCGTTTAATTGTGGAAGTGAGCGATGATGGAGTTCATTTTAAGTTCCACGAAAGATTGATCGCGCCACGTCACGGCTGGCAGGATATGGATTTTCCAAATACGCATACGATTACGCCTGTTACAGCAAAATATTTCAGATTTGTTTATGATCCAATTGGAACAGAACCAGGAGCAGAAGATTTGGATTTTGCGAAATGGAAACAAAATCTGAAAGTGAGTAAAATTACACTTTCAAATCAATCCTTAATTAATAATTACGAAGGAAAATCAGGATCAATTTGGCGTTTGACTCCAGAAACAACGGAGAAAGAAATTCCGAATTCAGATGCATTCAAAAAATCAGAAATTATCAATATTTCGAGTTTTGTGGATGCTGATGGAAATCTAAATTGGAAAGCGCCAAAAGGAAAATGGAAAATTATCCGAATGGGACATACTTCTACAGGTCATGAAAATGCAACGGGCGGGGCAGGAAAAGGGTTGGAAGTAGATAAATTTAATCTCGAATTAATTCGTTTTCAACTAGATCATTGGTTTGGAGAAGCCGTTCGTTCTGCTGGTCCTGAATTGGCTTCAAGAGTTTTGGCAATTCTTCATTTTGACAGCTGGGAATGCGGAAGCCAGAACTGGTCTTCGGTTTTTCAGGCTGAATTTAAAAAGAGACGCGGTTACGATATTGTCGAATATCTTCCTGTAATGGCTGGAATTCCAATAGAAAGTGCTGATTTCTCTGAGAAAGTTTTATACGATGTTAGAAAAACAATTGGCGATTTAGTGGCAGATAATTTCTACGGAACTGTCGCTCAAATTGCCAAAGAATATAACGTTAAGTTAAGTTCTGAAAACGTTGCGCCAACCATGATGAGCGATGCTTTATTGCATTATAAATATGTCGATTATCCGGGTGGTGAATTTTGGCTGAAAAGCCCAACACACGACAAACCTTTTGATATGGTGGATGCCATTTCGGGCGGACATATTTATGGAAAAGATATTATTCAGGCGGAATCTTTCACGGCTTTGCGAATGGATTGGGACGAACATCCAGGAAATCTAAAAACAACAGCAGACCGAAATTATGCTCTAGGAATCAACCGTTTATTTTATCACGTTTTTGTACATAATCCGTGGACGGATAGAAAACCAGGAATGACTTTAGACGATATCGGAACTTTTTTTCAAAGAGATCAAACGTGGTGGAAACCCGGAAAAGCTTGGTTTGACTATTGCCAGAGAGTACAATTTCAATTGCAGAAAGGAAAACCTGTAATTGATTTGGCGGTTTTTATTGGCGAAGATTTTCCTTCACGTTCATTTGTGCCAGATCGTTTGGTGCCGTTTATTCCGAATGTTTTTGGAAAGGAAAGATTGGAAAGCGAGAAAACCCGTTTAGAAAATGAAGGTCAGCCGACTGCAAAAATGCCGAAAGAAGTGACGTATTCTAAAAACATCACTGATTTGTCGCAATGGATTAATCCGCTTAATGGTTATCAATACGATTCCTTTAACGCTGATGTTTTAATCAATAGAGCAAAAGTCGTAAACGGAAAAGTAACTTTTGATGGCGGAATCGAATATGGAGCTTTACTGTTTCCGGGAAGTCATAAAATGGCGCCAAATAAAATTTTGTCTTTGGCTTCCGCCGAAAAAATCCTGCAATTACTAAAAGATGGAGCGACGATTTTTGTAGATGAAAAACCAACTATTCAGCCAGGAATTCAATCAGAAACAGATCAAAAGAAATGGCAGAATTTAATTGATGAAATTTGGAATAACGCCAATTCATCTTATTGGAAAATCGGAAAAGGAACGGTTGTCAAATTGCCTTATTTAGGAAACGATTTTGCTTCAATCGGAATCACACAAGATGTTTATTTTCCAAATCTAAACAGAGCTGATTCAGAAACGATTGCTTGGGCGCACCGAAAAGCAGATAACGAAGAAGTATATTTTCTTTCGAATCAAAAAGAACAAAAAAGAACATTTGAGGCTTCATTTAGAATAGCTGGAAAAATGCCACAATGGTACAATCCTGTTACGGATAAAACTTCAGCTTTAACCAATTGGGAAATAGAAAACGGAAGAACAATTGTTTCCTTAACTTTAGAGGCAAACGAATCTGGTTTTGTGATTTTTAAAGAAGAAACGAAAGAAGTTTTAGCTCAAGGAAAAATAGCCGAATTTGAAAAAGTTCAGGTTTTAGATGAAAACTGGGAACTTCAATTTGATCCAGAATTTAAAGGCCCGAAAGAAGTCGTAAAAACAAATAAACTTTTTGATTGGAGCACTTCTGAAAATGACCAAATTAAGTATTATTCAGGAACTGTAGTGTATAAAAAAGAGTTTGTTTGGAAAGGAAAAGATACCAGGAAAATCTGGCTCGATTTAGCAGAAATTGCCAATATAGCAGAAGTTTCCATCAATGGAAAAGACTGCGGTACCCTTTGGACTTTTCCATTCAAAACAGATATTTCGAATGCCTTACAAAATGGAAAAAATACAATTGTAATAAAAGTAACGAATACGTGGGCGAACCGATTAATTGGCGATCAAAAACTGCCAAAAGAAGATAGGTTGACATGGACAACAGCGCCATTTAGATTGGAAGGAAATCCATTGCTAAAAGCGGGATTATTGGGACCAGTAAGTATTGTAAAAGAAAAATAATTTTTTTTCGCCACGACCCGAGCGATAGCGAACGGACGAAGTAATTCACGAATTTTTTATTATCAGATTTGAGATTAATTTGTGAATTCGTGGCTAATAAAACACAACGAAAATGAGAAATTCAATTATTGCATTTGTGGTTGCTTTATCAAGCCTTCAAATCAATGCAAAAATCAAAATGCCAGCATTGTTTACAGACAATATGATGCTGCAACAAAAATCAAACGCACCAATTTGGGGCTGGGCAGAAAAGAATGCCAATGTCACGATCAAAACATCATGGAATTCTAAAATTTACAAAACAAAAGCCGATGTTTCTGGTAAATGGAAAACAGCATTGCAAACGCCAACAGCAGGCGGACCATTTACAATTGAAGTAACAGAAGGAACAGAAAAAGTAATCATCAAAAACATTTTAATTGGTGAAGTTTGGCTTTGTTCAGGACAATCTAATATGGAAATGCCGTTAAAAGGTTTTCAGGGACAGCCAGTTAAAAATGGAAACGAAATCATTATAAGATCAACCAATAAAAACATTCGTTTAATTACGATTCCGCGTGCAACGGTTTTGGAACCAAAAGACGATTTCGAAGGAAAATGGGAAGAAGCTTCTCCAAAATCGGCCTCCAATTTTAGTGCAACGGCTTGGTATTTCGGATCGCTTTTACAAGAAGTTTTAAATGTTCCGGTTGGATTGATTCACGTTTCATATGGAGGTTCAAGTATGGAAGCATGGATGAATGCGGAAATGCTGAAAGATTTCGCTAGCGCTAAAATTCCGACCACAAAAGAAGAATTGGCAAAAGACCCAAATCGTGTTCCAACGACTTTGTTTAACGGCATGCTTTCGCCTGTAATTGGTTACGGAATCAAAGGCTGTATTTGGTATCAGGGAGAATCAAATTACGAAAGAGCAAGTGAATATACCGCTTTAATGAAGAAAATGGTAAGCAGTTGGAGAACAATGTGGAATCAAGGAGAATTTCCTTTTTATTTCGCTCAGATTGCACCTTTTAATTATGCTTCATTTCATCCAAAAGATTATTTGGAAAAATACAATTCGGCTTATTTGAGAGAGGCGCAGTTTAAGGCTTCTAAGGAAATTCCGAATTCGGCAATGGCAGTTTTAATGGATGTTGGAGAAGAAAATAATATTCATCCAATGGACAAGGAAAAAGGAGGAAACCGTTTGGCTTTTCAAGCTTTGGCAAGAACTTACGGAATGGAAGGTTTTGAATTCGAAAGTCCGAAATACAAAAGCATGGAAATCAAAGATGGCGCTGTAACAGTTTCTTTTGATCATGTGGCCAACGGAATTACGTCTTACGATAAAGAAGTGACAGGTTTTCAAATAGCAGGAGAAGATAAAGTTTTTTATCCTGCAAAAACGGTTGTAAGGCGAAAATCGGTGGTTTTGACTTCTGATAAAGTGACTAAACCCGTTGCAGTGCGTTATTTATGGAAAGATTTCGCTAAAGCGGAATTATTTAGCGCAGGAGGTTTGCCGGTTTCTTCGTTTAGAACTGATGATTGGTAAAATTTTTAAACCATATAAGTTATATAAGTAAATGTAAGCTTTGTGTTTTTTAAGAAATATAAGTTTGTTATTTAAAGCTTGGCTTAAATTATCTTATATGACTTATATGGTTCAATAATAGTATTCTATATAAAAATTAATAAGTTGAAAAATTTAATACTTCTATTTTTTCTCTTCACGATGCTTTGCCTTAAAGCGCAAATTCCTGTACTTGACACTTACAATCAGGTCTGGACAACGCAGAGCAATAATTCATCAGAATCTATGCCTTTGGGCGGCGGTGATATTGGTGCAAATGTCTGGGTCGAGAAAGGAAATTTGTATTTCTATTTTTCGCGAAGCGGGACTTTTGACGAACATAATACTTTACTGAAATTAGGTCGAGTAAAAATTACTTTAAGTCCAAATCCGTTTGAAGGGGCAGCAGGTTTTCGTCAGGAATTAAAACTAAAAGACGGTTACGTTTTAGTTGGTCAGAATGATACGAAAATCAAACTTTGGGTGGATGTTTTTAAACCAATTATTCATGTCGATTTAGAAAGCAAAAATCCGCTGAAAATGACGGCTTCTTATGAAAGCTGGCGCCATCAGAACCGTATTTCAAAAGGAAAAGAAAATAATGCTAATTCTTATAAATGGGCACCTCAGAGTGATGTTGTCATCTTTAAAGATTCGATTGCTTTTGAGAATAACGGACTTAAATTCTATCACAGAAATCGCGAACAAACCGTTTTTGATGTTGCTGTAAAACAGCAGAAAATGGAATCGGTTAAAGATCAAATGATGAATCCGATTGCGAATTTGACTTTCGGTGGATTCATGAAAGGTGATAATTTAAAACCTGATGGAACTTATTTAGGAAAATATCAGGATACCGATTTCAAAGGTTTTAAATTAACGAGTGCAAAACCTTCAAGAAAACATTCGTTAGAAATTTATTTAAATACCAGTCAATCAGACTTTTCAAATTGGAATAATGGTTTGCAAAGTTTGATTGCTTCGAACAAAAACACAGCAAAACAAGCAGAAAAAAACACTATAAAATGGTGGAATAATTTCTGGAACCGCAGTTTTATTTTTACACAAAAAAATCAATCGATTGAGAAGGATTCGGTTTATCAAATTGGGCAGAATTATCAGTTGTTTAGATATATGTTGGGGTGCAATGCATACGGAAAATATCCAACTAAATTCAACGGCGGACTTTTTACGGTTGATCCTGTTTACACCAATAAAGACTTAAATTTCACACCCGATTTTAGAAATTGGGGCGGAGGAACGATGACAGCTCAAAACCAGCGATTGGTTTATTTTCCGATGGTAAAAAGCGGTGATTTTGACATGATGAAATCACAATTGGATTATTATGTAAGTCTTCAAAAAAATGCCGAATTGCGCAGTAAAGGCTACTGGAAACACAACGGAGCATCATTTACAGAACAATTAGAAAATTTCGGATTGCCAAATCCAGCAGAATACGAATGGAAACGTCCTGCAGATTACGATCCGGGAATGGAATACAATGCTTGGTTAGAATACGAATGGGACACCGTTTTGGAGTTCTGCCAAATGATGTTACAGCAGAAAGAATATGCTAAAGAAGAGATTCAAAAATACAATCCATTTATCATAAGCTGTCTTCGTTTTTTTGATGAACATTACCAATATTTAGCCAAACAAAGAGGCAGAAAAGCTTTGGACGGAAATGGAAAATTAGTTTTATATCCCGGTTCAGGAGCAGAAACGTATAAGATGACTAATAATTCAAACAGTACGATTTCGGCTTTACAAGTGATTACAGAACAGCTTTTAAACCTTTCTGCCAATGAATTATCCAAAGAAGATAGTGAATATTTAATAGCATTTCAAACGAGAATTCCGCCTTTGAATTTTGGGCAGATTGAAAATCATAAAGTTTTGCTTCCTGCGAAAACTTGGGAACGTGTTAATAATTCAGAAGTGCCACAATTGTATCCCGTTTATCCGTGGGGCATTTATGGCGTTGGAAAACCTGATTTAGAAACCGCTTTGAATACATGGAAATACGACACTGATGCTTTAAAATTCAGAAGCCACGTGGGGTGGAAACAAGACAATATTTTCGCTGCTCGTTTAGGATTGACCGATGAAGCTGCAAAATACAATACGTTGAAAATGGCGAATTCAGAACGACGTTTTCCAGCATTTTGGGGACCAGGTTTTGACTGGGTTCCAGATCACAATTGGGGCGGTTCGGGAATGATTGGCATGCAGGAAATGCTTTTGCAGGAAGCAGACGGAAAAATCTATCTTTTTCCAGCTTGGCCGAAAGAATGGAATGTTCATTTTAAACTACATGCGAAACAAAATACTACGATTGAAGCTGAATTGATTAATGGAGAAGTAAAGGTTTTGAAAGTAGTTCCAGAAGAAAGAAAAAAAGACATTATAAACCTGATTGGAAAATCAGAAACAGAAAAAATTACCATAAAATGATTAAAAAATTAATTGGCTCTTTTGCTTTAGCAACGCTTTTAGCAGCAAACGGTCAGGCACAAAATGCTGATAAACAAATTGTAAAAGTCGATTTTGACTTTTTCCAAAGACGATTAGAAGAAGTTCACGATCCGAGTTACGATTCGTGGATAATTAATGAAAACAAAGAAGACCAAAAAACTTTTAATGGAGTCACCTTTAAGTTAAAAGGAAATTTTACTTCAAAATGGTACAAGGTCGGAATGAGTGCTCCATATTACAATAGGTTAGGTTCTGACGGATTGGTTACATCTGAAAATTTAGAACTGAAAATTAGTGGTTTGGCAGCAGGGAAACATACACTTTTGACCTTTCACAATGCATTTGATGTCATTGCAGGTAAAACATTTTCACCGATTAAAATCTTTATAAACGGAAAACTTCAAGAAACTGTAAATGCGAGTCAGAGAGCCAATGCTAAAGTGGATGCATCAATGGCGTATATTTCATTCAATGCAGAAAAAGGAAAAGATGTAATTGTTCGTTTTGAAATTGACCCAACCAATAATCCAGATGTTGTAAAACAAATTGTAGTTAACGGTTTTGAAATCGATACACCAAACTTGATGAATCAGGCACGCACTCCAGAGCCAAAAAACAGAGATGAACATGTTGAAGTGACTAAAAATGTGATTTTAAAATGGGATGCTCCAAAAAATGTTGTAGCTCATAAATTGTATTTCGGTTTAGATCAAAATACGGTGGCAAATGCAACAGAATCATCTAAAGAATTCAAAGGAAAATTGGCTGATAAGAGTTTCTCTGTTACAGATTTATACAGCGGTTCAACGTATTATTGGAGAGTAGATGAAGTCGATACTAATGGCGAAGTTACTTTAGGAAATGTTTGGTCGTTTAAACCTGCTCAATTGGCTTTTCCGGGTGCTGAAGGTTACGGACGTTATGCTGTTGGAGGACGTGGCGGAAAAGTAATCGAAGTTACAAATTTAAACGATGACGGCCCAAGAAGTTTACGTGATGCTATTAATCAGGAAATTGGCCCTAGAACGATTGTTTTTAATGTTTCGGGAAATATTAAACTGGCTTCGAGATTGGTTGTGAATCAGCCGTATATCACGATTGCAGGTCAAACTGCTCCGGGAGAAGGAATTACCGTTACTAGAGCACCGATTGGATTAACGGGAGATGACGGCGTTATCCGCTTTTTGAAAGTGAGAATTGGTGGTGGAAAAACGTTTGACGGAATGGGATTAACGGGCGCTAATTTTAGTATTATCGACCATTGTTCCATCAGCTGGACTATTGATGAATCGTTTAGTTCCCGTGGCGCGCATCATATCACATTGCAGCGAACTTTAATTTCTGAGGCTTTAAATGTGGCAGGACACGATAAATACGAAGCAGGAAAAATGCACGGATATGCGGCAACAATTGGCGGTGATATCGGAAGTTTTCATCACAATTTGTTGGCTCACAACGAAGGCCGTAACTGGAGTATTGGCGGTGGTTTAAGCGGTGACGGATTTTATACTGGAAGATTGGATATTCGTAATAACGTAGTTTATAATTGGGGAAAAAGAGCCACAGACGGTGGTGCGAACGAAGTAAACTTTGTAAATAACTATTACAAAGCAGGAGCTTCAACTAAGATTTTTGTGGCTTTGAATGCACAACATGAAGGTGTTGGGAAAGGAATGCAGCGTTATTACTTTGATGGAAATGTTATGCCGGGTTATTTTGATGAGAAAACACAGGACAAAGGCAGAAAATTTACTGTAACCAATAAGGAGAAAGTGGAGTATGAAACTTTCGTAAACAAACCTTTTTTTGAATCTTATGTAAATACACAATCGGCTAAAGGAGCTTATAAAAATGTACTTTCAGATGTTGGTGCAAATCAGCCGTATTTTGATAAACACGATAACCGAATTATAGAGGAAACTTTAAAGGGAACATATACTTATAAAGGAAGTAAAAGCGGTTATGGCGGAATGATTGACAGTGAAGAAGATGCTGGAGGATGGCCAAATTTTCCGTCAGAAACTCGTCCTGCAGATTGGGATACCGATCATGACGGATTGCCAAACTGGTGGGAAAAAGCTTTTGGTTTAAACGAAAACTCACCAGCAGGAGATTTCTCAGATGCGAACTCAGATGTTGATAAAGACGGTTTCACACAATTGGATAATTACTTAGATTGGCTGGCTCAGCCTCATTATTTTATCAATTTAAAAGATAAAAAATCTTTAGCTGTTGCTGATTTTTTCAAAGGATACGACAACAAACCCGTTTATACTTTCCCTGAAGTTAAAAACGGTAAAGTAAGTTTAAAAGGAAAAGAAATTCAATTTACTGCTTCAGACAAAGGATTTGCATCATTCGTACTGACAGTAAAAGATGCTGATGGAGATTCAATGAGCAAAACCATTAATTTCTTCGTGAAGTAAATATTTAAACCATATAAGTCATATAAGAAATTTTAAGTTTTACTTAAATGAGCTTATATCAATCTGGTTAAATTGGAAAAGTTTTGTTTAAATGAACTTATATGACTTATATGGTTCAAAATTATAGTAGAATGAAAAATTTATTAAATGTTTCCCTTAGTTTGTTTATTGCTGGTGCAGGAGTAGTGGCGCAAAACAAAGGTTTGGTGGCGAATTCACAAAGTCCGTATTCTAAATTGCAGAGCGTTGGTTTGCAAGATGTAAAGTGGACCAACGGATTCTGGAAAGAACAATTCGATGTAGAAACCCAAAATACTTTGCCATACATGTGGGATTTGTATCATAGCGAGACTTCTCATGCGTACAAAAACTTCGAAATTGCAGCTGGTTTAAGCAAAGGAACTTTCAAAGGGCCTTCTTTTCATGATGGTGATTTCTACAAGATTTTTGAAGGAATGGCAGCAACTTATGCCGTTACAAAAGATAAAAAACTCGATGCCGAAATGGATAAAGCCATTGCGCTTTTCGCAAAAGTACAGCGCAAAGACGGTTATATTCATACGCCAGTTTTAATTGACGAACGCTGGGGAACTTTGGGCCCAGAAGAAGTGAAAAAACAATTGGGTTTCGAGAAATACAATATGGGACATTTAATGACGGCAGCCTGCATTCATTATCGTGCTACAGGAAAAATGAATTTTCTGAATATTGCCAAAGGAGTTGCCGATTTCTTATATGATTTCTACAAAAAAGCATCCCCAGAATTGGCTAGAAATGCGATTTGTCCTTCTCATTATATGGGAATTGTCGAAATGTACAGAACCGTAAAAGATCCGAAATATTTAGAATTGGCTAATAATCTGATTGACATTCGCGGAACTACAAATGATGGAACCGATGATAATCAAGATAGAATTCCGTTTAGACAGCAGACTACGGCGATGGGGCACGCTGTAAGAGCCAATTACCTTTATGCAGGAGTTGCAGATTTGTATGCGGAAACTGGAGAAAAGAAATTATTAGACAATCTAGAATCTATTTGGGATGATGTAGCGTATCGTAAAATGTATATTACAGGAGGTTGTGGTTCTCTTTATGACGGAGTTTCACCAGACGGAACTTCGTATGATCCAACTGTAGTTCAAAAGATTCATCAGGCGTACGGAAGACCTTTTCAATTGCCAAATGCCACGGCTCACACCGAAACTTGTGCGAATATTGGAAATGTGTTGTGGAACTGGAGAATGCTTCAAATTACAGGAGATGCCAAATATGCTGATATTGTAGAATTAGCGCTTTACAACAGCGTGCTTTCGGGAATGAATTTAGAAGGAGATAAATTCTTGTACAACAATCCGCTGAATGTTTCAAACGATTTGCCTTTTCACCAAAGATGGGGAAATGTGCGTGAAGGTTATATCGCCTTATCAAACTGTTGTGCGCCAAACGTAACGAGAACGGTTGCCGAAGTTGGAAATTACGCTTACAATCTTTCAAAAGAAGGTTTGTATGTCAATTTATACGGAAGTAACAATTTGAATACAAAATCGTTAAGCGGAGAAGCATTAGAAATTGAACAGCAATCGAATTATCCTTGGGACGGAAAAGTAACGTTGAAAATCGTTAAAACGCCAAAAGATTTGCAGGCTTTCTTTTTAAGAATTCCAGGATGGAGTCAGAATGCAGAAGTTTTGGTTAATAATGCGAAAGTTTCAGATCAAATCGTTTCGGGAACTTATTTGAAATTAAACCAAAAATGGAAAAAAGGTGATGTAATCGAATTGAATTTACCAATGCCAGTTGAATTGATGGAAGCCAATCCGTTGGTAGAAGAAGTTAAAAATCAAGTTGCGGTAAAAAGAGGACCTTTGGTGTACTGTTTAGAATCGGATCAGCTGCCTACAAATACAAGTGTAAATGATGTGATTTTAAATCTGAATTCTGATTTTAAAACTGATTTTACCGAATTGAAAAACAGAAAATTAGTTACAATTGAAGCGACGTCAAAAATTACCGCTGATAATTCTTGGAATAAAACACTTTATAAACCCATTTCAACAAAAGACGGAAAAACATTAACTGTAAAATTGATTCCGTATTTTGCATGGGGAAATAAAGGAGAGGGAGAAATGACGGTTTGGATGTCGCATTAAAATTATATGTAGATTCCTGTTTTTCGTAGAGACGCACTGCAGTGCGTCTACGCCATGTGTATTAAGCATTGTGGTTACGTTGCGTTAGACGCACTGCAGTGCGTCTCTACAAATTAACTTTGTTTAAAAACTTAAACTATTAAGAACGATGAAATATATTCTGGCTTTATTTTTAATAACATTTTCTGTATCAGCCCAAACGCTCGATAACAAATTGGCTTTAGCTGTGGCTCAAGATGGTTCTGGAGATTTCAAAACCATTCAGGAAGCGGTCAATAATGTAAAAGACAATTCAGAAAAACGCGTGATAATAACTATAAAGCCAGGGAAATATGTGGAGAAGTTAGAAATTCCAGTTTCTAAATCCTTCATTACTTTAAAAGGAACGGACCGGAATAAAACCATTATTTCATTTGATGATTATTCTGGCAAACCGCTTCGCGAACCAGATCCGTCAGGGAAAAAAGAATTTGGAACAGGAACTTCGTATTCTTTTATGATAAAAGGAAACGATTGTACACTTGAAAACTTAACTGTCGAAAATACGGCGGGAAGAGTAGGTCAGGCTGTGGCGCTTCATATTAAAGGAGATAGAGTTATCGTAAGGAATTGCAATCTATTAGGAAATCAAGATACGCTTTATTTGTCAGAAGGAAATACTCGAACCTATTTTGAAAACTGTTTTATCAACGGAACAACCGATTTTATTTTTGGCGCAGCGACTGCTTATTTCTATAAATGTACCATCGAAAGTTTGGTAAACTCTTACATCACAGCAGCTTCGACTCCGCAAGGGCAGGCTTATGGTTTTGTTTTTACAGATTGTAAGCTTACTGCAAAAGACAAATCGGTAGACCAAGTATTTCTGGGAAGACCTTGGAGACCTTATGCTCAAACTGTTTTTATTAATACTGATTTGGGTTCGCATATTATTCCAGAAGGATGGAACGCATGGATTGATACTAGATTTCCAGATAAAGATAAAACAGCGTATTATGCTGACTATGGAAGCAAAGGTGCGAGCGCCAAATATGTCTCTCAACGTGTTTCTTGGTCACATCAGTTAAAAAAAGAAGAGATTAAAAAATACGATAGAGATTTAGTTTTAAACGGCTGGAATCCAAAATAAGTACGATCGAGAAAACACAGAGTCTTTGTATCATTTTATGCTCAATAGCAATATTGGGCATTTTTATTTTTAAGCGTAAAGTAAATTTTTATCAGTTGAAAATCCCTTAATCAGAAATTACTTTTAAAAATTACTTTTTTTTATATTTTTTTTAAGTTTAAAGGTGTGTTATCCGGTATAGTATGCTGTAAGTTTTTTAAGGCGAAATTGTAATTATTTTTTTAAATAATCTTCTTTTTAACAATTAAAACAAATAATCTTAAACACTTATTACTCAGAATTTAGAATAATTGATTTTGCATAAAAAATAAAGATTACTTGTTTTTAGTGAATTTTTTGCTTCTTTTGCGGAAAAATAGGTTGGCATATTTTGGTTTATGCAAACATTTACTTTTATTTTTTAAGGACAGATATTTTTTCCAGCTGTTTTTTATCAATATTGTTTTTTTTGGGTTATTTTTTTTGAAATACCGCTGTCAAAACAGGATAGAGCAGGACGGTTCTAATATATCATCGTCATATTTTTGGAATATTAAATAAATGTGTTTTCGACATTTAATTCAAACGATTTAGTTACTTCAAATTGTTAAAAATTACAAAACACATTTAAACATGACTAACTAACAAGTAATAACCTAACCAAAACAAAAAACATTTATGAAACAAGCACTTTTAAAGAGATGTAGTTTTCTTTTGTTTACACTGATGACTGTGATGAGTTATGCTCAAAACTCTAATCAAGTAACAGTAACAGGAACTGTGACTGATAATGTATCAGGTCTTCTTCCAGGGGTAAACGTAACAGAGAAATCTACAAAGAATACTGTGACTACAGATTTTAATGGGCAATTTCAAATTAAAGTTAAACCAAATGCAACTTTAGTTTTTTCATTTATCGGAATGAGAAAACAAGAAGTACCAATTGGAAATAGAACAACAGTAAATGTTAAACTTACAGAAGATTCAAACGAGTTACAAAATATAGTAGTAGTTGGATATGGTGCTCAGAAAAAGGAAAAACTTACTGGTGCTATCGCAACGATTAACCCAACAGAAATTCAGGAACTTCCGGTGTCGAACTTATCAGAAGCCTTAAGAGGTCAGGTTCCTGGTTTAAGTATTATTGATGGAGGAGGACGTCCTGGAGATCAATCTTCTTTAGAAATTCGCCAGACATATGGTTTCTCTAAAGATGGTAGTTCAAAAACTCCTTTAATTATTATTGATGATATGATTCAAGTTGATCCTGTTAATGGTAGAGCTTCTATGGATGCTTTTAACAGACTTGATCCTTCTGAGATTGAAAGTATTACAGTATTAAAGGATGCTTCTGCTGCTATCTATGGTTCTAGAGCGGCTCAAGGAGCAATTGTGGTAAAAACTAAAAGAGGAAAAAGCGGTGTGCCAACATTCCAATATTTTTCTCAGTTTGCCGTAAATGATGCAGTTAGCCACAGTAAAACTATGTCGGCTTACGATTTTGGTGTTTTTTCAAACAGATTTTTCAAAGGATCGAATAACCTTGGAACGAATGGATCAAATCTTTTTTCTGATGCTGAGTTAGAGCAAATGAAAGATCTTAATTATGACTGGTTAAGAGAAGCATGGAAACCTGCAATTCAGCAAAAACATACTTTAAGTGTTAGCGGAGGTACTGAAAAAGCGACTTATTTTGCGGGTATCAATTACTTTACACAAGGAGCTAATTTAGGAAGACAAGATTATAACAAATGGAATTTCCGTACAGGTATGACAGCTAAAATCAGCAGTTCATTAGATTTTTCTGCAGCTGTTTCTGGAAATTCAGGAGATATCGAAAAATCATTTACAAAAGCTTCAGCAAATATCAGTGACAGTAGTTATGCTTCTGCTGCTGGTGGTGAGCAAGCTGATTATGGATTTTTACTTCACATGCCAAAATACATTCCATGGCAGACTACTGTAGGTGGGCAAGAATATTATGTGTCTCCATTTGCACGTACAGATCGTAATTTAGGATCTGCAAACGCTAATAATACAATTGCAGGATGGAATTATTTTGCAGCAATGAACAATGGTTCCAAACAAACGACAAATGATTTCTCATACAACGTAAACATGTCGTTAAACTATAAAGTTCCATTTATTAAAGGATTATCTATTAAAGGAACATACTCAAGAAGCCAGACTTCTGCAAGTACAGAGCAAGTTCAATTGCCGTATGATTTAGCAAGAATCAGAAATTACGAAACTCAGGATAACCACCTTTTAAGTGCTGCTAATCCAACTGTTTACAATGCATCGACTAATCCAGATGGTGATTTCTTAATCGAGACAAATGCTCGTAACTCAAGAGTTTATTACGATACAAACTTCTCTAAATCAGTTCAAGCTAACTTCTTTGCAGATTATAACAGAACTTTTGACAACCACGAAGTCGGGGCAATGTTCTCTATAGAACGTTCTGAGTCATCTTATAAAAGTACTCGTTTAGCTTTTGAAAACACAGGAAAAGATTACGGAGGATCCTACCAAACAGCAGGTACTTTAAGTACAAACTCAACTGCTTTAAAAGGTGAGCAGGGAACACTTTCTTATTTAGGACGTTTAAACTATAGCTATAAATCAAAATACATCCTTCAGTTCTTATTCAGAAGTGATGCTTCAACGAAATTCGCACCAGAGAACTACTGGGGATTCTTTCCATCACTTCAAGCAGGATGGATCGTATCTAAAGAAAAATGGTTTAACAATAATGTATCTTGGGTAGATTTCTTCAAAATCCGTTATTCTATTGGTAAAGTAGGTAATGATAACATCAACGCATGGAGATGGATGAAACTGTATGATGTAATCGCTGATAAAGGATTCCAATTTGGATCTAATGGAGGTGTATTAGGAGGTGGTGTAACACCTAGAGTAGAACCAAACAGAAATGTGGGCTGGGATACTACAATCAAAAACAACTTAGGTTTTGATTTGACAGTATTAAAAAATAGATTATCGATCACAACTGATCTTTACTATGATAAATCAAAAGAAATGTTGACAGGTATGGCTGGAGCAGTAGGAGTGCCAATCTCTGTAGGAGGTGGTTTTGCCGAAGAAAACTATGCAGCTGTAGATTCTTGGGGAGGTGAGCTTGCTGTTAATTGGAAAGACAATGTAAATAAAGATTTCAGTTATAATGTTGGAGTGAACTTTGGATTATCTGATAATAAAGTTAAAAAATATCCAGAACCAGCTTTACTGCACCCATCAAATAACTTAACAGAAGCAGGCCGTTCAATGTTTTTTCCGCAATGGGGATTCAGAACATGGAAAGAAACTTCAACAGGAGATGGTATTTTACGAACAGATGAAGATGTTGCTAACTATTGGAACTACTTAACGCAACGTGCCACTGCCGCTGGAGTAGCGCCAAATTACATGGGTATTTCAAATGTGGCAAACATGAGAAAAGGTATGTTAGCTTATGAAGATGTTGGAGGACAATTTAACAGTACAGACGGTACACAAGCAGGTCCAAACGGTCAGATTACTAAAAACGAAGATTACGTGAAATTAGTAAACAAAAACAGAACATACGGTTTTACAACTAATTTAGGAGCTAGATACAAATCAATCTTCATCAAAACACAAATCGCAACATCATGGGGTGGATACCGCGCAATTGATGTTGTAAAACAAGGAACATCATCATCACACAACATGTGGGCACGTGAAACTTTCTGGAATGATATGTACGCAGATGATAATGTAAACGGTAGATACCCTAACTTAGCAAATCAGGATTATATTGCTGTTCCTTCTGATTTCTGGCAGCTAGACACTTTCCGTTGTACAGTAAGAAATTTAACTTTAGGATTTGATATGCCAAAAGAACTTTTGGAGAAAATTAAAATTGCTAAATGGTCAGTTGGAGTTACAGGTAACAACCTTTGGGATTTATACAATCCATATCCAAATCATTATCGTAACATGTATGATAGTTCTTCTGAAAACTATCCTACGCTTAGAACTTGGGCTGTTACTTTAAACATTACATTCTAATTTTAATTCAATAAGAAGATGAAACTAAAAATTAATAAAAAATATATAGCTCTTGCACTTTTTGCAGTGTTGAGTATCTCTTGCAGCGATAACTTTTTAGAAGAAAAGAAAAATTTCGGGAGTGTTGACGATTCATTTTATGAAAGTCAAGAACGTGCAAACTGGTACATCAATAACGTTTATTTTGATTACTATTCTGCTTTTAAATCTCCCGGGCAAAGCCTTGTAGGATCTTATGCGGATACTTATTCTAAAATGACCGAAGAAATTGGAGGTATCCAGCCGCTAATCAACCCGAATATTACTTACTTTAATGCTGCAGATGCTTCAGGTTATTACGGAGGTAAATTAGAAGATAAAATTAATAACGTTCCTTACAACAGAATTAGAGATTGTAACTCTTTTATTAGAGATATCGATGTTAAAGGAGCAACTTTAGATAAAACATTCCGCGATCAAGCAAAAGGACAGTTATATTATTTACGTGCTGTTCAGTATTTTGACTTGCTACGTGTATACGGAGGTGTTCCAATCGTTACAGAAGTTCAGACGCCAAGTACTGAAGATGAAACCATTAAATTGCCTAGAGCTACTGTAACAGAAGTAGTAGACCAAATAGTAAAAGACCTAGATATGGCTGCAAGTCTATTGCCAAGAACTTGGAATTCTGCAGATTATGGCCGTGTTACCAAAGGTGCTGCAATGGCTGTAAAATCTAGAGTTTTATTAACATATGCAAGCCCATTGTTTAATAAAAACTGGGATGGTTCAAACGATCGTTGGAATGCAGCCTTAAAAGCAGGTTTAGAAGCAGAAACTGAATTAACTGCTGCTGGAATTGGATTGTATGGAAATTCAGCAAAAGACTGGCAGAATATGTTTACTTTGGGTGCATCAGGAAATGCGCCATGTCCTGAAGCTATTACAGTACAGCTTTTAGGAACTAATACAACAAATCTAGGTATGAGCAACTCGTGGGAAAAAGCGATTCGTTTAATCAGCCAAGGTGGAACTGGTGCTATGGAAGCTCCAAAAGAAATGATCGATTTATTCCCAATGGCAAATGGTTCTAGGCCAACTGCAGCAAACGGATATAATGATTTTCTTTTCTTCGTAAACCGTGACCCAAGATTCTACAGAACATTTGCTTTTTCAGGTGTAAGATGGAATTATAAAGAAAACGACAAACCAGTTGTATGGGCTTACCGTTGGTTAGACGCTTCAAAAAAAGCATATTATAGTGACTCAAACAACGAAACAAGTCCAGCATTAGTTAGAAAAATGACCGATGTTACAGCAACAAACGCAAGTAGTTTCCAATACTCAGGAACCGATATTTACGAATACAGATATGCAGAATTACTATTAAACATTGCCGAATGTTATGCGGCACTTGGACAAACAGGTAACACAATTGCTTACTTAGGAAGAATTAGAAACCGTGTTGGAATTCCATCTGCAAATAACTACGGAATTGGAACATTAAGTGATAAATACGCAGCAATCGAAGCTGTTTTATACGAACGTAGAGTTGAATTAGCTTACGAAGGAAAACGTTACTGGGATGTACAAAGATGGATGCTTTATGATAATGCAACACTTGCAGGTACTACTGGAGGAACGGTTAGTAAATTACGCTTAACACCAATTAATGGTACACAACGTACAGGAAATTATCTGCAGTACAAAAACACAGCTACAAGTGCTGATCCGTTAGCAGCAGCTCGTGCAAGTATTTCAGCTGATCCTGATGCCGCTAATTTCCAAACACAGTTAGCAGCTTTAGCAGCTTTCTACACAGACAATTTTACATTTGTAGCACCTCCAACTCCTATGGATAACGTGAATAACGTAGCCGTTAAAATTAAATTTAACCCTAACTACTACATTATGGGATTACAAAATACTGTTTTGGCACAAAATCCATGGTTGAAACAAACCATTGGCTGGAAAGATGCATCAGGCGGTGAAGGAGATTACAACTACCAAGAATAATTTTTTTTTACAATAAAAAACAGAAATAACATACAAAGCTTTTCACCTGTACTTGTCAAAAGATACAGGTGATTTGTTTAAAAAGAATTACCACAACTAGAAATTAACATGAAAAATTCCGCATTATTTATCGCATCATCTCTGCTTTTTTTAGGAAGCTCAAAATGCTTTGCCCAGTATCCAAAAATTAGTCCAGAAGTTCAAGCGCAGGAAAAAGCAATTAAAGAAGAAGCTCAAAGACTTTCTGACGAAGCTTGGGAAAAAGCTTTAGTTGTTATTGAAGAAGAAGCTAAACACGGAAAACCATATATTCCGTGGGCAGCAAGACCAACCGATTTACCTCAGGCTGAAATTCCAGCTTTCCCGGGTGCTGAAGGAGGAGGAATGTACACTTTTGGAGGTCGTGGAGGAAAAGTATACACCGTAACAAGTTTAGAAGACCGCGGACCAGGAACTTTACGTGAAGCTTGCGAACAAGGAGGAGCGAGAATAGTGGTATTTAATGTTGCTGGAATTATTCGATTAAAAAGTCCGTTAATCATTCGTGCGCCTTACATTACAATTGCAGGGCAGACTGCTCCCGGAGATGGAATTTGTATTGCAGGAGAATCAACTTGGATCGATACGCATGATGTAATTATCAGACATGTACGTTTCCGTCGTGGAGAAACTTTTGTAGGACGTCGTGATGATGCCATTGGAGGAAATCCAGTTGGAAACATCATGATCGATCACGTTTCTGCTACTTGGGGATTAGACGAAAATATGTCAATATATAGACACATGTACAACCCAGGGCCAGGGTATCCAGATATTAAAGTGGGAACAGTAAACATTACCATCCAAAACAGTTTATTCGGAGAAGCTTTAGACACTTACAATCATGCTTTCGGAAGTACTTTAGGTGGAGAAAACTGCTCTTTCATGAGAAATATGTGGGCTAATAATGCTGGTAGAAACCCTTCTATTGGATGGAATGGAATTTTCAACTTCGTTAATAATGTGGTTTTCAACTGGTACAACAGATCTACAGATGGCGGCGATTACACAGCAAACTACAACATCATCAACAACTTCTATAAACCAGGTCCTGTAACCGATCTAACTCAGCCAATCAGCTATAGAATCTTAAAACCTGAATCAGGAAGAAGCAAATTGCCATACATGGTTTTTGGTAGAGCTTTCGTAAACGGAAACGTAGTAAACGGAAATGAAAAGGTGACGAAAGACAACTGGGACGGTGGAATTCAGCTTGAAAACAAAAAAGGGGAATTAATGACTTATGAGGAAGCGTCAGCATATTTTGCTAAAATGAAAGTAGACAAACCTTTCCCAATGCCATGGTTCAATAAATTTATGACAGCTGAAGAATCGTATGAGTTTGTGCTTAAAAACGTTGGAGCAACACTGCCTATCAGAGACAAAGTCGACGAAAGAATCGTAAGAACTGTAAAAACTGGAGTTCCTGAATATGCAAAAGGATTAGAGAAAAAGACTTTCTACCAATTCGAACACAGACGCCTACCGATGGATTCTTATAAGAAAGGAATCATTACAGACATTTCTCAAGTTGGCGGATATCCAGAATATAAAGGAAAACCTTATGTAGACACAGATAAAGATGGTATGCCAGATGCATGGGAGAAAAAATACGGTTTAAACCCGAACGATCCATCTGACGCACAAGGAGACTTAAACGGAGACGGATATTCTAATATTGAAGATTACATCAACGGTGTAAATCCTGCAATAAAAGTAAACTGGAAAGATCTAGCGAATAACAAAGAAACATTGGTTAGACCTTTATTAGATTTAAAATAAGAAAAACTGAAATAATTATTTAACACATAGAAACATAGAATTTAAATCTAAAATAGAAACTAAAAGAAAATCTAGATTTTCCACACATAGCTATATGTATTAATAAAGAGTGAAACGCCTTTATGACAAAGAAAATCTATGTTTCTATGTGTTTAAAAAAAATAAAGACAATGGTACTAAATAAAATAAATGCTGGTTTATTATCGATGGTTTTCGCATTTTCAACTTTGAATGCACAGCAGCATTTAGATCCAGAATATGTAAAAGTTACTAACGAAAGAGCAGCTAAAATCGTCGTGAAATTAGATTTGAAAAACGAAGCAAAAGAAAAAGCTGTTTCAAATATAATAGCACAGCAATTCAGAGATTTGAGCGAAATCCAAGACGGTAGAGACGCTGAAATTAAAAAAGTAAAAGAAGACACTTCTTTAGCTAAAGAAAAACAAAACGAGAAAATTGACAAGCTGAAAGCAAAAGCAGACGAGTCAATTGCAAAATTGCATAAATCGTATCTTAAAAAATTAGGTAAAGAATTATCAGAAGACAAAATTACTGAAGTCAAAGACGGAATGACGTATGGCGTACTTCCAATTACGGTTGCAGGATACAACGACATGCTTCCAAACTTAACTGCAGAACAAAAAGAATATATTTATAATGCTTTGGTTGAAGCCAGAGAACATGCCATGGACGCTGGTTCATCTAAAGAAAAACACGGCTGGTTTGGTAAATATAAAGGAAGAATCAATAATTATTTATCAAAACAAGGTTACGATTTAAATAAAGAAAGTGCTGACTGGCACAAACGCATTGAAGAGAGAGAAAAGAATAAAGGAAAAGATGCTACTTCAAAAGAATAATTTCTTAAAACTTTACAGCAATAACTATTAACTACAACCACCACAATTCATGCTAAATATCTTTCCAAACCGTACTTTAAAAAGAACAGTAATGGCGTTTTCATTTTGTTCTCTAGTATCATCGGCATATGCTCAATATCCAGTAATTCCAAAAGACGTTCAGGCAAAAGCGGATGCTGTTTTAGCTGATGAAGAAAAGAGATTAAGCGAAATCTGGAATGCCAATTATCATATTATTAAAGAAGAAGCAAAACAAGGAAAACCTTATTTGCCTTGGGCTTCTTATCCAAAAGATTTTGTACAAGCCGATATTCCAGCTTTTCCAGGTGCTGAAGGCGGTGGTGCCTACACGCAAGGCGGACGTGGCGGAAAAATATTTGTGGTTACTAGTTTAGAAGACAGCGGAAAAGGAACTTTTCGTGAAGCATGCGAAGCCGTTGGAGCAAGAACAATCGTTTTTAACGTTTCGGGAATTATCCATTTAAAAAAGAGAATCAGCATGCGTGCGCCTTACGTAACCATTGCTGGACAAACTGCTCCTGGGGACGGAATTTGCATTGCGGGAGAAACTTTAGAAATTGATACGCACGACGTTATCATCAGACACATGCGTTTCAGACGTGGCGCAACCGAAGTAACAAGAAGAGATGACGCGCTTGGCGGAAATCCGATGGGAAATATCATCGTTGACCACTGTTCTGTAAGCTGGGGATTAGACGAAAATATTTCTCTTTACAGACATCAATTTGCAGCAAATGCAAAATCGAAACTAGAGAAATTGCCAGCGTGTAATATCACCATTCAAAACACCATTTCATCAGAAGGTTTAGATACTTATAATCACGCTTTCGGAAGTACAATTGGCGGATTAAATAGTACTTTTATGCGTAACTTATGGGCCGACAACATTTCTAGAAACGCTTCTATCGGAATGTATGGCGACTTTAATTTTGTGAATAATGTAGTATTTAATTGGTGGAATCGTACCTTAGATGGCGGCGATTACCGTTCGATGTTAAACATCATCAACAATTATTTTAAACCAGGTCCAATTACGCCAGCAGGTGAGCCGATTGCACATAGAATTGTGAAGCCTGAATCTGGATATATTGAGCCAAAACAATACGGAAGAGCTTATGTTTCAGGAAATTTCATTGTAGGTTCTCCTGAAGTTACAGCAGATAACTGGAATGGCGGAGTACAATTGGAAAACCTTCCAGAAGCTGAAACGGCAGCATTTTTAGCAGCAATTAAACAGCCAAAACCTTTTTCAATGCCTCAATTCAAAATTATGGGTGCTGAAGAAGCTTATGAATATGTTTTAGCAAATGTTGGAGCGACAATTCCAAAAAGAGATGCTGTTGATGAAAGAATTTTGAAACAAGTTCGTACAGGAAAAATCGAAGTAAAAGATGGTTTAGAAAACAATATTGGAAAAGAATTCATCAAAAGAAGATTGCCTGCGGATTCTTATAAAAAAGGAATTATAACACATCCAGATCAAGTTGGCGGTTATCCAACTTACAAAGGAAAAGCTTATAAAGATTCTGATAATGATGGAATTCCAGATGCTTGGGAAAAGAGATACGGTTTAAATCCAAATGATGCTTCAGATGCCAATAAAGATTCAAACGGAGACGGTTACACCAACATCGAAAAATATTTCAACGGAATCGATCCAACTAGTAAAATAGATTGGACGAAAATCGAGAATAATACTGATACTTTGGCTAAATTAAAGTCATTGTTGCAATAAGATAATAGAATAGAGAAAATAGATAATGGAGCAAAGATTGGGTAAAAGTCTATATTCTTTACTCTATTTTCTATATTCTAAAAAATCAAAATGCTAAGAAGTCTAAGAAAGTCAAAAAATAAAAATGAATTTTAATCATCTAATAAATATAGTATTTCTTCAAAAAGATAAAATGGTTTTGTCTGGTTTGGTGATGCTTTTCAGTCTTAACATCACATCCCAAAACACTTTCCCAGACATTGTAAAAACCAAAGAAGGAAAACTTTCTTTTACAGCAGATAATCAAGGAAACCAGATTCCTGATTTTTCTTTTGCAGGATATATGGCATCAGAAAAAGCAATTCCGAATCTGGAAAACAAGATTTTTGTTTCCAAACAAGAAGACGATGCAACTCAGAAAATCCAAAATGCAATCGATTATGTAAGCGCATTAAAACCAGATAAATCAGGCTTTCGCGGAGCGGTTTTGTTAGATAAAGGAATTTTCAAAGTTAGCGGAACATTATACATCAGAAAATCGGGTGTTGTTTTAAGAGGAAGCGGAAACACCGAAAACGGAACGGTACTTTTAGGAACAGGTTTAGAAAGAGAAGCTTTAATTAGAATTTTGGGTGAAAATGATAAAGTGTATAAAGATGCTTTCGAATTCAATACTGCTTACACACCACTTGGAACTCAAAAAATCCAATTTAAAAATGCTTCGAAATTAAAAGTTTCTGATGAAATTGAAATCAGCAAACCTTTGACAGATAATTTCATTAAAGAAGTAAACATGCAGGATTTCGGGGGAGAAACTTCTTGGATTGGATGGAAAAAAGGTGCTTGGGATATGACTTGGAATAGAGTTGTAACCAAAATCAACGGAAATGAAGTTACCTTAAATGCTCCAATTACAATGTCATTAGATGATGTTTTCGGTGCTTCAAAAGTGACGGTTTATTCATGGCCAGGAAGAGTTGAAAATGCTGGAGTTGAAAATATTTTGATGAAATCAACTTTCAATGCTTCAAATGCAAAAGACGAAGAGCACAGATGGCAGGCAATTAGCATTGAAAACACTAGAAATGCTTGGGTAAAACAAGTTAATTTCAAACATTTTGCAGGTGGAGCGGTTACAATTTTAAAAACGAGTCAGCAGATTACAGTTGAAGATTGTATTGCTACAGAACCCGTTTCAGAAATTGCTTCATTCAGAAGACATACCTTTTATACAGAAGGTCAGCAGACGCTTTTCCAGCGTTGTTATTCAGAATTTGGGTATCATGATTTTGCTGTGGGAGGATTTGGAACAACAGGTCCAAATGCTTTTGTGCAGTGCGAATCGCATCTTCCATTCAACAACAGCGGAGCCATCGGAAGCTGGGCAACAGGCGTTTTATTTGACGTTGCCAATATCGACGGTGCGGCACTTAGTTATAACAACAGAGAACAAGGCGGAAGAGGAGCAGGTTGGACAGCTGCAAATTCTGTTATCTGGGAATCTTCAGCTTCAAAAGTAGAATGTTATAGTCCGCCAACTGCTCAAAACTGGGCTTTTGGAGTTTGGGGGCAATTTGGAGGAAACGGACATTGGAAAGACGTAAACGGACACATCAGCCCAAGAAGTTTGTTCTACGCGCAATTAGAAGCCCGATTAGGAAAACTTCCAACGCCAGCTTTTATTTACGATTTAGGTTCCGAACCCTCTTCAAGTCCGACAATCGAAGTAGCGCAAGAATTGACGAAAGCTTCAGTTACAGCCAAACAAAGCTTGCCAGAATGGATTGCAGAAGTTTCAAAACAAACCCCGATAAACATCAACAATTCGGGCTTAAAAAATGCAAATGATTTAAAAAATGTTACTTCAAATAAATCGGAAAATAAATCAAAAGTTACTACAGAAAATGGCTGGTTAACTTTCAACGGAAAAGTAATTGCTGGAAAACAAATGAACGTAGCTTGGTGGAGAGGTGATCTTACAGATGATTTCGTAAACAAATCATTACCGCACGTAACTCGTTTTGTACCAGGAAGAACAGGCAATGGATTAACAGACAGAGTTCAAGAAACGGTAGATTATTTAAGTTCCAATAACATCATTGCTTTAGAACACAATTACGGTTTATGGTACGACCGCAGAATGGACGATCATGAACGTGTTAGAAGAATCGATGATGATGCTTGGCCGCCATTTTACGAACAGCCTTTTGCAAGAAGCGGAAAAGACTTGGCTTGGGATCATTTAAGCAAATACGATTTAACAAAATTCAACGATTGGTACTGGAGCCGTTTAGCGCAGTTTGCAACATTGGCAGAACCAAACGGACAAATGTTAATCAATCAACAATATTTTCAGCACAATATTTTAGAAGCAGGAGCACATTGGGCAAGTTCGCCTTGGCGTTCGGCAAACAATATCAATAATTCTGGATTTCCAGAGCCACCTCCTTACGCAGGAGACAAACGCATTTTTATGGCAGAGCAGTTTTATGATGCTACAAATGCCGAAAGAAGAAAGTTACACCAAGGTTTCATTAGAAAATCTTTCGAAAACTTTCAGGAAAACAGCAACGTAATTCAGCTAACAAGTGCCGAATATACAGGCCCACTTCACTTTATGGAGTTCTGGTTAGATGAAGCTCAAAAATGGAAAGATGAAACTGGTAAAAAAGGCTTGATCGGTTTAAGTGCAACCAAAGATGTTCAAGATGCGATTTTAAATGATGCCAAAAGAGTCAAAACAGTTGATGTAATTGATATTCGTTATTGGTACTATAAAGAAGATGGTTCAGCTTACGCTCCGCAAGGAGGCGTTAATTTAGCACCGAGACAGCATGCCAGAAAACTGAAAACAGGAAAAGAAACCGATAATCAAGTCTATCGTGCTGTTAGAGAATACCGAGAAAAATACCCTGAAAAAGTAATTTTATATTCAACAGACGGATCTTCTCGTTTCGGATGGCCAGCTTTGATGGCGGGAGCTTCAATGCCAAACATTCCAAAAATTGAACTGCCTCAGTTTTATGCCGCTTTAAGCGAAATGAAATTAGTTGACGGAAATACGTTCTCAGACAATCTTTGGAAATTAGAAAACAAAGGAAAAAGCTATCTTTTCTATCTGAAAAACGATCAAGATATCACAATCGATTTATCAAACGAAAAAGGAACATTTGAAGTATTTGCAATCAATGCTTCAACAGGAAATACAACTAAAAAAGCCAACATCAGCGGAGGAAAACAAGTAACCATTCCACAAGCGGAAATAAAAGAAAAAGTGCTTTTTGTAGTAAGAAAGTAAAAAGTTATTAGCCACGAATTCACGAATTAATCAGATTGAATTGAGAATAAATCTGCTTAATTTCCCAAATCTGCGAGAGAAAAAATTTCACGCAGATTTAAAAAGATTAGAGCAGATTTTTAAATTTGATCTGCGAAAATCGGCCAAAATCAGCGGAATCTGCGTGAAATAAAAACACAAAGTTGATCAAAATAAAATTCGTGAATTCGTGGCTATAAAAAAATTAAAAACAACCCAAAATGAATCTGAAAATAAAATCTTTATACGCTCTTTGTATACCCTTTATGTTTGCAGCACAAAGCGGATTTGCGCAATCTGCTAAAACAAAAGCATTACTGCCTGAAATCAAAGTATCTAAAAATCAGCATTATTTTGTAACCGAAAACGAAAAACCATTTTTCTGGTTGGGTGACACAGGCTGGCTCACATTCGGAAAATTGGATAGACCGGGAATTGAGAAATACTTTAAAGACAGAAAAGACAAAGGATTCAATGTCGTTCAGGTCATGGTTTTGCACAACATCAATGCTGTTAACGTTTATGGTGATGCGGCCTTAATAAACGAAGACGTTTCAAAACCATTGATTACAGCTGGAAATGATTTCAAAGATCCAAAACAATACGATTACTGGGATCATGTAGATTATACGTTAGACGTAGCTCAGAAAAACGGAATTTACGTTGCAATGGTTCCAGTTTGGGGAACAAACGTTTCAAAAGGAAATAAAGTAAGCAAAGAACAAGCAACAGAATATGCTCAGTTTTTGGCTAATCGATATAAAAGCAGAACCAACGTGATTTGGTTAAACGGTGGAGACACGCACGGAAACGAATTCCAAGATATCTGGAATGCTATTGGAAATACTTTAAAAACCAACAATCCAAATCAGTTAGTGACTTTTCACCCGTTTGGGAGAACCGATTCTTCAGAGAACTTCCACAACGAAAAATGGTTAGATTTCAATATGTTCCAATCAGGACACAGAAGATACGATCAGGATTCTATAAAAACCAATTTCAAAGAAGACAATTACAAATTTGTCTTAAGAGATTTCAAATTAAAGCCAACAAAACCTACACTTGACGGAGAACCTTCATACGAAGGAATTCCACACGGTTTACACGACACTTTACAGCCAAAATGGACCGCAAACGATGTACGCCGTTACGGATATTGGTCGGTTTTATCAGGAGCCGCAGGTTACACATACGGACACAACGCCGTAATGCAAATGTTCAGAAAAGGCGATAAACCAGCTTACGGAAATAAAGAATTATGGACATCAGCAATCAATGCACCTGGAGCTAAACAAATGGTTTATATCAAGAAATTAATGGAAGAATTTCCATTTTTAGAAGGGACTCCAGATGTTTCTTTAGTGGTTAACCAAGGAGAAAAATACGATTATATTCCGGCCATAAAAGGAGAAAAATATGCTTTGCTTTACACTTACAACGGAAGAATTATAGAAGTAAAACTAGGAAAAATTGCCGGTGATAAATTCGAAGCGACTTGGTACAATCCAAGAAACGGCAAGAAAACCAAAATCGGAATATTTGAAAATAAAGAAGGAACTCAAAATTTTCAGCCAGAAGGCAAAAATGAAGATGGAAATGACTGGGTTTTGATTTTGAAGTCAAAGTAAAAAAAGTCTAGTATTGTCATCCTGAGCGAAGTCGAAGGACCTCAAAGATTAGACACAATGTGTTACAATGCAAGCGCCCTTCGACTTCGCTCAGGGTGACAAAAAATGAGAATAAACATCTCTCGCAGATTTTGCAGATCAAGCAGATAAAAAATCCTTTTAATCTATGAAATCAGTGGCAAAAAAAATAATCTGCATAATCTGCCAAATCTGCGAGAGAAAAAATTCACGCAGATTTATAAAAGATTAAAGCAGATTAAACAGATTTTTAAAATTTGATCTGCGCAGATCAACTAAAATCAGCAAAATCTGCGTGAAACAAAAAACAACACAACAATGAAAAAAAATATACTATTTATACTCTGTTTCATCACCAGTCTAACAGCATTCGCACACGACGGCTGGTACAACATCTTAAACGAAGGCGGAAACAACAAAGGTCAAAAATGCACTCAAGCCATTCAGAATGCAATCGAAAAAGCATCTAAAAATGGCGGAGGAACGATTTATTTCCCAGCAGGAGAATACTTAACAGGAGCATTAACGCTAAGAAACAACATCACGATTCATTTAGATTCAGGAGCGCTTTTAAAGTTCTCAGAAAGCTTCGATGATTTTTTGCCTTATGTAGAAATGCGTTACGAAGGAATTGTAATGAAAAGCTTCCAGCCTTTATTTTATGCAAAAGACGTTGAAAACATCACCATCACAGGAAGAGGTGTAATCGACGGACAAGGAAAAGCATGGTGGAATGAAGTGTATAGAATCGAAACTGCCAAAGAACCGCTGCCTCCAACCAAATACCAAACCATGTGGGAAGAGCAAAACAAAGGACTTTACACAGAACCTTATTACAAGAGAACAGTTGACAAGAAATTCTTCAGACCTTCTTTTTTTCAGGCGTATAACTGCAAAAACATTTTAATCGAAGGCGTTACTTTCAAAAATTCACCTTTTTGGACGATTAACCCAGAATTCTGCGATAATGTAACCGTAACTGGAATTTCGATTTTTAATCCACATTCGCCGAATACTGACGGAATTAACCCATCTTCTTGCACTAATGTTCACATTTCAAACTGCCATATCAGTGTTGGAGATGACTGTATTACCATCAAATCGGGTAGAGATGGAGACGGTCGCAAATACGGAAAAGCGACAGAAAACGTGACCATTACAAACTGCACGATGTTAAGCGGTCATGGCGGAGTGGTTATTGGAAGTGAGATGTCGGGCGGAATCAAAAAAATAACGATTTCAAACTGCGTTTTCGACGGAACTGACAGAGGAATTCGTATCAAGTCGGCTCGTGGAAGAGGTGGAGTGGTTGAAGATATTCGAGTGGATAATATCGTAATGAAAAACATCAAAGAAGAAGCTTTTGTATTAAGCCTTTTTTACGACAAAGGAACTACAGTTGAGCCTGTAACAGAAAAAACGCCAATTTTTAGAAACATTCACATGAGCAACATTACCGCTTCAAACGTGAATAAAGCAGGTCAGATTTTAGGAATTACCGAAATGCCGATTCAAAACATCACTTTTTCAAACATCAACATCGACGGAAAAGAAGGTTTTACAGTAAGCACAGCAACAGATGTTGAGTTTCATGATGTAAAAGTAAACGCAACAGCGGGTTCCTCGTTTAAAATTTCAGATTCGAAAAATGTTATTTTAGACAACGTTGGATCTTCAACACCGATAAAAGGAGTTCCGGTTATCAAATTAGACAATGTTTCTAATGTTTTGATTAATAATAATTTCCCCTTTAATCCGACCGATATTTTTATTGAAGCAGATGGAAAAGAAACGAAAAATATTTTCTTGAAAAACAATGTTTTAAACAACGTAACAACGAAAATTAAAAAAGGAGTTTCTTTAGATAAAAAAGCGGTTACAGAATAATTCCACGTTCCTGCAAGGTTTTCAAAACCTTGTAGGTTTAGCTTTAGAAATTAGAAATACCTACAAGGTTTTGAAAACCTTGCAGGAGAACAGAATAAGATATGAAAAAAATAATCATCCTATTAACCTTTTCACTTTTTGCGGTATCTTACGCGCAGAAAAAGAAAGAACTCTATCTTTTTACGTCGTTTAGAGAACCCGCAACAGAAGGTTTGTATTTGGCGTACAGCGAAGACGGGTATAATTGGAAAGGTTTGGAAGGTTCATTTTTAAAACCAGAAATTGGAGCCAGTAAAATCATGCGCGATCCGTCGATTACAAAAGGAGCAGACGGAACGTATCATATGGTTTGGACAACGGATTGGAAGGGCGGAAATGGTTTTGGCTACGCAAGTTCAAAAGACTTGATGCATTGGTCGGAACAGCAATATATTCCAGTTATGAAAAACGAACCTGAAGTAGTAAACGTTTGGGCACCGGAGATTTTTTACGACGATGTGAAAAAGGAATACATTATTATTTGGGCATCGACAATTCCGTTTCGATTTCCAAAAGGCGTGGAAGAAGAGAAAAACAACCACAGAATGTATTATGTAACGACTAAAGATTTTAAAACTTTTTCGGATACAAAATTATATTACGATCCAGGTTTTAGCGTAATTGACTGTGTGATTGTCAAAAAAGGAAAGAAAGAGTATGTTTTGGTTTTAAAAGACAACACAAGACCCATGCGAAACATAAAAGTAGCTTTTGGAAAATCGCCTTTAGGTCCGTTTGAAAAGAGTTCTGAACCTTTAACCGAATATTTATCAGAAGGTCCAACAGTGGTGAAAGTAGGTAAAAATTGGTTGTTATATTATGATAATTACGGTTCAAAAAATTATAAAGCTTTAAGTACTTCAGATTTTGTTCATTTTGAAGATGTTTCATCTAAAATAAGTCTTCCAGAAGGACACAAACACGGAACGATTACAACAATTTCAAGCGAAGTTTTAAAAGGATTAATTGATAAAAAATAAAAATTATTCTCAATAGAAACCCGACAGGTTTTCAAAACCTGTCGGGTTTAATCAGGATTAAAAACTAAAAGAATGATTACTTTCCAAAACATAAAAACCAACATCATCACTACAGCTACAATTCTTTTAATTGGCACAGCTGTAAATGCCCAAAACGACACTGTTCGTTATGTTGGTAAAACACTTTCAAACATTGATTACCATCACGGAATGTTAAGTCCTGCAGTTGGAGTTCACGCTACGCAAATCATACGTGCAAGCCGTGAACATCCAGAAAAAGCAGACGGTTTTGGATGGACGTACAATCACCAGCCGATGATGGCATATTGGAATAATACCTTTTACCTGCATTATTTAAGCGATCCTTCTGGCGAACATATTCCGCCGAGTCAGACTTTAATCATGAGTTCTAAAGACGGGGTAACTTGGACAAAACCAGAAGTTATTTTCCCGATTTACAGAATTCCTGACGGATGGAAAAAAGAAGGCGTAGAAGGCGTTGCCAAAGATCTGGATGCCATTATGCACCAAAGAATGGGCTTTTATACGTCAAAAGACAAACGACTTTTTGCTTTGGCGTATTACGGAATCGCAATGGATGAAAAAGACGACCCAAATGATGGAAAAGGAATTGGACGTGTCATTCGCGAAATCAAAAAAGATGGAAGTTTTGGCGAAATCTATTTCATCAGATACAATAAAACTTGGGACAAATCAAAATCGAAGTTCCCATTTTATACCGCTTCAAAAGACAAAGGATTCAAAAAAGCCTGCGAAGAAATTTTATCCAATCCGTTACTTTTACAGCAATGGGTTGAAGAAGCCGATCGCGACGACGAATTGATTCCGTTACAGAAACCATACAAAGCATTTAGCTATTACCATTTGCCAAATGGAAATGTAGTTGGTTTATGGAAACATGCTTTAACGTCTATCAGCAGAGACGGAGGAAAATCTTGGGATTATATGCCGCTGCGTGCACCAGGTTTTGTAAACAGTAATGCTAAAATCTGGGGACAAAAAACGTCTGATAATCGGTATGCAACGCTTTACAATCCGTCAGAATACCGTTGGCCTTTGGCAATTTCTACAAGTGATGACGGATTGAATTATAAAGATTTATTGCTGGTTCATGGCGAAGTAAGTCCGATGCGTTATGGCGGAAACTACAAATCTGCAGGACCTCAATATGTACGCGGAATCACAGAAGGCGACGGAACTCCGCCAGACGGAAAAATCTGGGTGGCTTACAGCATGAACAAAGAAGACATTTGGGTAGCTTCGATTCCTGTTCCAGTGACGTCGGTGGTGACAGAAAATGTAAATGATGTTTTCAATACGCTTCCAAACGGAGAAGAATTGAAATTTTGGAATACTTATGATCTTGCTTGGGCATCCACAAAAATTGAAAAGAAAGCTGATGGCAAAAAATGGCTGACTTTGAGAGATCAGGATTATTTTGATTATTCTCGCGCTGAAAGAGTAATTCCTTTTGCAGCAAAAATGGAAGCTGTTTTTAGCGTAATGCCAGAACAAAATAATCATGGTTTATTGCAGATTGAATTCCAAAATAAACAAGGTTTACCATCAGTAAGATTAATTTTTGATTCTGATGGAGAATTAAAAGTGAAAAACGGTGCTCGTTTGAGTTCGGTTGCGAAATACGAAGCCAATAAAGCGTATAAAATTGCAGTTAAATTAGATGCTAAAAACCGTCAATACACTATAAAAGTAAACGACGAAAAAGAGTCAACAAAGATATTGTATGCGCCAACAGATGGTTTTGAACGAATTATGTTCCGCACAGGAGAACAGAGATATTCGCCAAATCCTGACACAGCGCCAGACACAGACGATTACGATGACCTGCCTCAAACCGGAAAACAAATCCCTGAAGCGGTATTCAATATCGAATCTTTGATTACTAAAAAAATATAAAAATTAAATAGCCACGAATTCACGAATTTATTTTTTCTGCAACAGATTAAAATGATTTCACAGATTAATCGAATTAATATTTCGGTATAAATTCGAAAAATCAAACACAAAGAAAATTAGAGTTAATTCGTGACTCGAGCGACAGCGAACTGGCGAAGCAATTCGTGGCGAAAAAAAATATAAAAGTGAAGTTTTTCAAAAGCATAATAATAACCACATTCCTTTTAGTAACTCTAGTTTCTAAAGGACAAATTCTGCCTGTACGCTTAACAACAGAAATGGCAGAAAATCCAGTAGCAGTTGTGGTGAATCAACCAAAATTAAGCTGGCAATTAGTTTCAAAAGAATCAGATGCATCACAAATTGCTTATTTGATTTTAGTAGCTTCTTCAGAAGAAAAACTAAACAATGACGATGGAGACATTTGGAATACTGGCAGAGTGAATACCGAAAAAAACCTGCATATTGTTTATAACGGAAAACCACTAAAAAGCGAAAGCAAATATTTCTGGAAAGTCAAAGTTTGGAATCAAGCAGGAAAAGTTTCAAAATGGAGCAGAAATGCTTCTTTTAGAACCGCTCCGTTAGAGTCAGATTTAAACCCAGTTTGGATTGGTGCAATTACTAAAGCCGATAGTCACTTGCCAGAAGGAAGAACGTATCATACTGCGACTTTCAACCGAGAAAAAAAGAATTCATTAATCAATGCTTCCGATTCTTTGGCACGCAGAAGCATTATGCTTCGCAAACCTTTCGAAGTTGAAAAAGAAGTCAAAGAAGCGATTGTTTATATTTCTGGTTTAGGACACTACGAACTGACAATCAACGGAAAGAAAGTGGGTAACAGTCAATTTGCTCCTCTGTGGACAGATTACGATAAAACAGTTAACTACAATGTTTACGAATTAAGCGCAAAAGATTTTCATAAAGGAGATAACGTAGTTGGCGTTTTGTTAGGAAACGGAATGTACAACACGCTGGCGGAGAGATATACCAAATTCTTTGTGAGTTTTGGTCCGCCGACTTTATTCTTCAAGATGAAAATCAAATACAATGATGGTTCGGAAGAAATTGTAAAGTCAGATAGAACTTGGAAATACAGTAAAAGTCCGATTACGTACAACAGCATTTTTGGAGGAGAAGATTACAATGCCAATTTAGAGCAAAAAGGGTGGGAAAGCAAAGGATTTAAAGATAGAGATTGGAAAAAAGTAGTCATTCAAGAAGCGCCAAAAGGAGTGTTAAGACCGCAGACTGCACCGCCAGTTACAATTCAAAAACAATACGAAGTTAAAAGTGCAAAAGAGCTGAAACCAAATTTCTATGTTTTTGATATGGGACAAAATCTTTCTGGATTTCCAACCATCAAAGTAAAAGGAAAAAGAGGGCAAACTGTTCGTGTTTGGGTTGCGGAAGGATTAAACGAAGAAGGAACAATTGCGCAAGGAAGATCTGGAAAACCTTATTATTACGACTACACTTTAAAAGGAGATGGAGTAGAAGAATGGACACCAAAATTTAGTTTCTACGGTTATCAATATGTTCAAATTGAAAATATTAATTATAAAGAAGGTAAAAATGCAGCCCTTCCAACTTTGATAGATTTAAAATCGAATTTCATTTACAATTCGGCTGGAGAAGCAGGGAATTTTGCATGTTCAAATGCCATTTTCAATAAAACACACGAACTGATAAACAATTCGATAAAAAGCAATTTTCAAAGTGTTTTTACCGATTGTCCGCAACGTGAAAAGTTAGGCTGGCTAGAAGAAATTCAGTTGAACGGTCCAGGTTTAATGTTCAATTATAATTTGCAGACTTTCTTTCCTGCAACCATGCAGAACATTTCAGACTCACAAAGAGACAACAGTTTAATTCCGACGATTGTTCCCGAATATGTGATTTTCGGTGGCGATTTTACCGATTCTCCAGAATGGGGCGTTACAGGCGTTATCCTGCCTTGGATGTATTACGAATATTACGGAGACGCTTCATTATTAGAAAAATATTTTCCCGTAATGAAAAAGTATGTTGATTATCTAGAAACAAAAGCGACAGATCATATCGTTTATCACGGTTTGGGCGATTGGTACGATTACGGAACTCATGCTGCTGGATATTCAAAAAACAGTCCGATTGCGCTTTCAGCAACTTCGCATTATTATTACGGAGCGTATTTGACCGCCAAAGCGGCTAAATTATTAGGCAAAACAGAAGATTTTGAAAAATACGAAAAATTGGCTTCTGAAATAAAAACAGCTTTTAACGCAACATTTTTCAATCCAGAAACCAAACAATACGGAACGAATAGTCAGTTTAGTAACTCGGTTCCAATTTTTATGAATATCGTAGAACCTCAGTACAAAGAAGCGGTTATGCAGAATTTACTGGCAGACATTGCAGCAAAAGGAGATCGTTTGACAACAGGAGATGTTGGAAATCGCTACTTATTTCAAACGCTGGCAAGAAACGGTGAGAACGAAACCATGTTCAGAATGCACAATCATTATGATGCACCGGGTTATGGTTTTCAGATTAAATTTGGCTTGACCACTCTAACCGAACAATGGGATCCAACAAAAGGAAACTCATGGAATCACTTTATGTTAGGGCAAATCGAAGAATGGTTTTATCAAAGTTTAGCCGGAATTATGTCCGATCCAGAAAAACCGGGTTTCAAACATTTCTTTATTCAGCCTGAAGTGGTTGGCGATATGACTTTCGCAAAAGCGGATTATCAATCGGTTTACGGAAAAATTGCTTCTTCTTGGGAGAAAAAAGAGGGCAAGTTTATCCTAAATGTTCAAATTCCAGTGAATACAACAGCTACAATAAAACTGCCTATTTCTAAAAAATCAGAAATAAAAATTAATGATAAAAGAGCTAAGGCAAGTTTTAATGAAAAAGATAAAAAGCAGATTTTAGAATTAGGATCTGGAATTTATATAATAGAATGTAAGTTGTAATTGGAGTTATGAGTTATGAGTTATGAATTGTAAGTAAGTTCAGAAAAAAATAAAATCAATTGCCTCCAGTTTTAACTGGAGGGTACAAAATAAAGCAAGTTAGAAGGCTTTAGCCAAATTGGTAAGTTCGGCTAAAGCCAATTGAAAATCAATTTGTTTTCCTCCAGTTAAAACTGGAGGCAATTCAAAAAAATATAATAATGAAAACAATAAAATACATCATCTTCGTTTCCATTTTCGCTTTGACATTTGCCAATGCGCAAAGTACTTCTGATACCAATTTTAGAAAACCGGTATCAGAAACCTTAAAGAAAATTGAGACTATTTTTAATGTCACAATCAACGATGACAGAGGTTTATTAAAAGGAAAAGAGCTGGATTATGCCGATTGGAGAATTGAACCAGGGAATTTAGCGCTTTCGCTGACCAATATTTTGGCTCCATTTGAATTGATGTATTTCAAACAACCCGATGGAACCTATATTATTCGTAAATATGAAAACCATAAAGTTTCTGTCGATAAAGGAAAAGAGCGTTTATTTTACCTAGAAAGCCTTTATTCGACTAAAGAAGAATGGGAAAAACGCAAAACGGAGTTAAAAGCTTGTATGATAACCTCATTTGGATTAGAAAAGGCTCCCCCAATGCCAAAATCTAAACCACTTTTAACTCCAAAAAGAATCTACAAAGACTACAGTGTTGAAAATATTGCTTTGGAAATTTTGCCAGGGGTTTATGCAACGGGATCAATTTATAAACCTTATCCGCTAAATAAAAAAGCGGCTGTTATCTTAACTCCCGACGGGCATTTTGGCGATGGAAGATATAGAAAAGACGAACAGTACAGATGTGCCATGATGGCAAAAATGGGAGCAATTGTTGTGGGTTATGACTTATTTGCTTGGGGAGAATCGCTATTACAGTTCCCTGAAGAAACACACAGAACTAGCATTGCATCGACAGTTCAGGTCTTAACAGGAATTCGTTTCTTAGATTATTTAGCGACCGTTAAAAATGCTGATATGACAAGAGTTGGCGTTACAGGAGGTTCTGGCGGAGGTTCGCACACCATGTTTCTAGCCGCGATTGATGACCGTGTAAAAGTTTCAGCTCCGGTTGTGATGGTCTCGTCTCACTTTTCAGGAGGATGCCCATGTGAAAGCGGACGAGGTATTCACTTATGCGGAAACGGAACAAACAATGCCGAAATATCAGCCATGATGGCTCCAAAACCGCAATTGATTGTTTCGGATGGAAAGGATTGGACATTGGCAGTTCCAGAATTGGAGTTTCCGTTCATTCAAAGAACTTATGAATTGTACCGCAAGAAAGATTTAGTGGAGAATGCTCATTTTGCGAAAGAAGGACATGATTTCGGGATTTCGAAACGTATGGCTTTGTATCCGTTTATGGCGAAATATTTGAATTTAGATTTGAATAAAGTGAAAAACGAAAAAGGCGAAATCGACGAGTCGACTTGTGTGATTGAACCAAAAGAAAAGTTGTTTGTTTTTGGAGATAAAGGAGAAAAACTACCCAAAAATGCGCTAAAAGACATCAACAAATTATATGAAATGTTCGGAGAAAAAAATCTGAAAGTTTACGAGGTTAAGAAATGATAGCCACGAATTGCTTCGCCAGTTCGCTATCGCTCGAGTCACGAATTATTTTTTGACGTGGATTGTGGGATGATTATCTCAAATTTAATCAAATAAAATTGCATGATAGATTTGGTAAAAATTAGAGAAATAAGACACAAAGTAGAATTAGAGAAAATTCGTGAATTCGTGGCGGAAAAAAATATAAGTATGAAGTTAAAATTAAAAATCACAGCAATCTGTTTTGGAATTTTTTCGTTTGCTGCAACGGCCCAAAACGACTTGAAATTATGGTACGATAAACCAGCAACCATATGGAATGAAGCTTTGCCATTAGGCAACGGACGTCTAGGCGCAATGGTTTTTGGTGATCCAGCAGTTGAACGTTTGCAATTGAACGAAGAAACCATTTGGGCAGGTTCTCCAAACAGTAATGCACATACAAAATCTATCGAAGCTTTGCCTAAAGTAAGACAGCTTATTTTTGACGGAAAATTTAACGAAGCACAAGATTTGGCTACGAGAGATATCATGTCGCAGACCAATGACGGAATGCCGTATCAGACTTTCGGAAGTGTTTATATTTCATTTGCAGGACATCAAAAATACACCGATTATTACAGAGATTTAGATATCAGCAATGCTACTGCAAAAGTAAAATACAAAGTAAACGGTGTTGAGTTTACAAGAGAAATTCTAACTGCATTTTCAGATCAGGTTATTGTGGTGAAACTTTCTGCGAGTAAACCAGGCCAGATTACGTGCAACGTTTTCATGAACAGTCCGATTGATAAAACGGTCGCTTCAACAGAAGGAAACCAGATTATACTTTCAGGAGTTGGAACTAATTTTGAAGGCGTAAAGGGAAAAGTAAAATTTCAAGGAAGACTTACCGCTAAAAATAAAGGCGGAGAAATTGAGTCAAGCAACGGTGTTTTAAGCATCAACAAAGCCGATGAAGTTGTGTTGTACATTTCGATTGCAACCAATTTTAAAAACTACCAAGATATTTCAGGAGATGAAGTTGCAAAAAGCAAATCGTTTTTAGAGCAGGCATTGCCAAAAAGTTTCGACGAAATCAAAAAAGCGCATGTTGATTATTACCAAAAATTCTTCAACAGAGTTTCTTTAGATTTAGGTTCGAATGATCTGATTAAGAAACCAACAAACGAAAGAATTAGAGATTTCTCTAAACAATTCGATCCGCAGTTGGCCGCTTTGTATTTCCAGTTTGGCCGTTATCTTTTAATTTCGAGTTCTCAGCCAGGCGGACAGCCAGCGAATTTACAAGGAATTTGGAACGATATGGTTACACCGCCTTGGGACAGCAAATACACGACAAACATCAATGCCGAAATGAATTACTGGCCTGCACAAGTAACTAATTTGCAGGAAATGCACGAACCGTTTGTTCAAATGGCAAAGGAATTAAGTGTAACAGGTGCAGAAACCGCCAGAATGATGTACAATGCCAGCGGATGGGTTTTGCATCACAACACTGATATTTGGCGTGTAACCGCTCCTGTAGATTCAGCTGCTTCTGGGATGTGGCCAACAGGCGGTGCTTGGGTTTGTCAGGATTTATGGGAAAAATATTTATATACAGGAGATAAAAAGTATTTGGCAGAAATTTATCCGATTATGAAAGGTGCTGCCGATTTCTTTTTGGATTTCATGATTGTAGATCCAAACACAGGATATTTGGTTGTGGTACCGTCAAGTTCTCCAGAAAACACACACGCTGGCGGAACTGGAAAAGCGAC